>DATLSF010000020.1:0-59147 GCA_035534335.1 Acidimicrobiales bacterium | reverse complement strand
CGCCAGGGGCCGTCGAGGGGCCCCAAAAGCTCCCGCAGAGCCCCTGGAGAGCCCCGAAAACACCTTCCCCGGCCCCACCAGGCCTGAGGGGTCCGTTTTGGGGGCGTGGGGCCCGATCAGGCCTTCAGAGACCACCCCGATCGACCAGGGAATACGCACCAAGGTTCCAGTGGTCTTTTGAGTTCCCAGAACGGGACTGCCCACAACCGAACGAATCCCGAGATCGGAGTAGTCTTGCCGATCGGGTCACGAGGGCCATCCCAAGGTCGCCAGCCGAACCTTTTCAAATTACTAACGAATCATAGCCAGCTGGTTTCGCAGCGGTCCGCCCAGATCAGTTCGGGCACCATTTCAGCCCGCGCGGTCCCTCGAAGGAACTCCGAACCTCCCCCACGGATAATCCAAGTATTTGTTGTTACTGCGTTGCTACACCGCAGATCATATCGAGGAATTCCTTCATTTAGTGCCGCGATTTCTTTCACTAGTACCGGCTGGTAACTCGTATCGCTTCACGAGACTTTCACCTGGTTGTAGATACCGTACATAGCCGAGATAAGTGCCACGGCGACGAACCCCACCACGACTCCCATCAGGATAATGATGGCTGGCTCGAAGAGCGCCGTCGCCCGTTCCAGCTTGGTTTCCAGCTCGCGGTTGTAGTACGCGGCGGCGACCTCCAGTTGCTGGTCCAGGGTCCCGGTTTCCTCGCCGACCCGGAACATCTGGCGCGCCGCAGCCGGGAAGAGGCCCGACATGGCAATCGGCTCGGCCAGGCCCTGGCCCTGCATCATGACTTCCCGGACCTTCTCCAGAGCCGTGCGATAGACGGCGTTGTTGGCCGACTCGGCGGTGACCGCCATCGACCGAGGCAGATCAACGCCGGCGCGCAGCATCGAGGCCAGGACCCGGCAGGTCCGCTCGATGATGGCGGTCTCGGTCAGGTCCCCAATCACTGGGAGCCTGAGCTGCCACTGGTCCATACGACCTCGCCCGCCCTCGGAGCGTCGCATCGCGATGAAAGATCCAGTGATCAGGAGAATCAGCGCAATCTCGACGTACCACCACTTGGAGACGAACGACGAGGAACTGAGAAGCATGCGAGTCACGAGCGGCAGTTTGGCGTTCAACGACTTGAAAAAGACAACAAAGCGCGGGAGCACGAACACCGACAGCACAATCACCGTCACCACCGACATTGCCGCCACGACCGCCGGATAGATGAGGGCGGCCGTCACCTTTCCCCGGGCTTTGATGTCGCGGTCGATGTAGTCAGCCAGTTGATTTAGGACGAGGTCCAGGTTCCCGGTCAACTCTGCGGACTCCAAAATTCCCACGTAGAAGTTCGGAAAGGCCTCCGGGTGGGCCGCTGCGGCCGCCGCGAAGGTGTCCCCCGACCGCAGGCTGTTGACCATGTCCTCCAGGACCAGCCGGAGAATCTTGTCCTGGGTCTCCTCGACGATGACCTCGAGGGCCTCCATGATGGGCACGCCCGCCTTCATGAATACCGCCAACTGGCGGGTGAAGTTCATGACGTCCTGGCGGGGCACCTTCTTCTTGGTGATTTCAAGGGATATCAGGCTCCGCTTGGACTCGACCTGGAGAGGTTGGAGGCCTCTGGCTAGGAGAGCTACGTGGGCGGCGCCGGCCGAGAGCGCCACTTCGGTTCCCGAGACGGTCTTGCCTGCGTCATCCAGGGCCCGATACTTGAATTTGATCTCTTTGACCTTTTTTTTCTTGGCACCTTTGCCCGATTTGACTGAGTCGCGCTGCTTGACAGCCCGACGCTCGGCGCGGGTCGAAGCGACCGAACCCTTGGCCTTGCGAGCGGCCTTTTCTGACTTAGCCGCAGCCTTGACGGCGGCCTTGTCAGGGGCCTGATTGGCGTCGGAGTCGCTCATAGCGCGTAAACGCTCCGGAGGCCCTCGGCGATGGTGGTCACGTCCGACGTCACCAGGTTGGTCGCTTCCTGGCGCAGAGTCCGCATGCCTTGGCGCACCGCCACGGTTCGCAGCTCCTCCTGGGTTGCCCAGCCGACGATAAGGCGGCGAATCTCAGGGGTAATCACCAACAGCTCGTAGATGCCGATTCGGTCCTTATACCCGGTCCCGGAGCAGAACGCGCAGCCGACCCCCTGATAGAAGACATCCTTGGGCGCCCCCCCGCTCTCCTCGTAGAAAGCCAGTTCCTCGTCAGATGGCTGGTAGTCCGTCTTGCACGACGGGCAGATCCGGCGCAAGAGCCGCTGGCCGACCACGGCCAACACCGACGAGGCGATCAGGAACGACTCAATTCCCATATCGAGGAACCGGTGCAGCGCCGATACCGAGTCCGTCGCGTGGACCGATGACACAACGAAGTGACCCGTCAGGGCCGACTGGACCGCCACCCGGGTGGTTTCCACGTCGCGAATCTCACCGACCAGAATCACGTCGGGGTCTTGGCGAAGGATCGACTTTAGGCCCGTGGCGAAGGTCAGGCCCGCCTGCTCGTTCGTCTGGATCTGGTTGATCGACGGGAAAACGTACTCCACCGGGTCCTCGATCGTCATCACGTTCAGCGACGAGTTGCTCACTTCGCTGAGCGTCGCATAGAGGGTCGTCGTCTTGCCCGAGCCGGTCGGCCCCGCGCACAACACCATGCCGAAGGGCGCTCGAACGATTTTGGAGTACGCGTCGTGCGTGTCGGGCGGCATCCCCAGATCGCCCAATCGCAGGACCGAGCGCGTCTTGTCGAGAAGTCGCATGACGCACGACTCACCCATGATGGTCGCGACGGTGGCGACGCGAACGTCGACTTCCTTGCCGTCGATCGTGGCAGTGAGCTGACCGTCTTGGGGACGGCGTCGCTCAACGATGTTCATGTTCGCCATGATTTTGATCCGGCTCACGAGGCCCGGACCGATCGACGCGGGGAGTTGGAGGATCTCCTTCAGCGCGCCGTCGATGCGGAAGCGAACACGCACGATCTCATCGGACGGTTCAATGTGAATGTCGGACGCGCGGTCGCGCATCGCCTGCGTGAGGATCCGGTCGACCACCTGGACGACCGGAGCGTCGTCCGCAAGGACCTCGGGCCCGGCAGACTCCTGCTGCGGGCGGCGCCGCGCTCCCTCCACTGACTCGAACGCCGCGACCAACTTGTCGACGCTGGTGATGGCTCGGTAGTTCGCATCGATGGCCCAACTGATGTCGCTGTACGGCGCGATCAGCAGTTGGATGTTCTGACCGGAGAGTTTGGAAAGCGTGGCGCGCAACTCTTCGCTCGGCTCCGAGACGGCGACGTAAAGGCCCTCATCGCTCATCCGGACGGGAAACGCCATGTTGTCGCGTGCAACTTTTTCCGAGAGGAACGTCAGAACGAGCGGATCGACCTCGTCGCGCCGGAGATTCGCGACGTCGTACCCGAAGAATGCGGCCAGGGCGTGTGCCAGCGCCTGCTCATTCAATGCGCCAATACTCACCAGCACTTCGCCGAGGCGCCCGCCGGATTCGCGCTGCATGTCAAGGGCCTGCTGCAGTTGAGCCTCACTGATCAGGTTGCTCCCGATCAGCTGCTCACCGAGCCTCGTCTTCGGAACGTGTGAAGGGACGTCGACGGCGAGAGCCGTCGCTACGCCACCCGAGGAAAACTCCGGCGCGGCGCCATTCCCGTTGGGGGTGGCCGGTGGGGCAACCGCGGTCGCGACCGATCCGGTGGCCGTGTCCCGCTCATCAGCCTCGGACCCCGCGTTGTCGCGATTCTTCTTTTTGAATGCCACAGTCACCTCAACAGTACCGGGAGACGCTTCTTCCAACGCGACGTCCACGGTGCGCGGTGAGGGATATAAGGCCGCACCTACTATCGAGCGTCACGTTCAGCGCATTGGGGTCTCCCGCCCGACACGCGGAACCCATCAATCATGCCACGAGAAATCGGCCGCGCACGTCAACTTGAAAACAACGTTGACAACAACGTCCGGTCCGCTCCGCGACAGTGTGCAGCCGCATATCTCCACGAAAATTCACGCTAGGAAGCCGGTCGGACACGCCGTGACTGAGCACGACCCGCGACGAGGGACAACATACTCTCAACCGACTTCGTCGACGCCCCCACCTCCATACAGGCCGTGATCGAGACGTCCTCAGTGAGCCTCCCGAAGCGAGAGTTGGCGCCAATACGAATCTCGTCGCGCGCCGCCGGCGCGGACCGACCCGCTCGAGGACCGATCACGGGCCGTGAATTTCCCCCAAACCAGCAATCTGGAGCCCTCCGGTTGCTGCGTCAATAAACTTCGGGGCACGTCACCCGACGAGATGCCTGACGGCGCCACGAATCGGCGCCATATATATGGCACCGCGGCGAGGAGGTGGTGGGGTGGACGTTTCGACGCTCGTGGCCTCGATGTATGGCGGCACTCCACCCTTTCGCGTGGAGACGTACGACGGGAGTTCCGCGCCGGCATCTCCAACGTCACCGACGGCCGACGTCACGCTGAAGGTCCTTCGTCGCGACGCGTTGACCCGCGCGCTGCGGCGCCCGGGCGAGTTGGGACTCGCACGAGCCTTCGTCGCCGGCGACGTGGACGTCGACGGCGACCTCGACGGGCTGTTCGAACTTGAGGTTCCCCACCTACGCAAGCTCGTGCGGCCCGTCGCGGTTCGTTGGCTGATTCGCGAGCTCGGACTCTCCGGTCTCGGTCGGCTCGAACCACCGGAGATCGAAGTGCGCCCTCGCGGCGCGCTGCACAGTCGGTCGCGTGACCGTGCAGCGGTGACGCACCACTATGACGTGTCGAATCGTTTTTACGAGATGATCCTCGGCCCGACCATGACGTACTCGTGCGCCGTGTTCGCAACGCCCCAGGACACGTTGGAGATCGCGCAACGACGCAAGGTCGATCTCATCGCGCGCAAGCTCGCGCTTCGTGAAGGAGACCGTCTGCTCGACATCGGGTGCGGTTGGGGCACCATGGCCGTTCACGCCGCGAAGAACTACGGCGCGCGCGTCGTCGGCGTCACACTCTCGCAGCCACAACAGCGCTTCGCGACCGAACGCGCTCAACGCGAGGGAGTGAGTGACCTCGTCGAGTTTCGCGTGCAGGACTATCGCGACGTCAGCGACGGACCGTACGACGCGGTGAGTTCCATCGGGATGTCCGAGCACGTCGGTCGTCGAGCGCTCGCGACCTATACGCAACAGATCTTCGAACTCGTGCGTCCCGGCGGACGGTTTCTCAATCACGCGATCGGCCGTCCGATCAACTCCGGCGACGATCCCAATCCGACGCGCGCTGCCGAGACGTGGCGACAAGTGCAGGTCGCCGTCGGGCTGCGCGGACCGTCGAGGATCTACAGTCCGTTCATCGAGCGCTACGTGTTCCCGGATGGAGAACTCCACGATGTCGGAACGATGGTGTCCTTCTTCCAGGCTCACGGCTTCGAAGTCCGCCACCTCGAAAGCTTGCGAGAGCACTACGCCCTCACGCTTGGTCAGTGGGTCGCCAATCTCGTCAAGCGATTCGACGAGGCCGTCGAGGAGGTTGGTGAGCAGCGCGCCCGCGTGTGGCGTCTCTACATGACTGGCTCCGCGGTCGGCTTCGAACGTCACAATCTCGAGATCCACCAGATACTGGCCGTACGTCCCGACCACGGACGCAGCGGCGTCGAACTGAGATCGGATTTCGAGCCTCGTTTCTAACGTGAGGGTGACAGGGCCCAGCGCCAAAGTGGTACGCGTCATCGCCGATCGGTAGAGAGCGAATTGGGGAGTTTCCCACCTCAATCTTGAGGTCCTCTTACACTCCCTCGTTACCTTGTGGCGTGGCCCCTCTCCCCAGGACGTCCTCCAAGAAGCCGGCGAGCAACCCTACGCCGCGCGAAGCGTCTCTCTGGCGTGACGACCTCCACGAGTCCCGAGGTCACGGCGTTCCTCACACGGCCACGTCAGTGCCCTTGCCACCGACCGTTGGGACTCGACCCACGGGTGTTCTCGGATCATCTCGAGCATCATTCGCCTCTGGAATCTCCGGAGTGCTCAACGCGTCAACAACAAAGTCAGGACGGTCATGAGTTCACAGCGCCACCCGTGCACCATTCACCACCAGGAGATCGTGATGGGCACGGTCGTCACGATCGATCTCTATCGCGAGCGAGGCGTCTCGCCCTCTGAGGCGCTCCCATATTTGGCCCGAGCCGTCACCGAACTCCATCGAGCCGACAAGGTGTTCTCCACCTGGAAGGCGGCGAGCCCGCTCAGCCAACTGCGGCGAGGCGAGATCAGCCTCGGCGAGGCCCCGCTCGTGGTGACCGACGTGTTGGAAGCGTGCCGGTACGCCCGTGAGATCTCGGGGGGCTTCTTCAATCCTTGGGCGTTGCCGGGCGGACTCGACCCCTCGGGGTACGTCAAGGGCTGGGCCACCGGGAGAGCACTGGACGCGCTGCGTGACGCGGACTTCGATGGTGCCATGCTCAACGCCGCGGGCGACATCGCCACGTTCGGCGCGCCATCGTCGCACCAGGTCTTTCGGGTCGGAATCGTGCGGCCCGACGCGCCGCTGGAGCTCGCGGGCGTGGTCGAGGTCTCCGGAGCCCTGGCCACGTCCGGCAACTACGAGAGTCAGGAGCGCCTCGTGAATCCGCGCACCGGTCGCCGTGAGACCGCCGTCGCGTCAGCCAGCGTGACCGGACCCGATCTCGGGCTGGCCGACGCGCTGGCGACTGCGCTGTGTGTCGGCGGCCGTGAGGTCCTTGACCTCATTGGCCACCTAGAGGCGTACGAGGCGTTCACCATCGGACACGACGGCGACCGAGAGTCGACGCCCCACTTCCCCTTCGCTCACCGCGTGGGCGCCGAGGCGTAACCCACCAGAAGACACTCCCTAGCCGAAGGCGTTGAGAGCGAGTCCGGACACACCAACGTCGACGCAGAAAAGGCGCCCGGCGTAAGGCTCGCGGGCGAGGTCCTCCTCGGTCAATTCTTCGCGGGCCGTCGTGACGTAGAGGGTGGTGCCGTTGGCGCCCCCGATCGCGCAACTCGAGGGGTTGGGCGAGTCGACCGCGACCTGGGCAATTGGCTCGCCGCTCGGCGCGTAGCGCCGCACGGACCTCCCGCCCCACAACGCGACCCAGATTGCTCCTTCCGCGTCGACGCAAAGTCCGTCGGGCGAGCCTTCCTTATCCGCGTCCAGTCGGGCGAAGACGCGCTCGTCCGACACGGCGCCGTTCCCATCAGCGTCGAAGGCGTAGATCGTCGCCGGTCCGCTGTCGACGTAGTACATGGTGCGCCGGTCAGGGCTCCACCCAAGCCCGTTGGAGATGCTCACACCCGGCTTGATGATCGTGACCTCGCTGGCACCGTCGTAACGAAAGAGCATTCCGCGGCCCTCCGAGGAGTCGTGTGCCATGGTGCCGATCCAGAACTGTCCCCACGGATCGGCCGCACCGTCGTTGACTCGCACGCCGTCACCAGTGTCGAGCTCGACGAGAGGCTTCAGTTCGCCCGTCTCGCGGAGCCGGAAGAGGGACGTGTCCTTGGCGACGATCCACCCATCGGCGCGATCAGCGCACGGGGCGACGGCTCCCACGTCGCCACCGAGGTCGTAGCGATGAATGATTTCCACGCGTGCACCGTCGGCGCGGGCGCGAAAGAACTGACCGTCGTAGAGGCTCACCCAGTAGAGCTCTTGGCGCACCTCGTCCCATCGGCACCCCTCGCCCAGAAAGTAGGCGTCGGTGGTGCACACCTCGGCCGTGAACTCACGCACGGTGTCTCCTCGGTCCGTTCAGGCGTCGTAGCGCATGGGAGGTCCCGCGGGCAACGCCGCACGAAGTCCTCCATCGACGCCGTAGAACGAGCCGGTGACGAAACCCGCGAGGGGTGAGGCGAGGAAGAGCACGACCTGGGCCACGTCCTCAGGTTGGCCAATCCGGCCCAGCGGCTGGGCCGCGGCCATGGCGATCATCTGCGCCGCGGGGTCCGCGGCCGCCATCGCCTCACGACGGACGAGCGGCGTGTCAATCGTCCCGGGTACGACACCGTTGACTCGTACGCCGTAGGGCGCGCCCTCGAGGGACAGGGCGGCGACCAGCGCGTGCACCCCGCCCTTGGACGCGGCGTAGGCGCCGGCGTCGGGCACGGTGGCCAGGGCGTGAGGCGATCCGGTCACGACGATGGCGCCGTCGCGTCGTTCGCACATGGAACGAAGAGCGCCGCGCGTCACGAGGAAGATCCCCGTGAGGTTGATGTCGATTACCCGTCGCCATTCGGCGAGCGAGGTGGAGCGAACGTCCTTGGTCCATTCGACGCCGGCGTTCGCGAAGACTACGTCGGGGGCGCCGACGGTTTCCTCCACCTCGGCGAAGAGCGCATTCACGTCACCCTCGTGGCTCACATCGCAGTGCCGATAGCAACAGTCTCCGCCTCCGGCCACCAGGGACGCGGCGAGTTCATGGCCCGCGTCATCGGCCAGGTCGGCGATGATCGTGCGCGCTCCCGCCCGCGAGAACTCGGTCGCCACTGCGGCGCCGATGCCCGTTGAGCCACCGGAGATGACAACCGTCTTGCCCTCGAAGTACTCACGCCACACGCCGACAACCTTCGGGTCTCCTCGTGGACGCCCGAGCGGCGCCCACGCGCGCTCTTGACCGGCCGCGCGCGCTGGGTCCAACGTAGCCAAACGTCGTCACGGACGCAATGTGGCCGAGGTGGACAACACGTCGATCGGTCACGTTCTGATTGATGGAACTCTTCGAGCGTGTTCTCGACGATCGCCTCACAACGTGCCTCGGCCACGTCAACGCACGTAGTGACGCATTAGCGTGAAGAGCACCACCCCCACCGCGAGAGGCGCACATGAAGGCACTCGTTTTTACCGACTACGGCGTCGTCCAAGTCAAGGACGTGCCCGAAGTGACGCCGGATGGAGGTGAGGTCGTCGTCGACGTCGTGAGAGCCGGCATCTGCGGCAGCGAGTTGCACGGCATCGCGTCACCAGGGTTTCGGGTCCCTCCCATGGTCATGGGCCACGAGTTCGTGGGGCGAACGCCGGACGGTCGCCGCGTCGCCGTCAATCCGTTGCATTCGTGCGGCGAATGCGACATGTGCGCGGCCGGCCAGACCCAAGTCTGTCGACGCCGTTGGCTCCTTGGGGTGCACCGGGCCGGTGGCTTCGCCGAGCGCGTCGCCGTGCCCCTGACGTCCCTGCACGAGTTGCCCGACGACCTCGACTGGGACCGCGCGGCACTGGTCGAGCCGCTGGCGAACGCCGTGCACGCCTGGCACCTCGCCGGCACGCCCGCCGGACTCCGCGTCGGCGTCATCGGGTGCGGTCCGATTGGGTTGGCCTGCGTGGAGGTCGCGCGCAATGCGAAAGCGGCCGTGGTCGATGCGACCGACCTTTCGGCCGACCGGCGCGAGGTGGCCAGCGGCCTCGGTGCCGACCACGTCGGTGAGGTCCTCGAGGGCGAGTACGACGTTGTGTTCGACGCGGTCGGCTCGGCCGCGACGCGTGCAAGTTCGATCGAGCACGTGCTACCGGGGGGAACCGCGATCTGGCTGGGTCTGGCCACCGCCGAACCCGGTGTCGATGCCGCACACCTCGTTCGATTCGAAAAACAGATCCATGGGTCTTTCGCCTACCGCGACGACGAGTTCGCCGCCGCGATCGCCCTGGCCCGCGACCTCGATCTGTCCTGGACGACGACGTACCCGCTCGACGAGGGTGCCGAGATCTTCACCGCCCTCATGGACGGGCAGTCCACGCCGGTCAAGGCCCTGCTGGCGCCGTAGCGCCGACCTACACGCGGCTGTACGCGCCGTCGATGGGGATGTTGGCCCCGGTGAGGAACGGCGCCTCGCCCGAACAGAGGAAGACCGCCGCGTCGGCGACCTCTTCGACCGTGCCGAAGCGCCCGATCGGGTGTCGCGATTGCAGGACCCGCTCAAAGGCCCGGCCGTCGTTCATTCCCTCCATCACGCCTTCGTGGAGCGGCGTGCGCACCACGCCGGGCATCAGGGTGTTGGAGACAATCCCGCGCGGCCCGTACTCCACCGCGATGTGGTCGCTCAGCATGTTGAGCCCCGCCTTGGAGACGTCGTAGCCCACGTCGCCGGCCCAGACCGTCACGGCGCAGACCGAGCTGATATGCAGGATCGACCCTCCCCCCGCCGCCAACAGGTGCGGGATGGCGAATTTGGACACGAGGAACGGTCCGCGGAGGTTGACCGCCAGAATCTCGTCGAAGAGCTCGACCGGCCAATCGGCGACGTCGTGCCAGTCGGAGGCGTCGATGCCCGCGTTGTTGACCACGACGTCGAGCCCCCCGAGGGCGTTGGCCGACTCGTCGACCACGCGTCGCGCCTCGTCCTCGAGCGAGACGTCACCCAGCGCGGGAACCGCCTGGCCTCCCGCCCGCACGATGTCGTCCACCGTTTCTGCGACGCGGGCCTTGTCGCGTCCCCCCACGGCGACCGACGCTCCCTGGGCGGCGAACGCGAGAGCGATTGCGCGCCCGATGCCGCTGGACGCGCCGGTGACCAGCGCGCGTTTTCTGGACATGTCACTCATGGTCACTCCTCTTTCTCGTCTTCGACCCACCGCTCAGGCGGCGGGACCCTCGGCGTCGACGCCGAGACTCCCCCGGGGCTCTCGTGGGACCAACTAGGCCGGCACCAACTGACTGCGCTGGGACCCCAAGCCCTCGATCGACAGTTCAACCACGTCACCCGCCACCAGGTAGGCCACGTCGTCGTGACCCATCGAGACGCCCGCCGGGGTTCCCGTGTTGATGAGATCGCCCGGTTCGAGCACCATGAACTGGCTGATGTACCACACCAGGTAGTCGACCGGGAAGATCATGTCGCCGGTCGTGCCGTCCTGGCGCACCACGCCGTTGACGCTCAGGCGCATGGCCAGGGCTTGGACGTCACCCACTTCATCCGGGGTGACCAGATACGGACCGAGGGGGTTGAAGGTCTCGCAGCTCTTTCCCTTATCCCACTGGCCACCGCGCTCGAGTTGGAACTCTCGTTCCGAGACGTCGTGGCTGAGGCAGTAGCCCCCGATCACCGCGGCCGCGTCGGCCGGCGAATCAAGATAGCGCGCGCGGGCGCCGATCACCACGCCGAGCTCGACCTCCCAGTCGGTCTTGACCGACCCGCGCGGAATGAGCACATCGTCGAACGGCCCCACCACGCATGAGGGCGCCTTCATGAACAGGATCGGTTCGGTCGGGATCGTCGCGCCGGTCTCGCGTGCGTGGTCGCGGTAGTTGAGTCCGACGCACACGACCTTGCCGGGCCGGGCAAGCGGGGGACCCAGGCGCTCAGTGCTGGACGCCACGTCGGTCAGCGAGATGGCCGCCGCCAGGTCCGGTGCACCGTCGCCGCGGCGTGAGCTCCAAAAGCCCCCGTCGATATCACCCCAGGCCTCCGGCAGGTAGCGCGCCACCCCGTCAACATCCACGACGGACGCACGCTCGCTGCCCGCCGGTCCCACTCGCGAGAATCTCACTGAACCGCTCCTTCTTCCAATTCGTCACCGAACGCCACTTCGAGGTGCCACTGCCGATCACCGGTGAGGCGGTCGAGGTCACCGTTCGATGCGCGCGCTAGAGAATCATCCGGCGCGTTCGTTGGTTCGATGGCGATGACCGGATGGCGCGCGTACTGAGCGTGATCGAGCCACACCCCCACGTAGGGCGCGTCGGACCTCGACCAGCGAAGGGTGAGTGTGGCGCCATCGACATCGACCAGGGAGGCCGTTGCTGTCTCGTGCGCCGGCGACACGAAATACTTGCCGCTGGTCCCGGGTGTTCGGTCGCGGGTGAGTACCACCTCACGCGTTGCCTCCCCGGAGTCACAGTGCGTCCCGGGAACGAGGAGGCGCGTACCCTCACGCACCGAAAACAGCGGATGGGCCGCCCAGAGATACCAGAGGTCATCGACGAGCGACGTGAGCCGATAGTCCAGGCGCAACGAGCGTCGGGCCAAAGTGACGGTGCGCTCAAGGCGGTAGTCCAGTCCCAGGTCGTCGATCGTCGTCGTGACCGACGTGGGACTGAGCGCACTCACCCGCCAGGACCTGGTCCACAGATCTCCGTGGTCGGGCAACGCCCTGTCCGTGCCGGGATAGCGACACGCCTCGATCGTCGGCATCATCTCGTCCCAGCCGCCCATCGCGCTCTCATCGAAGGATGCGCCCAGCGCATGCGCGCCAGGCGGTTCCAGCCACTCGCGACCGCGCTCGACGTCGATGAGGCTGACGATCTTGGCGCCACGCGACTCCAGGGAGAGCCCAACGCCCTCGCTCGCCAGCGTGATGCGCGTGGTCGTGTCGATGGGGGTCACTCCTCGATCGCTCGCTCGCTGGCCGGATCGAAGAAGTGCATTCGCTCCGGGTAGACGGAGAAGGTCGCGGTCTGGCCGGCGTCGACGCGGGCGCGCGGCTCCACGCGCGCCACGCCTTCGCCCACGATGTCGATCGCCGCGGAGGTGAGGTCGGCGTCGCCGGCGTCGCCGCCTTCGCCGCTCACGCGCGTGGCGTCGATCGAGAAGTGGACGAGCAGCTCGCTGCCCAGCGCCTCGATGGTCTCGACTTGAGCCTTCAACTCGGTCCCAGTCCCGTCACCCTCTTTGATGGGCAGGTCCTCAGCCCGTAGCCCCACCACCACTGCCCGCCCCTGAAACGCTCGCAGCCCGGGTCGGCGCTGGTAGAGCGCGTCGTTGAGGGCCAGCGACTGGCTGCCCAGGTGCAGCGACGCGCCGTCGTCGCTGACGGTGGCCTCGAAGAGGTTCATCGCCGGCGATCCGATGAAGGCGGCCACGAACAGATTGGCCGGGTTGGCGTAGAGGACCTGGGGGTGGTCGCACTGCTGGAGCTCGCCGGCGCGCATGACCGCGACCCGGTCCCCCATGGTCATGGCTTCGGTCTGGTCGTGCGTGACGTACAGGGTGGCCACGCCGATGCGCCGCTGGATGCGGTGGACCTCGGTGCGCATCTGCACGCGCAATTTGGCGTCCAGATTGGAGAGCGGCTCGTCCATCAGAAAGACCTTGGGGTCGCGCACGATGGCCCGGCCCATGGCCACGCGCTGGCGCTGGCCGCCGGAGAGAAGTCCCGGCTTTTGCCCCAGTAGGTCACCCAACCCGAGGATCTCGGCCGCCACGGCCACCTTGGCGCGGATCTCATCCTTGGGGATCTTTCGCAGACTCAACCCGAAGGCAATGTTCTCCGCCACCGACATGTGCGGGTAAAGCGCGTAGTTCTGGAAGACCATCGCGACGTCGCGCTCCTTGGACGACAGGTGGTTGGCCACTCGGTCGCCGATGCGCAGGGTCCCCGAGGTGATCTCCTCGAGACCGGCCACCATGCGCAGCGCAGTCGTCTTGCCGCAGCCGGACGGTCCGACCAAGACCATGAACTCGCCCTCGGCGACGGTCAGGTCCAGGCCCTTCACGGCATTAAAGCCGTTGGGGTAGACCTTGGTCACCTCCTGGAGCGCGATGGATGCCACCCTCTAGGCCTCCCGTGGAGCGTGATCAGGCGCGATCGGGGTCACACGGTCACCGTGCGTCGCGCCACTTCGTCCTCATCCAGCGTGATGCCCAGGCCCGGTCCGTCGGGCAGCACGAGTTCGCCGCCCTCGGGCGTGAACGGCGTCGTCAGCAGCGTGCCCGCGCGCTTGGACGACGTCACCGGGTACTCGATCAGTCGCTCGCCCGGCAGCGTGGCAACGAACTGCAGCGTCGCGGCGAGCAGGACGTCGGTCGAGAAGCAGTGCGGGATGACGACGGCGCTGGCCGGCGCGTCGCGAACGGCCGCCGCGATGTCGCGGCCGATCGTGAGCCCGCCGCAACGACCGAGGTCGGGCTGCAAGATGGCAACCCCGGCGTCGACCAAACGCGCGAAGGGCGCCGCGGTGGAGTGTGCTTCGCCGCACGCGATGCGCACGTCCACGCTGCGCGTCAAGCGCTCATAGGAGGAGAGGTCGTCGGCCTCGAAGGGTTCTTCGAACCAGAAGAGTCCCAAGGGTTCGGCGCGCCGACAGAACTCTCGTGCGCTGGCCAGCGTGTAGGCCATGCCCCCATCGATCATGAGCTTGCGGTGCGGACCCAGCACCGCGCGCGCCGCACCGGCCAACTCGATGTCCCGTCCCACGTCGCGACCCAGTGGTCCCCAGCCGAGTTTCAGAGCGGTGAAACCCTCCGCCACGACGCGCCGGGCCAATTCGTCCACCTCGTCGGCGGTGTCGGGCATGACCTCGCTGGCGTAGATCTCGACGCGGGTGGCGGTTTCTCCGCCCAGCAGTCGCGCCACTGACAGCCCCGCGACCTGGCCCATCAGGTCCCACAGCGCCATGTCGATCGCGCTCATCGCGTGCAGTCCCGCGCCGTCGCGACCGTAGTGGTAGCTCGCGGCGAACATGGTGTCCCAGAGGGGTCGGATCCGTAGCGGGTCCTCGCCGATCAGCATCTCTCCGAGGCCGCGCGAGAGCGAGTGCGACGAGGGCATGGTGACGATCGTGCGCGCCGCGTACGGCGAGGTGTCGCCCTCGCCCACCCCCACGATCCCCTCGTCGGTGTGCACGCGCACGAGAAACGCGTCTTGGGTGCCGTCGGCGCGCGACGTGTCAATATCGCCGCTCGACAACACCAGCGCTTCGACGTCAGTGATCTTCACGGGGTGACCTCTCCCAAGTGTTCTCGAATCATCTCGCGGGCGCGATCGATGGAGGCTTCTAGGCGCGCCAGTGGGAAGCGCTGGGCGACGGCGGTGACGCTGATCGCACCGTCGGGCACCGTGGAGGAGGTGAGGAAGAGGGGCATGGCCAGGCAGTTGATGCCCTCTTCGTGCTCCTCGCGGTCCAGCGCGTAGCCGTCGGCGCGCACGCGGGCCAGTTCGGCGTGCAGCGCCGCGGCGGTGGTGATCGTGTTGGGGGTGAAGGAGGTGAGCGGCCCGTGCGAGTCGACGAACGCGCAGACGGCCGCCTCGTCGGTCAGCTCGTAGGCCAATATCGCCTTGCCGACGCCGGTGCAGTAGGCGGGGTTGCGCCCGCCGATGGCCGAGGTCATCTGGTAGCGGCTCTGGGGAGGCTGCACCTTGGCCAGGTAGACGACCTCGTGGCGACTGAGGATGGCGTAGTGGGTGGTCTCGCCGAACTCGGTGGCCAGCGCCGCCAGGATCGGGCGCATCCGGCCCACCTCGTCGAGCTCCTCGTAGTAGGAGAAGGCCAACTTCAGCAGTCCGTAGCCGAGGCGGTAGCGGCTGTCGCGGTCCTGCTCGATGAGCTCGGCGCGGCGCAGAGCGCTGAGCGCGCGGTGCACGCTCGAGCGCGGCGAGTGCATCAGCCGGGCCAGGTCGTTCAGTCCGATGCCGTCGGGGAAGTTGCCCAGCACGTTGAGGATCGCCAGCACCCGGTCGGCCCCGTTGGGGCCGCGCACCTGGGGATCGACGACGTCGCTGGTCATGACCTCTCTTCTCTGCGCGGTCCGCGCGAGGGCCAATCTAGCCAGTTTCCGTTTACGGGAACTCTGTTCTGATTAGCGGTCACGTCCACCTACCTCACCGCGCCCGAGAGCATCCCGCGGATGAAGACCCGGGCCGTGACCATGTAGAGGAGCAGCGTCGGGATCGCCCCCAGGAGCAGCCCCGCCATGAGCACCGGGATGTCCGAGGTGAACTTGCCGCTCAGCTGGGCCAGGGTCGGGGTGACCATCTCGGTGTTGGGCGCGTGCAGCAGGACCAGCGAGATGAAGAGGTCGTTCCAGATGTTGAGGAAGGTCAGGATCCCCACGGTGATGATGCCGGGCTTGCCGATGGGCATGATGACGCGCAGGTAGATCTTGAACCAGCTGGCTCCGTCGACGCGGGCGGCCTCGACCACCGAGTCGGGGATGTTGCGGAAGTTGGCGCGCAGCAGGTAGGTGCCGTAGGGGATGTTGATCGCGGTGTAGATGAGGATCGCCGGCGCGAAGTTGTTGGCCAGCCCCGTGCGCGCGACCTCCACGTAGAGCGGCAGCAGGACCACGATGCCGGGCATGAACATGATCATGAGCATCGTCCAGAAGAGGACGTTGCCCAACTTGACCGGTGTCTTGGTGAACACGAACGCGGCCAGCGACGACGCGATCGTCGCGAGCAGCACCGCGGGCACCACCACCAGCAGCGAGTGGCCGATGCTTTGGAGGAACGGGACGGTGGAGAAGAGCGACGAGTAGCTCGAGAAGCTGAGGTGCGAGGGCAGGCCGAAGGGGTTGACCTCGAAGGCCTGGGTCGTGCGCATGGAATTGAGCGCCATGAACAGCAGCGGGTAGACCGTCGACGCGCCGATGAGGCACAGCGCCGCGAACACCAGGCTTCTCGAAAGTCGCGACGTCATCTACGAGCCCTGCTGGACTTCGCGGTTGGGGAAGAGCTTCACCTGGGCGACCGTCAAGGTCAGCACGATCAGAAAGAGCAACAGCGCGAGCGCGGCGCCGTAGCCGAACTGTCCATTCTCGAAGGTCGTGATGTAGGTGTAGTAGTCCACCGTGGTCGTCGAGAACCCCGGCCCGCCCGCGGTGATGACGTAGACGAACGCGAAGAGCGACGTGAAGGTGTAGATGACGTTGATGACACTCAAGAACTGCAACGACCCGGAGATCATGGGGATCGTGATCGAGCGCAGGCGGCGCCACCACGAGGCTCCGTCGATGGCGGCGGCGTCGTAGAGCGCCGGGTCCACCGTCGACATGGCCGAGAGGATCACCACCATCCCGAAGCCGAAGGACGCCCACACCAGCGCCAGGATCACGACGAACCGCGCCGACCAGGGGTTGCCGAGCCAGGAGAAGTTGCGCAGCCCCACGAACCGCAACACCTGGTCCACCGCACCGCCCGGAAGGAAGAAGGTGGAGAAGAGCACGCCCACGATGACCGGCGAGAGCACCATGGGGATGAAGAAGAGGAAGCGGAAGACCTTCCAGCCGAGCACCTTCTCGTAGACGAAGACGGCCGCGACCAGTGACGCGGCCAGGATCAGCGGCACCGAGATCAGGAAGATGAGCGAGTTGACGAACACCTGGTTGATGATCGGGTTGTGGAAGATCAGGTCGAAGTTCTTGAAACCGATGAAGGTGCTGTTGACCCCGTCCCAGTTGGTAAAGCTGTGCCAGATGGTGGCGCCGATGGGCACCACCATGAGGCCCAGCACCAGCACCGCCGCCGGGAGCAGCGCGACGTAGGGAAAGACGCGCCGACTCCGGCGTGGTGCCAGTTCCTCGGCGTTCTCCGTCGAGGGGTCGTCGCGCGGGCCCGTTACCGGGCCGGCCGTCGACGCGCTTGGGTCAGGCGACCCCGGGCTCACCCCGTGGCGGCGGTCGCGAGGTAACTGGCCATCTGAGACTGCATGCTCGACGCGGCGGACTTGGGACTCAGCGAGCCGGCGAAGACGCCGTTGTTGGTCTGGTACCAGTACGAGTCGATGCTGCCGGGCATGACGTTGTCGAAGGCCTCGAAGAGGATGTAGTGATCCTTGTTGATGTAGGTGCTGAGATCGGTCAGCAATGGCTGGCTGGCCTTAAAGGACGCCGACGGGCTGAAGCCGACGTTATTGGGCAGCTGGCCGAGCTCCTTGACCGAGAGGTTCTGAACCTGCGGTGTCGTCAGGAACTTGATCAGCTTGACGTCCGCCGCGACGTGCGCCGACTTCTTGAAGATCACGTAGGAGTTGTTCGGCCCACCCGACAGCGACGTCGGGTACTTCGAGCCAGCCAGCAGCGGCACCGGGAAGAGACCGACGTTCCGGCCGAGTCCCTTGGAGATCTGGTCGTCGTAGTACTGGCCGGTGATGGTCATCGCGGCCTTGCCGGCGGCAAAGTTGGCAACCCCCGTGGTATAGGTCAGCGTCGCCGCGTCCGAGTTGGTCAGGCCCTGCGCGAACAGCGCGTGCCAGGCGGTGTAGGGCTTGATGAGCAGCGACGTGTCGAGCGACTTCTTGCCGGTGTACATGGCCAGCACGCCGTTGTTGCCCCCGAGGCCCGAGATCAGCGAGTCCATCGTCCAGGCGCCGAAGTAGCCCTCCTTCTCGCCGAACTCAAATGGTGTGATGCCCTTGGCCTTGATCTTCCGGGCCACCGACACCATGGCCTCCCACGTCGTGGGCAGAGGACCGGTGATGCCCGCGCGCTTGAAGAGCGTCTTGTTGTAGTACACGGTGTAGTAGTAGCCCGCGCCGTAGGGCACCGCGTAGATCGTTCCGTGGGTCGCGAAGTTCTTCGTCACGAACTGCCAGCCGGTCAGCGAGTTGATGTACGCCGAGCCGAGCACCTGGTTGAGGGGCAGCAGGAACTTGGCGTTCTGCAAGACCTGGCCGCCGACGTAGAGCTGACCGATGTCCGGGGTGGTGCCCGCGAGCTCCGAGGACTGCAGGAGCGTGTTGAACGCGGTCGTCGAGGCCATCGGCTCCTGGAGGATCTTGACGTGGATCGAGGGATTGGCCTTCATGAAGAGGTTGACGCCCTTGGTCAGGAACGACTTGGACGCCGGGACGCCGACGGAACCGGCGGCCAGCGGGTCGTTCCAGATCGTGATGTTGGTGACCTTGGCGCTGGCGCCCGCTGCGGCGGCCACGAACGACGCGCCCGACGCGAGCGCGATGGCCAGTCCGACCTTGATGAACTTGTGGCGACGACGCCCCGATACACCTGCGCGAATAAATGCTGACATCAACGCCCCCGCTTCCCTATAGTTCCGATAATCAGAACTGAGTTCCGATTGATCGCGTATCGAGGGCACCTTACGTGAGCACACGCAATGTGTCAAGGGGAACGACCGGTGACGTCTCGCGGATGGGAGATGGGAGTCTCATGACGTGACGCCGAAGCTGACGGGGCGATGAACGAGCAGCCTTAGTTCTTCGCAAACGTAACGAGCGCCGAGAAGTCACTCTCGCTGTCGGCGAGTCGCAGGGCGCCAATGTAGATGTTGCGCAACTCACTTGTTGGAAGGTTGAGCTCGGAGCCCCAGGTGAGGGGACCGGCCTTCAGTGCGGTCACGAGATAGTTTGCGGCGAGCCGGGAGTGCCGACCGTTGCCATTCGGAAACGGGTGGATGAAGACGAGCCTGTGATGAAACCTGACGGCAACTTCGTCAGCGGCGCACGTCGATTGTTCAATCCAGTATTTGACGTCGTCGAGCAAGGACCGGACGTTGACCGTAATCTGATGCCAGTCGCAACCAATATTCGGGTTGGTCCGTCGATACGTCCCCGCCCAGGTCCAGACGTCACTGAACATCGCTCGGTGCAGGCCCCGTAAGTAGCCGTCAGTGAGCAACTCCTCAATCGTCGGTGGGTGGCGAGTCGCCACGACATTGAGGATGTTCTGCTGCTCGGCACCATTTAGATCACCTCGAGTTCTGATCCAAGCCGGCTTTAGTCCGCGCATCGCGTCATCGTCCAAGCGAGTGTGGCCGTCCGTCGCCGGAACGAGCGGGTCAGTCCATCGTCCGTTCATTCGACCTTCCACAAACCTCGAGAGTCGACAAGACGATCAATGAGTTCGCCCAGTTGCGCGTCAACAACATCGGGCTCGGGCTCTTGATCCTCGAGTCTCATCGTGTGGGTGGCCACGCCCACAACGGCCGTCGCCTTCTTCCGGGCCTGATCGCGCACCATCCGTTCCAGGGAAGAGCCCGGCACCAAGACGTAGTGGAGTTGACAACCGAGTGCCTCTGCGGCGCGCCTCAGCGTGCTCAGGTGAATCGAGTCGTCCGCCTCGCCTCGCTCGATCTGGCTGATCCTGGATGGGGTTACCCCCATCCGAAGCGCCATCTCAGCGCTCGACATTCCGAGCGCTTCGCGCACGGCTCGCACCCAGCCGCGAGCAGGGCGTGGACCGATGAGGCCGCTCAGGTTTTCAAGGCGCTCGTCGAGTCGGCGGCGAGCAAGAGCTTTTGACGGTCGCACGGGTCCACCTTTCTATAGGATATCCTACGTACTTCACTCACTATCTGTAGGTTATACTACTTTAACGTGTGTAAACTCGTAGTCTTTTCTATTTGAAAAGGGGCCTTTGCAGCGAAGTAGCCATTTGACGACGTCCCTGACCAGGTATTAGAGCCGAGTCGTTTGGTTAAGTGACGAGACCGAAAAGGCCGTCATTACCGAGAGCGTAGGGACCAGCCCTGCTACTCGCCTCAGATGGGACTCGACCAGATCAAGACCCGCTAACTGGCGACGTCGGGCTCCATCACCGCGCCGGGCGAACCCGCGCCGGATTGGGACATCGCGACCTCGGCGACGGACCCGAGACCCTCCTGCAACTCGCGAGATCGCGAGTGAATGTCGTGGGCGGGGTTGGGTCCGCGCAGCCACGACACCACGGCGCCGAGAAGACACATGGCGGCTGCGGCGAGGAACGCGAGGTGCAATCCGTTGGCGAACGGTGCGGAGATCAGTCCGGGGAAGAACCCGCGACCGAGCAGCACCGAGGAGTGCACGCCGGGCTCCGCCAGCACCTTGGCGCCCAACAGGGTCTTGATGGGGTTGATGCCCAGGAACGCGGAGAACAGACTGCCGATCGGCGGGATGTGCGAGACCGACACGGCGACGGCATGCGGCACGCCCTGGCGCGTGAGTCCGGTGAGTAGCGCCTTGGGCAGGGTGGCCGCGAGGCCCAGCGTGATGACGGTGAAGAAGAAGCCGATGGACAGCACGCTCGCCGAGTTTTGGAAGGTGTTCAGCATGGCGCCGCCGGCGCCGCGCTGGTCGACCGGCAACGAGTTCATGACGGCGCTGGTGTTGGGGGCGGCGAAGAGGCCCATCGACAGCCCGACCAAGAAGATGAGACCAGCGAAGAGCGGGTAGGGGAAGTTGATCGGGATGGCCTGGAGGCCGACGAAGCTGACCGCGGTGAGGACCAGTCCCAACGTCGCGAACATGCGCGCGCCGTGGCGGTCCGCGAGGCGACCCGCGACGGGGCCGGCCACGAAGAACCCGATCGTGAGCGGCACCATGTAGATACCCGCCCACAGTGGGGTGCGCACGAAGCTGTAGCCGTGCAGCGGCAGCCAGATCCCCTGCAGCCAGATAATCAGCATGAACTGCAAACCCCCTCGCGCCAGAGCCAGCAGTAGCGCGGCCACGTTGCCGGTGGAGAATCCTCGGCTGGAGAAGAGGTGTAGCTGGAACATCGGCTCGTTGACGCGCGTCTCGATGACCGCGAAGGCGACGAGGACGGCGACTCCCCCGATGAGGCACGAGAGCACGAAGGGGCTGGTCCAGCCCATGGTGTGGCCCCCGTAGGGCTGGAGGCCGTAGACGATGCCGGTGAGGATCCCGATGAGTCCCAGCGCGAAGCTGGCGTTGCCCAGCCAGTCGATGTGCGTGGCGCTATTGCGCACGCCGGTCTCGCGCAACCTGGCCCAGGCCCAGATCGTGCCGAACAGTCCCACTGGGACCGAGACCAAGAACACGAGGCGCCACTCGATGGGCGCCAATAGGCCGCCCAGCAGCAACCCGATGAAGGCGCCACCGATGGCGGCCACACCGTTGATGCCGAGCGCCAGGCCGCGCTCGTCGGGCGGGAAGGCATCGGTGATGATGGCGTTGGAGTTGGCGAAGAGGAACGCCCCGCCGACGCCCTGGCCGACGCGCATCAAGATGATCCACAGCGCGGCCCCGGGACCGGTCATCCAGGTGACCGCGAGCAGGATCGAGAACACGGTGAAGACCGCGAAGCCCAGCGTGTACATCCGCACGCGGCCGAACATGTCGCCGACGCGCCCGAGACTGACAACGAGCACCGAGGTCACGAGCAGGAAGCTCATCAGCACCCACAGGAAGTACGAGGTGTTGTGTGGGGCCAGCGGGTCGAGCTTGATGCCCTTGAAGATGTCGGGCAGCGCGATGAGCAGGATCGAGCCGTTGATGGTGGCCATCAAGATCCCGAGGGTCGTGTTGGACAGCGCGATCCACTTGTACCGAGGTGAGACCGTTGTGTCGCGCATTCCACCCCCGGACCCCTCAAGGTCCTGCTAGTTAGTTAGTGTCAACTAAGTATAATGAAGAAGATGATGGCGTCGATCACGACCGAGACCACCGACCGAGAGACCGCGGTGGCCCTGCGCGTGGCGGTGGCGCGGATTCATCGCGCACTACGCGCGCGCGCCGAACGCCAGGTCACGGCGTCGCAGTCGTCGGCCCTCGCGCGGATCGAGCGCGAAGGTCCGGTGCGACTCGGGGTCCTCGCCCAACTCGAGGGCGTCTCGGCCGCGACCATGAGCAAGGTGGTCGACGGCCTCGAGGGGTTGCACCTGATTGAGCGGGTTCCCGACGACGCCGACGGTCGCGCCAGCCTGGTACGGCTCAGTCCCGACGGCGCGGCGACCCTGAACCAGCTACGCGCGGCCAGCACTCAGGCGATCTCTCTGGCGATTGCGGAGCTGGGACCAAGCGACGAATCGAGGCTGCGGCTCGCACTCCCCGTGCTGGAACGACTCGCAGAACTCCTCAGCGTGACCGACCGGCCGTAGTCCTTTTTCTTTCGGATAACGCGATATCCGTAAAGTATTGATTCGTTACGAGCTCACGTGGGGAGAGTCGAAGTCGAACCACCCCGTTCGGGCGCGCCAGTGGTGTCCGGTGCGTAGGCGACCGACGACGGCGCGCTCGAGTGTGGTGTTCTGCGGCAGGTCGTCGAGTTGCGCACCGGGACGGCGAAAGATGAACTCGAGCGTGTCGGCGTCGTCGTCGTACCCACCCGGAACCATGGTGAATCTGCGTTGAAACGCGAGGATGTTGCTCGACTGGTCTAAGTACTCACCCAGGTGGTCGTCGAGCAGCCAACTCATGCAGGTGGCCAAGCGACGCCGGTCGGTGGGCCACACGTCACCCAGCACCTGGCGCGCGCGCTCCAACGACGCGTCGAGGTGCGCCTGGTCGAACCCGGGGCCGTGGGGGACGTGCAGTCCGAACTGCACGTCCCCACGTCGAAATCCTGCGCCGAGCTCGCTCGCTTCCGCGTCGTCGTACCATGGCCAGGGGCTCAGCGTGCTCTCGCCGGTCACCAGGTAGTGGTACTGGAGACGGCCGATCTCGAGCAGCTCGCCACGCAGGGCTAGCAGTTGCCACCACCCGGCGTCAACTCCGGTCGTCCCCCACTTATCGCGGTGGATCGCGGCGTGGCGGATGAAGGAAGAGAACGTCGCGGCAATCACGTCTTCGGGTACGCCGATCAAAGTGAGAAATGCGCGCGTGCCGGGTGCACAGAGCGCGATCACGTAGAGGTAGAAGAGCCGACCCGCCGCGCCCTCGTCGTCGAGATCGGGCCAGATGAAGAGCGGATCGGTTGGTCTCCCCCGCGAGGCTTCGATCGCCGCAACAACTTGAGCCAACACGGGAGCGAATCGCGCATCGTCGCGCGCGTGGTGCCACTGGGCAACAGCGTTCGCGCAGTCCTCTGCCTCGAACCCGATCTGTCTCAGCACGTCGGCAACCTGGTCCTTGGCGACGCGCGCAACGCGTTCGGTGACGGCGGGTGGAGCCGCCGGCAACGACCCGGCCATCACGGTGAGCGTGCCTGGCGTCACGACCTCATTCTCGTGGGCGGCCGGCGGCCCTGCGCGACCTCAGGATCGACTCGCCTCAAGTTCAGCCTTCAGGTTCTCCAGCGTGGTCCGGATGGACTCACGCGTGAATTCGATCCGGTCGTACTCCAGGGTGTTGGCGTAGCGCTTGAGGGCCACGCCGCGCTGATCGGTCCAGTGCTCGCTGACTCGACAGCCGGTGGGCGTCTCTTCTATTTCAAAGACCCACCGCGCGACCTTGAGCTTGGCGAACGTGACGTTGAATCCGAAGCGGTGCGGCGGCTCAAAGTCGCTGATCGTGGCGACGGTGGCCCACGAGTCGTCGCCGTGGGCGTTGGTGCCTCGAAAGCGCGCACCGAGCGAGGGCGTCGCGCCGCCGAGCCAGACTCCGCCGGTGTTCTCTGGCGAGCGCCGTTCCATGGCGGGTAAGTCCGCGATGGCGGCGAAGACCTGTTCGGCTGGGGCCGCAATGTCAATCGAGTCGGAGTGCTTCATTGCGTCACATTAGAGCCGATGACCGACCCGACCACCTTCGACGCAGTTGTCACAAGGTTCCTCGCACATAGCTCGAGCGTTAAGCGGTGAACCTCGCTCGCGACGCCTCCAGCTCGACCAGAGCGGCGTCTCGACCTACCCACTGCTCGACCTTCGACCACTTGCCCTCATCGAGGTCCTTGTAGACGGTGAAGAAGTGCGCAATGCGGTCCAGATCGGCCTTCGGCACGTCAGAGATGTCCTCGGCCGAGCGCCACCGCGGGTCGTAAGCCGGTACTCCCAGCAGTTTGGCGTCCTCGCCGTTCTCGTCAGTCATCTGGCACATGCCGAGCAGCTTGGTCTCGATGAGGCATCCGGGAAACGTCGGGTAGGCGGTCAGGACCAACACGTCGAGCGGGTCGCCGTCACCGCCGAGGGTCTCGGGGATGAAGCCGTACTCCGCCGGGTAGCCCATCGAGACCAGGAGGTGCCGGTCGAGCTTGATCGTGTCGTTCTCGTGGTCGTACTCGTACTTGTTGTGGCTGTCGCGCGGGATCTCGATGATGACGTTCACGGTGTCCATGAGCCCATGACCCTTCTTATCGTGTCGCCGTCTCGCGACGTCCCAATGGTAGCGAAGGGGTCTGCTTACGAACTTCTGACGCGTGACACCCTGCGGGCACTATCTAAAACATGGACCAGCCCTACCGCAACCGGGCCGCGGTGGTGCCCCTGGATCCATCGCCGTCCCAGGCCCAACTGCTGCGTAGCTACTGCGGGGCGTCGCGCTTCGCCTACAACTGGGCCATCGCGACCGTCAAGGAGAACCTGAACGCCCGGTCCGAAGAGCGTGGCTCCGGTGTAGCCGATGCCGATCTCACTCCGATGCTCTCGTGGTCGGCGTACTCCATGACGCCGCTATGGAACTCCGTGAAGGACGACGTAGCTCCGTGGCATCGCAACGTAACGATGCACGCCTTTCGCAGTGGGGTGACCAACGCCTCCACGGCCCTGAAGAACTTCGCCCAGGCCAGGAGCGGCGCTCGTCGGGGTCGCGCAGCGGGATTCCCCAGGTTCAAGAATCGTCACTCGAAGCTGTCGGTGACCTTTGTCGATTTGCAGCCCACGGCTGTCTGGTTCTCTGAGGACTCACACAGCGTGCGACTGATCCTGCCTCGGTTCGCGACGGATCCACGGATCACCAGACGCCGCGACCAGCTGCAGTGGATCCACACCACCGAGTCACTGACGCGCCTCAAGAGGAAGGTCGCTCTCGGAGAGTGGACCGTTCAGGCCGTCACCTTTTCCTTCACCGGCGGCCGCTGGCAAGCGTCGTTCAGTGTGCGTCAGTTGGTGGAATCATTCAGGACTCCGGTGCAGTTGCACGGTCCACTCGTCGGGGTGGACCTAAGGGTGAAGCACCTCGCCACGCTCTCGATGCCCGTGAGGGGCCTCACCGACCAGCACGGCCACATACCCAACCCTCGGCACTTGGACGCCGAGCTCGAACGCCTGGCCACACTCAACCGTCGTCTCGCGCGTTGTGTGAAGGGCTCGGAGAACCGCGCGAAGTTGGTGCGTCGCCGTCCACGCCTCTACGGTCGGATCACTCGCACCCGCGACCTCTATCTGCACCGGCTCACGACAACGCTCGCCGGTCGCTTCGAAGCCGTGGCCCTCGAAGACCTCAAAGTTTCGGGCCTGGTCACGAAGTCAAAGGCGAACACCAACTCGACGCCGTCGCGTCGAATCCTCGACGCCGGTTTCAGTGAGCTGCGCCGGCAGTTGACCTACAAGGCCGCCGACCGCGGGCACCACGTGGTTGTGGTCGACCGCTTCCACCCCTCTTCGAAGAAGTGCTCATCGTGTGGCGAGACGAAAGCCAAGCTCGCCCTCAGCGGTCGCCTCTTCGAGTGCAGTAACTGCGGAACGTGTCTCGACCGGGACGTGAACGCCGCGCGAAATTCCCGTGATGAGGGCCTTCGCCTCCTGAAGAATGAACCAAACGTCGCGGGGCACGAACCCGAGACGCTAAACGCTGACTCGAGGGACTGTGAGACCGAGCTGCTCCGGCAGGGACGCAAGGACCGCTACCAGAGCAGAACCACGCAGCCGCTTTGACAGTTAACACTGTTGGCGTAGGTCGTGGAAGGGGCGGTGGCAACGCCGCCCGGGATTGGTCAGTGATTCGTACGCGGGCCACGCCCGTGTAGCGAGCGACTCGAAAGAGCTCACCGGGGCGCGACCTACACTCAAGTCGCGACTTTGCCGGACAAGGAGGTCCTCATGGAGCGAGTAGGTGTGGTGGGCTGCGGCCTCATGGGCTCAGGCATCGCCGAGATCACCGCGCGCGCCGGCGCCGACGTGGTCGTCATCGAAGTGGACCGCGAGGCCCTCGCCGCGGGCCAGGCCCGCGTCGAGAAGTCGCTCTCGCGAGCGGTCTCCGCCGGCAAACTGGCCGAGGAGGAGGCCGCGATGGTTCGGGCCAACCTGTCCTACACCACCGACTACACGCGACTCACCGACCGTCAGATCGTCATCGAGGCCGTTGCCGAGGACGAGGACATCAAGACCGAGGTCTTCACCACGCTGGACAAGGTCGTCAGCGACCCCGACGCCGTGCTGGCCACCAACACCTCGTCGATCCCGATCATCAAACTCGCCATGGCCACGTCACGGCCCGAGCAGGTCATCGGGATGCACTTTTTCAACCCCGTCCCGGTCCTCAAGCTGGTCGAGGTGATCTCGTCGCTGCTGACCAACACCGAGACCACCGCCCGGGTGCGCGAGTACGCCACCACCGACCTGGGCAAGCAGGTCATCACCTCGCCGGACCGCGCGGGCTTCGTCGTCAACGCGCTGCTCATCCCCTACCTGCTGTCGGCGGTGCGCATGCTGGAATCCGGCTTCGCCAGCGCCGAGGACATCGACACCGGCATGGTCGTGGGCTGCGCGCACCCCCTCGGCCCGCTCGCCCTGACCGACCTCATCGGCCTGGACACGACGTTGGCCGTGGCCGACTCGCTCTACGAAGAGTTCAAGGAGCCCCACCTGGCGCCGCCGCCATTGCTGTCACGCATGACCCAGGCGGGGTTGTTAGGGCGAAAGTCGGGCCAGGGATTCTACTCGTACAAGTCGTAGTTAGGTAACAGGGTTGCGCACGTTGAAGCGGTCGCCCAAGGTGGCCGGATCGGCCATGATCTCAGCCAGCCGGCTCACCGCGTCGTAGACGTCGACGAAGCGCAGGTATAAGGGCGCGAATCCGAACCGACAGATGTTCGGCTCCCGAAAGTCGCCAATGACGCCGCGCTCAATCAGCAGCTGGATCACGGCGTAGGCGTCACGGTGGCGAAGGGCCACCTGGCTCGCGCGGCGGACGTGGTCGCGGGGGGTAGCAAGTTCGAACGCCCCGGGGAGACGGTTCTCCACCTGCTCGATGAAAAGGTCCGTCAACGCCAGGCTCTTGGCCCGGACCTGCTCCATTTTCACGGTGTCCCACACATCGAGAGCGCCGTCAAGGGCGGCCAACGCGATGATCGACGGCGAGGAGGTCACGAACGACTGCACCCCGTCGGCGGGCTCGAATGTGGACTCGAAAGCGAAGGGTCGCGCGTGGCCCAGCCATCCGGGCAACGGGTTGGGCACCACACCCTGCCACCGATCGCGGATATAGAGAAACGCGGGCGATCCCGGTCCCCCGTTCAGGTACTTGTACCCGCAGCCGGCGGCGAAGTCCGCGTCGGCGCCGCTGAGGTCGACCGGCACCGCGCCGGCCGAGTGCGCGAGGTCCCAGAGCGTGAGCGCGCCAACGGCGTGGGCCTTTTCGGTGATCCCGGCCATATCCAGCATCTCGCCCGTGCGGAAGTCGACGTGCGTGAGCATCACGAGGGCCACGTCGTCGTTCAGCGACACATCGAGCTGGGACCGGTCGACGGCACGAACGCTGACGGGGCGACCGGCGCGCTGGGCCATCGCCGCGGCGATGTAGAGATCGGAGTGAAAATTGGCAGCGTCCGTGAGCACGACGTGTCGGTTCGGCCGCAGGGCCAATGCACCACCGATCAGTTTGGCGAGACCGAACGTCAGCGAGTCGGCCACCAGCACCTCGCCGGCGCGCGCGCCGATAACGGGAGCCAGGCGATCACCCATCCGAGTGGGCGCCTCCATCCAGCGTGCGCTATTCCAACTACGCACCAGACCCTCACCCCATTCGTGATCGAGGGCGTTCACCACACGCGAGCGCGCGGCGTGCGTCAAGGGACCGAGAGAGTTTCCGTCGAGGTAGATCATCTCGTCGTCCAGGACGAACTGGGTGCGCGCGTCGGCCAGGTCATCGAGCCGGTCGAGGCGCTCACAATCCTCGCGGGTCGTCACGCTCACCTCTTCGACTTTAGAGCAGCCCGTCCCGACGACCTCTAGGAGCGGGTCAACGGCTTGTAACGCAAGCGATGGGGTTGGTCGGCGTCGGCGCCCAGACGACGATGCCGGTCCGCTTCGTAGTCCGAGAAGTTCCCTTCGAACCACCGGACCTGCGCCTCACCTTCGAAGGCCAACACGTGTGTGGAGATCCGGTCCAGGAACCAGCGGTCGTGACTGATGACGACCGCGCAGCCGGGAAAAGCCACCAGGGCGTCCTCCAGCGCTCGCAGCGTATCGACGTCCAGATCGTTGGTTGGCTCGTCGAGGAGCAAGACGTTGCCACCCGTGCGCAGAACCCGCGCCAGGTGGACGCGATTTCGCTCGCCGCCGGAGATCTCGCCGACCTTCTTCTGTTGGTCGCTGCCCTTGAAGCCGAAACTGGCGACGTAGGCACGCGCGTGGATCTCTCGCCCACCAACCACCATGCGCTCGGCGCCGCCGCTGACCTCATCGAAGACGGTGGCTGACGCGTCGAGCACGTCGCGAGACTGGTCGACGTACGCGAACTGCACGCTGCTGCCGACTTCCAGCGTCCCGGCGTCGGGGGCCTCGGCGCCCGTGAGCATCTTGAACAGAGTCGTCTTGCCCGCCCCGTTGGGACCGATCACTCCCACGATCCCGCCCGGCGGCAGGAGGAACGACAGGTCCTCGATCAGTAGCCGGTCGTCGAAGCCCTTGGTCAGATTCGACGCGTTCACCACGAGGTCGCCCAGGCGCGGCCCGGGCGGGATGGACAGCTCCACCCCGTCGGCACGCCGCTCGGCGGCTTCGGACTCGGCGACCAACTGGTTGAAGGCGCTGACGCGGGCCTTGCCCTTGCTCTGGCGGGCCCGCGGTGACATTCGTATCCACTCGAGCTCGTGTTGCAGGGCGCTCTGACGACGCGTGTCGGTCTTCTCCTCTGCGGCCAGGCGTGCCTGCTTCTGTTCGAGCCAGGAGGAGTAGTTGCCCTCCCAGGGGATGCCCCGACCCCGATCGAGCTCGAGAATCCACGACGCGGCGTTGTCGAGAAAGTAACGATCGTGGGTTACCGCGACGACGGTCCCGGCGTAGTCCTGGAGGAATCGCTCCAACCACGCGACCGACTCTGCGTCCAGGTGGTTGGTCGGCTCATCGAGAAGCAAGAGGTCCGGCGCAGAGAGAAGGAGCCGACACAACGCGACGCGCCGACGCTCGCCACCCGAGAGCGTGGCCACCGCGGCGTCCGACGGGGGCAGGCGCAGCGCGTCCATCGCGATCTCGAGGGTCCGCTCGAGGTCCCACGCGTTCGCGGCGTCAATCCGCGTCTGCAGGTCGCCCTGCTCACTCAGCAGAGCGTCAAAGTCGGCGTTCGGGTCGCCCATCTGCGCGCACACCTCGTTGTAGCGCGCGAGCAGGTCGCGCTGCTCGGCGACGCCGTCCGAGACGTTGCCCACCACGTCCTTGGTGTTGTCCAACGTGGGCTCCTGGGACAGGTAGCCCACACTGAAGCCCGGGGTCAGACGCGCCTCCCCGGTGAAGCCGTCGTCGAGGCCGGCCATGATGCGCAGCAACGACGACTTGCCGGATCCGTTGGCGCCGATCACCCCGATTTTCGCGCCCGGATAGAAGGAGAGACTGACGCCCTTCAGCACCTCTCGGTCGGGCGGATAGTACCGGCGCAGATCGCGCATGGTGAAGATGAACTGGGCGGCCATCCCCCCAGTGTGGCCGAAGCGCCAACTACTGGGTTGAGGCGCAACACGCCCCCGGCACGTCCTCCCGGTCGCAAACAGGAGCCGACTCGACCGCGCTCACCCCTTGTGGGCACCAGTCTCAAAGAGTTCGATCTCGTTGCCGTCGGGGTCCTCGACGTACACCGTGTAGCCGTAGGGTCCTTCGCCTGGTCCACGAATGATTCGAGCACCCGCGGCCTGGGCGAGGGCGGTGAGGCCCTCCACGTCGAACGCGCCGAAGCACAAGTGCTCGAGCGAGCCCGATCCCTCGCTCGTCCGTCCGCTCACCAGACCCAGTCCCTGTTCGGTCACGATCATGTCGCGCCCGTCACGGAAAGTGTCGCGCTTGCGAATCGTGAAGCCCAGGACGTCGACGTAGAACGCCGTCATCGCCTCAAGGTCGTTGGTCTCTAGGGCGAGATGGTGGACCCTTGTGGTGCGAGGCCGCGACGCAACCTGGAGCCATTCGACGACCTCGTCGGTCGTCGCCAACTCCCCGAGGTACTGCGACCACACCGCGTGCGCTGTCTCGATCCACTGGGGGCGCACAGCCGCGATGGCGTCGGTCACCGCCACGACGTCGTAGTCGCGCAGGTACGCCTCACGGATCGTCGTCTCGACGCAGGCGTTCGCTGTGAGACCCACGACGAAGAGGGCCTGGACGCCCAGCATGTTGAGCAACGCCTGCAAGCGGGTCTCGTAGAATGCACCGAACCGGTGCTTGGTGACGACGAACGTGGCGTCGGTCACGAGGTCGATCACCTCATCCACGAACGCCGCGTCCCACGTACCTGACAGCGCCGACACCTTCTTGCGCTTCGCCGTGTGCGACGCCAGAACCTTGCGGGCGCGTGCGACGTCGGGGTCGAGGTGGACCTGCTGAGTCCAAATCACCGGCAGGCCGGCCGCCGCGAACTCCTCGGCCAGGCGCCGCACCGGCGCGATCGTCGCCTGCGCTGGCGCGACGTCGACCCCCGAGAGGCCGAGGGTTCCCTCCGAGTGGCAGAACGCGTTCTGCATATCGATCACCAGGAGAGCCGCCCGGCTCGGGTCGATGGCGCTCAGGCTCATGGCTGTCTCCCGTCGATGCTCAGAACGCCAGCCCGCGCCCAGTTCTCCAACGAATACTCGTGGATCACGACGTGCAGGGCGTCAGGCTTGGCGTGCGCGTGGGCCACCATCGCGTCGGTGATCGCCGCCACGAGGGCCCGCTTGTCTGGCAGGCTGCGCCCCTCCCACATGTGCACCTCGACGAACGGCATGACTTTTCTCCTCTTCTCAGAATGACCCGGCCATGGCGCCGGCGTTCACGAGCAACGTCTGACCGGTGACCACACGGCTCTCATCGCAGGCCAGGAAGGCGACGGCGTTCACCACGTCGCCGATCTCAATCGGCGTGCGCAGCATCTGCCCGTCGACAATCGCCTGAAGGTACGCGGGCGCGAGTTCGGCTACGGCGTTCGGCGTGCGCACGAGTCCCGGGGCCACGGCGTTGACCGCGACGCCGAAGGGACCGAGCTCGCGGGCCATCGATCGCGTCATACCCACTACCGCGGCCTTGGCGGCCACGTAGTGCATGAAGTTCACCATTCCGAAGACCGACACGTTGGAACTCACGTTCACGATCCGCCCGCGGCCCGCCTGGCGCATGGGGGCGGACGCCGCCTTGCAACACAGAAAGACGGTGCGCACATTGCTGCAGATCATGTCGTCCCACACCTCGACGTCGATCTCCCAGAACGGGACGCGGGGAATGTCGTAGTACACGCCCACCATATTGACCAGCACGTCGACCCTTCCGCGCCACGCCAGCGCTTCGTCGAATGCTCGATTGACCATGACCTCGTCACGCAGGTCAGCCTCGATCCCGATGGCCCGACCACCCTCGGAAGTGATTCGTGCGACGACCGACTTCGTGTCCAGTAGGTCAATCGCCACGACGTGGGCCCCGCGACGGGCCAGCTCGACGGCCAGGTGCGATCCGATGGCGCCACTGGCTCCGGTGACCAGTGCGACCTGGTCGGCCAGCGGCAGGGGGGGCGCGCTCACCACAGCGTCGCGTGGGAGTCGAAGTTGAGGTGCTTGGTCTCGGTGAACTCGAGCAGGCCGGCCAACCCCTGCTGGCGCCCGAGCCCCGATTTCTTGAATCCCCCGACCTCGGCCTCCGGGTAGAAGTGGTGATAGGTGTTGATCCACACGGTGCCTGCACTGACGGCTCGACCCACGCGCCACGCACGGTCAACGTCCTGGGTCCACACGCCCGCGGCCAGACCAAAATCCGTGATCTCGGCCAGGCGAACCGCTTCCTCCTCGTCCGTGAAGGGGTGCACGGTAAGCACCGGTCCAAAGATCTCCTCTTGGACAACGCGAGAGCTCTGCGGCAGGTCCGCAATGATCGCCGGCAGTGCGAAGCAGCCCGCCTCGACCACGCCGCTCGATGGCATGGTGTCGCCGGTCAAGAGGGTCCCCTCGCGTCGACCCAGCTCGACGAACTCAGACACGACCCGCTGCTGAACGCGCGAGACGAGCGGTGCCAGGGTCGTCGAGGAATCGAGCGGGTCTCCCAGCACGAGGGCGTCCGCGCGAGCCACCAGTCGATCGACGAACTCGTGATAGATCGAGGCTTCGACCAACAGTCGGCTGCCGGCGGTACATATCTGACCCGTGGTGGTAAAGATGGCGTTCAGCGCCCCGTCGAGCGCCTTGTCGAGGCGCGCGTCGGCGAAGACGATGTTCGGTGACTTTCCGCCCAACTCGAGCGAGACCTTGCGCAGGTCCTGGGCGGCCTGTTGCATGACGCCGATCCCGGTGCCCGATTCGCCAGTGAAGGCCACCATGGCAACTCCGGAATGAGCCACCAGTGCGTTGCCGATCAGCCCGCCAGGGCCCAACACACAGCTCAGAACACCGCGGGGCAGGTCGATGTCGACGGCCAACAGAGCCAGAGCCTCGACGGTGACGGCCGGCGTAAGACTGGCGGGCTTCACCACGCACACGTTGCCCGCGGCCAGTGCGGGCGCCAGCGATCGCATCAGCAGCGTCAGTGGCCAGTTCCACGGTGTGATCACCGCCACTACACCCAGCGGTTCACGGAGGACAACGCCGTGGGCGTCGCCCCCGAGGGTCAGGGCACGCCCGTCGACGGCCCGGGCGAGACCGGCGTAGTACTCCACCATCTCGGCCGACCCCAGAACCTCAGAACGCGACTCACCGAGGGTCTTGCCCTGTTCGCGGGTGAGCAACTCGGCCAGGGTCTCGACCTCATCGCGTAATCGCTGGGCGAAACGAAACAGGACGCGGGCTCGAGTCGGGGCGTCGTGGCGCCAGTGTGAGGTCATGAAGGCTTGCGTGGCTTGTTCAACGGCTAAATCAACATCGTCAACCGTCGACGAGCGCACGTGGGCGACGAGTTCGAGGGTTGTGGGGTCGAGGTCGTCGAAGGTCTCACCGGTCGCCAACGTGAAGACGCGATCGGGGCCAGGAATCGACCGCGCGACCCAGTCGGTTCGAACAGCGCTGCGGGTGGTCATGATTCTCCTTCTGACGTCGCGGGCGGGTGCCACGCGACGAGTTCGATGAGCGCCCCCCACGGCGTGCGGAGGAAGGCGTTGGTGAGACCGGGGGTCGCCCCGGCGGGAAACGTCACCGGATCACCCACGATCTCGACGCCGTTGACGCGCCGCAGCCGCTCCAGCGCGGACGCCACGTCGTCCACGGCGAGGGACACGTGGGTGCCTCCGGGCAGATCGGCATCCGGCGGGCGGGCATCGGAACGCTCTGGCCACCACTGCAGGACCTCGAGGCTCGTCGACCCGAACGTCAGCATCGCCAGGGAGAACTGAGCGTCCGGGGCGACACCCAGGCGCTCGGATCCCATCGTCGTACCGGGCGAGGGTCGGTCCATTCGAAACGCGACCGAGGCCCCGAACACGTGAACGAAGAAGTCGACGGCGCGATCGAGATCGGGCACGCTCACGCCCACGTGATCCACGCGCCGTGCGGTCTCGATCGCCGCACGGTCGAGACGGCCCGGCGAGCGGCCGGACCGGGGGGCAGTAGTCACCGTCTCACGCAATCCGCGTCAAAGTGTCGACGTCCGACACGTCCGAGAGCAGCTGGCATCCGCTCTCGGTGATGGCCACCATGTCCTTGATCTGCATGCCGAATCCGTGTCCCGTCTGATACACGAGGGGCTCGATTCCCAGAACCATCCCCGCCTCGAGCACGGCGTCGGAGAAGCTCGCGAGGTAGGGCTCTTCGTGAAGATCGACGCCGATGCCGTGGCCGACGAAGGAGATCGGCGGCAGACCGAGTTGGTCGAAGCGAGTTCGAAACAACTCATAGACGACCCGGGCCTTCGCCCCGGGCGCCAGTGCGCCCAGCACCAAGTGTCGGCACGCCACCAAGTTGTCGTAGATCTCCTGGGCGAAGGGCGGCGGCTCCCCCACGACCGCGGTGCGGCACACTCCGGCATGGTATCCATCGATGACGGGGAAGATCTCGACTCGACAGACGTCACCGCTCAGTAGCTTGCGATCCGTCGGGCCAACGTTGGGTAGGCAGCTGCGTTCACCCGCGGCCACGATCATCAGCTTGAACTGATCGGCTCCTTGCTCGAAGACGCTGCGCGTGAGAACTGCCGCGAGATCCATCTCGGTGTCGCCGGGCGCCACCTCGGCGAAGGAGGTGGCGATCGCTCGATCGGCGATGCGCGACAGCCTTTCGAGCAGGGCCACCTCGTCGGGCGTCTTGATCTGGCGCTCGCGAGCCACGGACGAATCGACCGCGACGAAAGACGCGCGTGGAAGCAGCCGCTCGAGTTCGGCGAAGTCGGCCGCCGGCAGGTAGTTCAGCTCGACGCCGACCCGCGCCGCACCAAGTCCCATGTCGTCGAGCAACGCCGCGAGCGTCACCATGGCGTTGCCCGTGAACTCGGCCCAGGACCACACGTAGAGGTCGGGTCGTCGTTCTCGGAGCGTGGCGACTTCCATGTCAACGGCGACGGCGGCGCAGCGCCCGTCCACCCCAAAGACGACGGCCGCGTGGCGCCAGCGCATCAGGGACTGCGTGGGCACGACGAGCCCGAGCCCGTAGGTCACGTTCTCCGGAGAGGACAGCACGATTGCGTCGAGACCCTGGTCCGCGGCGAGCGAACCCAAGCGCTTGGCGACAGTGCGCGGCATGACCCACCTCGATCTAACTGGTATTACAACTGATATCATAGGAGATGGCGTTACAATGTCAAGTACTTTCTGGAAAGTCGATCACGAAAGAGGAGGCCCGGTGGACGCAGGTCGTGACACGATCACCCTCGTAGAGCATCTCGCGTTCGCGCTCACCGTCGACGCGAGCGACACAGTGGTCCGCGACGCCAGCGTCCTGGTCGAGGGCTCGCGAATCGCCGACGTGGGCCCGGCGGCCGACGTCGCCGCCCGACTGACCCGCGAGCCCGATCGGCGCATCGACGGGCGTCGACTTGGAGCCATACCCGGCCTGATCGACTCCCACGTGCACCTCTCCGAGACCCTGAGCCGCGCCGTCTTCCCAGACGTCCTGGCGACGCGAGCGTGGGTCTTTCACTGGGCCAAACCCTTCTACGCCCACGTCGGCGAGGACGACGAACGCGTCAGCGTGCTCCTGGGCACCGCGGAGATGCTGCGCAGTGGCACGACGTGCTTCCTCGACATGGGTGCCCAGAACGACGCCGGGTTGACGGCACGGGCGGCCGGGGACATCGGCATTCGCGGGATCGTGGCGCGCCACGCCGCCGACGTGGCGCCGGACGAGATTCCGGCGGGCTGGTCTCCGGAGATGGTCGGGCATCATTTCTTTCGCGATCACGTCCAGGCCCTCGAGGTGTTGGGGGAGCAGGTCCGGTCCTGGAACGGGTACGCCGATGGCCGGATCCGTTGCTGGGTCAATATCGAAGGTAAGGAGCCGTGCAGTCTGGAACTGCACGTCGGGGCGCGCGAACTGGCCGAACGCCTGGGCGTGGGCACCACCTACCACATCGCGTCGAGCATCGAGGAGTCGCGCCTCAGCCAGTTGAAGTACGGCCGCTGGCCCGTAACGCGTATCGCCGAGCATCACGGACTGGGCGCGAACCTCGTGCTCGCGCACGCCGTCGCACTCACCGACGCCGAGGTGGGACTGATCGCCGAACACGGGACCTCGGTCGCCTTCTGTCCTTCGACCTCATTGAAGTTGGCCAAAGGAGCGACCGCCATCGGAAAGTATCCCGAACTCCTCGACGCCGGCGTCAAGATCGGACTGGGCACCGATGGTGTCTCCGCGTCGGGCAACCTCAACCTTCACCGCCAGTTGCCGCTGATGGCCGGGCTCTTCAAGGACGCGCGGATGGATCCCCAGATGGTCGGCGCCCGCGTGGCCCTGCGCTCAGCGACCATCGACGGAGCTCGCGCCCTGGGTTGGGGAGACCAGATCGGGTCGTTGGAGAGTGGCAAGCAGGCGGATTTCGTCCTGTTTGATCTCGACCATCACGAGTGGACGCCCTACACGGATCCTTTGCAGGCGCTCGTGTGGTCCGTGAGCGCCGCCAGCATCTCCCAGACGTGGGTCGCGGGGCGGGCACTGTACGCCGACGGCACCATCACCACGCTCGACGACGAGCGCGGATTGCGTGACGAGGCCATCCGACGGGCCGCTGACATCGTACGGCGAGCCGGACTCGACCAGTCGGTTCCCCTGAACACGACGCTCTACGACTAGCGACGCCACGCAAGCGCAGCACCTCTGCAATGTTCAGGAGGTAGCTACTCGCTTGCGGTCTAGAACTTCGTTATCCATCCTTGAACGCTGGAGATGTGCCTCTCCACCGCTTGGCGCGCACCCCTGCCGTCCTTGGCCAGAATTGCCTCGACGATGGCCTGGTGTTCCCGCACCGACTGCATCGAACGTGCCTTGGCCGACAGGGTGAGGCGTCGCGACTCTTCGAGGAGTTGATTCAACTCGACAAGTAGTTCGGGGAGCAGATTGCCGTCCGAGCTCCGGGCGATCGACACGTGAAAGGCAACGTCCTTGGCCGCCATGTCGGCCAGGTCGTCGCTCGCGACCGCCGCGGCGAAAGCGTCCTGCGCGGCCACCATGTTCGCGAGCCCGTCGTCGGTCCCGCGCTCCGCGGCTTCCTCCACGGCTAGTTCGTCGAGCGCGCCGCGAACCTTAATAAGCTCGAGAAGCTCTTCGCGATGCAGCTCCAGGTACTTCACGAATGGCCCTTCGGGATCGGCCAGGCTGGAACGCACGAAGGCCCCGCGGCCGTGCCGGACCTTCACCAATCCGATTGCTTCGAGGCCGCTGATCGCCTCTCGCACACTGACTCGGCTGACGCCGAAGGTCTCACAGAGGACTCGCTCCGACGGCAGCATCGACCCGGGGGGGAAGTCGCCGCGCTGGATCGCCGCGAGTAGTTGATCGCGGACCTGCTCGGTGGGACCGACCCGGCGCACTGACGAGAGCCCGTGCGGCGGCGTGGGCGGGCGCGGCGTGGTTGTGCTCACCGCGCCGTCCTTCGCACCCGCTCGGACCTTCTTCGGCGCCCGGTCGGCGGGCGGTTTGGCGGCCACGCTCACAACCCGGACGAGGATCGATAGGCCTCGTAATCCTGCTCGTCGTCGGCAATGACCATGATGTTCTCGCCGCAGTCCACCGTGGTGCCCGGAGCCACGAGGTGGGCCGCCAGGATGCCCTTTGCGGGTGACAGGAGTTCGACAGTGATCTTGTCGGTCTCCACTTGCCCGATCACTTGGTCGACCTCGACGGGTTCGCCCGGCGCCACGTTCCACTCGATGATGGTCCCCTCCTCCATGGTGACCCCCCACTTGGGGAGCGGATACGACTGTGCCATGTGCTCCTCCTCAGTTCGTGGATGCCGGATGAGGTCGTCCCAGACTTTGGCGAACGGCGTCGGCGATGCGCTCGGGGCCGGGCACCACATAGCCCTCCATTAGGGGGGCGTAGGGCATCGGTGTGTTGGTTCCGCCCACTCGCACGACCGGCGCCCGCAGCATCTCGAAGCACTCCTCGGCCGCGAAGGCGGCCACCTCCGCACCAAAGCCGCCGCGCACCGGCGCCTCGTGAGCGATAACGAGCCGACCGGTCTTCGCCAGTGACCGGCGCAGGCCCTCGCGATCAAAGGGCACCAGTGTGCGAGGGTCCCACACCTCGCACGAGATTCCCTCGCCGTCGAGCGCCTCCGCGGCCTTCATGACGTACTCGAGAGTCTTGAGGTACGACACGACCGTCACGTCCGATCCTTCTCGCCACACGCGTCCTTCGCCCAGGGGGATCGGATCGACCTCGACCACGTCACCGGCGGGCCCGCCGCGTCCTCCGTAGAGCTGCTTGTGTTCGAAGAACATCACCGGATCGGGGTCGCGTATCGCCGACTTGAGGAGCCCCTTCGCATCCTCGGCCGACGATGCGGTGACGACCTTGAGTCCCGGCGTGTGCACAAACCAAGATTCGAGGCTCTGCGAGTGCTGGGCCGACGTCGAACCACCCGTGCCGGTGACCATCCGCACCACGAGGGGAACTGATAGACGCCCGCCCGTCATGTAGTGGGTCTTGGCGGCCTGGTTGACGATCATGTCCATGGCCAGCGTCACGAAGTCGCCGAACATGATCTCCGCGACCGGCCGGGCCCCGAGCAGAGCCGCTCCGATCGCGGCGCCGACGATTGCCTCTTCGGAGATCGGGGCGTCCCAGAGTCGGTCGGCTCCGAACTTCTCGAAGAGGCCCTTGGTGACGCCGAACACGCCGCCGGGCGCGCCCACGTCCTCGCCGATCACGAAGACGTTGGAGTCGCGCTCCATCTCCTCGGACAACGCCTGGCGTATTCCGTCCGCATAGCTGAACCTGGTCATCGCAGAGCCGCACCTTCCATCGAGTCGACGTAGACGTCCTCGAGCGCGTCGACGGGTCGGGGGTGGGCTTGCCCCTTCGCCCATTCCACGCTCTCGTCCAACTGACTCTCCACGGAGGCGCGGGTCTCGTCGAGGTCCGCCTCTCGCGCCACACCGTCGGCCACGAGCCGACGAGTCAGGACGTCCAGGGGATCGTGCTCGAGCCAGTGCTCTAACTCCCCGCCCGGCCGGTAGCGGGCCATGTCACCCTCGAAGTGGCCGCGGTGCCGATATGTCTTGGTTTCAATCAGCGTCGGCCCGTCACCGCGACGGGCACGGTCCACCGCTTCGCGCGTCGTCTCGCGCACCGCGACGACGTCATTGCCATCGACGATCACGCCGGGCATGCCGTAGCTCACCGCCCGCTCGGCGACGTCGGCGACCACCTGATGGTGATCCTGGCGCGTGAACTCGCCGTAGAGGTTGTTCTCGCACACGTAGAGCACCGGCAACTTCCAGAGCGACGCCATGTTCAGGCTCTCGTGAAAGGACCCTTCGTTGGTCGCGCCGTCGCCAAAGAACGACACCGCCACGCCGGCACGTCCTTGACGCTTGAGCTGGAGGGCGGCGCCGGTCGCCAGGGGGATGCCCGCTCCGACGATGCCGTTCGCACCGAGGAATCCCAGGTCCACGTCGATCATGTGCAGGGAGCCACCCTTGCCGCGGTTGTATCCCTCGACCCGTGCGAAGAGCTCGGCGTACATCCGGGCCGGGTCCGCGCCCCGCGCGAGCATGTGCCCGTGTCCTCGATGCGTCGACGTCAACGCGTCGTGGGGACCGAGTGCCGCGCAGACGCCGACCGCCGACGCCTCCTGGCCGATGCACGGGTGCAGGAAGCCCGGGATCAAGCCCGCCGCGCGCAACTGAGAGGCCCGCTCCTCGAATCGTCGAATCAAGAACATTCGCCGGTAGAGGTCGAGACCCTCGTCCCGCGTGACTTCCTTTTCCGTGGTCTCCGTCGTCATGCGCCCACCGCCTCCAACCCGACTCTGCTGTTGTCACACATGTTACATCAAGGACGCCTCACGCGCTCGAGTAGCCCCCGTCAACCATGAGGGCCGAACCCAGAACGAAGGAGGAATCGTCCGACAGTAGAAACGCCACGGCCGAGGCGATCTCGCTGGGATTCGCGTAACGCCCGAGGGGATGACCCTCGCGAAAATGGTCCGCACCCTGGCGTTGCCGGTCGATTTCGGCCAGTAGGGGCGTCATAGTGCCTCCGGGGCAGAGGCAATTGGCCCGGATGCCGCGCCGCGCGTACTCCACCGCGATAGAGCGAGTGAATTGCAGCACCGCCCCCTTGGCCGCCGCGTACGCCGCCAGTTCGGGCGCGGCGACGACCGCGGCCGTCGAGCCAAAGGTCACGATGCGCCCGCCTCCGGCCGCCAACATCACCGGTAGCACCTCGCGGGTCACCAGAAAGGTCCCCATGACGTTGACGTCGAGGACCCTGCGAAAGTCATCCGGAGCGAGCTCGTGAGTCGGACCGCTCACCTGGATCCCGGCGACCGCGACCAGGGCGTCGAGGCCGCCCAGAGACGCCACGGACTCTCGGACCGCTGCCGCCACGGACCGCTCGTCGCAGACGTCGGCGGCGAGGCTGACGGCCGCGCCGGTAGCGCCGGGCGCGACGATGTCGGTCACCGCGAGTCTCGACCCTTCGGCCACGAGACGCTCAACCACCGCGCTACCGATTCCCCCGCCGGCGCCGGTCACCAAGACCCGCAGTCCCTCGAGCCCTTTCATCGTCGACGTCGCAGCAGTTGGCCACGGTCCGCCTGTACTACTCTCAGGGTTTCACACATGTCTTATATCATGCCAGTGCAAGTGACCCCGTGTCGAACGACCAACCTGATCACCGCCTGCTGCTGACCGGCGGCTCGGTCAGTGGCGGCCCGGTGGCGTCGCTGCTCGTGGCCAGCGGTCGCGTCGAGGCCCTCGGTGCCGACGCCGATCGGCGCGCCGCCGGCACCGCCGCCACCCGCGTGGACCTCTCGGGGTACGTCCTGCTGCCCGGGGCCGTCGAGCCCCACGCCCACCTCGACAAGGCCCTGCTCGCTGAGCGCTCGCCCAACGTCGCGGGCGGACTGCGGGGCGCCATCGACGCCGCGCACGCCGCGTACGCGTCGATGACCGCCGCCGACGTGGCAGACCGGGCGCGTCGAGCCCTAGCGACGGCCGTGCGACACGGCTACACATTGATTCGGACCCACGTCGACTGCGGCGAAGGCGTGGGCGTCACGGGATTGATGACGCTGCTCGAGTTACGTGACCGGGTCCGCCCGACAATCGGACTCCAGGTCGTCGCGATGGCCGGCTTCCCGGTCACGGGAGACGGCGGTGCGGCGAACCTTCAGTTGCTCTTCGAGGCGCTCGACGCGGGCGCCGACGTCGTAGGAGGGGTGCCGTCGCTTGACGCAGATCCCGCCGCCGCGGTGTCGATACTCGTCAAGACCGCGGCACGTCGAGGACTGCCGATCGACTTGCACCTCGACGAGACACTCGATCCCGCGGCGCTCACGGTGCGCGACTTTGCCCGCGAGGTCACCGAGCACGGCTTGGCCGGGCGTGCCACCGCCTCGCACTGCGTGAGCCTGGGCCAACTCGAGGCCCGCGAGGCCGACCAAATTGCCACAGAGCTCGCCGCGGCGCACGTCGCCGTCGTGATGCTGCCCCAAACCAACCTTTACCTACAAGGTCGCGAGTTCTCGTTGCGCACGCCCCGAGGTCTCACGGCGGTCGACGCGCTACGCCGGGCCGGTGTCGTGGTGTGCGCGGGCGGTGACAACTGGCGCGACCCCTTCAATCCCATGTCGCGTATTGATCCGTTGGAGACCGCCTCGCTTGCCGTGGTCGCCGCGCATCTGACGCCCGCCGAGGCGTACGACGCCGTCTCGGTCGACGCTCGCCGCGCCCTCGGGATGCCGCCCGCGGATTTCACCGTGGGCGCCGAGGCCGACTTCTTGGCCGTGCGCGCGGCCAGCCTCACCGAGGCGATCGCCGACGCGGGAGAGGACCGGGTCGTCATCCGGGCCGGGCGCATCGTCGCGCGCTCCCACGTGATCATGGACGTCGAGCCGTTGATCTGATCGCGCCGCGTCAGCGTCAGGAGTAGGTCCGGTCCTACCTCGGGGTCGGGCGATAACGAGGACCGCGACTCACGACGTGCTCGAGCAGGTCCGAGTAACTCGGCACCTCATCATCGAAGTCGCGCGTCGTCTGACCCGGGTAGCCGACGAGCGCTCTCACCTCAGGGTTGAGGTAGTAAGCGCCGGCCGTCAACGTGGCCAGAGCCTGAAACTTCTCCGGGGCCTCGCGCGCCAAGGTCCACACCGCGTCAGGTCCCCGTCCGGCGAGCGCCGCCAGGGCGTCGCCGAAGGCGCTGCGCAGGTCGGGGCGATGCGAGAGGGCCACATCGATCCACCGCGACGCCACGTCAGCGCCCGTGGCCGATGGCATCGCCTCCGTTTGGGGAACAAGGATGTCGGCGATCTCGCCGAATGCGGCGCGCTCACTGGCGGTCATTCCCTCCGCGACCCCCGGGTCGCTCATCGCGGGTCCTCGTGAATACGGCGCTCGTCGATGATGCGCTCGACGCAGCGCAGGGCCAAGGCCATGATCGTGGCGGTCGGATTCATCGCCGACGACGTCACGAAGATGCTGCCGTCGATGACGTAGAGGTTCGGCACTTCGTGGGCGCGCCCCCAGGGATCCACGACCGAGGACTGCGGGTCCTCACCCATCCGGGCCGTGCCGAGCAGGTGCCAACCGCAGTCCCTCATCGTGCGTGTCGTCATGGCGACGGCCCCCGCGGCCTCGTGCGCCTCGCGCACGCGAGCCACGTGGTAGTCGAGTATCGCCTGCGAGTTCGCCGAGGTGCGGTACACGACCCTTGGGGCGGGGATTCCGTCCGAGTCCGTCAGGGTCGCGTCGAGGGTGATACGGTTCGCCTCGTCCGGAAGCTCCTCGGCCATGACGCCCCACTGGAAGGAGCGGCCGAGACCCCGGGCGACGACCTCGTGGAAATTACTCCCCCAGGTCTCGCCGACCGGACGGTCTCCTTCGGCCCACCGCACGCCCAGCGGACCACCCGTGGGCAGGATGTTCCACTTGGCGCCTCGCACGAAACCTCGGGAGGTGTCGGTTTCGTAGAACTGCATCGACTGGATCGTCTGTCCGGCCGGACCCATCCAGCTCTCCAGGGGCTCGTCGTAATGGCCGATGACCGCGGCGAAGGGGTGCATCATCAGACGGCGGCCCACGAGCCCCGAGCCGTTCGCCAGTCCGTCGGGGAAGAGCTGCGAACGTGAGAGCAACAACAGTCGCGCGGTCCCGACACCGTTGGCCGCGACGACGACCGACGCCCCCGCCTGAAAGTGCTCTCGACCTGCCCGATCGACGTACAGCGCCCCCGTCGCGCGCCCCCGCCGATCTACGGTGATCTCGCGCACGCGTGCGCCGGTGACCAGCGTCGCCCCGTGGTGGAGCGCGTCGGGCCAGTGGGTCAGGTCGGTGCTGGCCTTGGCCCCGTGGGGGCACCCGGTCATGCAGGTCCCCTGTCGCACGCAGGGTTGGAGGCCCCGATACGCGCGCGCGGCGATCGCATTGGAACCCGGCCACCAGTGCCACCCCAGGCGGTCAAGACCCTGCGCGCCCTTTCGGCCGATCTTGCCGATGGGCAACGGTGGCAGAGGCGGCGGCGCACCTGGTGGATACGCGGGGTCTCCGGCGAGCCCCGACACGGCCATGTCCCGCTCGGTGCGCTCGTAGTACGGCGCCAGGTCCTCGTAGGTGAGAGGCCAATCGTCCGCCACGCCGTCCAGGGTCCGCACCCGGAAGTCGGCGGGCACGAAGCGAACCCAGTTGGCCGCGTAGAGCACGGTGCTGCCACCAACGCCGGCGTACATCAGGGGGTCGACGTCCGAATCGGTCGCATTGATCGGGTAGTCAGCCGGTCCCGCGCGCACGTTGGGGTTTGCGTGCCATCGGTGTTGGGCGACCAACTCCCATTCGGGGCGCTCACCCGGGAAATCGGCCCGGTGCGTCCACTCACCCTGTTCAAGGCAGACGACGGACATGCCCGCCCGGGCTAACTCCTGCACGGCCACCGAGCCGGAAGCGCCCGCGCCGATCACGATGACGTCGACCGCGTCGTCGATGTGTCGCGGAGGGGTCACGAGTGAGGGGCCGGACCTTCGACAGCCGAGACGGCCGCACGCCACCTTGGGCCGAAGGCGCCATCGCCGGACACGAACGGGCCCGACCAGCGCGCTCTAGAGCTCATCGGCCCAGTTCCGTTCAGCCACGATGACACCCACCCGAGCGAGGAAACGTGCCACGTAGGCGCCATCGACGGCGCGGTGATCGAAGTTGACGCTCGCCATTCCGATCGACCGTATGACGACCGCTTCGCCTCCGGGCGTCGTGATGACGACCGGTCGACGGGCGATGCCGTCGGTGGCCAGGATGGCGACCTCGGGTTGATTGATGATCGCCCCGGTCAGAAAAGTTCCGAATGGTCCGGTGTTCGTGATGGTAAAGGTCCCGCCGCTGATGTCATCCATCGTCAGCTTCCCCCCGCGCGCGCGTTCGGCTAGGTCCCGCACGCGTCGGGCCATCGGGGCCAGCGTCAGCAGATGGGCGCTCGACACAACCGGAACAACTAGCCCACCCGCGGGCAGGTCCACCGCGAGGCCCAGATTCACCGAGCGATGCACGATCAAGCCGTCGTCACTCCAGGACGCATTGAGGAGGGGAAACTCGGTGAGGGCCTGCACAACAGCGCACGCGCTAAAGGAGAGGTAGGTGAGACCGAATCCTTCACGGGCCCGAAACTGCTCGCCGTGAGTACGTCGCACCTGATCGACCACTTCGTAGTCGATCTCGCGGGCCATCAGAGCGTGCGGCGACGTTGCCTTGGACGTCACCATTCGTTGGGCGATAAGGCGGCGAATCTTCGTGAAAGGCATGATCTCGTCGTCGCCCATCTGGGACGCGGAAGTCTCTGTCACGTCGTGATCTCCCTTCTTCGAAACACTTCGGGCCCCATCGTCTTGCGTCTGCTCACCGTGGGTTCTCCGCCGAGCACGACCGTGAGGCCGTTGTTCCGCGGACCGGCAAGATCCGCCGCGAGACCGGCGCCACTGTCTGACACGAGGGGCGCGGTCGCCGGTTTCCGATCCCGATCATGGCCGGCTGAGCACCGGTCGGGGGCCCGTCGCGCGGGACCCCGACCAGTGCGCACAGTTATCCGGCGGCAGTGCCCTTAACGGTGATGACCCCATTGGTCTTGTTGTACGGCCCCTTGTAGGTCCTGAACTTGATCTTCGGGTTGATGAACTTGTTGGTCACGACGTTGCTCGCGTTGTATCCCGCGGGCAGTGATTGCCCGTTGGTGTTCAGCACCGGGCGCAACTGGATGATCTGGGTGCTGATGCGCGGGATGCTGAAGCTTCCGAACCCGCCAGGTCCCTGCGAGACGATCCTGTCGGCCAGCATGGTCTTGTCGGCGTACTTCGCGACCGCCAGGTCGTAGTTGCCGCCCACCTCACCGTAGGCCGTGTTCAGTCCCACGATCAGGTTATTAATCCGACTTGGACTCTTCAGGTAGCTGATCTGCGCCTGCTGAATCATTGGGACGAGCTTCTTGAAGCAGCTGCCCCACTTCTTGATGTTCGTGGGCGTGGCTTCACCCATCTCGGAGTAAGGGTTGTAACCCGTGCTTGAGGTCAACATGTACGAGATCGTCTGATCCCACGCCGGAGTCTCGTGCGTGTACAGGTAGGGCTCCGCGGTTGCGAATCCCTGCGGTACGACCGCTCCACCGCCGGCCACGAACCGGGCTGGACTCCCGTTGTAGCTGCTGTCGAGCTGAGACTGCGACAAGAATCCGGCGCCCGCCATGTACTCCACGAACTCCGTGCCGGAGAAGTAGAGGACCGTAGCGCCACTGGCCTTGATGTCCGCAAAGCTCTTGAAGCTGTACTTCGCCGGGTTCCAGAACAGGATGTGGACCGAGTTGTTGAACGGAGCCACGATCCCGACCACGGGCGTCGTCTGAGAGGTGGCGATCGCGGTGTCGCTGTCGTCCGCCCCTAAAAGAACGCTCGGCTGGGTCGCCAGGACTTCGGGTGTCTGCTGGTAACCCAGCGCGGGCCCGCCGGCGAGCAGTTCGACCTTGACGCCGGTCGACTTACCGGTGTTGGGATCGAGGAGCTTCGCGGTGTAGGTCTTGTTGTTCGTGTCCGTCGTTCCGCCGCTCGCGGCCAGCTGGTAGTAGGCGCCCTGTTCGGCCTCGGGCGTCCAGTCGGTGGCGATCTTTACCGGGTTCGGGCAAATACCCTTCAGCGAGACGGTCTTGACCGCCGTCGTGTGGGCAGTCAGAGACGCTGACGCATGGCTGCCGCGCGTCGACGCCGAACTCATCGGCGCGATCGCGATCGCGGCGAGTGCCAGCGACGCGATAACGACCGTTGCCCCTCGGCGAAGATGCCTGGTTACTGCCGGTGTCTTCTTCACTTCATTCTCCTTCTTCTTTGGAAGTCGACAGTTCGACTTCGGTATCTGGTTCGCGATGCAACATCCCTGCGACGGAGATCCCGTCAGCTCGTCCCCTACTCCTTCCATCGACCGATGACTAACGCGCTGACTCCGCTGAAGAGCCCGAAGATGGCCACTCCCAACGCGGAGGCCAAGATCACGGTGCCGAAGAGCATTGGCCCATTCAGTCGAGCGGTGAACTCATCGAGCAACGCGCCGAGGTCGAGCTGACCCCGCTGGAAGAAGAAGCCCCCGACGATCTCACCGATCACGCTCAGCCCGGCGGCAATCCGAAAGCCGGTGAACATCGCCGGCAACGCCATCGGCAACTTGAGCTTGAGCAACTTCTTCCAGCGGCCGACTCGGTGGAGCGAGAACAGTTCGTTGTACGACGACTGGTAACCCTGGAGTCCGAACAACGTGTTGGCCATGATCGGAAAGACCGAGATCAAGATGCACACGACGACACGAGCCGTGAAGCCGTAACCGATCCAAAATCCGATCAGCGGCACCAGGGCGAGGATGGGAATCGTCTGGAGGACCACAAGGTACGGGAACAGCCCTCGTTCGAGGACCTTGGCCTCGCTCATGATAATGGCGACCGTGACGCCGAAGGTGATCGAGATCGCGAGCCCAACCATCGCCGCTTGCGTCGTCACGAGGAGTCCCTTGAGCAGAAGGATCAAATCGGCGTGCTCGAAGAAGGCGACGTGGACCACGGTCTGAGGTGCCGGCATCAGGAACCGCCGGGTCGGGTCCAAGACGACGAATGTGATGAAGTACCACGCGCCCAGCAGAATCACGAACACGACGAAAGGCCCGATGGTGACGCTGAGCGCTCGGCGCCACCATGGTCGACCCGGCGTGGGGGCCATTGCCTTGATCGCCGGCGCGGCGAGCGCCAGTTCGTCTTGGCTCTCCGAGGCCGCCAGGACCTCGGACGCCGCCTGCTGATGCTCGTTCGCCACGGTCACGCCCCTGACTCGCTCAACTTCGCCGACACTTCGCGCGATCGCGCGATGAAATCCGATTGGAACCGAAGGTCGGGATGCCGGGGATAGGTAAATGGCAATTCGACTTCGCCGAGGATGCTGGCGGGACGCCGTGACATGACCACCACACGGTCGGCGAGGAAGCAGGCCTCAGCGACCGAGTGGGTGATGAAGATCGTCGCGAAGCGGTCCCGGGAGAACAGGCCGATCAGGTCGTCGTTGAGGCGTTGCCGAGTGATCTCGTCCACGGCCGCGAAGGGCTCGTCGAGTAGAAACAGGGTCGGGTGAAGGACCAGGGATCGCGCCAGCGACGCGCGCATCTTCATGCCGCCCGAAAGGGTCTTGGGGTACTTGTTCTCGAATCCTTCGAGGCCGACCCGGCTCAGCGCGTTCAGGGCCAGGCGTCGACGCTCATCCTTGGACAGTCCCTCGAACTCAGCGAACAGCTCGGTGTTGCCCAAGACGGTGCGAAAGGGCAGCAGCGTAGGTTCCTGGAAGACGAAGCCGATGCCCTCACGTTCGCAATGGACCCGACCCGCCGACGGGGTGAGCAGACCCGACGCGAGCCGCAAGACCGTGGATTTGCCGCAACCCGAAGGACCGATGATCGAGACGAACTCGCCCTTCTTGATCGTGAGGTTGATGTGGCGTAGCACTTCAGTACCGTCGGGGAACGTGTGCGACACGTCATCGAAGACGACGCGCACGCTGTCATCTATCGCGAGTTCGGTGGGCTTCGTCTTCGACTGCGACCAGCTACTCACTCGGTCTCCCTAACCTGCCCGAAACTCCTGTCGGAATCTCGAGTCCCCGCACTACGGTCGGACCAAACTCAACTGGCCTGACATGTGATATGCTAAGAGCAAGCCACTGGCTTGTCAAGCAGGCGCGGGGTCAACTCCTCAGTAATCGGAGGGTAGTTCGAAGTTGGGGCGAGGGTTGGTCGCCCTCCCTCCGTCGCGCCGTGCGGGCGCCGGGAGAACCTCAGCGTCTCCGCCCCGCCTCGAACTTTGGCGAAAATCGGTAAATCTGGACGTCCGAGAAGACCCCCGCGAGGCTGAAGGGGTCCTGCGCCACGAATCGTTCGGCGCTGGCACGGTCGTCGACCTGAAGGACGAAGATCTGTCCCACTCGGGTGGTTGCGTCATCGGCCAAGAGCGGGCCGGAGAGGACGATCTGCTCGGCCCATCCGTCGACGTAGGCCCGGTGCTCGTCAAGCGACGTCTGTCGGCGCACCCCGGAATCGACCGCGTCGCGACCGATCACGACGAAGTGCACGACGTCAGGTTGTGTAGGCATCGTCGATCGCGACCTCCGCGCCCGAGATGTAGCTGCTCTGGTCGCTCGCGAGGAAGGTCACCAGTCGCGCCACCTCTTCAGGCGTCCCCACGCGGCCCGATCGCGAGATGCTCGCCAGGTGCGCCAGCGTCTTGTCGCCCCCTTCGATCATCGGCGTCGCGATGAAGCCCGGGCAGACCGCGTTGACCCGCACGCCGAAGGGAGCCAATTCCCACGCGGCGGATCGACTCATGCCGCGCACGGCCCACTTACTCGCGGCGTACGCCTGAGGCATGCCACCGCCGCGCAGGCCGGCGTTCGAACTGATGTTCACAATTGATCCATGACCCGCGTCGCGCATGACCGGCGCGACAGCCCACATGCCCAGGAAGACACCCGTTTGATTGACTTCCACGACGTGGCGGAACTCTTCGGGACTGGTCTCGAGGACACCTTTGGACAGCCAGATTCCGGCGTTGTTCACGAGCACGTCGACACCGCCGCTGTCGCTGACCGTCCGATCGACGAGCTCGCGCCATCCACCGGCATCACAGACGTCGAGCGCAACGAAACGACCCACCCCTTGCAGCTCGGCCGCCACCTGCTCGCCCTGGGAGGTGCTCAGATCGGCCACGACGACGAGAGCGGCACCCTCTCGGGCGAACATCCGCGCCTCCGCGGCGCCCTGTCCCGAACCAGCGCCGGTGATGATGGCAACCTTGCCGTCGAGCAAACCCATTTCAGGTCCGTCCCCTCATCACCGTGCCCGACCGCGGACTCCGGCACCACTCGACCGGGAAGACCTCGTCGATCGCCCGCACCGCCGTTTCGGGACGTCCGTCGCTCGGAACGGTCTCGAAGCTAACGGTGCCGTCCCAACCGTTGTGGTCGAGCAGATCACGGAGAAAGCGAAAGTCGATCTCTCCCGCGCCAGGCTCGTGGCGCCCCGGTACCTCCGCGACGTCGAAGCGCACGAGCCACGGCAGCGCTGCGATCAGGTGGTCGGCGAGTCGCCCCCCGCACAGCTGCTGGTGAAAGCAGTCGACGACAACGCCCACCTCTGGAGCGTCCACCTCACGTGCCGCCACCGTGGCCCAGCTCGCATCCCCAAAGAAGTAGCCGGGAAGAAAGACCGTATTTAGGTGTTCCAGAACGAGAGTGACCCCGCTGCCGCGCACCAGTTCTACGAGGTCGCCTAGGGCATCGACGCAGTTGGCCAACAGCGCGGGAGCCGCCTGGGGCGGCGACGGGACGACAACTGCTCCGGGTCGGATCGCGTTCGAGAACACGTGCAATTGGCGAGCGCCAACCTTCAGTGCCGTCTCAAGTGAGCGGGCGACTTCGTCGCGCACCTCGCGACGTGTCGAGGGATCGCATAACGAGAAGTCCCGATTGCCGAAGAAGCCATTGACCCCGATGCCCTCGTCCCGGCATGCCGCGCCGACCGCATCGATGTCGCTCGTGCGCGAATCCCATAGGTCGACGAGGTCGAATCCGGACTTGGCGGCCGCTCGCGCGCGCGCGGCGTAGGGCCGGTCCGACCACATCAGTTCGATTGAGACGGATCTCAACATCTGGTGTCCTCCATGTCAGCGGGTCTGTTCGGACTCAGGAACCGAGACGCACCGTCCTCGACCATGCTCTCCATCGTCTACCTCATCGTTCTCGGCGACGACTCGCCCGCGCGAGAGCGTCAGCACCGGCCACCCCTGGAGGGTCCAGCCGTCGTAGAGACAGGTGCCCTTGTCGGTCGCCTGGACGGTTCTCTCCAGGTCGAGGTCGACTACGACGAGGTCGGCGTCGGCGCCCACGGCGAGCACGCCCTTGCGTGGCAGCAATCCGAAGCGACGAGCCGGGTTGTACGAGGTCATCGCCACGAGGCGCGACAGCGTCAGCCCGCGCTCGCGCACGCCGAAGTGCAGCATCAGGGCCAGTTCCCACGGGAACGACACGACCCCTGGTTTCTCCGTCCAGAGGTCGCCTCCGGTCTTCTTGAACGGAACGTGGTCGGTCCCGATCGTGTCGACCGCCCCTCGCAGAACGCCCCGCCAGAGTCCCTCGACATTGGCGCGGTCGCGCAACGGAGGTGAGATCTTGGCCCGGGCGTCCAGGTCGTCGTCGTAGGCGGTGCGCAGCAGGTAATGGGGGCACGTCTCCATGGTCACGTCTACGCCCCGCGAGACCGCGTCGGCGGCCAGGTCCGGCCCGGCGCCCACGGAGGTGTGGACGATGTGCAACGGGCACCCGGTGAGCTCGGCCAAGCGCAGCACCCGCACGATCGCCTCTTCCTCTACGAAAGCCGGCCGAGATTCGGTGTAGGCCCCCAGATCCTGGCGACCGGTTGCCATCATCTCCTTCTTCAGAAGAGTGACCAGGTCGGTGTTCTCGCAGTGCACGGAGACGACGCCGCGGGGCAACTTGGCGGCCTCGCGCATGGCGCCGTACACCCAGGCATCCGTTGACGAGACGATGCCGATCGAGTTGCCCACCTCGTAGCCCATATGACACTTGAAGGACTGAACGCCGGTCTCCGCCGCGATCCGAGGGATCTCCGCGATGTGCTCCTCGCGCTGTATTCCGAAATGAAAACCGAAGTCGACGTAGGCCTGTCGCTCACCGCGTTCGCGGCGCTCATGGTAGAAGGGAATGTAGGAGCCGTTCGGATTCCGCGCGAACAAGAGGATGGTCGTCACTCCGCCGAGGGCGGCGCCCGCGGTTTCGGTCCGCATGTCATCGTCGTAGTCGTAGTTCACGCCGAGATGGCAGTGAGCATCGATGACTCCGGGCATGAGCACGCGACCGTCGAGGTCGATGGTTCGGGTCGCCGGGGGCAGGTCATCGTCTTGACCGAGCGCGACGATCCTTCCGTCGCGCACCGCAACGCCGCCGCTGAATTCGCCGTCGTGACTGACGATCCGACCGTTGCGAAGTACTAGATCAGCCTTCACTTCGTTTCTCCTCGCGCTCGATGATTCGCTTGATGACACCGTCCCACTGGCTCCGACCAACCGACACCGGCGCCCGGCGCCCGAGTCCGCGGGCCCAGAGCGCCCGGTGTCCAAGTTCGAGAGCGGCGCTGAGGTCGACGCTGCCCGGAGGCGCGCACAGGTCCATCACGAGACGCCGTGGCGCCAGCGCGCAGAGCACGTCACGGTCCACCAACCGGGCGGGCGCCGTTGAGATCAACACATCTAGTTGGGGGGCGAAGTCGATCAGCTCCTCGAGAGGATGCGCCTGACAGCCCGTGGTGTACGCGTCGGCTCGCTGGATGGGGTTGCGTGCGAAGACGTGCACGTGAGCCGACAACGCGACGAGCCGCTGGGCGAGGAGCCGACCCACGGTCCCGTGGCCCACCACTGCCACCGTCGCGTCATGAAGGGTGAAATCGGTGTTGGCGATAGCCAGCCCGATCGCCCCTTCTACGATGGCCGGAGCGCGCCGCAGCATCAACTCCTTGTCATCCTCGTACTCGATGACGCTGAGGCCGAGGGACGAGGCACTACGCCGCAGCGCCTCGTCGGCGGTGCCGAGGATGATCGCCGCTTCCTTCGCAAGGTGACCGAGCAATGCCAGGTCGGGCACAATCGGCGCCGGCGAACTGGGCGCGAAGAGGCTGCCGTCCGTGGCCAGTCCCGGTATCGGAAAGAGCGCGTAACGCGCCCCGTCCAACGCCTCCTCGGCGCTCACCGCGCTGATCACCCCCTCGATCCCCTCTGACGGCCACGGAAAACCAAACGCTCGTACGCGAGCCCCCGCCTCAGCGGCCAGGCGGGCAATCTCGCGTTCACGCTCGTCACCACCCACTACGGCCAGAGTCAACCCGTCAATTCGACGACCGTTCATGCGCACCCCCGAACGATCTGAAGCACGCCCTCGAGATCGAGCCCCTCGATTCCGAGTTCGGTCGCGCCGAGACCTGTCGCGGAGAGGTCGCGACCGAGCAGTCCACCACCCACCGTGAGTAACGCCCGCGCCATCGGAACGGCGACCCCCACGAGGTCCGCAAAGACCGTCAGCGGCGCCACCGCGAAGGGCAAGTCCTCTTCGTAGTAGCGATCATGGAGTGACACGGGCGCCTTGATCGACTGATTTGCCAGGCCGCCACGGATCGCCGCGACAACGTCGTCATCGCCGGGAAGACCCGTCGCCGTTCCAACGCGGCGCATCTCATCGATCAGCGACGGCAAGCGGTGTCCGAAACCCTCCGCCACGGCGCGGCGCTCCTGGTCGAGGACCCTGATCACGTTGGCCACGCCCGGGGTCAGTGCGTCGACGTAGAAAGTGAAGTCTTTGTCATGGGCTTCGACCCATGCGGCCGCGAGGATCGCCCCAGGTGGATGGAGCACCATGTTGACATTGGACAGGCTCGAGGCCATCACGTCAGATTCGATCGAGACGCCGGCAAAGAGACTCGTCGCGGCGTCGAGGGCGCTCTCGCCCCCCGGGAGGCAGGCTGCGCGCACGTGACCCGCGCGCAATGTGATCGCCACCGAACCATCTGCGGTGACCCGCGCGACGTGCATGAGCGTCGACAGCTCAGCCACCGGGGGCAGGGTCGCTCCAAGCCGACGAAAGATGGCGCGCGCGTGGAGTGCGCCGCCCGTATGGCCTGGATTGAGAACCACTGGAACTGAACAGTGGATGTCCGCCAGGTCGGTGAACAGCGCCTCGTGGGCCAGCGCGGGCAGACTCACCACCACGACCTCCGCGCCGTCGAGGGCCTCATCCAAATCAGTCGTTACTTTCGAGAGCGTCACTGAACTCTCTCCCGGTTCTCCGACGAAGCGAACGACCCGATCGTCCATAAGGTGCAACAACGCTGGCCGGTGACGGTTCCATAGCCGTACTTCGTGGTTGGCCAAGGTGAGGTCGACCGAACTGGCTAAGCCGCCGGCGCCCCCACCCAAGACGGCCACAACGGTCATTGGCTGTAGCGCTCGATCTTCTGGCGATCGACCTCTACGCCAAGTCCGGGGCCCGTGGGGGCCAAGACGACGCCGTCCCTGAACTCGAATGGCTCCACAATCAGATCGTCGAGGTAGTAGACGCCCGCCGTTGTCGGACCGCCCGATCCGGCCGGCTGAGATACCGGACAGACGCTGGGCAAGGTCGCGTTGGCCAGGCTCGTTCCGAGCTGGAGATTCGCGGCGTTCCCAATTCCTGTTTCGATCGAACCCCCAATGTCGCAGTACATGCCGAGGCGCTCGGCCAACTCGGCCTGCTGGCGCGCTCGGTAAAGTCCGCCGGGCTTAGTGACATAGCAGGAGAAGCAGGCGGCTGCCTCGAGAGCGTCGAGCTCGATAATGTCCTCCATGGTCCACGCGGATTCGTCAGCCATCACCGGGCTGGAGATTCGCGCCGCGACCCGAGACAGGCCTACCGCCCCGGCAACTGGCTGCTCGCACAACAGAAGATCGAACTCCTCTTGACGTCGCGTGACGTCAACCGCCTCGTTGACTGACGCGTAGGCCTCATTGCCGTCGACTCGTATCTTGATATCGTCTCCCAGCCGGCGGCGCAGCTCGCGGACGATGGTTACATCGCGCTCTGGATCGAGGCCCGTCTTACACTTGATCGTTCGGGCGCCTTCGGCAACGGCGATCTCCGCTTCGTCATAGCAACGTTCGAGACTCATGATGCCCAACGAGTGGGCCACCGCCATGCCGTCGCGGAGTCGGCCTCCGAGCAACGCCGAAGCCGAAACCTGTAGAGCCTTTCCTGCGGCGTCGTAACAGGCCATGTCGAGGGCCGCCTTGGCGTAGGGATGACCCTTGATCACTGCGTCCATCCGACGATGAACTATTCCAATGTCCAAGGGATCGCAGCCCTCGATCGCGGGAACGAGGTAATCCAGGACAACGTGACGCACCGTCTCGGACGTCTCGCCGTAATAACGCATCTGCGATCCACCCCATGTCGCGCCGGCCGGGGCCTCGCCCCATCCGGAGATTCCCTCGTCGGTCAGCAGCTCGACGATCACGTGACGACCAATCGGCGTTGTCATCTTCGACGCCCAATTGTGCTCTCGCCGAGTTGGCAGAGCCACGAGGTGGACCTGCACGGAGACGACCTTCATCGCGCACCACCTAACCCGTTGATCCCGGCCTGGTTGATCCGATCCGCCGCATGCAGCAGAACACGGCGCATCGCGCGCACCACTCTGTCCGTGACTTTCATGACTCCGCTCCCGTTCGGTCGCTACGGCCTGTTGTCACACATGTTACATGATGGCTAACCTCTGGACTTATTCGTTCTCGAGTGGCGCTGGCCGACATTTTTCCTGGTAAATCGCCATGTTCCAGACCTGGAAGTGACCGGTGGAGTTTTTCGAACTAGCGCGCCTCGCGACGATCCTTGCTCCGACGTGGTGTGCCAGCGCACGCACGTGAGAGGAGTTTGGTTGCGGGTGCGCCACTTTACGACCCGTTCTCAGAGGCTCGAGCGCTCGTGAACTCGAAACTCCGAACGCAGTGACCTGGGTACCTTACCGACATGGCGCGGGTAACGACGGGCCAGTCCAGACCGTTGAATCGCGCCCGAGACACTCGGTTGGCCGCACGCATCGGCGGCTCGGTTGGCGACCATCAAGACGACGCGATCCACAGCCGCGGCTACAGCTCTCGCACCGCGCGAATGGACCTATTGGCCGTCTCGCTTGGACGATCGCGGAGCCCAACGGTGCTTCCACCCCTGACCCCCCACCCTTACACTCATCGCATGTTCGCTGAGGCTGGCCCGGAGATTGTCAACATCGAACAGCGCTTCCGTCATGCGCCCGATTGGATCGTTCTGACCATCGCGTGCCTCGCCCAGTTCATGGTCGTACTCGACGTGTCAATCGTGACCGTGGCCTTGCCGTCAATGCAGCGCGATCTGCACTTCTCAAGTTCGAGCGCAGAGTGGGTCGTCAACGCGTACGTTCTCACCTTCGCCGGATTCTTGCTTCTCGGTGGGCGGATGGCCGATATCGTCGGTCGGCGTCGCGTCTACATCGCGGGAATGTCAATCTTCGTTCTCGCGAGCATCGCGGCCGGCCTCGCACACAACGGCGCTCAGATAGTGACGGTCCGGGCGATTCAAGGAGTCGGCGGAGCAATTTTGTCGCCGGCGACGCTCACCATCATCGTCACCACATTCCAGGGGCCGCGGCTTCCCAAAGCGATAGGCGCATGGAGTGCGGTCGCCGGGGCGGGGGGTGCCGTCGGCGGACTCCTGAGCGGCCTCCTCACCGGATACGCCTCATGGCGATGGATCTTCTTCATAAATGTCCCGGTGGGAGCTGTGGCCATCGTCGCGGCACTGCTCTACCTCCGCGAAATCCGAAACCGCGGCGCGGCGACCAAACTCGACGTGACCGGCGCTGTCCTCGTCACCGGCTCGCTCGCCGCCGTCATCTACGCGATCGTCAAGACGGCACACTGGGGTTGGGGATCACACTCGACGTTGAGCTGGCTCTTCGGCGGAGCCGTGGGCCTGGCGATCTTCCTCGTCTGGGAGTCCAAGGTCGCCTCGCACCCCCTCGTTCCCTTCAGAGTTTTCAAGACAAGGTCGCTGACCTTGGCCAACCTGATGATGCTGTTGATCGGCGGGGTCTTCTTCGCCATGTGGTACTTCTTGACCTTCTACTTCCAGAACATCCTCGGTTTCGACGCGGTGCGGGCCGGACTGGCGTTCCTGCCGATGTCGCTCTCGGTGATTGTGGGAGCCCAGGTGGGCTCGCGGGTCCTCGCCCGAACTGGCGTGCGTCCCCTTCTTATGGCGGGCGCAACGCTGGGCGCACTGGGCTTCCTATGGATCTCGAGGATCCAATCGCACAGCTCGTACCTCGGAGCGATCGTTGCGCCTGCGGTGATCTGTGCCTTTGCAATGGGCGTGCTCTTCACATCGTTGGCTACAGCGGCGACCTCCGGGATTGATCGATCCGAAGCCGGACTGGCGTCAGGTCTCCTGAACACCTCCCGGCAGGTCGGAGGGTCGCTAGCCCTGGCTGCGCTCGGCACCGCGGCCGTTGACCGGTCGGCCTCCTTCGCCAATCCTTCATCGGCGCAGGCCCTCGTCAGTGGGTACGAAAGAGCCTTTCAGTTCTCCGCCGCTGTTGCAGCGGTGGCTCTTCTCGCGAGCCTTGCGGTCCCCCGGTTGAGCGCCCCGAGCGACCAGCACTAGTCGCCTCAAGGGCGTCGAAGCCACCGACCCCTGCGTGTTTCGCGCGGGAGCCGCAGAGTAGTGTCGCTGCAGACAAGAGTTTGGCCGAGCGACGACTTCGTCGGAAGTTGTCGTTCGACCAGCGATCCTTTGGAGGGTTACACAATGCATAAGGGAGCACAGGCCGGGCGCGTTCGCCGACTCGGCACGCTGCTGGGAGCCGCATCGTTGGTTCTGGGCACAATGACGGCGAGCGTCGCGGTCGGCACGATGTCGGCCAACGCCACCACGCCATTCAAGGCGTGCGTCGTCACCGACACCGGTGGCATCAACGACAAGTCGTTCAACTACTCGGCCTACAAGGGGCTGCTGGACGCGGCGGCGGTGAACACCAACATCCAGCCGTCGTACCTGTCGTCGACGTCGGGCACGGACTACGCACCGAACATCCAGACCTTCATTAGCCAGGGCTGCGGAATCATCGTGACGGTCGGGTTCCTCATGGACACGGCCACCGCGAACGCGGCGGTTGCTAACCCCAACCAGAAGTTCGCGATCGTCGACGATGAGCCGACGAACCCGACGACCCACGCGGCGTTGCCCAACGTTCTCGGCCTGCTCTACGACACCAACCAGGGCGCGTTCCTGGGTGGCTACCTGGCCGCGGCGACCTCCAAGACCGGTGTGGTCGCGACCTACGGCGGTATCAACATCGTCCCGGTCACGATCTACATGAACGGGTTCGTGGCGGGCGTTCGCTACTACAACAAGACCATGGGCAAGCACGTCAAGGTCCTCGGGTGGAAGCCCGCAGCCGGAAACTGCTCCCTGACCAAGTGCAACGGCAAGGGCACCTTCACTGGTAACTTCACCGACCTCCACGCTGGTCAGCAGATCACGTCGAGTGACTTTGCGGCGCACGCCGACGTCGTGTTCCCGGTCGCCGGCTCGGTCGGCCTGGGTTCGATTGCCGCCGCCAAGCAGGCCGGCAAGGGCCACTCGGTGCTGTGGGTTGACTCGAACGGTTGCACCACCGACGCCAAGGACTGCAAGTGGCTCATCGGCACCGTCGCCAAGGGCGTCGAGGCCTCGGTGAAGGCCGCGGTGTTGTCGGCCGCCAACGGAACCTTCGCGGGCGGAACGTACACGGGCACCCTGAAGAACAACGGGACCTCGCTGGAGTACGGCGGCATCAAGGTTCCGGCGTCCATCAAGGCGAAGATTAAGTCGATTCAGAAGGGCATCGTCTCGGGCAAGATCTCGGTCAACCCGAACAAGTACCCAGCCCACTAACAGCTCGCCGTCGATGACGGCGACACGGATTTGACGAAGGCCCGGGTCTAAGATCCGGGCCTTCGTCATGGCTACGATGGGCTCTCGTGCGTGTCGAGATGCGGGAAGTCACCAAGCGCTTCGGCTCCTTTACCGCTAACGACAAGATCAGCGTGACCGTCGAACCCGGTCAGATCCACTGCCTGCTCGGCGAAAACGGCGCAGGCAAATCCACCCTGATGAACGTCTTGTTCGGTCTGCTGCACCCCGACGAAGGCCAAGTCCTCATCGACGGCCAGGCGGTCTCGTTCTCGAACTCCGGCGACGCAGTGCGCGCGGGCATCGGTATGGTGCACCAGCACTTCATGTTGGTGCCGGTCTTCACCGTCGCCGAAAACGTCGTGCTCGGCTTCGAGCCGACCAAGTCGTTCAACCGACTCGATCACGCGAAGGCCGACGACAGTATTCGCCAGGCCTCCGCTCGATTCGGCCTGGCCGTCGATCCCGACTCGGTGGTCGAGGATCTCCCTATCGGCATCCAGCAGCGCGTCGAGATCCTCAAGGCCCTGAACCACAACGCGGAACTGCTCATCCTCGACGAGCCCACCGCCGTCTTGACGCCCCAGGAGATCGACGCGCTCATGGAAATCATGCGCTCCCTCAAGGCTGCGGGCAAGTCCATCCTCTTCATCTCGCACAAGCTGCGCGAAGTACGCGAGATCTCCGACGTCATCACCGTGATCCGCCAGGGCCGGGTCGTGGGGACGGCCCAACCCACCGACTCCGAAGCGCAACTGGCGTCGCTCATGGTGGGCCGCGAGGTCATTTTGACAGTGGAGAAAGAGGTACGCACGCCGGGCAACACGGTCATGGA
>DATLSF010000019.1:0-5782 GCA_035534335.1 Acidimicrobiales bacterium | reverse complement strand
ACGTTTCCGCACGGGAATGACGGGTACTCCGGTAGTCAGGGCTTGTTCACACGGAACCATCTGAACATGGAGGTCGAAACCCAAGGCCTCTGCGATCCTACGCAGGGTGTTGAGATTTGGACGAACACCACCAGCCTCAAGACGGGCGATTGCAGGCTGCTGGCATCCGATGAGCTCGGCCAACTCTCGCTGAGACAGTCCTGCCTCTTCTCGTAGTTCTCGAACGTACTTTCCGGTGGTCTCAGTTTCGGAAGTGATTCTGCATGTGCTGGACATACCACCAACGATATCACCAACTATGGCAGTTTGAGTGGGAACGCGAGCTCGTGAGCCGCGCGTCGAAGATTACGACGCACGAGGACGGCGAGGTCTTCAACGGGCAGGGGATGTTCGTTACCATGACCTCATCTTGCTGCAGAAGGGCGAGAGGGTACGCTCCCTGTATCCCGCACGTGCAAACTGCATGGGTGGTTCTACGACGGTAATTTGGTCTAGTGATGCTCATGGCCGTGCCCGGCATCAATATGGTGGGCCGGGCACGTATGATCGTGCACTTCACTTCTACCAAAAAATGATAGACATCGGTGTATCGCCGAACGCTCTAGGGCTCTCGCGATGCCACACCGCGCGCGACAACAGTGGGCCGACGCTCAGGTCCGGCTGTCATTGCTCTCCGAGCGCGCGATCAAAACCGGTCTGCCGTGCCCAGATTCCCAACCGACGACCCCGCGAGGGCGGTTCCAAGAAGCCCGTTGATCAGGTATTTCTACGGACTTTTGGCATCCGGCAGTGACAGGAGGGTCCACCAACGGTGACTGAAGAATAGATATATTTTTTCGAGTCGGAACGTCCCGATGACCGAACACTGCAAGGGCGCTCATGGAAAACGGGTTTCACAAGGTGACGCGCGTCTCGATGTCCCAGGGTCCCGCGGTTCGTGCACCGCGCAAGCGCATTTCTCCGGTCCCCGCCGAGCTCACGGTGGTGGCCGACACGCTCGTCGACGCGGCCTCGACGACGCCCGCCAACGTCACCCCACCCGAGCCGGGTGCGATCGAGACCACCGTCGTGGCCACTCCCGCTCGACACCGAGTTCGTGCCGCGTCAACGGGGGCTTCGTTCCGTCCTCGAACGTGGAAGTCCTCGACGAGCCGCAAGGTCCTCGCCGCGTTCTTGGGCATGAGCCTGGTCGCCGGCGGGGCGTACGCCGCCACCAACTGGATCGTCGGACTCAACGCCGGTTCGTCGGGCCAGGGACAGTCCGCCACTGTCTCGAACCTCACGATCTCCGCCGTCTCCTCACCGGCGGCGACGAACCAGCTCTACCCCGGGGGAACCGGCGACGTGGTCCTGACGATCTCCAACCCCAACGCGTTTCCCGTCACCGTGACGGGCGTCACGTTGCCGACGAACACCACCTACGCCACCGGCTACACGAGCTCGGCGCTCACGACCACCCAGACGGGCTGCATCGCCTCGTCGCCCAGCGACGTGATTTGGAGCTTCTCGACGTCCTCATCGGGCAGCGCGCACGCCTTCACGTCGCCCGTCACCGTCGGCCCGAGCGGGAACGCCAATAACCCACTGACCGTCACGCTCACCAACGACGCCTCGATGACGGCGGCGGCCCCGGCGGCCTGTGAGAACACCTACTTCTCCATGCCGTCGCTCACCGGGGTCGCGGCGTCCGGCGGCGCCGCCTCAGTGACGTCGACCCCCGTCGTCGACGGGTGGACGAGTTAAGGCTCGGAGTACCCGATGCACCAGCGCACCGCCTCTCGCCTTTTGATCGCCGCCGTGTGGTGCGCGGTGGTTTGCGTGGGACTGTTCAACAGCTCCTTCGTGGGCGCCGCCACGAATTGGTTGTCGTCACTGGCGGCCAGCTCCACGGCGGAGTCCAGCGCGGGGCCGGCGATTACGAGTGCGACTGGCAACCCCGTCACGTTCACGGCGGCGTGCGCCTCGTCCTCGAGTGAGAGTGCGCTACTGACCTGGACGACCGCGGGCCCCGGCGTGACTGGCTACGAGGTTCTGGTCAGCTCGACGGTCAACGGCACGTTCGCCGTTGACAACACCCAGCCGGTCGGCACCGCCCTCACGGTTACCGAGACGTACTCCGGCAACACGGGGAAAAAGTTCTACCGGCTGGAGGCGAAATCGGCGAACTGGCCATTCCCGGGTACCACGATCGCCGACGCGCGCCAGGCCGCGGTGAGCGGAACCAACGGGGGATACCTGACCATGTCACAGAACGGGCAGATTTGCAGGGCGAACGCGTGAGACCGTGGAAAAACGCGGCGGGCAGTGTGGAGTGTCCGGAAGAAACAAATCCTATGTCGAGTGTTGTGAGCAAATTGTGGGTCGCGTGATGGCCCCTTGATGTCGTCGTTGCAGTATCTAGGTCGCTTTAACACGCAAGGGCAATTCTCCGTCGGTCCATCCCCGCTGTTTTGGCGCTGATCGTAGCCGGACGGTCCTTCGTGACCAACCGGTTAAGGAGAAGGAACAAGATGTCAAGGTCTCGTACTAACCGAACAACGAGAACTGCGCTTGGCGACACGCTGGCAGCAGTCTTCGTGACGTCAGAGCCCGGCGTTTCCGGGCCGATTGGACGCGCCCGTCGTCGCTTCACTAGACAGTCATTAATGTTCAAAGTCGCGTCCGGACTTGCCGGAATGCTCCTGGTCGGCGGAGGCGCCTTTGCCGCCACGAACTGGATTGTCGGGCTGGACGGCGGCTCGTCGGCCGAGGGCCAATCCGGAACCGTGAGCGACCTGACCGTGGCCGCCGTGGCGAGCCCTGCGGCCACCAACCAGCTCTACCCCGGCGGGAACGGCGACGCGGTGGTCACGATCACCAATCCCAACACCTTCCCCGTGACGGTGACCGGGGTGGATCTGCCCACGAATACGACCTTCGCGGGTGGGTTCACGACGTCGGCTTTGACGACCGGGCAGACCGGCTGTGCGGCGGCGACCCCGAGCGACGTGAGTTGGAACTTCGCCACGGGCTCCTCGGGCAGCGTGCACACGTTGACGACTCCACTCACCGTCGCGGCGAGCGCCACGCTGACCGTCACGTTCACCAACGACGCGTCGATGTCACTGTCAGCCCCCGCGGCGTGTGAGGGCACGTACTTCTCTTTGCCGTCATTCACCGGCGTGGTCGCGACGGGTGGAGCGGCGACCGCTACAACGAGTCCCGCCACCGACGCGTGGACCAGCTGATCAGACGCTGACTGGTGCATCATCGCGGGTGCTCACCGACTGAGCTGCGCGTGGATCGATTGTGATCAACGGCACCGCCGCCGCGCCGGAGACAGGGCGGCGGCGGTGCCGTCGTGCGTGTTGACGGCTTCGGTTACGGGTGACGCAACGTCGTGGTGATGCTGAGGCACTCGCGCACGCCGTAGCCGACAATCACGTAGGTCGACGCGGGGTCGGCCCACCACCATCCGGCGAGCGCGTTGAGGCTGAGTCCGACCAAGATGGCGACGGCGAGCAGGCCATCGACGAACGTGACCCGGCCCTCGTGCACGAGCACGTCGCGCCCGGTGGCGCGGCCGACCCGGCCCTTGGCGGATGCGAGTACGAACATCGCAACCGCGGTCGCGCCGGTCCACGCGATACCTCCGGGGCTGTGATGGGGATGGGACCCCGCCACGAGATCCGCCGTGGACTGAACGGCGAGATACAGCGAGATCGCGGCAAAGGAGGCGGCGATCAGGGCGAGCGCTCGACGCTCGCGGTCGCCCTGGACCTTGCGTAACTCCCAGAGCACTACCGTGCTGGCCCCTATCTCAATGAGTGAGTCCAGCCCGAACCCCAGGAGCGCGACCGACCTCGCCGACAGGGCCAGGAACGCTAGGACCACCACGCCCGCCACGTTCCACGCCAGGGTCGTGACCTCCAGCGCGACGCCGCGTCGCAACAGTCGTTCGTGGTCGGGGTGGTGCGGGATAGAAGCGGCCACGCGAAGAGGTTAGGACGGCCCTTGGGGGTGCGGCGTCGTCGGCCAGGCGTTGGATCAGAAAGTGGCCTGCGAGACTCGGTCCGTGCCGGGGAGCGAGGACCTGCAAGAACTGTTAGCGACGCTGAGTCCAGTGCAGGTCGCGGGCGAGTTCGTGTTCGTGAGCGTCGAGTGTCCGCCACCCGACGTCGACATTCGCGCAATGGTGCACGAGGACGAGGGGGTCAGCTGTGTCCTGGAGCGCGCTGAGGCCGATCGCCGCGCGCTCCCCTACGACGAGGTTCTGTCGTGGATCACGCTGGGGGTCTCGTCGAGCCTGAGCGCAGTCGGACTGACGGCGATCGTGAGCGGCGCGCTGGCTCGATTCGGAATCAGCTGCAACGTCGTCGCGGGATATCATCACGACCACCTGCTGGTGCCCCGCGGCCGGGCGTCCGAAGCCCTCGCTGTTCTCCACGCGCTGGGGTGCGTGGGGCCGGAGGGGCCGGAGCACCGGGCCCTCGCTCGGAGCGAGTCGGAGGACAACGACAGCGGGCTGACTCGCTACGGTGATGCCATGGCGTTGAGCGTGCAACGGTGCGTCGAGGTGATCAACGAGAGTGGCGAGGCCCTGGCGTCGCTGGCGGCCGGCCAGTTCGACACGGCGGTATCGAGCTGTCCCGGGTGGAAGGTCCGTGACCTCCTTCAGCACCTCATCGAGGTGCACTGGTTCTGGTCGAGCGTGGTCGAAGGCCGTCTGGCAGCTCCACCCACGACCGGACGGCCGGACGCCGTCGCGGACGACCACCTCATCTCGCGTCTCTTGTTGGGCCTCCACCGCCTCACCGACGTCTTGGAGTCGGCGGACCAGTCCGCGACGGTCTACACCTGGGCGCCAACGCGTCACGACGTGGCCTTCGTCACCCGTCACCAGGTCCAAGAGATCGTGGTGCACGGCTGGGACGCGGCCCTCGCGGTGGGCACCGCGTGGCCGATCGCGACCGATGTCGCCCTCGACTCGGTCGACGAGTTTTTGACCTTCTCGGTCTCCAACCGCGACGACCCCGCCGATCCACCCCGGGCGGCGCTTGACGGTGTGCTGGGACTGCGCTGCACGGACGCCGACGCGAGTTGGACCATCGAGGACGACGTCGTGGCGGGGACCGTTCGGTTTGAGTCCGGCCTGCGCGATGACGCGGTCGTCCTGGCGGGGCCGGCGGCTGACCTGCTCCTGTGGCTCTACGCGCGCGAGCACCTGCCGGGCGAGAAGGATCACGGAGCGCTGGTGGCCCGGTTTCGTCATCTCACCTTCACCGACTGATTGGCGAAGCCCCTGCTAGGAACAGTCCGATGAGCGTCGCCGACCGACCGGCCGTCCTTCGCGTGCGCACGGCCTTGCGAGACGCCGGCGCGAGTGGCGAGGTCGTTGTGCTGGATGCGACCACACGGACCGCGCTCGACGCCGCCGCCGCGCTCGGGGTCGACGTCGGTCAGATCGCGTCGTCGCTCGTGTTCACCTTGCCGTCGGGCGACCCTGTTCTCGTCATCACGAGCGGACGTCACCGCGTCGACGCGCAGCTCGTGGCTGACGAACTGGGCGTGGCCGAGTTGGTGCGCGCCGACGCCGACTTCGTCAAGGCCGCGTCGGGCTTCTCGATCGGGGGAGTGAGTCCCGTCGGCTGGGCGCCCCGAGGGATCGGCGAGCTGCCCGATTCCGGCGCGTCGACGCCGGTCACCGTGATCGACGTGTCTCTCGCCGACTACGGCGTGGTATGGGCCGCGGCGGGTCATCCGCACGCGGTGTTCCCGACGACCTTTGACGAGCTGGTGCGCG
>DATLSF010000018.1:0-23577 GCA_035534335.1 Acidimicrobiales bacterium | reverse complement strand
ACCCTTCCTTGGCCATTCCATTCACTCGACCGAACGTATGACGTGAAGACGCCGCCAACGCGAAGGTCGCCTCCGACCTTTCCATACCAGCGGGCCAATCGTTGGGGATCCGTGAGCGCCGACCAAACGTCACCAATTTCGTTCTCGAACCGGCTCTTCATTCGGACAACTCCGTTGCCGTTTAATGACCGCAACGTTCCTTCAATAGTGTGCCCGTGATGAAAGGACATTGATCACCCCTTCGTTTGAGCTTCCGTTGTCAGAACTCGAAGTACGGATGACGAGTTATCACCCCGGCGGAAGGTCCCAGCATTGCTCATCGGCCACCACGGCGAGTCGTTCCGTCGAGCAGTTCTCTCGCAATATCCAAGTGCCCGGCATGCCGCGCTGTCTCTTCGATCATGTGCAACACGACCCAACGAACATTCGAAGGCTCGTATCGCCCGTGCTTCCCAAGTGGCGAAGCGGACAGGGGGGTGGCCGCCAGCACGGCCTCGGACTGCGCACACTGGTCGCGATAAAAAGCAATGACCTCCGACGACGGCTCGTCGGTTGCGAACACCACCGATAGTGGGTCATACGGAGGAGTGTCGTCCGCGACGTCGCCGGACAACTCAGGCTGCTTGCCCGCTACGACGCCTTGGAACCAGTGCCACTCTGCGCCGCCCAGATGTTCGAGCATCCCAGCCGGGGTCCAGCCCGTTGGCACGACCGATTGATGCCAGTCAGCTTCGTCGAGTCCTTCGACGATCGCTAGAACTGCTTCGCGCTGGCCCCGCAGATAGTCCCGCAGCAACTTGTCAGTGGATTCGGAATCGTCTTCGACCACACCCACCCCCTAGTTGGATGACAAGGCTACCGCGGGCTCCGAGATTGTGCTCAGCGACATTCAGGTGCGTCGCACTGTCTTGGTTGGTCGATGTGTCCAAGACTTGACCCGCCAGTCGGAAAATGCTGAAGTCGGTCCTCGCACTCGTGGCAACTGCGCGCTAGATCGAAGTGCGCTTCCGCGCTAGAAAGGATTCCGCGATGTCGTATTCGATCCGTCCCCTGAACGCCTCAACCTGGGATGCATTCGCGGAACTCGTTGAACGAAATGGCGGGGTCTACGGTGGCTGCTGGTGCATTGGTTTCCACCCTGAGTGTGGTCAAAGAGACTTGAACTATCGCGTGGTCAAAGAGGACCGAGTCAGAACCGGACGAGCTCACGCCGCACTCGTGTTCGACGAAGCCGGGTACGCACAGGGCTGGTGCCAGTACGGCAGCCCGGAAGAGCTCTCCAACATCAAGCACAAGCGTGAATATGACAAAGACGCGCCTCCCCTCCCGCAGTGGCGGATTACTTGCATTTTTGTGGACAAGAAGCATCGAAACCAGGGTGTCGCGCGCGCGGCGCTCGCGGGCGCGCTGGAGCAAATTGCTCAATCGGGTGGTGGACTTGTTGAGGCGATTCCAGAGGACACCGTTGGCCGAGCCGCGCAGGGTCGTTTTTTGTTCAGCGCCACCGCCGAACTGTTTGATCAGTTCGGATTCGTCCGCGTTCGCCAGGTGGGCAAGCACGCATGGATCGTCAGCAAGGCCGTCAAATCCAATTGACTTCGCGATTGAAAGTGAAAGCTCCGTGTCTGGAATCGAGCCAGTGCAAGGTTGCAAGACTGTTTCGTCGGGCGTCGGAAACCAGCACGGGCACGAAGGGCCAGTCGACCGCTGACCCGTAACGGGTGGCAACATGGGTCGATGACTTCATCTTGGGGCGTCTCGCCGAAACGGAGCATCGAAGAAGAGTGCGGGCGACGCGGGCGTGCAAATGTGATCACGGGTTGCATCGACATTTTGGAAGGGCGTTTCGTCGACGATGGCCTGCTACTGGCTCTCGCCGGACCCGCAGCTTTGACTGTTCTCGATGGGCGTGAGGGTGGAAGAGAGGGCTATTGGCCGAGGGTATGGGCTGCGCGAGGTCTCTTGCACGCGTGGGACGGAAGGGCTGCGAGAGTAGTCGTTGAAGCAACCTCAGATACATCGTGGCGAGTCAGGGAGATGCTTGCCAAAGTCGTCGCCGCGCACCGGGTTGACGACGCGGCACCCGCAATGGCGATATTGGCAGTTGACCCGGTTCCGCGAGTGCGAAGAGCGGCCGAACGTGCACTGATCAATTTGAGTACTTAGTCTCCAGTGCAAGGTTGCTTTCCTGTCACGTAGGGCCCCCGACACCAATGAGCAAGCGAACTACGTTTGCGCCACGGTCCGATCGACACAATGTGGCGGGAAGAAGCAGGGCTCTCAGCGAGAAACGGCATCGAGAAACGCCGTTGTGTCCCCCCGCGATCGGAGCACGTGCGACGTGACGTGAGAGGCGTGCCGCAATATTTCGGAGTGCACGTACTCAGGTTCTGATCGGCGATTACGCCATATCCTCCCAACGCCGCTCCATTCGTCGCGCAATCGTCGAGCAACCGAGTCCTCGCAGCCCTCGGGCATCTGGCCAACGGGCTTGCGAAGCCCGCGCACGAGCGCGCGACTCGCGCACAACCACCAAGGCGTATCGAGAAAGATGATGGTTTCTGCGCGCTCGAGTCGGCCGTCAAGCGTCTTGTTGTAGTTGCCGTCGATGATCCATGCTTCGCCGGCGAGCAGAGTGCGTTGCCGTTCCAGCCACTCGTCATCGGACGGAAGCATCCAAGACGGCTTCCAGTAATGGACGTCGAGGTGAATCACTGGCAGGCCGGTCCTTTCCCCCAGTGCACGTGCGAAGGTGCTCTTCCCGGAACCCATCATCCCGTCGACGAGTACGCGGTGGCCGATAATCGGGGACGCACCGTTCATTGCGCTGAGTATGCCAGAGGTGCCGACCACGTTACTTGGCAAGAGAGGAGTGGCTAGCGACACCTACTGACGTGTGCCGCATCCCACGTGATCAGTCGCCGGTCAGAGTTTGTTGACGTCCCCGGGTTCAAGAGGTGCTCGCAACACCAGCCTGAACTGAGATTAGGAGTTCGTCGAGTCGTGCAACCAACTGACATGGGAAGAGGCGTGGTGAAGCGAGCACGCTGCATTCTGCAAAGTCACTTCGCTGGGGCGCAGCGATTACATCCCCATTCGTAGGGTTGTGGCGTACTTGTTCCATGCGCGTCGACCCACAACGTGATAGAGCACCTTCACGGGCGGCGGCAGGTTGGAAAGCATGTAGGCGCGGTCCGCCGGATCGAGGGGCTCAAGAATCATTCCGAACGCGATGAGCCTCATGTTGTTCGGTATCGCCGCAATGCCGTGCTTACCAAGACTGTCCCACTCCATTTGAGTGACGGTCACCGCCGCCAATGGAACAATCTCGCTCTCCTCACTGTCAAGATGGGGCAGCAGGACCGCGTTCAATTCGTCAAGTGAGGACGCAAGTGTTTTGGCTGACTCGGCAGAAGGCGCGGTGCGCCACTTCGAACACGCCGTACGCGCGGAATCGATCGACCTCTTCACGACTTGATGCTCGTGGTCGATCTGTTGAGTTCGAGTTGCGTGATCCGGCACACGCGCGACCAACAGCGGATAGAGGAGTGTGTCTTCGCCCTCGTGGTGGTGATGGAGCATATTCAAACCGAAGTCGATGTGATCGGCGAGAAACGTGACCCGCGCGGGGGAGGGAGTGGGATTGGCGCGAATGAGTTGTGCCGCCTCCTCGTACGCCCGCCGAAATGTCTCGTGAACGATCTTCATGTCGCGCACGTCAATGGGGCTCGTTGATGGCACGTGCCACCTCCTCCGCCGCGACCGTCCGATGGCACGACCGCCCGACAATATCCAGATTTGGCTGACTCCGCTGTCGTCATCCGCCTGTCGCGTCAGTTCGTTGAACCTAGTGCCCAACGCGCCGTGGCGTTCATTGGGTCGATCACAGAATCCCGGCTATCGAGATGTCGTCCAGCATCGACATCTCACACTCGCGGGCACCTGTCAACACCCGGATGCCGACCACCGCGATGTTCGCGTTCCGAAGGCACGTCCTGGGCAGATTTCGTGCACTCACGCACCAGATGGAGATTGTTACGGGGCTCTTCGGATCTCGGCTGCTCTATTCTTTGGACCGAACGTTGATCTTCGTGTACTTCGATCCGAGAGGATGCCGTGGCCCACAAACTTCGGGTGGTCCTTGAAGTCGGACCAAAGAAGAAACGGACTGTCGCGTTCGCCCCGGACTGGCCCGGCCTGGAGCGTGGTGCGAAAACCGAGGAAGCGGCACTGGAGCGGTTGGAGTCCTATTTTCCCCGCTACCTCAAGGTCGCCAAGCTTGCTCGGCACGGCTCCCAGTTTGCTGCCCTCGAGGGTCTCGAAATCGTGGAGCGGTATCAAGGAACCGGTTCAACTGATTTTTGGGGTATCTCCTTCGCGTTTTCGAGCATCGATGCGAAATCCATGTCGGACGAGGAATTCAAACGTGAGACGAGCTTGATGCGGGCGTGCTGGTCCTACTTCGACAGCGTCCGATCCCGCGTGTCCGCCGAGATGAAGAAGGGTCCGCGAGGCGGGGGAAGAGATCGGGACCGCATCGTTCTTCACACTCTTGGCGTTGAGCAGGATTGGGCAAGGAAGGTCGGGGTGACAACCCCGGAGGGGTCGGTGGTGACGGATATCGAAGGACTCGGTAAGTATCGCGATGCGTACTGTGCTGCGATTCGCAGGTTTCACGCCGACAGCAAGGGCGCGCGGACCTGGCCGTTACGCTTCCTGATTCGCCACACCGCCTATCACTCATTGGATCACGCGTGGGAGATGGAAGACAACGATCTTTCCTCAGCACGGAGTAGCTAACAATCGAAACTTCGCTGGTGCGGGATAGAAGACCAGTCACGTCGGACCGCCGTAGAACGCGATCTGGACGCTACTCATCGAGCAAGAGTAATTGGCGAGACGTCAGAAGCGAACACAGAAGATGGCGCTTGCGGCCGAACTCGCGGGGGCCGGGGACGGGCCTAGGCATGGTTCGCGTTTGCCATCTCAAATTACTTCACCCCCAAAGGAAGCTGCTAGTGACCGGGCGACCATCAGCGCATCGGCGTCTCTGACCTCTTTCGGCGTTGGAGGTAGCAGGTCATCCCATATTGCAAAGCAAGTACCACGCAGCTGAACGAATCCTTCGGGTCGAGCAAAGAAGAAGACATGAAGATGCGCTCCGCCGTCACCCCATCTCGACACGTGCGCGCGTGCAATGTTCGGAAGCGATTCAATCGCCAGCGCGATGTGTACGACAAGCCGGCCCAGTTCCGAGGCGAGATCGTCGGGTAACTCAGCCAGGTCGAAATGTTCCTTCGGCTGCAACATCGTGACAAGTGGTGCACCGGAAGGCTCCGAGAAAGTGATCAGGCGCCAGCGTTCGTCTTGCCAGATAGCTCCCGCGCCATTTGACGCACACGACTTACAGGCCGATCCGGCTTCGCCTCGCCGGGGAGGCTCGGGTGTCTCTGGTCCCTTGAGTGGGACAACTTGAAGTCCGTTGGACTCGAAAGGGAAGATCTCCCAAGCCGTGAGTCGTGACACAGGTAGTCGGCCCTCCGCGTCCGCTGACTCGAGGGCATTCGCATAAAAGTCATCCGGTGTCAGCGGCATTGACGGATGGTACTTCCGGCAAATGACTCCGTACGCTTCACCCATCAGTGTCGGGCGGCACACCGGTCGGATCCGGCCCCTACCCTGCCTGATCATTGGCGCCCAGTCGGTGTTCCCTTCCCGGACCACCCGCAGTGGTTGCCTCGACGGTTCGAACCTCACCGAGCACGGCTTCGGGATTGGCTGGATCGTCTTGCAGACTCGTCGAACTCTTGGACCTAATCGAAGGCGACTCCTCAGTCCGTTTAGCCCCGTTCGACAAACATCCAACGATGTCCCTCGGGGTCTTCGGCGCGATACCGTTTCCCGTGCTCCGTCGACTCGACCTCGGTGAGAATGGTCGCGCCATGCTCCCTGGCTCTTTGGTAGTGGGCGTCGACATCGTCGACCGTCACGAGCAGACCGTCAACCAAATACGGCACCTCCTGCCACCTGGCGGAGGATGCACAGTGACGGCGATGTAGAGCCGGTCCCTCGTAGTCGAGGCTCGGCGTGGCGAGCATGACGGTCCCAGAACCGACCCCCAACTCGGCGTGCTCAAGCCTTCCCTCGTCGTTCACCATCCGGACCAGCTCGGCAAATCCGAAGGCCGATACGAGCCAATCGAGGGCATCGACGCCGTTGCGGTACGACATCATTGGAGTGACGTCATTTGACATAGGGGAGGTTTACCACACGTCCATATGTCGACAGACTCGCTCAGTGCGACTCTCGAGACCATGACGACTCATCGCACCAGGGGGTCGGTCATCGCTCAAGATCACGCGCCGGGTCGGCGGCGAACCGGGTAACTGGGGACCGCTTCGAAATCGAGAGGAGTCGAGTTATATCCCCATGAGGTAGCCCGCGATCGGGATCTTGGTGAACCCCAGGCTCTCATACAGCGCTCGTGCCGCGGCGTGGAATGCGTCATCACCGGTGCCAACTTCGACGACCTCGACCCCGTGACTCTTCATTTGCGCGACCGCGTATCTGCACAGTTCGTGACCTAGCCCTTGATTCCGGTGGGTCTGTGCCACCGCGAGAAGGTAGATCTGACCGTGATGAGGTCTGCCCTCCTCTTTCCAGGTCACGAAGCCCGCCAGGTGTCCTTCAATTTCACCAACCCCGATGAAACGTGCATTAGAAGGGTCGTGCAGGGTTGGCACGTCAGAGCGGTAGTCATCCTCCCACTGTCCGTGCTGGTGTCGGAAGACCTCGTCTCCTAACAGTGGGTGAACATAGTCTTCGTAAAAGGGTCGAAAAGTCTCGATCGTGAGATCGATGAGATCTGGAAGATCCGATTCTGTGAATGGTCGAACCAACATGGGTACGCCTTTCGAACTAAGGAGTAGGAACGTTGAACGCCACGGGTGCTACCCGGGCGGAACCCGTCGTCGACGGGACTGTCCTCAGCGGTTACGAATCGCGGCGAAGTTGGTCACCCGACTGACGGTACTACCGCATCACCAACTGTCTGAACTGGATGGTCCCCCGCTACGGACGACCTTCGAATACATCGTCCGACCTTCGTAGTGAGTTCGCTCACCTCATCGAAGTGCCATGGCTTGGTTGATGACTTCAATGGGGTGACCCGCGACCTTGGCTAGATTCGGTCCGGAGATACCTCAAGGTCGCCGAAGGAGGGGATGTGTCGATTCGAGATGAGTTGGACGCATTCAACGACGAGTTTGCGGACGCGCTTGAGGCTCGTGATCCAGAACGAGTCACCGACCTGTACACCGAGGACGCCGTCTTTCTAAGCCAGGGTGCCGCTACCGTGGCCGGCCGCAACGAGATCCGAGAGTTGCTCCTGAGGCTTCCGCCCGCGCCTGAAAAGATCACGTTTGAGGCCGGCGAGGTGATCGAAGACGGAGACCTGGTCATCGACATCGGGACTCTTTTGGCGGGGGGTGCGCTAATCGGCAGATACGTGGTCGTGTACCGACGCCAGGCCGACGGCAGCCTAAGGATTGCGGTCGATGTGCCCGTGAGGGACCACAAAGAGTCGTGACGCGATCGGGGCGCCGCGATCGACAATCGTGCTCGAACACCGGCGCCTGGCATCGGACGTGATCGCACTGTGACTACCTCTGGTCGGGTCGCAACGTCGAGGAGCTCGCACCCATTGATCACCTGCGTGGCGGCGCCGCGGTGTGGGGATGAGCGAGCGTGAGCACCCTGGTCGTGCTCGTGGCGGCCGTCATGCTGATAGTTCTCGTCTTCTTCTGGTCGAGCCGTTACGGAGGTCGTGGCCGGAATACGGGTACATCGCTGCGCCGCGAACGAAGTGCGCATACGACGATGAGGGGTCGGCCCAAGCGCCCCTACGAGACGCGCGAGGAAGCACTGGCGCAAGCCCGACATCTCTCAGAACGCGACGGTCGGCCCATGGGCGTCTATCAGTGCCCCACGTGCACCAAGTGGCACGTGGGGCACGAGAGGTAGCGGCGGACCACGGCGCCAATGACCGCCCGTCGATGGCGGGACGCCAATTCAACCGGTCGTTGCGCCACCGTGGGAGAATTTGGCGTGTTACGTGCGGACCTACGACTTTTGCTGACCACCACCTGTGACTGACGACAGGGACGTGGGAGCGAAGTCCCAAAGGGTGAATGCCGACCCCGACATGCGACTGGTGCTCGTCGCGCTGGCGCTCATCGGGATCTTCTTCATCACCGAGGTCACTGCAGCGATCGTCGGCGACTCACTGGTGCTTCTGGCCGACGCCGGACACATGATCACGGACGTCGCCGCGCTCGCGTTGAGCGCGTGGGCTATCCATGTGTCGCGCAAGCCCGCGCGAGATCGTTGGACGTACGGCTTCAAGCGGGCGGAGATCCTCGCCGCGGCAGCCAACGGCCTGTTGCTCATCGGGATCGCACTGCTGATCGCGGTCGAGGCGATTGGGCGACTCGTTTCCCCGCACCACGTGGCGGGCGGTCTGGTGCTCGTGATTGCTCTGACGGGAACCGCCGTCAACCTCATCGCGGTTCGCGTCTTGGCCCGGGCCAATCAGCGGAGCCTCAACCTTCGCGCGGCGTTTGCCCACATCGTGACCGACCTCTACGCCTTCATCGGCACCGCGGCGTCCGGTCTCGTCATCGTGTTGACCGGGTGGGAGAGAGCCGACTCGATCGCTTCGATCCTGGTCGTCATTTTGATGCTGTGGACATCATGGGGACTGCTGCGCGACTCCGGTCGCATTCTGCTTCAGGCGGCCCCCGAGGACATCATCTTGAGCGACGTTCGAGAGCACTTGGGCGCGGTTGAGCACGTCCTGGATGTCCATGACCTTCACGTGTGGACCCTGACGTCGGGTTCGATCACCCTGTCGGCGCACGTGACGGTTGAGGACCACTGCTTTGACACCGGTCATACGCCCCAACTCCTCGACGCCTTGCAAGCGTGCCTGGCCGACCACTTCAACGTCACCCACTCGACGTTTCAGCTGGAGCCACCTCGACACGCCTCCCACGAGGACGACGTTCACCAGTAGTAGCGCGATAACGATATCCACGGGACCGCGTGAGTCCCCGCGCGCTGCGCCTAGATCCACCGGATGTGCGACGGCGACCAAATCACGAGGAAGACCTTGCCAATGATGTCCGAGCGTGGGACGGTTCCCCACATCCGGCTGTCGCAGGAGTTGGCGTGGTTGTCACCCATCACGAAGTACCGGCCCGCCGGCACCGTGACCTTCCCGATCGCGCCCGACAACGGCTCCCAATGGGACCAGTTCTCATGGAGACGCCGCCCGTTCACGTAGATCGCGTTCCCCCGGGACGTGAGGTGGTCCCCCGGGACGCCGATAACGCGCTTGACGAGGTCGGCGTCGGCTTCGGGACAGTGCTCCTTGACCGACGGCGGCGCCTTGAAGACGATGATGTCACCGATGTTGATATGGCCCAATTCGACGCTGAGCTTGTTGACGATGATGCGGTCGCCCTTCCAGAACGTCGGATTCATGGATCCCGAAGGGATGTAGAAGGTCTGGAATACGAAGGTGCGCAGGAGGAGGGACGCGACGATTGCAACGGCGAGTATCGAGACCCACTCGATGACCAGACGACGCCGCGTGTGTCGGGCACGGCCGCCCGAGAGAGGTTTTGCAGAGGGATCGGGCACTTCGGCAACCGGGGCGTTGTCGACACTGGTCAAAATGCTTCCTTCACGTCCGACGCCCCCGCACGATCCTAGGGGCGGTTGACGAGGTATTTGCTTCGCCTAGCTCCGAGCGCGCGCCACCCCGACGGTCAAGTAGGTCCAGGGCGCCGGCCCGCGCGCGAAACCTGCCTCGCTCCACACCGTTTCGAGTCCTGCGGCCGCGATGAGCGCGCGGGTGTCGCGGGTCAGGTGACAGCCGTCGGCGACGCGCTGCTGAAGACGGTCGAGCCGACGCTGCCACGCGGCGACAGCCGCAGAAGGCGCGAGGCCGTGCTCCAGAAAGTGCAGCGTCCCCTCGGGGCGCACGACTCGCGCAATCTCGGCGAGCACGGCCTCCGGGTCGGCGACGGTACATAACGTGAAGGTCACCAGTGCGGCGTCACACGAGTTGTCGTCGAGCGTCAGGGACTCACCCCGCAGTGCGACGCGCGTGATCTGGACTGGTGAGCGGCGCACACGCTCGCCCGCCAGGCGCCAGGCGAGGGACGACGGCTCGACCGCGTAGACGGTGGTGACGTCGTCCGGGTACAGGGGAACGTTGAGCCCGCTCCCGAATCCGACCTCCACCACCGTTCCGGTCAACAGTTCCGCGGCTTTCGCGCGCCACGGCTGCAGCACGCGGGCGGCGCCCGCCCAGTTGAGCAGTCGTGGTACGACTTCAGCGTTGTAGAGGCCCACGTCAGGCGCTGACGCGAAGTCGCGCCATGACGTCATCGACCACCTCGCTGGTGGTGGCGTCCCCGCCCAGGTCGAAGGTCCGCACGCCGTCGGCGGCTCCTTCCAGAACCGCCGCGCGCAGACGCGTCGCCGCGTTCCGCAACACCTGGTCGCTCGTTCGCGCGGAGGCCTGGTCTAAGAGCGCGGCTTCGGCCAACAGCATGGCCATCGGGTTGGCGACGTTCTTGCCCTCCAGTGACGGCGCCGTGCCGTGGGGTGCTTCGGCCATGGCGACGATCGGCCGGAGGTGTTCGTCGAGGGTCAGGAGCACCGACTCGGACCCCGCGATGGACCCGAACATCGCCAGCACCAGGTCGCTCAGGCAGTCCCCGTCGCGATTGAGCGCCGGGATGACCAGGGCGTGCTCGTGCGCGTCACTGAGGAGCCCCGCGTAGGCGGCGTCGATGAGCGTCGGGCGATAGACCACGTCGGGGTGACGCTGCGCCGCCAGGTCCATCTCCTCCTTGAGCATTCCTTCGTAGACGGGCGAGACCGTCCACTTGGGTCCCCCGTAGACGACGCCGTCGACCATGGCCGCCGCCTCGAAGGCGTACTGCGCCACGAAGCGGCACGACGAGCGTTCGATGCGCTCGGTGCGCCACGCGACCTCCGAGAACGACCCCGGCTCGCCGTCGCGGCCCTCGTCGGCGCCGTAGGCGTCACCGACCGCCATTCGCACGACGATGATCGGCTGGTTGGTCGCGACGACCGGACTCACCCCTGGGATGCGCCGGCCGGTGCGCACGATGACCGATCCGTCGACGCCCTCACGCAAGATGCGGTTGGGTGATCCCACCCCGCCAATCTCCGGCGGGGTGATGGTCGCGGCCTTGAGCCCGAGCCCGGCGTCGCGCATCGCCCCCGCGGCGTCACGCACCACGTCGTTGTTGGTGCGGCGCCGGTTCTCGAGCGACAGGTCGTAGTGCGCGAAGTCGAACGTGACGCCGAGCAGCTCCGGCGTCATGACGCGCAGCGCCTCGACGAGCAGTTCCTGGCCGGTCTGGTCGCCGTCACAGACAATGACGGTCGGGGTGCTCACCGTGTCATTCTCCCACGCAGCGCGGACGGCCCAGCCGGGCTCAGGTCGAGGGGTCCTTGGGCAGACCGAGAATCCGCTCGGAGATGATGTTGCGCTGCACCGCTGAGGTCCCCCCACCGATGGTGAGTGCTTGGGAGTAGAGGAGACCGTAGTACCACGCGTCACCCTCCGTGCCGTCGACACCACCCGGCCCACGACCGGCCACCATCCCGGCCGCACCGGCGAGGCGGTGGGCCAGACCCATCACCTCTTGTCCGTGGTCGTCGGCGAGGGCCTTGCGTACGCTGGCCTCAGTGCCCGGCTCGCGGCCCGCGAGGGCCGCTTCCTGGAGGCGCAGCCGCAGGAGGCGAAGAATCTCGCCGTGCGACCAGCACCGCACGAGTTCGTCGCGCTCGACCTCGTGGTGCTCCACGCGCCGATCGCGCACGAACTCGACCAGGTCCTGCGCGGTGGCCCCGCGTCCCCAGAGGGCGCCCTCGCCCGAGAGCGAGACCCGCTCGTTGCCCAACGTCACCATCGCCAGTCGCCAGCCGTCGTTCACCTCGCCGATGAGGTGGTCCGCCGGGAGCCGCACGGCGTCGAGGAAAACCTCGTTGAAGGCGTGGTCGCCCGTCATGTCGACGATCGGGCGCACCGTGACCCCCGGCGCCTTCATCGGGCAAACGAAATAACTGATGCCGCGTTGGGAGGGACCGTCCGTGGAGGTTCGCGCCAGCAGGATGCCCCACGTCGCTATGTGGGCGTAGCTCGTCCAGACCTTTTGGCCCGTGATGACCCACTCGTCGCCGTCGCGCGTCGCGCTGGTGGTCAGTGCTGCGAGGTCGCTCCCGGCACCCGGCTCACTGAAGAGCTGGCACCAGAACTCCTCTCCGCTCAGCAGACCGGGTAGCCACCGCGCCTGCTGCTCGGGCGTGCCGGCGAAGAGGATCGTGGGTCCCGCCCACCCGATGCCGATCGGATTGATGGGACGAGCGACGCCGGCCCGGTTGAGCTCGTCGGCGATCAGGAGTTGGTAGGCGGCGTCGGCGCCGCGGCCCCAGGGCGCGGGCCACTGTGGCGCGACGAGTCCGGCCTCGGCCAACGTGCGGCCGCTCGGATGATGGTGTTCGGCCAACCATCGGCGCAACTCCTTGCGCTGTGGGTCCGTGTCGTCGACGTCGGTCTCGAGCGGCGAGGCGGTCATCGGCGCGAGGAGCCCGCGTCCCTCGGCCTCCTCCTCCCGACTCGCCATGACGTCCTCCTCGGGTCCCCATCCAAGGTAGCCCTAGTAACGGCAAGTGTCTCTGCGCCGGCGCTCGTCGCGAGCGGAGTAGCGCGGGCGTTAGGCCAGAGACGCGTTGAGCGTGATGGTGGTCCCGGTCAGCGCCTTGCTCACCGGACACTTCGCCTTGGCCTCTTCGGCGGCGCGCTGGAAACCCTCGGCGTCGAGGCCCTCGACCCGTCCGACCACCGTGAGCACGATCGACGAGATGTGGAATCCACCCGCGGGATCGGGACCGAGGGTCACCGCCGCGTCGACGTCGAGACCCAGGGGAGTCCCTCCGGCGCGGGCGATACCGCCGGACAGCGACATCGAGTAGCAAGCCGAGTGCGCCGCCCCAATCAGTTCCTCGGGGCTGGTCGTGCCGTCGGCGTCGTCGGCGACGCGCTTGGGGAACGACACGTCGAACGATCCGGCGCCGCTCGACGTGAGCGTGACGACTCCTGACCCGTCCTGTACTCCTCCGGTCCAAGTGGTGTGGGCATTCCTCGTGGGCATGGCGTCTCCTTTGTCGAGGTGAGTGTATGGGTTGCGAGCGTGCGCGCTCGCCAAGCGCTCTACGACGGCGCCCGTCATCAGGTCGGTGTTGAATGGAGAGGACCGATCCGTGGAGGTTCCGTGCTGCCGATACTGACGAGCGCGCAGATGCGCGACGCCGACGCGCGCGCCGTCGCCGGGCTCGGCGTCGACGCACTGATCGCGGCCGCAGGCACGGCCGCAGGTCTGGAGGCTCGACGTCTGCTGGGTCGTTGCTACGGCGCGCGAGTGGCGGTTCTCGTGGGGCCCGGTCTCAACGGCGCTGACGGACGGGTGGCTGCCGGTTGGCTTCGCGCGCGCGGCGCCCGGGTGGATTTGGTGAGCGTCGAAGATCAGCCGCGCGCACTGACGGGTTTCGACCTGGTGATTGACGCGGCCTTCGGACTGGGGTGCTCGCGACCCTACGTGGCTCCCGCCGTCGCGGCCGGCACGAAGGTCCTCGCCGTTGACCTGCCCTCGGGCGTGGACGCCGACACCGGAGAGGTCCTCGGCGCTCCCCTGCGCGCTGACGTCACGCTGGCGCTGGGTGCGTTCAAACTGGCCCACGTCACGGGAGAGGCGTCGGGACTGGCGGGAGAGCTTCGCTTCTCGGGGCTCGGCATCGTTGACGACTTCGTTGACGGGGTCGTCGAGGACGCTGACCTGACTGGGCTGGTGCGCGGCGCACGCGATGACCACAAGTGGAGTCACGCGGTCCAGGCCCTCGCCGGTTCCCCGCTCATGCCGGGCGCCGCGGGTCTGCTCGCGCGCGGGGCCCTGGCCGGCGGCGCCTCGATGATCCGCCTGGCCACGCGCGGTGACGTGCGGACGCTCGACCTGCCCCCGGAGGTTGTGCGCGTTGAGGCGCCAGACGTGGATCCGCGCTGCCGCGCCGTGGCGGCGGGGCCAGGGTTGGGTCCCGACGCCGGCGCGTGGTTGGCTGGCCCGCTGCGTTCGGTGTCGGTGCCAGTGGTGCTCGACGCCGACGGACTGGACCGCGACCTATTAACGGGTGAGTCCGGCCAGTGGCTGCTGACGCCGCACGCCGGGGAGTTCGCACGATTGACCGGGGCTCTCCTACCTTCCGATCGAGTCAGCGCCGTGCGCGCGCTCGCGCGCGACACGCGGTGCGTCGTTCTCCTCAAGGGACCGATGACGATTCTCGCCGACCCCGCGGGGACACTGCGCGTGGTCCGCTCCGGAACCTCGGCCCTCGCCACCGCCGGCAGCGGCGACGTCCTGACGGGACTCATCGCCGCCACCATCGCTCGCGGGCACGACGCGTTGGAGGCGGGTGCGCTGGCGGCCCATCTGCACGGCGTCGCCGGCTCTCGCCTGGAGACCTACGCGCCGGCGTCGGAGTTGACGGCCGGAGTTGACTCGATCCTGCATCGATTGCGGCGCCTGGAAGATGACGCGCGCGACGATATTGCCGCCGATGCAGAACAGGAGCGCTAAGTCGGCAGAGTCGGCGTGACCACCGTCGTCCCGACTGGCAACTCCTCTCGCGCACTCCCCGTCAGTCGCCACACCGAGGATCGACCTTGGACGGTCCACTCCGTGGGGCCGCCCACGAGCGCGGTCTTCTCATCAATCCCCACCACGGTCACGTGGGGGTCGAGTGGAGTCAGAAACTTCGCCAAAAAGCCCGGAACTCGCGAAATGAAGGCGTCGAAGTGAGGGATGACGCGTAGGTGAGGTAATAGGGCCAAGCCGGCGGTGCCCCCCTCTCGTGGGTGGCGCAGGGACGGCACGCTCGCCGCCATGGCCATCGCGCCGGCACTGCAACCGGCGAGTGCAGAACCCGACTGCCACGCCTCCACGATCGCCGCCCACACTGGCGAGGAGCGAAGTGTGTCCGCGAGAAAGTCGGGGTGACCGCCAGAGAGATAGATGAGACCGGCGCCGGCGATCTGGCTTGCGATCTCGGGGCTGTCAGCGTCTTCGCGACTCTGCACGTCCAAAATGACGGCCTCGACCCCCAGACGTTCGGCCTGCTCGCGTCCGAGCCGATGCCATTTTTCGACCACCGCCGCACCGTCGGGCACCGCCGCTGTGGCGAGCTGCACGTAGCGCGGTGGCCGTCCGGAGATCAGCGCCCCCTCGATGTCCATCATCTGGGTCAGGTACTCGCCTGAACCGACGAGAGCGAGCGGACCGGCAGATGGTCCCGCAGAAGCCGCGGCGCTAGATGCCATCCACACTGTTTACTGGTTCGGTCGCGAAAGTCGACGCTTCTATCGCGCGGCGACGCCACGTCTAAATCGCGGCGGCGCGAAGCGATGGGTTCACGGCAACGAGGGTTGTGCGGCTGGCGACAACGTCGGTCGCGCGTAGGGGGACAACAAGACGCGTCGTGGCGTGCGGACGATCCGAGTTAGTTCTCGAGGTCCTCGCGACCGGCCCGGCCAGGCAACGAAAGATGTCGTGCCCGGCGCGACGATGGCCCGTCGCATACGTGACAAACCGGCCAGAATCCGCGTTGGTCACGCCATCCAACCTTGAGATCTCCGTGTTCCGGACAGGCGATCGTGCGGGGAGTGGACTACGAGCCGCGAGGACCGTGGGCTTGTCCATCAGGGTCCTAACGGTCGACGTGGCTAACACTGTTAGCCTTACGAAAGAATGGCTATCCCCACCGAGACGACCCGGGATCGGATCCGCGAGGAGGCGTACCGCCTGCTCGTCGAGCGTGGCGTGGCGGGCCTCTCCATGCGGGCGTTGGCGGAGCGACTCAACATCAAGGCCTCGAGCCTGTACAAACACGTGCGCGACAAGGACGAGATTCTTCTTGACCTGCAGGCGCGTGGTCTCGAGGCGCTGGCCGCAGCAGTCACCGCGGCCGGTGCGTGGCCGTCGGCCGCGGTCTATGCGTACCGGGACTGGGCACTCGAGAATCGACACCTCTACGAGATCTGTGTGCGTCGACCACTTCATCGCGGACGCTTGTCTGAGGAACTCGAGAAAGACGTCGCGACGATGATCAACGCTCTCAGCGGTCAGCGCGATGAGGGCGCACGAGCCGTGTGGGGCACGGTCCACGGCTTGGTAGACCTCGAGCTCACCGGTCGTTTCGCCAACGGCGTCGACCTGGACACGACGTGGCGACGCGCAATCGCGATGTTGCGCTGACAATGAGCGAGCGGTCACGCCGATGACGCGAGTCCCGTGCGACTTATCGTGAACTGACTGTCTCAAGCAGGGGCCTGGCCGGCCACTAGGCGCGCGGATGAGCCTCGAAGAAGGACCACATGAGATCGTTGGCGTTGACCACGTTGGTCTGGGGGCCGAGGACGCTGGTGAGGGCGGGCGGCATCGTTGGCCCTCCGGGCCACTCGTGCCCCTCGCCGGGGATCGTGTAGAGCCGAACCGTCGCGTGGCCGGCGCAGCGCGGGTAGGTGGTCTCAGAGAAGTGTGACGACTTCGTCGTGATGGTGGTCACCGAGCAGTGGTCTTGGTGCCCCCACTTCGACGTCGCGGTTGGTACGGAGTACGTCCAGTACGCCTGGCCGTGACCCCGGTAGGGGTCGATCTGGTCCAGGAGTCCGTGGAAGGCGATCACCGATACCGGCCGGGTCGTGGGACACGGGGTCGGACGTCGCAAACCGGACACCGCGGCGACCGCCGCGAAGATGCCGGACTCGTCGCACGCCAGTTGGCTGGCCATTCGCGCTCCGTCGGAGAAGCCCGCGGCGTAGACCTCACTCTCGTTGACGCAGTAGTTGGTCTCCAGCTGCACCACGACCGCTGCCAGGAAGGTCACGTCGTTAGGTGAGCCAGGCGGCACCGGCGCGCCGCCGAAGAGCGGCTCGTGTGGGACGTTCCACGCGTAGCCGGTCGAGAAGGGGATCGCGGCTTGCGGGTATGCGACGAGGAAGGTGTCCGCGTTCGCGGTGCGATTCATCCCGGAGAATCCCTCTTGGGCTTGCGCCGTCGAGCCGGTGCCGTGCAGGTTCAGCACCAACGCCGTCGGGACGGTGGGTTGGTACCCCCTCGGCACGTGCACGATGACGGTTCTCGCTCGTCCGGCCACCGTCAGGCTCAGCGTGGTCGACCCGGCGCTCGCCGCCGCCGCGCAGCCGGGGGACGGTGTTCTCGTCGCGGACGCCGCGAGTACGCCTGTCGAGGCGACCATCGGGGTGATCAGAGTCGCGAGGATGAGCATCGCCGCCACCCGCACCCTTACCCGTCCGTGCATGGCAGCCCCTGACTGTCGCGACCGATCACGAATGTACTTTGCTGGTCCGTTGCTCAACCCGGCGCGGGCGGATAGCACCCATGCGCAGACCAGTTCCACACGTGCAGCACGGGGCTCGGTAGGACGATGGGACAGTGTGCTCCGACCACGCCACCCAGTCCGTCGTTGTAGACGGTCCATCTCGCGGCCCCGGCCCGCCTCGTGAACAGGTTGTACGCGCCGTCGTCCTGGGTTCCGACCTGGGCTGCGAGCGACGAGTGGCTGGCTACCAGGCCGGCCGCGGCGAAGTACGTCGCGGCCGCGGGATCGAACGCGTAGTAGGTCGTGCCGGCGGCGAGGCCGACGTAGTCGCTGATCGGCAGGTGGTGGAACGCCGCTCCCGCCGCGAGCAGGCTTTGGCGCACTGCTGTCGTGACGACGAGGTCACGCGTCAGCGCGATCGTGGTCGTGGTGGCCATCGTCGTGGTCGCGCGGGTCGTGGTTGTGGTTGTGCTTGTGCCGCATGCGGCGAGTAACGCGGCACTGGCCAGGGTCGCGGCCACGGCGACAATCGGACGGTTCATGACGGCACCTCGCAAGCCGGGAGTGGAGCGAAGTGTACTCACGGCCTGTTCGTTACTCGGTGGGGGTTCGCGCACTTGGAACGCTGTGCGACGCCTGCCCCAACCGTCACCGTTCAGGTGGGTGGCGCACCGGCAACTTCGATGGACGCGTCCGACACGTCGTGTTGGTTGCTGAAGAGTCCCGTGCCCGCGGTGAATCCCAGAACAAACGATGGCGGTGCGGAGACCGCCAGATCGATGGCCAGGGAACCATCGACCCACACATCAAGCGTGGACTGGAACAGGACCACCGTCACCACGTTCGGGGTGTCTTGGGTGCTGACGCTCAGGCCGACGGGCGCGCTCACCCAGTGCAACCCACCCGTGGAGTTGTCGACGCCGTCGGCGACACCCACCCAGCGCGTGCCCGGCGTGCCCGGGTCCGTGAAGTCACCCACGACCACGGCGAGTCCCCGGATCCCCCCGAAGCCCACCTGGTCGCCGCCGCGGCCGAGGAGTGGCGGCGGGGGTGACCCGAGTGTTGACGTGTCGGCTAGTACGAGGGCCTCGCCGTCACCACCGATGCCCAGACTGGCCATCGCGGTGAAGCTGGCCGTGAACGCGCCGCTGCTGACTGGGGTCGACCAGAACGCCGCGCCGACTTGGCTCGGCAAGTTCGGCGTCAACCTGAGCGTCTTCCCCGTCATGGACGCGCTGCCAGCGAGCCCCCAACCAGCGGTCCCGGGTGGTGGTATCGCGTACCCGGTTCCAACGCCGTAGCCGGTGAGCAACACCGTCGAGGGCGCGAGACCCAGCGGTGAGATCACCAGCGTGGACGTCGTTGTGCCGGCAGCCGACGGCAGGAAGAGCACGTGCAGATCGACCTGCGCTCCCGGCGGGATCTCGTAGTTCGTGGGTGGCGGATTGAGCAGGAGGAACGAAGCGGTCGTCGCGACGGAGGACAGCGTCAGGATTGACCCGCCCACATTGGAGACTGCGACGGTCTCGACGTCACCGGCTCCAACCGGTATTGGCGCCGCACTGGAACCGAACGAGAGCGCGAGCGATCCGGGGAGGATTGCTACCTGGGCCGGCGTGCTGGCCACCGCGCTGAGTTGAATGACCGATCTCTTGACTGACGTCGGAGAGTTGGTGGCGACGACCAGGGTTCCGCGAAAGGTACCGGGCGAGATGGATGAGAATGAGACCTTCGCGGTGAACGACGCGCCGGGGGCAATCGTCGCGCCGACGTGGGGAATGCCAGAGACGCGGAAAGGCGAGCCAGCGCGGCCATAGCTGGTGATGGTCGCGGGTCTGGCCCCGAAGTTGGTGAAGGTGACTGTTGACGTGGCCGCGCGCCGGCTCCCGACGAAGTAGTTCGGCAGCGTGAGTCCGCGCGTCGACGGGGTGACCCACGGGCCTGCCGCCCGACCGGTGCCGCCCAACGTGAAGTCGGCCTCGCCCAACGACGTCACCATGCGCAAGACGTCGCTGCGGAACCCGTTGACCACGGTGGGTTGGAACCTCGCGCTGACCGTGATGGCCTGACCGGCGTTCAGGGTGAGGCGCCCACCGTGGAACGCCGGCGACGTCACCACGGCCTTGAACTGCGATGTTCGAGTACACACGCCACAGCTACCCGCACTGGCGTCAATCGTCATCGCGCTGGTGGCGTGGAACATCAGCGTGCGCTTCGTGACGCGACCAATCGTCGTCGCGGTGAATGTCGCGCCGTGGCCCGACACGATTGAGGGCGAGTTGAGTCCGAAGACCAGCAACTGGCCGTCCTTGGTTGGGACGTACAACCGGTTGTCGCCCACCCCGGGCACTGCGAACTTGGTGGCGTTGGCGATCGGCCACTGGTTGATCAGCGTCAGGGTGCCCAGACCGGTACCCGGAGTGGGCACGGCGTTGTAGGCCTGGAGGTTGGCCTCAGTCCCGCTGCCGTCGGGCAACTGCACGATCCACACGACCGCGGACCCCGGGGTTGTGCCGTCGGAGGTGATGATGGGTGACGAGGTGCCGAAGCCAACGGCCTGGTTGTCCTTGGCCACCAGGCGCAGGTGGAACGACGACGACGGTGCGACGGGCTTGTCCACCTGGAAGACGTTGAAGTCACCCTGCGTCGCGTTGCCCAGCGACTGCGATCCCCCGTTGGCGCTCGGGATGTAGATGTAACCGCCGTCGCCGGGCCACACCCCCGGCGTCGCCCACGACGCGCCGTAGGTTCCCGTCTCGGCGAGCGTGCCGGCGTCGCCCGGAGAGACGCCACCCAAACTCTGCGCGTTCAACAGGTAGACGTAGCCCTCCTTGCCCGCTTGAACGAGGAGGTTGGGGTCGGCGGTAGTGCCGAACTGACTCGGCAGCAGCACGGGCGAACCGGTTCCCAGGTCGAGGTCGGCGGAATCGAGCGTGGCGGCGTCGTAGGGGGTGAAGAAGTCGGTCGCGCTCAACGATCCGTCGCGCTGGGTCACGAGGCGCAGCGTGGATTCGGTGAGCGAGCCCGTCGTGGGAGGGGATCGGCCGGGTATCACGCCCGAGGGCGAATCACCCGCGGGGCCATTACCCGACGCGACGAGGAGCTGGCCCGGGGCGTCGGAGGCGAACCCGCCGCCGGTCTGCCAGATGCCGCCTCCGTTGGGGGTGCCGCTCGTGAGGTCAGTCCACAGCGTCGTCAGGTGTCCGGTCACCGACACCCCCGCTACGTAGCCCTGGTAGGGCAACGAGTCACAGTGGCTGGAGAAACCGAAGTAGACCACCCCGTTGGTGAGGGTCAGCGCCACTCGCTGCAACTCCTCGTACGCGTTGAAGACGACCTCGGGATCGTTTTGGGCAGCGCCCTTGATCTCGACGGGAAAGTTGGGCTCCTCGAGTCCGCTCTTGGGATCAAGCGCGTGAAGGAAGTACCCGAGTGTGCCGTCTGACAGCTGTTCCATCGCTACGACGTAAATGACACCGGTGCTCGGGTCGACCACCGGTGTCGAGGTGACTCCGACGTACGGATCCAGATCGTTGCACTCCCACGGGGCCAACGAGGAGACGGTCGGGGCCTGGTCGTTAAAGGGCTGAGCCCCGACGTTGGCACCCAACTGGACCGACCATTGGCGAGCGCCCGTGATCTGATTGATCGCGTAGACCCAGTTCTGCTCCGTTGCGACGATGACCTCTGACTGATCCATGACGGGCTGGGCGTAGACCTCGCCGGTCACCGGAACGGAGAACAAGGGGCCGAACCCGTCTTGGGCGACGTTGGTCGGCGTCAACAATGACGCCTCCGGATACCAACCGTCTCGTGAAAGCCCGCCACGGTTGGTGCCTTCGTCGGCGCTCATCGCCGACGTGTGCGCAACTGCGCGCGCGAGCGGCGAGCTCGCCGGGTTCCCCGAGGCGACGCCTGGCGAAAGGGTGGCGAGCGACAGGGCGACGGTGCCGCACGCAACCGTGGCCACGACGACCCTCATCGAGATGCGCACCGCAACTCCTCCACTACACGATGACCGTCATGGTCAGGACTATTTTTACTATCCAGGCCTGGTCGGTTGAGGACGGGCCAGGGCAGCGTTGTCATGTGGTCAACGGGTGGTCGGCCACGACGAAAGTGGGTTCGAGGGTGAAGTAAATGAGGAAGACGGGCATGTCGTCGACAGCGACTACTCCCTCGGCGCTCCAGAAACCGCGGTGGCCGCCTCGCCACTCCTCGAGTGAGTCGTCGCCCTCAGCCTCCGCTTGGGCGAAGGACCACGGAACCTGGGCGAAGGTGGTCAGGCTGGTTGCCGTCACCCGCACGACCGCGAGTCCCCGGAGGTCGTCGTCGACGAGGGCGAGTCGCTCGCCGACGTACTCGTGCACATTGTCCTCGTACTCGTCGGTCGTCGTTGCCGTGGCCCGTTTGGCACCGGCCCGTACGAGGGCGTTAAGCCGCTCGCGCATTGGCCCGGGCGTTCCCAGCTCCAACGCCCGCAGTCCGTCAACGACAGGAAATTTCACGGTGTGAGTCTGTCACCCACGACCGTGCGTCCGCGGTGCGCCGGTGCGGCCCGAACGCGCGGTCCTGTAACGTCCGGTGTCATGCAGGACGCCACGAAGGAGACACCCTCGATCAGTCAAGGAGCCGACACGTCGATTCGCTGGCTGATCATCGCCATCGAGTACGCCATCGTGCTCAGTCTGCTCACCGTGGCGGGCGTGGTTCTGGTGCGCGCGGTCGTCAGTTTCTTCTCCAACTGGGGATCCTTTCCCGAGTCCGTGGTGGCGGCCATCGACAGCATCCTGGTGGTGATCATCCTGCTGGACATCGCCCACACGGTCTTTGGCAACCTTCGATCCTTCGTGTTCCCGGTGCGCCCGTTCCTGGTCATCGGCATCCTGGCCGGCGTGCGAGACATCTTGAGCGAGTCCGCCCACCTGACCCTCAGCAGCTCGCTCACCCAGACCGATTTCAAGGACACGCTCGTGTCACTGGGGGTCGGCGTGGGCGTGGTGCTCATCTTGCTGCTCGGCTTGCTGATTCTTCGTTTCAGCGGGCACCGCGATGAGGCGGAGAGATACTGAGGCTCGTCGCGAGGCGCTAGAGGGTGGCGATCGCCTTGCCTCTACTCGTCGCCGTACACCACCGCCCCGCCAGCCACCGTGAGTTCGACTGTCGTGTCGCCGATGTCGGACGTGGGTATCGACAAGATGTCCTGGTTCAGCACGGCGACGTCGGCTCGACGTCCGACCTCGAGCACCCCCAGGAGGTCCTCGTCGCCGTTGACGTAGGCCACGCCGCGCGTGAACGCGTCGAGCGCGTCGCGCACTGACAGTGCCTGGTCGGGGCGGAATGGCTCGGTGGTCTCGGGGGTGTCCGGCCGCCCGAAGCCCGCCGACAGCATGCGGTTCACCGCGACGTGGATCTGCTGGAGCGGGTCAGGGCTCGACACGGGCCAGTCGGAGCCAAAGGCGAGCCGCGCACCGCGTTCGTGCAATGAACCGATGGAGTACTGCCACGGCGTGAGGTCCTCGCCGACGAAGGGGATCGTGAGCTCGGCCATCTGTGGGTCGTTGCACGCCCATAGGGGCTGGAACGTGGCGCCGGCCCCCAGCCTCGAGAACCGGTCGAGGTCGCCCGGCGAGATGAACTGCAAGTGGGCAATGTGGTGGCGGTTGATCCCCCAACGCGCTTGTCCGAGTGCCTCGATCGCGTCCAGCGTGGTCGTGATCGCCCGGTCGCCGATCGCGTGGAAGTGGACCTGGAAGCCGTCCGCGTCAAGGGTTCTGACGACTTCGGCGAGCAGGTCCGGCTCGACGAAGAGGTCGCCGCGGTGCGTGCCCTCGCGGCCCGGTTCGCCGAGGTACGCGCGCGACATGGCCGCGGTGAAGGTCTCGCACACCCCGTCGACCATGATCTTGACCGTGGTGGCACGAAAGGCGCCGTCCGGCGCGATCTCGCGACGGCCCTGCAGGAACGCGGTCTGATCGAGGCCCGAGGAGCGGTCCCACCAGAGCGCCCCGCGGACCCGACCGGTCAGCCAGCCCTCATGGGCGGCCGTGACGTAGGCGTCGAAGGTGTCGGTGACGCCGATGT
>DATLSF010000017.1:0-31859 GCA_035534335.1 Acidimicrobiales bacterium | reverse complement strand
GGATCGGCGAGCTGCCCGATTCCGGCGCGTCGACGCCGGTCACCGTGATCGACGTGTCTCTCGCCGACTACGGCGTGGTATGGGCCGCGGCGGGTCATCCGCACGCGGTGTTCCCGACGACCTTTGACGAGCTGGTGCGCGTCAGCAACGCCACGCCCCTTCGCGTCGCCGCAGACTGACCAGGTCGTGGCGGACAACGGGTCGCGTCGCCGGTTACGCCGGGCTGGTCCGGGCGCGGTGGTCTTTGACCTGGACGGGACCGTGGCCGATTCCCAGGAGGGGATACTCCTGTCCTTGCGCCGAACCTTGGCCGAACATGGACGCGGTGACGACCACGACCTTCGTTCGCTGATCGGCCCGCCGCTCAATGAATCGTTTCGCGCCCTGGGGTTCGCAGAGGACGAACTGAGGGGCGTCGCCGACCGCTACCGCGAGATCTACGACCAGGTGGGTGTGGCGCTGGCCCGACCGTACCCGGGGGTGATCGAGGTCTTGAGGGCGCTGCGCCGACGAGGGGTTCGTCTGGCGGTGGCCACCGCCAAGCGGGTCGATTTCGCCGAGCGAATGCTGCACGACTTCGGCGTGCGAGAGCTCTTCGACGACGTCGCGGGGGCATCGTTGGACGACTCGTTGACCGCCAAGGTCGAGATCGTCGCGCAGGTGCGCGGCGTGTTCGAGGGCGTCGCGGGGGGAGCGTGGATGGTCGGTGATCGACGCCCCGACGTCGAGGCCGCGCGGGCCTTCGGCCTCGTGCCCGTGGGCGTCCTCTGGGGCTACGGCTCGCGAGCCGAACTGGAGGGGGCCGGTGCGCGGTGGTTGATTGCTCGACCGGAGGAGCTCTTGGACGACGGGCCCGGTGACGTCTCGCGCGTCGGGACTCGCGCATAATGAGTGGCGTGTCACGCCGCTCCGACCACAGCCTCAATCTGATACCCGCCTCGGTCCAGGACTACCGCGAGTTGGCGCGGCGACGCCTGCCGCGACAGATCTTCGACTACATCGATGGTGGAGCGTTCGATGAGGTGACGCTCGCCGCCAACCGTGACGACCTGCACCTCCTCCACTTTCGCCAGCGGGTGCTGCGCGACGTGTCCGAGCGCTCGCTGGCCACGACGGTCCTCGGCACCGAGCTCTCGATGCCAGTGGTGCTGGCCCCGGTCGGATTCGCGGGAATGTTCTCGCGACGCGGCGAGGTGCAGGCCGCGCGGGCGGCCGACGCCGCGGGTGTCGCCTTCTGCGAGTCCACCTTGTCGATCTGCGGGATCGAGGAAGTGGCCGCGGCCACGACCCGTCCGCCGTGGTTCCAGTTGTACGTCATGCGTGACCGCGGGTACGCGGAGGACCTTATGGCGCGGGCCCAGGCCGTTGGCTGCACGACGCTCATCCTGACCGTCGATCTGCCCGTCGTCGGTCACCGCTACCGCGACGTGCGCAACGGCATCTCCGGAAGGGGTTCGCGCAAAACGCGCGTACGGCGCGGCTGGGACATCGGGCGCCACCCCACCTGGGTGCGTCAGGTCGCCCTGGGCGGACGGCCGCTCACCTTTGGCAACCTGGAGAAGGCCCTGCCCGACGCGCGTGTACCCGGCGATTTCCAGGGGTGGGTCGCGAGCCAATTCGATCCGAGCGTGACTTGGCGCGACCTCGAGTGGCTGCGCGAGCACTGGCGCGGGTCAATCGCGTTGAAGGGGATCCTCGACCCCGACGACGCGCGATCGGCGGTCGAGCGCGGGGTCGACGCAATCATCGTGTCCAACCACGGCGGGCGCCAGCTGGACGACGTTCCCTCCGGGGCGTCGGCGTTGCCGCCCATCGTGGACGCGGTGGCAGAGCGGTGCGAAGTGCTCGTCGACGGTGGCGTGCGCAGCGGCCTCGACGTCGTCAAGATGCTGGCGCTGGGCGCGAAGGCGTGCCTGGTGGGTCGAGCCTGGGTCTACGCGATGGCCGCGCACGGTGAGCGCGGCGTGTCGCACGTACTGCGCGTCATGCGCGACGAGATGATGGTCACGCTCGCGCTGACTGGCGTCAACGACGTCAAGTCACTCGATCGCTCCGTGTTGGTCGAGGAGCCTGACTAGCCGTTCCCCCAAAATCGGTGGAACGACCGTGCCGGAGCGCATGTACTCCGCCGGTACGATGGGCGTCAGGATCGTCGAGAGGACCATGGCGAGGACGCGCAACGCACCCAGCGAACGTCAGCGCGTCCCCCCGCCGCTCATCAAGCGTCGGGTGCCCTCGGGTCGCGGCGCGATGGAACAGCCCAACGTCACCCACGACGGTGACGCCGCGCTGAGCGCGAGGTTCTGGCTCGCCGTTCTTCTGACCGGCGTGGCCACCGGCCTCTTCGGCGACCTGCTCATGGGCGTGCTCTCGCTCATCGAGCGCTGGGCCTTTCACGCCAACACCAGCCACTACGAACGAGCGGTGGCGGCCGCGTCCGGAGCGCACCGGGTGCTGGCGTTGGTCATTGCCGGAGTGGTCGGAGCGATCGGCTGGTACGCGATTCGCCGATTCCTGCACCACCAGCGCGCGGAGGTCGATGACGCGATCTGGCGCGGCGACGCGGATCTGGGAATGCGACGCAGCTTTCTCACCTCAGTGATCTCCGAAGTCGTCGTCGGCCTCGGCGCCTCGATCGGGCGAGAGGCGGCCCCCAAACTCATGGGCGGGGCGTCGGGTACGGCGGTATCGCGCTGGCTCCGGCTCACCGCCTCCCAGCGCCGTCTCCTGGTGGCGTGCGGCGCCGGCGCGGGCCTCGGCGCGGTCTACAACGTGCCCTTGGGCGGAGCGATCTTCACCGCCGAGGTACTCGTCGGCAGCCTCGCCCTCCCGACGGTGCTGCCGGCGTTGGTGTGCTCGGGCGTCGCCACCATCACCGCGTGGATCACGTTGTCGCGCGGACCGACCTACCGTGATATCGCCAGCTACCACTTCAGCGGCGCGGTCATGGTGTGGAGCCTGCCCGCGGGACTCGTTATCGGGCTGCTCGCCATCCTCTACGTGCGCCTCATCGGGTGGGTCTCTTTCCACCGTGCCCGCGGAGCGTCGATCCTGTGGCTGATGCCCGTGACCTTCACCGTGGTGGGTGTCCTGGGACTGTGGTACCCCCAGCTCTTCGGCAACGGCCAGGACATGGCCCACACCGCCTTCCTCGGTCTGGGTGGCGCCGGTGTGCTCTTCGCCCTCTTCGCGTTGAAGCCGCTGGTGACCGCGGCGACCCTGGGTGCCGGCGCGGCCGGTGGCCTCTTCACCCCTTTCCTGAGCACTGGGGCGGTGTTCGGGGCGCTGCTGGGCATCGGGTGGAGCCACCTGTGGCCCGGCTCACCGATCGGCGCGTACGCCCTCGTGGGCGCGGCCGCCATGATCGGAGCCTCGATGCAGGCGCCGCTGGCCGGACTGGTCCTCGTCCTTGAGCTCACCCACAGCAGCCTGTCGTTGGCGCTGCCCATGATGGCCGCCACGGCGATCGCCACGTTCGTCGTGCGACAGGTCGACGGGTACTCGATCTACTCGGCGCGACTGCCGAGCCCCGAGGGAGTTGCCCGCGTCGACACCTCGGCGAACGTTCGCCAACCGGCCCCGGTCGCCTTTGAAGCGGTGGAGGGCGCGCCGCAGACGACGATGCGCCGCGCGTTCGATGCGCCGCGTGAGGCTCTCTACCGCGCCTGGACCGACGCCGCGACGCTGGCGAGGTGGTGGGGACCGCGCGCGGGCGTCGTGACGACGTGCGCGTTCGACGCCGTGGAGGGTGGCGAGTACCGGATCACGGTGCGCGACGCCGACGATGTCGAGACCACGGTCTACGGAACCGTGCACGGCCCGCGGGCCCCGGAGGGCCTAGCCCTGACGGTTCGTCTCGACGAGCAGTCGCGCGACTTCGTGGAGTGGTTCCGACCCCCCGGGTCCGACGGCGCGGCCGCGCCGCTGGAGTGGCACTGCGCGATCTCTTTCAGCGAGTCCGCCGGTGCGACGCTCGTCGAGGTGCTCACGACGTACCCCGTCGTCGCCGACCGTGGCCGGGCGCTGGCCTGGGGCGCGGGCGCGTGGTCGGAGAGCTTCGCGAGACTCGACGAGGTCCTGGCCTCGCTCTAGCGGTCGGCGCGGCGCAGCCGGCGTGCGACAATGGAAGCGTGTACGTCCCCCCGGCGTTCCGTGTCGACGACGACGAGGCGTGGGACGTGGTGCGCGGCGCCGGCTTCCTGATCACGCCGTCGAGTGAGGGGCTGGTGAGCGTGGTCGCGCCCGTCCTCGTCGCGCCGGACCGGAGCACCTTGTCGTCACACGTCGCTCGGGCCAACCCGTGGTGGCGCGCGGTGACTCCGGAGTCCGAGGTCCTCGTACTGTTCCTGGCGGCCAGCGCCTACGTCAGCCCGGTCCACTACCCGAGTCGCGAGACCCAGCCCGGCGTCGTGCCCACTTGGAACTACGTCGCCTGCGAGGTCCGTGGCCACGCGACGGTGCACGAGGAGGGCGAGTGGCTCCGCACCCAGGTGACGGCGCTGACCGACCACTTCGAGGAAGGGTTGAGCCCGCGCTGGTGGGTCTCCGACGCGCCCGAGGAGTACGTGGAGCGCCAGTTGCGGGCCATCGTGGGCGTGGAGATCACGGTCACCTCGATTCAGGGCAAGGCCAAGCTGTCCCAAAATCGACCGCAGATTGACCACGACTCGGTGGCCGAGCACCTGGCCGAAGGATCGTGGGCCGAGCGCAACGTCGCCGAGCGGATGCGCGAGTGAGTCGCGAGGTCGCGGTGCGTCCCGGCGGGGTCGACGACGCGATGCAACTGAAGGCCATTCGCCTCGAAGCCCTGGCGGACACGCCCGCGGCGTTCGGATCGACCTACGCGGAAGAAGTCACCCGGGACGACGCGCAGTGGCGCGAGGTCGCGGGACGGTGGCGGTACTTTCTCGCGGAGGACGGTGACGTCGCGGTCGGGATGGCGTCGGGCGGCCACAACGTCGAGTACCCGGGGACGTGGTGGCTCTTCGCGATGTACGTCACGCCGCGCCTGCGCGGAACGGGGGTGGCCGAAGAGCTGGTGGCGAGTGTCGCCGCGTGGGCCAAGTCGGAGGGCGCAACGCAACTGCACCTGGCGGTGACCGAGCCCGCAACTCGCGCGCGAACATTTTACGCCAAGCTCGGTTTTATCCCAACCGGCGACGTGGCACCGCTCCACCGTGACAGCGCGGTGCGAAAGATCAACCTGGTACGCGACCTTGACTGACGCAACCGATCAGTTCCGCGTCGCCCAGATCGACCCGCGCCGACTGCTCGACCTGCGCCGGCGAGTCCTTCGCGGCGACGACCCGGCGGCCAACGTCGTTGAGCCGCGCGACGACGAGGCGACGTCGCTGCATCTCGCGGGGCTGGTGGACGAGCGGGTTGTGGTGTGCGCCTCGTTCTTCGCCGCCGCCTTCCCCGGCTACGCTGACGCACCCGCGTATCAACTTCGTTTCATGGCCACCGATCCCGCCGTTCAGGGTCGCGGATTCGGGGCAACGGTGCTCATTGAGGCGGAGCGACGATTGAGCGAGCGTGGAGTCGCGCGGATCTGGGCCTACGCGCGCGACACCGCATTGGGCTTCTACCGCGCGGTCGGGTGGACCGCAGTCGCAGGAAGCGAGTTCCTGAGTGCTGAGACTGCGTTGCCGCACACGGTGATCTTCAAGGTACTTTCTTAAGACGGCATCCATCTCACTGACGTATGTTTGGCGCGGGCCAGGGGTCGCGACGTCAGATCCAGTACCGACGAAAGTTCACTCCATCATCGTCGAGCGCGATCGATTCAAGGACACCGCCGCAACGTTCGATGACGGTGGCGGATCCGACGTTGTCATCGTCGCACGTGAGGAGAACTGCGCCGACGCCCTCGCTCCGTGCGATTTGGACCGACTCTCGCAGAATGGCGGTCGCGTATCCTCTACGACGGAACGCCGAGATTACGTGGTAGCCGATGTGCCCTCCTCTGAAGGCGGAATAGTCGTTCAGTTCGAATCTGATTGACGCGCGACCCACGAGTTGGCCGCCAACGTCGGCTGCAAGAAACGCCGCGCGAACTCGGTTCGCAGGTACGCCAACACCTCGCCGGTAGCGCTCCATTAGTTCGATCCACTCAACCCATGCCATGTTTGGGTCAAAATCGAATGGGAGAAAGTCGTGCCCAGGGCCCTTGCGCTCAGCGCCGGCTTCTCTGGCTGCTGCTTCATCGGCTTGACGAAACGGTCGGAGGATCAGCGACACCTGGAAACGCTAACAGCGTCACTCTCCTTTCCAGTTTCTTGGGCACTCGCGTCACGTCAATGTCGCGCGAGTCGCGTTTGATGGCAGTGAGATGGATGCCCAGTCTTTCTTCAGTCGCGGAACCCAAATCGGCTGTGGGTCCCAACTAGTTTTGATGTCATGCGTCGAACCCTTGTCTTGCTACTCGTCGTCGCCGTGATCGCGGTGGGCGCCATCTTCTGGTCTCGCCACAACAAGGGGACCACCCCGACTACGTTGGCGTCGACCACGACGACGGTGCCGCCGGTGGCGCCGCTCACCGGACTGCCCGACCCAGCCGGCCAGGCGTTGACCCGCCCGGCCCTGACAGTCAAGGTCGAGAACACACCCGAAGCACTGCCGCAGTGGGGGATCGATCGAGCCGACGTTGTCTACGAAGAGATCGTGAACGGTGGGATCACTCGCTTGGCCGCCATCTTTAATTCGCAGGCACCGGCCAAGGTTGGACCTGTGCGATCGGTGCGCCCCACTGACACCTTCGTCGTGTGGCCCCTCGGGGGGATCTTCGCCTACTCCGGCGGCGCGCCGTACGCCGTCGAGTCCATCTCCAAGGCGCCCGTCAAGCTCGTCGACGAGACCTCCGCGGGGGCGGCGATGTACCGCGACCCGAACCGTCAGGCGCCCAGCAATCTCTACGCGTCCGCAGGCGCGCTGTTCCAATTGAAGGGCACGCCCACGCCGCCGCGGGCGCTGTTCACCTATCGACACGACACTTTGGGCGCGGGCACGACGGTCGTGCATCACTTCACGGTGGAGTTCCCGAGCATCTATCCGGTGACGTGGACCTGGAATACGACAAACCTTTCGTGGGACCGGACGCTCTTCGGCCAGCCGATCGTCACCGGTACCGGAGTGCGGGTCTCGCCCAAGAACGTCGTCGTGATGTTCGTGAACTACTTCAACGGCGTGGGGGCGTTCACCTCGTACACCAACCTTCTCGGCACGGGTCAGGTCGAGGTATTTTCCGACGGCCACATGGTCAGAGGAACCTGGTCGCGGGCAGCTAAAACCGACGTCGTCCATTACCACACGGTGGGCGGCAAGGTTCTGGCGATGGAGCCCGGCCAGACCTGGGTTGAGCTGCTCAACATCGGCGCGCGCGTTCCCATTTCGTAGGGCCGCCCGCGGTTTCGTTTTCGACCAGGATCGTCACGGCACGACACGTCTAGGGTGAAACGGCACGAGGGAGGATCATGAGGTACGCGCAGACTGAGATCGTCGGCCCGGACGGGCGCACGCTGGATGTGTCGACGCTCGGCGACCCTGAGGGGATCACCGTTGTCTTCCACCACGGATCGCCAGGGGCCGCCAACATCATTCAATACTTTGATGGAATCGCCGATAGTCGAGGCCTCTTCTTCGTCGGGGTCTCGAGGCCCGGGTACGGAGAGTCATCACGTCAGATTGGTCGCACGGTCTCCTCGGTGGTGGCTGACGTCCACGCCGCGCTCGACGCCTTAGGACGAACTGACTATCTCTCGGTGGGCTGGTCGGGCGGTGGGCCGCACTCGCTGGCCTGCGCGGCGCTCGGCGCGCCGCGCTGTCGGGCCGCGTGGTCATTGGCGGGCGTTGTCCCGATCGACGTCGACTTCGACTGGACGCAGGGAATGGGCCCGGAGAACGTCGAGGAGTTCAAGCTCGCGCGCGAGGGGGGTCCCAAGTACGAGGAGTCGATGGTTGAAGCCGGACGACTCTTCGGAGCGGCGAGCGCCGAGAATGTCGTCGAGCTCTTTGGCGGTCTGCTGAGCGCGCCCGACCTGACCGCGCTCACTGAGTACGACAGTCGAGCGCTGCTGGCGTCCACGACGGTACGAGGATTCGCCCGAGGTCACTGGGGCTTCTACGACGACGACCGCGCCATGCTCTCGCCGTGGGGCTTCGACGTGGCGTCGATCACGGTCCCGGTCGCGATCTGGTACGGCGATCAAGACTTGATGGTTCCGCCGACGCACGGTGCGTGGCTCAGTGAGCACGTGCCGGGGTCGCGAGTCATACACCGGCCGGACGAAGGGCACATCTCGCTCGTCACAAACCACATTGAAGAGCTGGCCGACGAGCTGGTGAGCGCGTGACGGCATTGGTCGGGTTGGTACGACCGTGCGTGTAGGCAATCTCTACGGGCCCGACGCCACCTTCCTGGGCGTCCCGGCGGCCGACCCCGACGACCTGACTCAGTGGTCCGGCGCACAGGCCGCGATCATTGGCGCGCCCTTCGACGGGGGCACGTCGCACCGCGCGGGAGCTCGATTCGGTCCCCAGGCCATCCGCACCACCGATTACCTGCCCCACGACGGGTCGCGGCCCAGCCTGGCCCTCGGGGTCGATCCGCTGGTCGAGTTGGGTGTGGTGGACCTCGGCGACGTGGTCATGCCATCGGGTGAGACCGACCGATCGCTGGCTGCCTTGGAGATCCGCGTCGCGCAGGTCGCGGCGGCTGGGGTGCTTCCGGTGATCCTGGGCGGGGACCACACGATTGCGTTGCCCGACGTCACCGGCGTGGCGCGTCACGTGGGGTGGGGTCGCGTCGCGGTCATCCACTTCGACGCGCACGCCGACACCGGGGACACACAGTTCGGGTCGCTCTACGGCCACGGCACGCCGATGCGGCGTCTCATCGAGTCCGGCGCGTGTCGCGGTGACCGGTTCTTGCAGATCGGACTGCGCGGGTACTGGCCCGAGCCCCCGACGCTGGAGTGGATGGCCGCGCGCGGTATGCGTAGCTACGAGATGAGCGAGGTAGTCGCGCGGGGCCTGGACGACGTGCTCACCGAGGCCCTGGCCATCGCGGCCGACGACTGTGACGGCGTGTTCCTGTCAGTCGACGTGGATGTCGTCGACCCGGGCGCCGCGCCGGGCACCGGTACGCCAGAGCCCGGCGGGCTCAGCGCTCGCCAGCTCCTGGACGCGGTGCGACGCATCGCCATGGAGAGCGCCCTGGTGGGGATGGACGTCGTCGAGGTCTCGCCCCCGTACGACCACGCCGAGATCACGGCCTACCTGGCCAATCGCGTCGTCCTCGAAGCCCTGGGTGGCGTCACCTGGCGGCGCCGGCGTGATCGTGGCGACTCGGTGCGCGCGCCCGACGATCCGCTGTTAGCCGGTCGCGACGGCACCTAGGTCGCCGCCAACTCGGCGGGGATCGACGCGAAGAGGGCGACCGTCTCTTCGAGCGGAACGGCGCGTGAGAACAGGAAACCCTGGCCGAGCGGGCAGTTGAGTTCTCGCAGCCGGTCGCGCTGCTCGAGGGTCTCGATCCCTTCGGCGATCATGGTGATGCCGAGTTTGTTGCCCAACTCCACGATCGTTTCCAAGAGGGCGTGGTTGTCGGGGCTCTCGTGGGCCGGGCCGACGAAGAAACGGTCGATCTTGATCACGCGTGGGTGCAGGCGCACCAAGTACGACAGTGAGGAGTACCCCGTCCCGAAGTCGTCGAGGGCGAATCCCACTCCCAGGCGCTTGAGCTCGTCAAGGGTTTCCAGCGTGGTCTCGAGATCGAGGAAGGTCACGCCCTCGGTGATCTCGACCATCAGCGAGGACGCCGGCAGCCCGCTCGATGCGAGGGCGCTGGTGATTGTGGAGATGAGGTTGGGGTCACGGAACTGATTGGCCGAGAGGTTCACCGTGACGTAGGTCGGCTGACCCGACGTGGTGAGGGGCCAGGTGGCCGCGGCGCTCACCGCCTCGCGGATCGCGAAGGCGCCGAGCTGGGCGATGAGGTCGCTCTGCTCGGCCAGGGGGATGAACGTATCGGGTGGGATCCATCCACGCTCCTCGTGGGGCCAGCGCATCAACGCCTCGAACCCGACGACCTGCGTGGTGGTCAGGTCAATGATCGGCTGGTAGTGCATGAGCAGTTGGCCCCCGGCAAGGGCTCCGCGCAACTCTTGGACCATCGTGAAGGTGCTGACGACGCGCTGGTGCATCGACGGGGTGAAAACGGCCGAACCATTCTTGCCGCCACGCTTGGCCTCGTAGAGGGCGACGTCGGCGTTTTGAATGAGGTCACGTGAGCCGGGCGACGACTGATCCCAGACGGCGATGCCGACGCTGGCGTGCTGCTGGATTGAGATGTCGTCGAGGACGAACGGCTGGTCGAGCGCGCTGATGAGTCGTTCGGCGATCAGCACCGCCTCCTGCTCGGAGTCCAGCCCCTCGGCCAGGTAGAGGAACTCGTCGCCGCCGAGGCGCGACAACGTGTCGACCGACCGCGAGACTGACTCGAGGCGCCGGGCCATGGCCACGAGCAACTGATCGCCGAACACGTGTCCGAAGGTGTCGTTGATCGTCTTGAAGTCGTCGAGGTCCAAGAGCAGCACGGCGCCGAAGCCGCCGACGCGCGAGATCCGGGCTCGCGCCTGGATCAGACGGTCCTCAAACAGTGCGCGGTTGGCCAGACCAGTCAGGCTGTCGTGGAGGGCCTGGTGGCGTAGCTGATCGGCCAACTCGTGCTCGTCGGTGACGTCGCGCTCGGAGGCCAGGAAGTAGAGCGTCTCGCCGGACTCGCTGCGCGCCGCCGAGCGTGAAACCTCCGAGTAGACGATCCGGCCGTCCTTTCGTAGGTAGCGCTTGATGTAGCGGACCTGCTCGGTGTTGTTAGCGGTCAGGGTGCCGAGGGAGTCCTCGGTGATTCCGACGTCTTCGGGCAGAGTGAAGATCTTCGAGTCGTGGCCTACGAGTTCCTCGCGCGTGTAGCCCACCATCGCGCAGAACGCGTCGTTGACGTCGATGACGCGGTCCCCCAGGTCTGAAAAGACCATGGGCGCCATGTTGCTCTCGAAGGCCAGCCGGAATCGTTGTTCGGCGGCGCGCAGTCGCCTCCCCTGCTGCGACAGGTGGGCGGCGTCTCGCAGTCGCCCGAGCCCGTAGGCCATTTCACCCGTGAGCTGGGTGAGCAGGGCCATCTCTTCGGGGCCGAAGGCCCCGGGTTGGCTGGCGCAGATGGTGAGCGCGCCGACGAGATCGCCGGCCAGGTTGATCGGCATGGCGCAGATCGACTCAATGCCGTACTCGGCGGCGCGCTGGCGTCGCAGTTCGGTGGTTGATGTCACGGGCGCGTGGTCGATCACCTGGACGGTTCCGGTGCGTAGCGTCCGACCCGTGGGTCCGTCACCCGTCTCGTCCTCGGCCCACGTGATGCCCAGGCCGGTCAGGGACTCCACGGCGCCCGCCGCGGCGACGATGTCGACCGATCGGGGCTCGTCGTGGCGGGCGAATCCGACCCAGGCCAGGAGGTAGCCCGTCTCCACGATGGTCGCGCAGACGTCGTTCAGCAGTGCTGTCTCGTCGGTGGCGTGGATCAGGATCTGACTGCCCTTCGAGAGGGTGCGCAGCGCCCGAGAGAGATTAACCTTCTCAGTGGTGTCGCGGGCGTTGATGATGATGCCGCGTACCGAGGGGTCGTCGAGGCAGTTCGTCGAGATTGTCTCGAAGTTGCGCCACTCGCCGGTGACTGACTGCACGCGGTAGAAACCGGTTGGCGCACGATCCGCCGACTGACGCAGGAAATCGAACGCAGCGGCGGCCGCGGCGCGATCGTCCGGGTGGACCAGGTCGTAGAGGTCGATGCCCAGCACCTCATCCATCGTCGCGCCGACGAAATCGAGGGCCGCGGGGTTCGCGAAGGTCAGGCGCCGATCCTTATCCAGCACCAGGATGAAGTCACTGGAGTGAGCCAACAACTGTCGGAACCAGTTGCCAGAACGGGTCAGCTCCTCTTCGGCGGCTTCCTGCGAGGCGAGCGCTTCCGCGGCGCTCTCCAGGGCCGCGATGCGCTGACGCACGGACTGGAAGTGCGCGAGTCCGAACTCCACTTCACGAACGAGTTCTTCGAGGCCCACCACCGTGGCGTCGTCGAAGGCGAAGATGCTGTTGTCGTAGATCGAGACCACGGCGCGCGACTGGCCCCAGGTCATCGGAATGGCCACCGACGACTTCAGCCCGAACTTCTCGGCCCGCACCCGCCACATGGTGAAGTGCGCGTTGTTGGCGAGGTCTTGGAGGACCTGCGTGGTGTTCATACGTAGTGCCGTGCCCGACGGGCCCTTGCCGCTGTCTTCGGTTCCCCACCACGTCGCGATCCCGTCGTAGAGGTAGTCGGACTTTCCGGCCGAACACACGATGTCTACGCCGCCGTCGACCTCCGAGGCCGTGCCAATCCACGCCAGGTCGTAGCCGCCAGTGTCAACCAGAGTCGCGCAGAGCTCCTGTAGGCAGGCGGCTTCGTCGTTGGTCTTGATGATGTCCTGGTTGACCCGCGACAGGAGACCCAACGTCCGGGCCGCGATGACACGCTGGGTGACGTCAACGAACGCCGACATCACGCCCAACGATCCGTCGTCGAGTGAGATGCGGTTGGTGTTAACGAGGATCCAGCGGCGAGCCTGATGCCAGTTCTCGGTTCCGACGACCACGTCGAAGCACGGCTCGCCGGTCGCAAGGGTGATGGCGGCCGGTAGTTCGTCGATGGGGAAGGGGGTCCCGTCCTCGCGAACGGTGTCCCACGCCGGGTCGTTGAACGCGCGTCCGGCTAGTTCTTCGCGCGAGGTGCCGAGCATCTTGAGCGCAGGCTCATTGAAGCCCACGATCTCGCCCGATTGGTCCTGGACGACGATGCCAGCAGGGACGGCGTCGAGGAGTTCGTCACTCTGGAAGAACCCGGCCAAGGAGTGCGCGAGCCGAGTCGCACTCTTTTGGTGGTCCATTCGACGAGCCTCCCTGACGGGCACCTAATTCTAGGGCCAAACCAGGAGATTCCCGCGAAGCGGGTGGGGCACGGGTACCACGCGGTGCGCACGTCCTGTTGCGAGCGCGCGGGACCTAGTCGCGCATCGACTCGATGATCGCCTGGACTGTCTCGCGCGTGGTGTTGGGGTGCAGGAAAGCAAAACGCGCGACGGTCTCGCCCTCCCACTTGGTTGGCGTGACGAAGGCGATCTGGTCGAGCAGCAGCTGGTGGCTCCACTGCGTGTAGCGCTCGGGCGACCAGCCGGGACGACGAAGCAGCACGATCGACAGGCTCGGATCACGCACGAGCTCGACGTGACTCGTCGTGCGGATGAGGTCGGCGCTGTAGGCGGCGAGGTCGATCGCCGCCTGCACCGCGGTCTCGTACGCGTGGACGCCGTTGGTCACGAGCGAGAACCAGAAGGGCAGGCCACGCGCGCGTCGTGACAGGTGCAGGGCGAAGTCGGCCGGGTTCCACTCGTAGTGCTCGTCGTCGCCGGTGTGCAGGACGTCGAGGTAGCTGGCCTGTTGGGCCAGCACCTTGCGCGCCACGGTCGGATTCCGGTAGATCAACGCGGCGCAGTCCAGCGGCGCGAAGAGCCACTTGTGCGGGTCGACGACGAAACTGTCCGCGTGGCGCACGCCCTCGAGCAGGTGGCGGTGCGTGGGCGAGAAGAGCGACGCGCCGCCGTAGGCGCCGTCGACGTGGAACCACATCCCGTTCTCGCGGGCGAAGGCACCGAGTCCCTCGATGTCGTCGACGATGCCTGCGTTGGTGGTGCCGGCCGTGGCCACCACGCCAAGCACGTTCTCGGGGTGCGGGTCGGCCGCCAGAGCAGCCTCGAGGTTCGGGCGGGTGAGCCGATGGTCGTCGGTGGGCACGAGGAACTCGTCGACGCCGATCACGTGCAGCGCCTTGCCGACGCTCGAGTGGGCGTCACCCGAGATAGCGAAGCGGATCGAACGCGGTTCGACGTCCGGGTGCAGGACTCGTCCGACGTCGCGACCCACGGTCAGGCCCGAGAGATTCCCCATCGACCCGCCGGAGACGAACGCGCCCCCGGATCCCTCGGGCATTCCGGCCTGGTTCGCCAGGAAGGTGAGGGCCTGATTCTCGGCGGCGACCACGCCGGCCGACTCGAGCCAGCTGGTGCCGTTGAGGCCAGAGCACGCGACCACCATGTCGAAGAGCAGTGCGTTCTTTGTGGGGGCGTTGGGGATGAAGGCGAGGAAGTTCGGGGCGTCGATGGAGACAACCGCGGGCGCCAGTTCGTCGCGGAAAAAGTCGAGGATCTCGGCGGGGGGGTGACCCTCGGGCCGGATCTGCGCGGCCAGTTCGGCGAGGGGCACCTTGGCGAGTCCGCCGAAGTCGAGCGGCACCGGTGACATCGACAGGCGGTCCCGGCAGTACTCAAAGACGGCGTTGGCGAACTCGGCGTCGTACTCAAACATGGGGTTGCCCACGGCCCGCGCCTTTCGTTTTGGTCCCTCGCCATCGTAGGCAACGCACCGACCTCCCTCCGTCAAACGGGTCGCCCTAAGGGGTCCGCGTAGAATCACCCGATGGCGGCGACGCGAGTGGGCTATCTGGGACCTGAGGGGTCCTTCTCTCACGAGGCCGTCACCTCCCTGCCCAATGTCGTCCCCGTGGCGCTCGACACGATCCCGGACCTGCTCCAGGGAGTGTCCGACGGGACCCTCGATCGCGCCCTGGTCCCACTAGAGAACGCCATCGAGGGGACGGTGTCGGCGACCCTGGACGGCTTGATCTTCGACCACGACCTGTTCATCGAGAACGAGATCGTGCTGGCAATCCACCTGCACCTCCTGGCGCGGAAGGACACCGCGCTCACCGACGTCACCACCGTCTACAGCTACGTGCACGCGCTCGCGCAGTGCCGCACCTATCTGGCCCGGCTGGGTGTGAGCACGGAACAGACGGCGTCCACCTCACAGGCGGCCCGACTCGTCGGCGAGTCCTCCGAGCCGTATGCCGCCATCGGCTCGGCGTTGGCGGGTGAGCTCTTCGGTCTGGTCGCGCTCGCGACGGACGTCGAGGACCACCCGGAGAACGCCACGCGTTTCGTTGTCGTGGGCCGTGACGAGGTCGCCGCCCCCACCGGTCACGACCGCACGACGATCGTCTGCTTCCAAGACGCCGACCGGCCGGGATCGCTCTACGCGATCCTCGGACGCTTCGCCGCCCGCGACATCAACCTGACCAAGTTGGAAAGCCGACCCACCAAACGCGGACTCGGCGACTACTGCTTCGTTGTTGAGTTCGAGGGCCACGTGGCTGACGACCTGGTGGCCGACTGCCTGGCCGACCTCCAGGCGCACTTAGCCAATGTGAAGTTCCTCGGCTCGTACCCGGTCACCGGTGAGGCCGCGGGCGAGGTCCGCGCCGAGGTGATGGACGCGCGCCGGGCCTCGCGCGAGTGGGTCGACGCACTGCGCCGACGGATCGGACTGACGCAGTAACCGCGCCGCGTAGGCGCGGCCGGTCAGGTCTGGCAGATTGTCACACCGTGCCGCGGGCCAGCAGCTCCGCGCAGGCGGCGGCGGGGATCGCCCGGGAAAACAGGTACCCCTGAGCGAATTGGCATCCGATGTCGCGCAGCGCCTCAGCCTGTTCGAGTCGTTCGACGCCCTCGGCAATGCACGTCATCTCCATGGACGTGGCGAGGTGGCAAATCTCTTCGACCAGCAACATCGAGCGCGTCGAATGGGGCAGATCCGCCGTGAACGTGATGTCCAGTTTCAAGTGGTCGAAAGGAAAACGTCGAACATACGAGAGCGACGAGAAGGCGGTGCCGAAGTCATCGAGCGCCAGGCGCACCCCCAGCGCGCGCAGGCGGGTGAGGAAATCCATTGACTGCTGCGTGTCGTCGAGCAGTACCGTTTCGGTGACCTCGACGACCAGATCATGCGGCTCAATCTGTGCGCGCTCGACGATCTTGAAGATGGCGTCGAAGAGGGTCGGATCAGACAGGTCGCTGGCCGAAAGGTTGACGCTCATCCACATGCGCGGCGACGGCGAATACTCCTGCTGCCACTCCTTGAGTTGGCGCGCCGCATGCTCCCACACCCACTGATCGATCTCAACGATGAAGCCGGTATCGACCGCCAACGGGAGGAATTCATCGGGGAAGAGAAGTCCGCGCTGAGGGTGTTGCCAACGCACCAGGGCCTCGAAACCGACGATCCGTCGGTCGGACATGTTGATGATGGGCTGGTAGTGGACCACGAGATCTTCGAGTCGTGGGTCGGACTCGTCTTCGTCGTGGTTCATGGGTGTGCCGGCGGCGACGTGGTGAACCGCGTCGCGCAACTCTTGTATGGCGCGGGTCTTGCGCACCCAGGCTGAGCTCCCCGCGCGCCGTGACGCGTACAGCGCGCCGGGCCGACCCGAACCAGAAAACGTGATGACCTTGACCACGGGGTGCCTCGCCAATATCTGGGTAATGGCGGCGGGGGCGTCCATGTCGGGCAGGGCGTAGTCGATGATCACGACGTCGGGTCGTACTTGCTCGACGACCTCTATGCCGCGAGTGGCGGTGACGGCCGAACCGACCACCTCGATCTGCGGATCCTCCTGCAGCAACCGCACGACACTCTGCAGGATCATCTCGTGATCGTCAATGACGACCACCTTGATGACGGCGTCCTCATCCCTCACGATCGAGTACCTTGCGCAGGTTCTCCAACAGCATCGATTGATCGAATGGCTTTTCGAGCAGTAGGAACTCCGTCCCCAAGACCGCTTCGGCCTCCAGGACGGGCTGAGCGTGCCCCGACATGAACAGCACGCCGATGTCGGGACGGATCTGGCGCACTTCATTGGCCACCGTCGGTCCTTGCATCGTGGGCATGATGACGTCGGTCAGCAGCAGGTCGATGGGTCCCTCGTGCGCGCCAGCGATCTCGATAGCCTCGCGACCGCTGGCCGCCACCAGTACGAGGTAGCCATTGCGGGTGAGGATCCGTCGGGTCACCTCGCGCAAGGCCTCCTCGTCGTCGACCAGCAGGATCGTCTCGGTCACCTGGCGTGGCGCCGCGTCAACGCTGGTGGCCGCCTTCGCGCTCGGCTCGGTGTCCGACGTCGCCACGGGCAGCAGGATGGTGAGGGATGTGCCAACCCCGAGGTCGGAGTAGATCGTCGTCAGGCCGCCGGACTGCGAAACGATGCCGTAAACGGTCGCGAGCCCGAGCCCTGAGCCTTCCCCCCGAGGCTTGGTGGTGAAGAAGGGTTCGAAGGCGCGGTCTCGGACCTCCGGCGACATGCCGACACCCGTGTCGCTGACGCGAAAGCAGACGTAATTGCCCTGCTCCAAGCCGGAATAGCTGTCGGAGTCGGCCATCATGCGCATCGAAGTGCTGATAGTGAGGACCCCGCCCTCGGGCATGGCGTCTCGCGCGTTGATCGCCAGGTTGAGAACGATCTGCTCGATCTGGCCGGGGTCGGCCACCACCATCGGCAGGTCGTGCGCCAGTTTGATGACGAGTTCTATCTGCTCGCCGATCGTGCGCCGAAGTATCTGCTCCATTCGAGTGACCGCGCCGTTGAGGCTCAGGGGACGGGCCTGGACCACTTCGCGGCGCGCGAAGGAGAGAAGTTGGTGCGTGAGCAGGGCGGCGCGCTCGGCCGCGAGCTGGATCTGCTCCACGTCGCCGAGCGGACCCTGCCAATGCTGGCCGTCAACGCCAGCGGCGGCGCTGGACAGCTCTTCGGCGACGAACGACGCGTAGTTCATGATGACGGCCAAAAGGTTGTTGAAGTCGTGCGCGACGCCCCCGGCCAGCTGGCCCAGACTCTCCATTCTCTGGGACTGGTGCAGCTGCGCTTCCAGTCGCTGGTGCTCGGCGACCGCCTCGAGTCGCACGCCCTCGGCCACGGTCTTCTCACCTTCGGCCTTGACGCGCTTGACCTCGGCCTCGAGTCGTACGCCCTCGGCCACCGTCTTTTCACCTTCGGCCTTGACTCGCTCGACCTCCGCTTCGAGTCGCACTCCCTCGGCCACGGTTTTCTCGCCTTCGGCGGTGACGCGGTCGGCCTCGGCTTCGAGGCGCACGCGCTCGGCCTCCTTCTTCTCGGCCTCGGCGGTGACGCGGTCGGCCTCGGCTTCGAGGCGCACGCGCTCGGCCACGGTCTTTTCGCCCTCGGCGGTGACGCGATCGGCCTCGGCTTCGAGGCGCACCCGCTCGGCCACCGTCTTTTCGCCCTCGGCGGTGACGCGGTCGACCTCGGCCTCGAGGCGCACCCGCTCGGCCTCCTTCTTCTCGCCCTCGGCGGTGACGCGGTCGACCTCGGCCTCGAGGCGCACACGCTCGGCTTCCTTCTTCTCGCCCTCCGCGGTAATACGGTCGGCCTCGACCTCGAGGCGAACACGCTCGGCCTCCGTCTTGACGCGAACCAACTCCGCGTCCACCTGGCCTCGTTCGGTGGCGTCGCGTATGGTCGCCGACAAGAGTGATCCCGCGTCCGTCTCGATGGTCGAGATGGAGATCGACGCGGGGAACTCGCTGCCGTCGTGACGCCGTCCCGGCATCTGCAAGCCCGTGGCCGACGGTCGGAAGCTGGGGTGCATCAGGTGCACCAGGAGCTCAACCCGAAGTCCAATGAGTTCGAGGTGCTCATACCCGAAGAGCCGTTCGGACTGAGCGTTGGCCATCACGATGAGTCCGGTGTCGTCGATTGCCAACATGGCGTCAGGTGACGCGTCGAGCAGTCCAGCGAGCGAACTGTCGATTAACTGAATCACACCCACCTCCCTAGAGGATGGTCGGCACAGAGAAAAGTCGGGTGTTCAAGCATCATAGAGGATGGGCGAAAAATTATTCCGGTACCAGAATTCCCTAAATGTACCGAAAATCCAGATGCCGTCTTCTACGGCTTTGACGGGGAAGAATTAAAAACGTTGTTACATTTTTGCGCTTTACGTTTTATACAAAACTCCAAGTTCCCACCCCTTCTACCGCCAGATGTGAGCCGCTCGTGATCTTGTGACTCCGCTCACACGTGGGCCATAGCGGAGTTTCGAAACATCGTTCGGCAGGGCCTATCGTGACCACACAAAAAAGTTGAGCCGTCACCTCATCTCGATGTCCGGTGCGCGACGTGGTCAGCGCGGATTGGGCCGATCGACGTTCCAGTGTCTCGCGGGTGAGGCCAGCCACGCCCCCTCCCCACGCGAGTTGAGGACGAATCGACTGATCACGCGCTGTCCGCCGAGGTGGTCGCTGTAGAGGAGGTCGATGACCATTCGCTCTGCGCCCGCAATGATGGCGGTGAGCGGAGCGAACTGCTCGTCGGCGGGGTCGCGTATCGCGCCCTGCCAGAAGGCCACGTCACCGGACGCAACGTAGAGGTCGCGGGTAAGGCGCCGAAAACTGTCCACGTCGGGCTGGCCCGTCTGTCCCGTGGGATCACCGAGCTCGACGCGCCACCCGATCAGCACGGCGATGCCGTTGCCCACGTTGCGTATCGACATGGTCAGATAGATGACCTGGTCGGTGGCTTCCGCGGTGCCGGAGCCGCCGGGGGTGTGCACGAAGTGCTCGTCAGCAAAGCCCACCTTGAGGGGTGGGTCATCGGGACGCGAGGGCATAATCAGCGGACGGATGCCCGTCAGGAGTGATTCCTCAGCCACCCGGGCGGCGCGATTGGCCGATCGCACCGACGTGAACGTGGCGCCGGCCAAGATCAGGGTGCCGCCGGCGGTCGCCAGCGACGAGATCGTCGACCAGTTGCTCACGGGCCCACAGTACGGGCGGACCGCGACGACCGCCAGTGTCGGCTCGGCCGCGGGTGGGGATGATCTGCGCGGAGGGAGTGGGATTTGAACCCACGGTGGGCAAGCCCACGCCGGTTTTCAAGACCGGTACATTCGTCCGCTCTGTCATCCCTCCGGGGACGACCTTAGTTCGAGGCCGTGGCCTTCTTCCTCGCGCGATGGCGATTGGAGTGGTCCAGCACGGTCTTGCGCAGTCGCACCGACATCGGCGTCACCTCGACGGCCTCGTCGTCGGCGATGAACTCCAGCGCCTGCTCGAGCGTGAGCACGGTCGCCGGGGTGATGCGTTCCGTGTTGTCGCTGCCCGACGCGCGCATGTTGGTGAGCTTCTTCTCCTTGGTCGGATTGACGTTCATCTCGTCGCTGCGCGCGTTCTCACCCACGATCATCCCCTCGTAGACCTCGACGCCGGGGCCCACGAAGAGTTCGCCGCGCTGCTCGAGGTCGATCAGGGCGTGCGCGGTGGTGTAGCCGCGCCGGTCCGCCACCAGCACGCCGGTGGTGCGCGGTCGGATCTCTCCGAACCACGGTTCGTAGCCACCGAAGGAGGAGTGCATGACGCCGGATCCGCGGGTCTCGGTGAGGAACTCCGTGCGGATGCCGACCAGACCGCGCGCCGGGACCCGCCACTCCATCCGCACCCACCCGGTGCCGTGATTGACCAAGTCGACCATCGTGCCCTTGCGCGTCGACAGCAACGTGGTGATCGAGCCAATGAACTCGTCGGGCGTGTCGATGGTGACGAGCTCGATGGGCTCGTGCAGGTGTCCGCCGACCATGCGGGTGACCACCTGGGGCTTGCCGACCGTCAACTCGAAGCCCTCACGACGCATGGTCTCAATGAGTACGGCTAGTTGCAGCTCGCCGCGGCCCTGGACCTCCCAGGAGTCGGGCCGCTCGGTGGGCACGACGCGCAGGGACACGTTGCCCACGAGCTCGCGGTCGAGGCGGTCCTTGACCATGCGCGCCGTCAACAGCTTGCCCTCGGCGCCGGCCAGCGGTGAGGTGTTGATGCCGATGGTCATCGAGAGACTGGGTTCGTCGACGTGCAACGGCGTGAGCGCGATGGGGTTGTCGGGATCGGCCAGTGTCTCGCCAATGGTGATGTCCTCGAAGCCGGCGACGGCCACGATGTCGCCGGGCCCCGCGCTCTGGGCGGGGATGCGGTCGAGGGCCTCGGTGATGAACAGCTCGGTGACCTTGGCGTGCTCAATGGTGCCGTCGAGCCGGCACCAGGCGACGCGCTGACCACGCTCGAGCGACCCGTTGATCACTCGACACAGAGCTAGGCGGCCTAGGTAGGGCGACGCGTCGAGGTTGCACACGAGGGCCTGCAGACCGTGGCCCTCTTCGTAGAGGGGCGCGGGCACGTAGTCGGCGATGGTGCGAAAGAGCGGCGTGAGGTCGCCGCCGGTCGCCGTGGGGTCGCTCGATGCCCAGCCCTGGCGCGCGCTGGCGTAGAGGATCGGAAAGGCGATCTGGTGCTCGTCGGCGTCCAGGTCGAGGAAGAGGTTCTCGACCTCGTGGACGACCTCGCTCACCCGGGCGTCGGGCCGGTCGACTTTGTTGACGAGCAGCACCACGGGCAGTCGAGCCTCGAGGGTCTTGCGCAGGACGAAGCGGGTCTGGGGAAGGGGGCCCTCCGCAGCGTCGACCAGGAGGATCACGGCGTCGACCATGGCCAGGCCGCGCTCCACCTCGCCGCCGAAGTCGGCGTGGCCGGGGGTGTCGATGATGTTGATCGTCAGGTCGTTCCAGCGCACGGCCGTGTTCTTGGCCAGGATGGTGATGCCCTTTTCGCGCTCCAGGTCACCCGAGTCCATCACCCGGTCGGTGAGCTCCTCGTGATCGGTGAAGGAGCCCGTTTGGCGCAGCATCATGTCCACCAGGGTCGTCTTTCCGTGGTCGACGTGGGCGATGATGGCGATGTTGCGAAGGGACGAGCGACTTTTCATGACTGGACCACGCTAATGGTCCGGCGAGGTCGCCTCAGGCGGCGAGGTGCAGGCGGTGTCGGCGGGTCACCACGGCGGCGCGCACCAAGTCTCGGGCGCCGGCGCGCACGCCCTCCATCGACCCGTCCACCGCGAGGACCACGCCCGCCTCGGGCCACCACCCGATCACCCGCGACGGCGCGACGCCGCGCGAATCGGCCAGCGCGAGGACCGCGAGGTCGACCCGCAGTCCCGCGCCCGCCGTGGTGCCGGGAGACCCGGCACGCAGGCGCACGACCACGAGACCGTCACCTCGGGCCACCTCGAGGTCGCGTCGTCCCCGCAGCGTCGTGCGCGCCCCGGCTACGTCGTAGTAGGCGTCGCTGGCCGCGACGTTCCAGGGCGCCTCAAGACCTCGGGCGACCTCCAAGACAGCACCGGCCCAGCCGACGGCTTCGGCCACGACCAGGCCGCGCGCGGCGCTGCCCAATGTGTCCAGCCACACCGCGAGCGACCCGGCCCGGGCCTGGCCCGTCTGGGCGCGCGCCACCTGCGCGTCGAGGGCTTGGGTCACTGAGCCCACCAGCGTCAAGCCGGGTGTTGGCAACATCCGGCGCAGTGCCGCCGTGGCCAGTGTGCGCCGCGCTGCTGCCGGCGTCCACCGAAAGTCGCTCGGGGCTCTTCCGGCGGTCTCGACCGACCACGCGTCGAGACGGCGATGGGCGGGGTCGGGCACCGCGCGAAACCGCGCGGTGAGTGAACGCCGGTGATCGTCGGTGAGCACGGCCGACGTCGGCGGCGCCGAGTCCACCAGACGGGCCAACACCTCGTCGTCGACGTGGGTCACGGTCAGTTCGTTCATCTCGGTCCACACTCTTCGCTCACCGCGGCCACCACCTCGTCGACCGCGCGCGCGAGCATGTCGGAGTCGACCTCGCGCAACCACAGCTCCCCGGTGGCGCTCGAGAACACCGCCGAGCGCAGCGGGACCACCGACGTTCGCAAGGTCTCGACGAGGGCGTGGTAGCGCAGGGCTCGTTCGGCGCCGTCGCCGAGCGGTGACGTCGTCACGTCGAAGAGGACCACACCAGCCACGTCGGCGTGGACCGACCCGATCACGAGGTCCACCGTGTCGCGCAGCACGACGCGTCCACCGGCGAGACGCAACGACGCTCGTTGGGCGGTGCGCGCGCTCCACTCGTCGGGCACCTCACCCAGCGCGCGAGCCAACGTCACGTGGTGCGCCGTGACGTCGGTGGCGAGGCGAGCCCGCTCGTCGTCGTCGAGCGACTCCCAGTGGGTCAGCAGTTCCAACGAGGGTCCCTCGGCGCACCACGCCGTCAGCGCATCGTCGAAGGCCGATCCGAGGGGAGTTCCCACCACGTGCAGACGCAACAGGACGCTCACGAGCGCGCCGCGCAGGCGACCACGCGTGCTGTCGTGCAGGTCGCGAGTCTGGGCACTGCGGCGTAGCGACGCCGCAGTGAGGACCACACGCGTGTCGGCGGGCACGCCGACCAGGACGTCACCTATGCGTTGTTCGAGCGTCGCGCGATAGGTGGCCGCCGAGGTGGTATCGCGGGCGGGGCGCGCGGCGCGGTCCCCGCGCAGGGCGTCGAGTACCGAGTCCGGAGGAAGGAGGGTCGCGGTGGGCACGAACTATTTTCGCGCCCGGGTGTCACAGGGCTAGGTTGAGCGCGTGCTCTTCGGCGTCGACGTCGCGTTCCTCAGCGTCTTCATCTTCTTCGTGCTCGCCCTAGTGGTCCTGGTCGTGCTGACGGTTCGGTTTATCGTGCGGCGCGACCGCGGGCGGCGCGAGGAGTGGCGCTCGAGCGCCGGTCCGCCGGACTAGTCCCCGACCTCTTTGAACATGGTGGTCGCCATCACCTCGTAGCCGAGGGCGTCGTAGAGCGAGCGCGCGACCAGGTTGGGTCCGAAGACGTTGAGCGCGACGCGTGTGCCGCCGTGCTCGCGGGTCCAGGACTCGGCCAACTCCATCGCGGCGCGGCCGTAGCCGCGCCCGCGCTGGTCAGGGTTGACCTCGACGTAGTACACGAACCAGGTCGACGCTATCGCCGACATCGGGCGTCCCATCCAGAGCAGGCCCACGACGTTGTCGCCGTCGAGAACGTGCATCAGGTGCTGGCCCTCGGCCGCGCGGCCGTCGGGAAAGAGGATGGCGTGCTGTTCGTTCGCGGTCGCCCGCGCGCTCTCGACGTCCTGGCCGGCGCCGACTCGCTCTTCGACGTAGCCGTCCATGATTCGCGGAAGGAGGTTCGTCACCTCGTCCGGGGTCATCTCGCGCAGGCTCGCCACCCGCGACAACCTACTTGGCGTCGGGCTCGGCCAGCTTCTTGATCGCCCGGTCCAGGTCGGCGATGGCGCGTTCGATGACCGCCAGTCGCGCGTCGAGGGCCGCGGCGATGCGCGCGTCCAGCGCCTGGTCGACGTGGGTGTCGACCTGCTTGCGCACCCGCGCGTCGATCGAGTCGACCAGCGGCTGGGTCAAAGCCTTCAGCCGTTCCTTCAGATCCGGCGGCGGGGTGGTCTCGTTCTCGTCACTCACGCGCTCACCCTACGCCGGGGCCGGCGGGCAGTAGACGCCCGCGTTGAACTGCAGCGTATTGAACTGGCCGGCCCACGGCGGGTTCATCAAGGTCGACTCCTCGCTGGCCAGCTTCGAGGTCGGCGTGCACACCGCGGAGAAGGCAATGTAGCCGCGGATGTTGGACCCGCTGGCGCCGACCACCGGCACCGGGCCGCCGCCGCCGAAGGCCAGCGCCTCAAAGACCGGCAGCGGACTGGTGGACAGCTGGTAGTTGCGGTACTCACTCTGGTTGGCGTAGACCGCGGCGTTGAGCGACGGGTCCACCGAGTTGAGGCCCTTCTGCCAGCCCGAGAGCATCGAGGTCCAGTAGGTCGCGTAGGTGGCCTGCGTCGCGGCGGTCGATCCCGCCGGCGCGTCGAGACCCGAGTGGTTGTCGGGGTAGCCCTCGGGGTCGAAGATCACCCAGTCGGGCTTGAGCCCCACGCCGAGACCCCGGTACTGGTCTATCTGGGTGGCGACCCAGGCTCCGGCGGCGAAGCCGTGCGCGTAGTAGGTGGCGGCCTTGCGGACCTCGGTCTTGACCGGACCACTGACCGTCCAGAAGGAGAGCCAGGTCACGCGCTTGTGCGCGTTGTAGACGCTTTGGCCCATGAGGAAGTCGGGGGAGGTGGCGACGCTCGCGGTGCCGGTGAATCCCACCCAGGGCGAGGCCATGGTGCCCAGGCCGCCGGTCTCGGAGATGATGGGCCACCCGTCGGTGACCGCCTGGCTCCACTTGGCCGACGGGATGGCGTAGACCCCAACGCCCTGTCGCGGCGGCGACGCGACGCCCGCCGCGAAGAGGTTGAGCGTCGGTCCCGCGGAGAATCCAGTGACCACCGATCCCACGGTGCGCGCGGCGCTGCCCGCGGTGACCGACACGTCGGTCGCCACCCACGCACCGCTCGTGCCAGTGTTGGCGATCGCGAAGAGGTCGCCCCAGTTCGACGCCCGGCCGGCCACCACGACCTGGGTCGGCGTCGCGCCGAGGTAGAGGGCACCGCTCATCGGCGGGGCCCCCGGCGCGTTGATGGTCAGGTTGATGAAGCCCCACGGGCCAACGACACCCGTTGACGGGGTCGGTTGCGTGGTCGTCGTGGTGACCGACACCACGCCGATCGACGCGTCAAAGAGGTTGACGTTGCCGTTGCCGCTTAAGCCCGCGACGTAGACCTCGGACGAGGTGGCGGTCGCGGCCAGGGGACCCGCGACCTTGGGTCCGCTGGTGATCTTGGACAGGTCGGTCAGCACCCAGCCGGTGGATCCGCCCGTCGCGCCAAAAAGGTCCAGATCACCGGTCAGCGACGTCGCGACCACTTCAGGCACCGTGGTGCCCAAGACCACCGGGTCGCTGGTCGCGGTGCCGGCGTTGGTCACGCTCGACATGTTGACCGCCGGTGCGCCTACGTAGGGGACGGTCGAGCCCGCCGACCAGGCGAGGTTCATGACCTCGATGGTGTTGGCCGCGGTGCGCGCGGCAACCGTCGCGCTCGTGCCGTTGACCACGATGCTGGCCAGGCCGTTGGCGAACGTGGCCCCGGTTAGCTCGGTCAGGTTGACCACGATCTCGGGTCGCCACGAGCTCATCAGGCGCAGGTGGGGCCACAACGCGCTGAACGCGTCATTGGCGCACAGCACGAGGAGCTCACCCTTGGCGTCGACGTAGAGCACGTCGACTCCGCCGGTGGGGTCGAAGAAGGGGACCGGATCGGCCGCGGGCACCGGGGCCGAGGCCAGGACCGACAGGTCAGTCCAGGTGCTCGTGCCGCTGAGTGGTTGGGTGTAGATCGCCACGTGCGACGTCGTCGTGCGGTAGGCGAGCACTCCTTCGGCGGCGTCGCTGGCCGAGTGGGGACCACCGAGCATCTTGGTGTTATTGATCGAGGCCGCGAGCGCCGACGCGTTCCACGGCAGCACCCCGGTGCCGGAGTTGACGAACTGGTAGAGCGGCAGTCCCGTCGGCGTGGAACTCGCTGCGGTCGCCGTTGTCTCCAGGACGGCGAGCGGGGTCACGGCCAGGAGAAGCACCATGACGGCCGACAGGGCGGCCACTCGTCGTTGGACTGCGCTCACCGCGGATGTCCCCTCGCCACTCGGTCCACCCCGAACCATTCTACGGGCGGGTCCGCGACGGGCCCGAAACGCCACGAGCTAGCGCGTCCTGACCTTGGACGATGCGCTCTGCGCACCCGCGCCGTAGGCGTTGAGCGCGCGCACGATCACGTGGTAGGTGACGGCGTGGCTCAGCCGCGTGACGGTGACCGTGCGCGTCGCGGCCGAGAAATGCACCCAGGACTTTCCGTTCGTGATCGAGTACTGGTACGACGTGATCGGCCCGCTGCCGGTCGACGCGGGCGGCCGCGCGGTCAACGTGAAGCCGCCCGACTTGGGCACGATGCGCTGGATCGAGGCGCGACCCGGTGGCGCGGTGGCGATCGCGCTGAAGGTCACCGACGTCGACAGCGAGGCGGCCCCGTCGCTGACCTTGATCGTCACCGTCCCCGGTGTCGACGAGGTCAACGTCACCGAGGCGCCGCCCTGCGGGTCGGTGGTCACGTCGTAGGCCGCGGTCCCGGTGCCGGTCGAGGATGCGTGCTGCCCGTCGAACTCGAGAACGCCCGCGGTCGTCGTGGCGCTGAAGTGCACCACTGCTCCGGCCAGCGCGTTGGCGTGCGTGTCGTGCGCGCTCAGCGTGACGGTGGCCGGACCGGGGACGCTGACGTTGCCTACGGTCGCAGTGAGGGTGGAAGTCGTGGCGTCCATGGTGGCCGGGCACAACCCGGGAATGAACGTGGACGCGTTGGGGCTGCCCAGGCCCGACGCCATGTCGTAGCCGGGACCGGCGCTGAAGACGCCCACGCCATAGAGATCGTTGTTGCCCGTGGTCACGTCGTTAAAGCCCGTACCGGAGCGCGCCATGGCGTAGAGCGTCGGGTTGAGGAAGCCGAGGCGGCTCACGCCGCACGACTGAGCGGCGACCGCGACGATCGCGCTCATGAGCGGCGACCCGATCGACGTGCCGCCGATGGATGTCCAGGCGTTGCCGCAGTCGCTGGTGCACACGCCGCTGGGATTGCCGGTGAAGTAGTAGATGAAGCCGGTCGACGGGTCAGCCATCACCGACAGGTCCGGCACCATGCGCATCGTCGCGCTGGCGGAAATCCCGGGGGCGTCCTGCCAACTCGGACGTGACCAGATGACGGACGTGCCACCACCACCGGCGCCGCCGTTGGAGTCCAGCCCGTCGTTCCAGATGGTCTGCGAGAGCGGACTGGTGCTGTTGACGCTGAGGCCGCCGACGCCGGTGACGAAGGGCTGGCTGGCCGGGTCGTCGACCGACGGCAGCTTGTTGGTGATCCCGACGCAGTCCGACGAGCCCGCGTCACCCGCCGCCGACAGGACTGTCTGGCCCTGCGCGGCCATCTGCTCAAAGATCGGCTGCTCGGCGTTGGGGTCGTTGGTCGGGTCAGTCTCGCAGTCGCCCCACGAGGTCGAGATGATCGACGCCGTGTCGTCGTTGGCCATCTGCGTCAACTCGTCGATCGGGCCGGTGGAGTTATTGGGGGCCTCGTAGACCTTGATCACCGCGCCCGGCGCGAGCGCGGCGGCCTCTTCGATGTCGAGCGTCGCCTCGCCGCCGTTGGCGCCCGTCGATCCGCCGTCCACCGGGACGATCGAGACGTTCGAGGAGATCTTGTAGCACGAGAAGAAGGCGTTGACGTCGCCACTCGAATAGGGCTGCAGCTCGTAGATGCCGATGGTCTGACCGACGCCGGTGTCACCCTGGGCCCACGGACCGGCCAGGCCGTACAGGTTGGCCTGCTGATTCACCGTGTAGCCCCCGAGCGCGTTGGGCGTGGTGCCGCTGCTCGACCCGGCCGACGGACAACTCCCCGCCGTGGCGACGTGGGCGGAGCGCGTCGCGAGCCCCACCGGCTGTTGGCGTTGCACCGTCGAGAGTCCGACGACCGCGTGCACCAGTTGAGCGACGGCGCGCGGCAGCGTCGCCGGAGCCGTGAACTGAGTGGCGAGGCCGTGCGACGTGCGCACCGTCGCTACCGGCGCGGCGAACGCACGCGCGACGCTCGACGTGGAACCGTCCACGCGCAGCACGAGGTGACCTCCGCTGAGCGACCCGACGCGTAGCCCGAAGCCGGACAGGTAGTTGCGCACCGCGGCGACCTCGGACGCCGGAGCGCCGAAGGCGCGCGCGAACTCGCGCGGGGTGAGGAACCGTTGGTAGTTCGCAGAGCTCGGATTGGTCAGCCCCGCCAAGAACGCGGTGAGGGCAGCCTGGTGCGGCTGGGCGAGCACGACGTCAAAGGCGGTGCTCGTCGACGTCGTCACCACCGGGTCACCTGAGGGCACCGGCGCGGGATGGACCACGACGACGCGCGCGGCGAGCGCCCCCGCGTCCACGCCGGGCAGGGCCAGGAGCACCAACGCGGCGCCCAGCGCCAACGCGGTGACCCGTCGGGAGGGACGACGCATGGCCTCAGCCTAGGGAAGTGGGCCGCACCGGGTCAGGGCAGGCGGCGTCAGCGCTCAATGGCGCGACAATTACGGCGCGTCGGTGCCGCGATCAGGGACGCGATGTCCGGCGGCCGCGTAGCGCGCACCGAGGTCGCCGCACTCCGCGCAGACCGATTCCGGGATCACCCCGGCGCGCATCAGCCAACCGAAGATGGTGCACCCGAGGCAGAAGCCAATGAAACCTTCGAGCGACGCGGCGAGGAGCAGCGGTACCAGGATCCACCGCGCGTCGGACCAGCCGACGCTCAGCCAGACGATGGTGGCGCTCGCGCTGAAGACGACGCCGATGGCCTGGGCGAATCGTTTGGGCGGCCCGGGCACCGACTTGGTCCACCGCGTGAGGCGCGGCGTCGCCACGCGCACGGCGAACTGGCCCAGGGGCGAGAGCGTCGGCCCGGTCGCGACGCGCGCGATGAATCCGTAGGTGATCGGAATCAGCAGCCACGCCCAGCCGGTGGCGAGCGCCGTGACGGTCATGGCGACGACGCCCAGGGCCACGGTGCGCGCGGCCGCGTCGTTGACCGGATTCGGGAATGAGAAGAGCCGTCGCACGCGTCAATTGTACGCGACGGTTTTCCTACCCACCCACGGCGAGGCGCACGGTCGTCGCGAGTCCCACCGCCACGACGAGCACGCGCACGGCCAGCGGAGAGAGTCGCGTGATCAACTTCGTCCCGAGCCAGCCGCCGACCAGTGAGCCGACGAGCAGCATCGCCACGGCGCTCACCGCCAGGTGACCGCGCAGCACGAACACCAGCGCCGCGCCCGCGCAGATCAGCGTGGAGAGCGTCGCGCGAAGACCTTGCAGCTGATGGATGTCCTCGGGCAGCGTGACGGCCATCACCGCCAGCAGCATGATGCCCAGGCCGGCGCCGAAGTAGCCCCCGTAGATGGCCGCGAAGAACACGCCGACGCTGAGCGCACGGCGCCGAGCCGGGTGGTCGGGTTCCAGGTGGGGCAGTCCCCGCGCGATGACGGGGGCCGCGGCGAAGAGCAACGTTGCGGCGCCGATGAGCCACGGCACGACGGCGCGAAAGGTCTGCGCCGAACCCGTGAGCAGGAGCGCGCACCCGACCAGCGTGCCCAGCAGCGACGGCACGACGAGAGCGCGCAGCCGGCCGCGGTCGACGCTGGCCGTGCGACGGTAGGTCGAGAGCCCGGCGAGGTAGCTCGGCACGACGCCGACGGTCGTCGACACGTTCGCTTGCAGCGCCGGGATGCCCAGGGCCAGCAGCGTAGGAAAGGTGATGAAGGTGCCGCCACCGGCCACGCCGTTGGCGATGCCGCCCGCGACCCCCGCGGCGGCGAAGATCGTGAGACGCCACCCCAGTGCCAGGGTCGCAATCATCATGGTCGCTACTCTACGAATGTGACCAGGATTCCTGGGAAGTTCGAGCATGGCGTGGCCACGCTCGAGCGTCCTCTACCGTTGGCGGCGTGTACCTCTTGACCGAGGAACTCATCGTTCCGCACGACGCGCCGCACGACATCATTCGTGCGGCGGGCGGAATCGTCCGCCAGTTCGTGCGCGGGGCCAGCGTCGAGATCGCGTGCATTTACCGCGAGGCGCGCGGTGACTGGACCTTCCCCAAGGGCAAGCTCGATCCCGGCGAGAACTTCGAAGGCGCGGCGCTGCGCGAAGTACACGAAGAGACCGGACTGGCCTGTCGCATCGAGCGCTTCGTGGGCACGACCAACTACACGCACCGCAAGGGCAAGCCGAAGATCGTCGCCTACTACCTCATGTCGGTCGACGAAGGACGCTTTTCCCCCAATGAGGAGGTCGACGACCTGGTGTGGCTGGGGCTCGAGAACGTGCGTGACCACCTCACTTGGGAGCGCGACCGCGAGCTGTTCGACCTCGCGTTGCAGATGCCCGAACTGCTGGCGCGCGCGAGCTAGCGCGCGCGCTCCAAAAAGGTTCGCGTCGCCGCCTGTTTCGGCGCGTTGAAGATCTGCTCGGGCGTTCCGCACTCGACCAACACGCCCTCATCGAGGAACGCCACCTGGTGGGCGACGTCGCGCGCGAAGCCCATCTCGTGGGTGGCGATGAGCATGGTGGTGCCCTGCGCCGCGAGGTCGCGCAGCAGGTCGAGGACCTCGCCGACCAGCGTTGGGTCCAGCGCGCTTGTCACCTCGTCGAGCAGCAGCAGCGCGGGCCGCATGGCGAGCGAGCGCACGATGGCCACGCGTTGCTGCTGGCCGCCCGAGAGTCGGTCAGGGTAGTCGTGGGCGCGCTCGGCCAGTCCGATGCGCGATAGCAACACCATGGCCTCGTCGAGCACGGCTTGGCGAGGGCGCTTGAGCGCGCGCACCGGTCCCAAGAGGATGTTGTCCAGCACGCTGAGGTGCGGGAAGAGGTTGAAGGACTGAAAGACCAGTGCGATGTGGCGCCGCACGAGGTCCGGGTCGACGCGCGGGTCGAGCAGGGACTGGCCGAACAGCGAGACGTCCCCGCCGTCGATGGTCTCGAGCATGTTGGCGCAGCGCAGCAGCGTGGATTTGCCCGATCCGGAGGATCCGATCAGGCACACGACCTCGTGGCGGTGAAGCGCGAGCGAGACGCCGCGTAGGACCTCGTGGTCGCTGAAGCGCTTCACCACGGCGTCGAGGTCCAAGATGACGTCGCTCACGTTGCTCCCGCGAGGCGCCGCGAGCGGTCTTTGGCGATCAACCGGTCCGTGAAGCGCGTCATGGGGATCGTGAGCGCGAGGAAGAGGAGCGCGGCGACGACGTAGCCGCTGTAGTTGAAGGTGGTCGACCCGTAGATCTGCGCGGCGCGAACCGTTTCGATGGCTCCCAGGGTGGAAACAAGTGCGGTGTCCTTCTGCAGCGAGATGAAGTCGTTGAGCAGGGGCGGGATGACCGTGCGCACCGCCTGGGGCAGGATGACCCGGCGCATCGTCGAGGCGTGGGTGAGGCCCAGCGAGCGCGCCGCCAGGAGTTGTCCGTTGGGCACCGAGTAGATCCCCGCGCGAAAGACCTCGGCGACGTAGGCCGAGTAGGTGA
>DATLSF010000016.1:0-74613 GCA_035534335.1 Acidimicrobiales bacterium | reverse complement strand
AACAGCGTGCGCGACTCCGTGTATCGAAGTACGTCGAAACCGTCGGTCCTTTGTGGAGATGCGCCTACACCAGCCGGGGCTCGTTCCTTCAATAGTGTGAGGCACTGTCTAAGGGGGACCCGTGTGGAGGCTTCCACCTGTGACTGGTTGCTCACGGTCAAAGAGGTTGTGGCGATGCGGGCCATTATGAGGTGACCCGCGTTTCGGCTAAAGCGTCGTAAGAGATTGGAATCTCTCCCACGAGGAGCACGCGCGACGACATTTCCCCCTGGAAATCCGCAAAATTGAAGCTCGCACTCGGCGTCGTCACTGGGTTGTTCGCGCTCCGGTTGAGCTCGCGCGTAGCGTCGTCCGACCCATTGCTGAGGTGTGGTGTCGGTGACTGCACAGAGCTCCAGACTTTGATTGCGTGCGTAACTTCCGCAACCGTCTTGTCTAGAGTCGCTGACCCGATTGTACACACCTTGGGGTGAATGTCAAGTGAAAACGGCGGAACAGAAGACTCCGCGGTCGGCGTTGCAGTTCAGATTTCTGCCGACGCAGTCAGGCTTTTCACTCACGTTGAAACGGAGATTGTGCAACTTGCGTCTATGTTCACGAGGTCGAAACACGCTGGTCACACTCGGCGGCGACAGGTGGAACTTTTCCGTGCCCACTCTCACTTCGACCTGCACGACGGACCTCTCGCCCTCGGATTGGCCGCTCGACGTTCCGTGTAGAATGTGGCCACGGAAGGAAGTGATCTTTCCGTTCTGAGACGCCAAATCCGGGTCGGACGATCGAAACGATTGTCGCCCGTTCGGGCTCGACGCCTTCGTACCCCCAGGAGGACCTCGATGATGCTCAATCGCCTACGTCGCCCTAGCGTAGAGCCAGACGTCGAGCCGACTGCGGCCCCCGACGCGCCGCGCGAAAAGATTCCTACTTGGTTCATCGTGGAGACCATGGCGGCGGTCATGACGATTGGATCGCTGCTGCTGGACCTTCGACACAAGTCACGCGTGATTCGAAAGTCGCGCCACCAGGTCACCACGGTGGCGGACCGAAAGTGAGAGTGACGAAAGTCAACGTAGTGGGCGAGTCCCCAGGGGGTCCGCGATGAGGGTCGCCACGAACGCGCTCGAGGAGCGTGCGGGCGGAGCCACGCGAGTCGGAAAGAAGCGCGCACGTCCGCAAGTGCGAAAGGAAGGGCCCATGGGAACTTTGACGACGTCACGTGGATCAGAGCCTGCGAAGAAGTCGTTGCGGGCTCGCACCTTTGGTCTCCTGAGTAGTGCGCCGCCGACCCAGTGCGGGCTCGCAACCTTTTCGACAGCCCTCGGCAAGAGTTTGGTCCGCCAGGGCGCCGCCGTCGGTGTGGTACGGGTGCTCGACGCTCCCGAAGCGTATTCGGCGACCGACCTGCCTCTCATCGGTGAGCTCATGGCATCGGACCCTTCGTCATCCAATCGAGTGGTGAGGGCGCTCAACCGCTGCGACGCCGTGTTTGTCCAGCACGAGTACGGGCTGTATGGCGGCCGCGACGGCTCCGACATCCTCGAGGTGCTGGAGCGAGTCCACGTCCCCGTGATCGCCACGTTGCACACCGTCCTGGCGGCGCCCACCGCGAACCAGCGCTGGGTGCTCAACGAGGTTCTGCGCATCGCTGACGCGGTCATTGTCATGACCGACGGGGCCGAAGTGATCTTGCGTTCGACGTACGACGTGGGCGCGACAACGGTGTCCATGATTCCTCACGGCGCCGCCGTGGGATCCCCGTCGACGCCAATCGCGCACGGCGCGCGACCAACCTTCTTGACCTGGGGCCTGATCGGCCCGGGCAAGGGCATCCAATGGGTGATCGACGCCCTGGTGTCGTTGCGCGACCTCGACCCGGCGCCTCTCTACGTCGTCGCGGGTCAGACCCACCCCAAGGTCCTGGCGCGCGAGGGCGACGCCTATCGTGAGTCACTCGTCGAGCGGGTGGCGCGTAACGACGTCGGCGACCTCGTGGAGTTCGACAACTCCTACCGAGACCTGTCCTCGCTGACCGACCTCATTGCGAGCGCGGACGCCGTGATCTTGCCGTACGACTCGAAGGACCAAGCCACCTCCGGTGTCCTGGTCGACGCCGTCGCCGCGGGTAAGCCGGTCATCGCGACGGCGTTCCCTCACGCGATCGAGTTGCTCAGTGACGGCGCCGGCATCGTCATTGCCCAGGGCGACGTGGCGGCCCTCAGCGAAGCCATGAGACGCGTGGCGTCGAATCCTGCCGCCACCGCCGAGATGAGCGCACGCGCGGCCCAACTCGCGCCGGGCCTTAGCTGGGACGCCGTCGGACGCCAGTACCGGGGCGTCGCCGCGCGACTGCTGGACCGCGTCAAAATCGTCGCCTGATGCGTACGCCGACTCCGAACTTCGCGCATCTGCGTTCGCTGACCGGTCCCCACGGCACGTACGAACACGCCGACCACACCTTCGCGCGCGTCGAGCACGGGTACTGCACCGACGACGTCGCGCGAGTGCTCCTGGTTGCCGCTCGCGAGCCGGATCCCGACGCCGACCTCGAAAACCTGGCCGAGACGTCGCTTGACTTTCTCGCGCTCGCCCAAGGTCGTAGCGGAAAGTTCCGCAATCGCCGGCACCAGGACGGACCCTGGATCGGGCCGCGCACGGCCGACGACTGTTGGGGCCGGGCCCTGTGGGCTCTGGGCACTACGTTCGCACGCTCCGCGCATGACTTTCAGCGCTTTGAGGCGCTGCGACTGTTCGAGAGCGGCGCCCGCCAGCGATCGCCTTGGCCCCGATCGACGGCCTTTGCCGCCCTGGGGGCGGCCGAGGTACTGACGACGTATCCCACCAACGAGTCCGCGTTGTCACTGATCGGCGCGGCCGCGCTCGTGCTGGACCGCCCGGTGATCTCGTCGGCGTGGGAGTGGCCGGAGGAGCGACTGACCTACGCCAACGCCCTGCTGCCCGAGGCGGTCATGACGGTGGGTTCGATCCTGGGCGACGACCGGCTCATTGACCAGGGGCTGCGTCAGTTGACGTGGCTCCTCGCGCTCGAGACGGTAGACGACCACCTTTCGGTGACGCCGGTCGGCGGCCGCGGCTGGACGTTCGACGGCCATCGATTCGATCAGCAGCCCATCGAGGTCGCCGCGATGTCCGACGCGTGCCTGCGGGCCTTCGAGATCACGAGAGACCCGTCGTGGCTGGCCGGTCACGAGCTCGCGGTGGGTTGGTTCACCGGACGAAACGACGTCGGCGTGAAGATGTTCGATCCGCGCACTGGCGGTGGCTACGACGGTCTCACGGCCGATGGCCCGAATCTCAACCAGGGCGCGGAGTCGACGCTGGCCCTGCTCACAACGCTCCAGAACGCACGACGCCTGTCGAGAGTCGCTACGTGAACGATATGGATGTAGCAGTTCGCTCGGGACTGCGATTGGTGCCTGACGCTCGTCGGGTGATCACCCGCCTCTTCATTCCGGGCCAGGAGTTGGTCGGAGGCAGCGAGTCGCGCACCTCGGTCACCGTTGAGCGCGTCCTCGCCCTCGACGACGCTGACGTCTCGGCGGAACTGAAGGAGATCCAGCAGCGCTTCGCGGACCGGCACGACGACTTGGACACCGTCTTCGCTCAAAACGCCGACCGCGTCGCGGCCTACGTCGTCGAGCCGCTGTCCGACGAGCGCCGCCTGCTCCTCGGGGCGGTCTTCACACACGAATTCTCGCTCGAGGGCAGCTCGATCTGCAATCCGTGCCTCGTCGCACACCCCGAGCAGAGCGGCCTTGGTCCGCAAGATCTGCGCGTGATCATGAGCTACCGAGCGATCGGTGAGGGACACCGGTCATCTTTGTGTTTTCGCACCGGAGTCATCGACGTGGCGGGAACGATGACCCTCGACGAGCCGCACCCCTTTCCGGTGGTGGCCACCACCGGGTACGCGCTGTTCGACCGGCGCGCGTTCCGCGCTCGACTGCACGACCTGGGCATCGACGGGGAGACAGCCGCCTTCGTGCTGCGCAACCTCGCGCCGGTGTTCACCCTGGCGGACCTCGAGGCGGGCATCGACAGCCTGGCCGAACAACGCGACACCCGTCCCAACGTCCTGGACACCGCGGTCCAGATGCGATCGATCGCCGAGTGCTCCTACGTCGCCACCTTCGACCCGGACACCGACATCTCTCAGCGCGTCCTGTGGCCGTCGACGCCGTGCGAGGCCCAGGGGATCGAGGACGCGCGATTCGTGCGGCTGGAAGATGGCGACGGCGTGCGCTACGTCGCGACCTACACCGCCTTTGACGGACACAGCGTGGCCCAGCAGCTCCTGGAAACGACCGACTTCTGCTCCTTTCTCTCCACCCCGTTGGCGGGCGTCGGCGGAGGCAATAAGGGTCTCGCGGTGTTCCCGCGTCAGGTCAATGGGAAGTTCGCCGCATTGTCACGCTACGACCGCGAGTCCAACGCGTTGGCCGTCACCTCCGACGTGCACATTTGGAACCAGGTGTCGGAACTGCAGACACCGCGCAGTTCGTGGGAGCTGCTCGGGATCGGCAACTGCGGCGCGCCCATCGAACTGGCCGAGGGCTGGCTGGTGCTCACCCACGGGGTGGGACCGATGCGCACGTACGGCATCGGGGCGCTCCTGCTGGACCTGGAGGATCCCTCCAAGATCCTGGGGCAGCTTCCTCGACCGCTGCTGGTGCCCGACGACAGCGAACAGGACGGCTACGTTCCCAACGTCGTCTACTCGTGCGGATCGATCGTGCACGCGGGCAATCTCGTCATCCCCTACGGGATCGCGGACCAGTTCATCAGCTACGCGACGGTGCCGGTCGCGGACCTAGTCTCGGCGTTGTCGTAGCCCGAGCAAGGAGGCGGCCACGATGCTTGCCGCTCTGAGTCAGTCCACCGGTGCGTCCGGATTCCTGATCGTCGCGTTCGTATTCCTCGGGCTGGTTTGGTACGTGCTGCCCTTCTTCGCCATCCTGCGTGCCGCGACGTTTCCGTCGACCGCGTTCCGTGAGATCGGCCGCAACAAGACCATTTGGGTGGTGCTGCCGCTCGTGTTGGGGTTCCTGGCCGCGGCCTACTTCTACGCGTTCGTGTACCCGCAACTCAAAGTGGTGGCCCACCCCGCGTTGGACCTCGCCTAGGCGGCTAGTGGATGTACTGGTTGAGCGCGAGCGCGACGGCGAGCGCGACGCCCATCGAGCACAGTGCTTTGAGGGCCCGCTCGTAGGGACGGAGCAGCGACTCCTTGGTGATGGGGTCACGCGAGCCGTCGACGCGTAGGTAGGACCCTTCAATCGACGCCACCCGCCGACGCAGATCACGTGCGGGGGTCGAGAGGACCTGTTGAACCTTCACCACGAGAGCGCCAAAGCTCGCTGCGACGAACGACGCGAGGCTGAGCGTGCCGTGTTGGGCGAAGTAGGCGGTGAGGATGGGAAACGCACCCCAACTCAGCGCGAACACGAGACTTGTGTGCAGGCGCCCCCCGAACAGTTCGAGGTTGTAACCCACGGCGGCCAGGAGGCCGATGACGATGAAGATCGCGAGGTATCCGTTGACCAGGAACAGGCCAGCGATCCCGAGGGCCACGGCCCCACCGAGTCCGACAATCGCCGCCGCGATCAACTGCCTGGCCGGGATGGTCGTGCTCAGCGGCCGGCCGTTCAACTCGTCGAGCGCGTGCGCGGCGATTCCAACCGCGAGGAAGAAGGCGAGCAGCGTGGCGATCCAGTGCACGGTGTTGACGGGTCCGGTGAGGCACGCTCCGACGGTGACCAGCGCCAGGTGGAGCATCGTGTACGGGGGGTGCAACACCGTCCACCACTCGCGCCACCTCGGTCGGGTGAGGAAGGACGGTTGCGCGTAGAAGGCGGGTCCTTCGGGGAGCGAAGACTCGGACACCACTAACCAGACCGATAGCCCGTGATCACGACGCCCCCGCCGACGCTCATGTAGCGGTACGTGACGTTCTGGATGCCGGCGCGCTGCCACGCGGCCACGGTCCACGCGACCGGGTAGCGCTGGTAGTGCTGGGTGATATTGGGACCCAGAAAACGTCCGACGTCCCACCAGCCCCGTCCGCCCAGAACCCACCCCGCGGCGGGCAGCACCGCGCGCGTGTAGAGCCACCACAGGGCGCGCCAGGTCGCGCGCGGCGGGACCGCGAACTCCAGGCTCGCGATGGCCCCCCCGGGCTTCACGACACGCGCCAGCTCCGCCAGCGTCGCCTCCGGGTTAGACACGTAGCGCAGCAGGTAGGTGAAGCTCACTGCGTCAAAGGATGCGTCAGCGAAGGGGAGCTGCTCGCCGCGACCGAGCACGAGCGACACTCGGTCGGAGAGTGCGTCCTCGCGCACGTTGTGCTGTCCCATCCTCAGCATCTCCTCGGAGAGATCCAGCCCGACCACGTGCGCGCTCGTCGTGCGCGCCAGGCTCTCGGTCACGGCGCACGGCCCGCAGGCCACGTCGAGTACCAAACGTGGTTCGCCCGCGGCGATGTGGCGCACGGCCGCCGCGCGCCACCGGGGGTCCTGACCTAGTGACAACACTGCGGCCAGGCGGTTGTAGCGGCGCGGAAGCGGAGCAAAGAGTCGTTGGGCGAAGGGATTGGGTGCGTCGCGATACCCGGTCGTCGCGCGCTGGCCGTAGCCCACGATTCCTCAGACCTCTCGCGTGCCGCGGCGACGCCGGTCGCCGGTGATCGAACTCCTCGCGGTCGTGGCGAGGTGCACCCGTGTTTTCCAGACGTGAGCGTCGTGTTCGCATGCCGCCGTTGCGCTCATGGATCCCCTTCGATCAAGTTCGGGATGGACGGATTGCTTACCTGGATGCACGCTAGCGAACGACACGTCACGTTCTCGCGTGGTTCCGAGACTTTCGGAACCTCGGGCTAGGCGTTAACTTTGGTCCTACACCGACACAAGGGGGCGTCATGACCAAAGGTAGAGAGGGCGAACCCGAGATCGTTCGCGCGGCGTTGGTCCAGACGAAGTGGACGGGCGACAAGGAGTCAATGATTCTGTCCAACGTGGCGCTCGCGCGCGAGGCCGCGCGCCAGGGTGCCCACGTGCTGTGCTTCCAGGAGCTCTTCTACGGCCCCTACTTCTGCCAGGTCCAGGACCCCGAGTACTTCGCCTACACCGAGACGATCCCCGGACCCACCACCGAGACGATGTGCGCACTGGCCAAGGAGACCAACATGGTCATCGTTGCGCCAATCTACGAGGTGGAACAAGAGGGTGTCTTCTACAACACGGCCATCGTGATCGACGCCGACGGGACCTACCTGGGCAAGTACCGCAAGCACCACATCCCCCAGGTCAAGGGCTTCTGGGAGAAGTACTACTTCCGTCCCGGCAACCTGGGGTACCCGGTCTTCAACACGGCGGTCGGCCCCATTGGGGTCTACATCTGTTACGACCGTCACTTCCCCGAGGGGTGGCGCGCGCTGGGTCTCGGCGGTGCGCGCATTGTCTTTAACCCGTCGGCGACCAGCCGGGGTCTGTCGGCGTACCTGTGGAACCTGGAGCAGCCGGCGGCCGCGGTGGCCAACGAGTACTTCGTGGGCGCCATCAACCGCGTGGGTGTCGAGGACCTTGGTGACAACGACTTCTACGGGTCCTCGTACTTCGTGGACCCGCGTGGCCAAATGATCGGCGAGGCGGCGTCGGGGTCCGACGACGAGGTCGTGGTGCGCGACCTAGACATGAGCACACTGGCCGAGGTCCGTCGAACCTGGGCCTTCTACCGCGACCGGCGTCCCGATAGCTACGACGAGCTCGTCGCGCCGTAGGCGGACGAGACGAGGACGAGGAATCGTGAAGATTCTGATCAGCGGAGGAACCGTCGTCAACGCCGTCGGGCCGATCGCCGCCGACGTCCTGATCGACGGAGAGACGATCCAGGGGCTGTGCGCGCCGGGATCGGCGACGACCACGGCGTGGCGCGAGAACGCCGACCGAGTGATCGACGCGACCGGCCAGCTGGTCATTCCCGGCGCCATCGACGGACACACCCACATGGAGATGCCTTTTGGTGGGACCCAGTCCGCGGACACCTTCGAGACGGGCACGCGCGCCGCGGCGTTCGGCGGCACCACGACGATCATCGACTTCGCCATCCAATCGAAGGGCACGAGCCTTCGCGAAGGCCTCGACCAGTGGCACGCCAAGGCTCAGGGCAACTGCGCGATCGACTACGGCTTCCACATGATCGTCTCGGACGTCAATGAGGTGTCCCTCAAGGAGATGGACGTGCTGATCGACGAGGGGGTCACCAGCTTCAAGCTGTTCATGGCCTACCCCGGCGTCTTCTACTCGACGGACGGCGAGATCCTTCAGGCCATGCAACGCGCGTCGGGCAACGGCGGGACGATCATGATGCACGCCGAGAACGGGATTGCGATTGACGTCCTAGTGGCCCAGGCACTGTCACGTGGCGAGACCGATCCGCGATTCCACGGGGCCACACGGCCGTCGATCCTCGAGGGCGAAGCTACGCACCGCGCCATTCAGCTAGCGCGCGTGGCCGGCGCCCCGGTGTACTTCGTGCACCTGTCGGCCAGCGAGGCCTTGGCCGAGGTGGTCACGGCGCGTGACCGGGGCCAGAACGTCTTCGCCGAGACCTGTCCGCAGTACCTGTTCCTCAGCGACGAGGACCTGGCGCGCGACGGCTTCGAGGGAGCGAAATATGTCTGCTCACCGCCGCTACGGGCCCGCGAGCACCAGGCCGCGCTGTGGCGCGGCCTGCGCACCGACGACCTGAGCGTCGTCTCCACCGACCACTGTCCGTTCTGCTTCAAGGAGCAGAAGGAGCTCGGTCGCGGCGACTTCTCCAAGATCCCCAACGGCCTGCCGGGCGTCGAGCACCGCGTCGACCTCATCTACCAGGGGGTCGTCAAAGGCGAGATCTCTCTGGGTCGCTGGGTCGAGATCGTCGCGACGACGCCGGCCAAGATGTTCGGGCTGTACCCCACCAAGGGCGTCATCGCCCCGGGCGCTGACGCCGACGTGGTCGTCTACGACCCCAACGCCCGCCACACGCTCTCGGCGGCCTCTCACCACATGGACGTCGACTACTCGGTGTACGAGGGTCTCGACGTGCCCGGGAGGGCCACGACGGTGCTCTCACGCGGGGCGGTCGTCGTCGACCAGGACCAGTACGTCGGCACGCCCGGCGCGGGCCGCTTCCTCACCCGCGGTCTCAACGGACTGCTGAGGTAGCGGTGGACTTCGGACTGGTCGCCCAGACGAACCCTCCCGCCCGAGGGGTCGTGGAGTTGGCCCAGCGTGCCGAGGCGGCGGGGTTCACGCACTTCTGGACCTTCGACTCGTGCGTCCTGTGGGAGGAGCCCTTCGTCATCTACTCCCAGATACTGGCCGCGACCGAACGCATCATGGTCGGACCGATGGTGACGAATCCACTCACTCGCGCCTGGACGGTGACGGCGTCCACCTTCGCCACCCTGAGCGAGATGTTTGGTCCGCGCGTGGTGTGCGGGATCGGCCGCGGCGATTCGGCGGTGCGCGTGACCGGCGGGGCACCGGCGACGCTGGCCCACTTGGGCGAAGCCATGGGCGTCATCAAGTCGCTCGCCGAAGGTGGCACGATCGACCTTCACGGCACCGAGGTCCACTTCCCGTGGGTGAGCGACGGTCACCTCGCCGTGCTGATGGCGGCCTACGGTCCCAAGGCCCTGGACCTGGCCGGTCGCGGCTCGGACGGACTGATCATGCAGCTGGCGGACCCCTTCGTCGTCAACTGGGCCATCGGCGTGGCCGAGAGCGCGGTGCGCGACGCCGGCAAGGACGTCGACGACTTCTACGTGGTGGTGGCCGCGCCGGCCTACGTCGGCGACGATCGGGCGCACCTGCGTGACCAGACGCGTTGGTTCGGCGGCATGGTCGGCAATCACGTGGCCGACATCGTCCATAAGTACGGCGCCGAGTCGGGGATGGTGCCACAGGCGCTGACCGACTACATCAAGGCGCGCCAGGGATACGACTACAGCCACCACGGTCAGGCGGGCAATCCGTCGACCGAGTTCGTCCCGGACGAGATCGTCGACAGGTTCTGCGTGCTCGGGTCGGTCGAGGAGCACCGCGAGAAGCTCCAGGAACTCAGCGACATGGGGGTCGACCAGTTCGCGCTCTATCTCATGCACGATGACCCCGACGGCACCTTCGACGCCTACTCGCAACACCTCGTCGGCCAGGTGTAGCTGCACCAACACGTCGGCAGCGGATCCCGACCCCGCCGGGCTATTCGCGTCAATGCGTCTGGCCGGTGCGGTACTCTTCGCGAAACGTGAGAGGAGCTGCGATGGCCAAGATTCGTGACGCGGTGCGAGAACGTGTTGGGATACTCAAGGAGTTCCGCGCGTTTGTCCTAAAGGGCAACTTGGTCGACCTCGCCGTCGCGTTCGTCATCGGCACCGCGTTCGCGACCCTGATCAAGTCCTTCGTCGCTGACATCATCACGCCGCTGATCGGGGCGATGACCGGTGGCAAGACCGCGATCGGCGACCTGACCGTGACCGTGCACGGGCAGCCCTTGCATATCGGGTCCTTCATCAACGCCGGTGTGGGCTTCATCATCATCGCCGCGATTGTCTTCTTCTTCATTGTCAAGCCGGTGGGCTCGATGATGCGGCGCTTCGGCTACGCCCCACCGGCCGATCCCCAGCTGGCCGCGTGCCCGCGTTGCGAAACGCAGATTTCGCCCACTGCGTCGCGCTGTCCCGCGTGCACCTCGGACCTTGACCCAGGTTGGTCAACGGTGACGGCGGCCTGACCGGTCGTCAGTCCGCGACGGTCGCGGGCGTCGAGACGAGGTGTGCAGCCGTGTTCAGCGCGTTGACCAGCTCGTCGAAGTGGACCGCGATGCTGGGGTTCGCCCCGTCAGTGGCCAGACGTTGCTCGGCTGATCGGTAGAAGGGGCGCAGGTCCTGCCAGCGCCGCGCGGCCGTATCGGCGAAGTGGCGGGCAAGGGTGTCCAGGGTTTCGTGGCACGCCTCGACGAGAGCGGACAGCTCCGACGACGGCGCGGTCGTGGCTCCGCGTTCGGCGCCGATGCGAAGGGCGTGGGTCGCGCGAAGGATCCTCATGGAGACGGCCAGCAAACTGCGTCCCTGAGCGGGATTGACGCGAGTGGACGACGGCTCCTCGACGCTTCGTCCGACGGCGGCCTCGGCGGCTGCCCAGCTGGTGCGCGCGGAGCGCGATGCGTCAATCGCCGCCGCCGGATTCGGGGCCACTCCCAGTACCGCCGGCGTAACGGCGTCCAAATAGGTGTCCAGCGCGAAGAAGAGCCGGGCGAACGCGTCGGTCACACCGGCGCGCGGTGACGTCGGCCACACGACGTAGGCCAGCACGGAGATTGCGCCGCCGACGCCCACGTCGATCAGTCGATCAAGCGCGGTGGAGATCGGATTGGACTGGGCCAGGCTGAGCAGGACCAGGACGAGCGCGGTGATGAGGCTGATGGCCACCGAAAAGCTCGCCGACCACGTGCTGTAGGCGGCCCACGACAGAACAGCAACGAGGAGGACGGCGGCGACGCCGCTCGGGTGCAGTGCCGTCACGAGCACTGCCGCCACTGAGGCGCCGAGGGCAGAGCCCACGACGCGGTCCACCCCGCGGCGAACCATCGTCGAGTAGTCGGGCTTCAAGATGACCGCGACTGAGAACGGCACCCAGTATCCGCGCGGCAGCGCCCACCAAGCGGCTAGCAGCGTCGAGAGAGGTACGGCGATCGCGAGCCGCACCGCGTGTCGCAATGCCGGTGAGTCAAGATGCAGGCTCGCGCGCAACACGGTCGGGTCAGTGTGCTCCTCGGCTGAGAGTCGAGCGAGCGTCGGGAGGCGCAACCGCCAGGCGTGTCGACCATCGCTTTCGCCCAGCTCCTCTACGAGATTGCCTATCGTGCGCAGTTGACCGTCAATCGCTGACAGGTGCTGACAGATTTCCCGGGCGAGGGTCGTGGCGTCGTCGTCGCCGTCGGGTAGCGCCGACGCAAGAGTGTCGATCGTTGCCTGGTAGGCGCCCGATGGCGTTCGCCACCCCGAGGTCGTGCGGCGACGTAGGTCGTTGGCCAGCGCGTCGAGGGAGTCTGCGATCTGCGACGCAGCCCGGTCCAGCAGAAGGGCGAGCTGGCCAGAGGCCTTCGGGGCCAGGCGAACTCGCAGGCCCGCCGTCGTGGTGAGTTCGAGACGCAATCGACGTAGCTGATTGAGCACAGACATGAGTGTCAGCGAGTCGGCGCGACCGAAGAGCGACGGGGCCGCGAGCGCACGTTCGGCCGCGTCGACGCTGGTCAGGACGTCGGTCGCCGAGCGACTCTGGGGGGACCGTGCGAGTTCTGCCACCGCGTCGCACGCGGTGGCGAGCTGGAACCGTTGGAAGCGCAAGCTGGGCGGCAGTCGCAAGACAACCAGAGCACCTACTTCGACGAGGGCGCCGATCAGGACCGAAAACCCTAGGTGCATCGCGGTGCCAAAGGAGCCGGCAAACCGTCCTAGGACGACGTAGGCGATGATGGCCTGGGTGCCGATGACCCCCTGCGTGATGCCAAACACCGTGGTCAAGCCCGCCGCGAAGCACAGGGGTACCAGGAGCACGATGTGCAACCACGACGTTGACGTCGTGGCAACACCGAAGACCACCGCGAGGGCCATGGCTACCGCGTCAACGAGTGCCAGGGGCAGCGAGAGTCGCGGCGCCCCAACCAGAGACACGAGGGCGATGAGGTTGGCCCCGATGGCGAGCGAAATCGCCTCGCGTGGCGAGAAGAATGCGAGACTGATCGCGAAGATCGCGACGACGGGAAGCGCGGTCACCAGTCCGACGACTGGAGTCACCAGGCGAGCCTCGAACCGGAGCGACTCGCGGAGTGCGCTTCGAGTGACGCTCATGACGCGTCGGCGAGCGATGACTGAGTGCAGGCGCCGACTTCGCGTGGTCGGCGCGACCGGTCCACCATGTCGTCACGCTACTCAGGGCCCCCAGAGCGCAGAGTCAAAGCTCTTCGGTGGCCGACGACGTGTTCGCGGCTGCTCGCGCCAGGATGGTGAGCGTGGACCGTACGCTGAGCCCCGCGTTGTCGAGCCGATGGATCCGTTCGCGGCGAAGTCGCTTCGCAGTGACAGCAATGCTCGCAGCACTCGTCGGAGCGCTGACCTTGGTGACCCCGACAGCTGACGCGCAGCAGGGCGAGTTCGGACTCAACCCCGCACAGGTGTTTTCGCACGTGTTCGTCGTGGTCATGGAGAACCGCTCGTACCAGAGCGTGATGTCGAACCCGGTTATCGCGCGAATCGCGGCGCGTGGGGGCGTAGCGACGAACTACTACGCAGTGGCCCACCCCAGCCTGCCGAACTACTTGGCGCTGTCGGGGGGCTCGACCTTCGGCATCACCAGCGACTGCGTCACGTGTTACGTTCGCGCACCCAATCTCTTCTCTCAGCTATCCGCGGCCCACATCACCTACGACGCCTACCTCGAGGGGGTTCCGGGACCGTGTTTCTTGGCGACCTATGGCGGAAACGACTATGCCAGCAAACACAATCCCTTCCGCTACTACGACAACGTCCGGTCCTCCCCGTCGATCTGTTCGCACCTGCGCTCGTACGCGGACTTCGCACCGGCCCTCGCGCGGCCATCGGCGAAGGTGCCCAGCTTCCTGTGGGTGACGCCCGACCTCTGTCACGACGGTCATGACTGCTCAACCCCCGTGGCGGCGTCGTGGCTCACCGGTTTCGTCAACGAGGTGACGTCCAGTGCCGCCTACAAGAGTGGGGGACTGCTCATCATCACCTGGGACGAGGGATACGGCTCGGCCGGAGGCGGCGGACAGGTCGCCACAATCGTTCTCTCCGCCCTGACCAAGCCGGGGACGCGCGTGGGTGAACACCTCACCCACTACTCCGTACTCGCCACGGTGCAGGACAATTTTAATCTGACGCGCATTGGCCACGCCGCCGGTGCCCCGAATCTGGCGGCGTTCTTCAAGGTGAGCTACGTGTCGACTCGGTCGACCAACTGATCGGGCGTGCGCTGAGACGGGGTTGGCGGTAAATTTCCCGCAGAGCTCTGGCGAGTGGCGCTCACCGCGCTCGACGTGGCGCGACGAAAGGTGGGTCCGTGAACGTGGCGATCAGAAACGACGAGGTGGAGCAGACCGACCTGGTGGGTGCCCGGGGAACACTGACTTGGCTGGGCCACGCGACGGTGCTGCTCACGACGATGTCGGGTACGAGGATCGTGTTCGATCCCTGGTTCGAGGGAAACCCCAAGAGTCCGGTGGCCCTCGAAGAGGTCGGTGAGGTGCACTTCATCTGCGTCACTCACGGACACTTCGACCACATGGGCTCGGCGACCTTGCTGGCAGAAGCCACGGGGGCGAGCATCGTGTGCGTGCACGAGATGTCGGTGTACTTCAGTCTCATGGGCGTGGCCAATGTCATCGGGATGAACAAGGGGGGCACGGTGGCCATCGGTGACGTCTCGGTCACGATGGTTGGTGCGGAGCACTCCTGCGGCGTGTCGGCGGGCGACGACGTCCCCGAGATCTACGGCGGCAGCCCGGTGGGTTACATCGTCCACCTGCCCGAGGGTGAGGGGGGTCCTCTCTATGTCTCGGGCGACACCAATGTCTTCGGTGACATGGCGATTATCCGAGACCTGTACCGTCCCGACACCGCCGTCCTGCCGATCGATGGTCACTACAACATGGGCCCGCGTGAGGCTGCCTACGCCGTGGGACTGCTCGGTGTGCGGCGCGTCGTGCCGTACCACTACGGGACATTCCCGATGCTCACGGGGACTCCAGACGAGTTGAGAGCTCAGATTGGCAAGTCCAACGGTGCGGTGGTGGTGGCGATCGACCCGGGAGAGTCGATTCCCCTGGTCCTCTAAGAATTCGCTGCGTTCACTTGCGCGAAGGCTCCAGGGCCACTAACATACAACTATATGGTTGTAGAATTAGTGGAAAATTCGATTGACCAGGTGTTTCAAGCACTCGCCGACTCGACGCGACGCGACATTGTTCGGCGCTCCCTGGACGGGGAGCACTCGGTAAGCACCCTGGCACACCACTACCCAATGAGCTTCGCCGCGGTGCAAAAGCACGTCTCGGTCTTGGAAAGGGCCGAGCTGATCACCAAGCGCCGTCACGGTCGTGAGCAACTGGTTCGTGGCAACGTCCAAACCATTCGCGGTGCCTACGAACAGCTCGAGCAACTCGAGCAGGTGTGGCGTAGTCGCATCGGGCGCATGGAGGAGATTCTCACCGAAGACCTCAACGAAGGAGCACTGACATGACCGTGACCAACGTACTCAAGGACCTCGACGCGCTCACGGTGACGGTCACCGCGGAGTTTGACGCATCGACCGAGCGGGTGTGGCAGCTCTGGGAGGACCCTCGCCAACTCGAGCGGTGGTGGGGTCCGCCGACCTATCCGGCGACGTTCGTCGATCACGATCTCACTGTTGGCGGGCGAGTGACGTACTTCATGACCGGACCGGATGGCGACCAGCCACGCGGGATTTGGCGAGTGGTCGAGGTGGACAAGCCTCGCCGTTTGGAGATCGAGAACGGATTCGCCGACGAGTCGGGAAAGCTGGTGGTGGATGCGCCACTGATGATCATGCGCGTCGCCCTGACCGAGCGAGACGCGGGCGGGACCCGCATGACAATCGAGACATCGTTCGCCTCACGAGGTGACATGGACCGGGTTCTGACAATGGGCTTCGAGGAAGGCATCACCGCCGCGATGGGTCAGATCGACGGGATTCTGTGAGAGGAGCCGTCGGATGTACCGTGGCTGACTTACGTAAATGAACATTTGACGTCACGCCGCCGTAGGCGTGCTGGCACCGGGTGCCAGAATGCATCTCTGTGTCTCTGTCGAAACCATCCGGAACCTTTGACGCCCTGAAGGTCAGGGACTTCGCGCTCCTGTGGACGGGACAGACCGTGTCGTCCTTCGGCGACGGGGTCTTCACGATCGCCTTGGCCCTGGTGGCGCTACGCATCGGACACCGACCCATTGACCTCGCGTACGTTCTCACCGCGCGGGCCGTGCCCACTGTGGTCTTTGCCCTGATCGGTGGCGTTGTCGTTGACCGCGTTCCTCGGCGCTTCGCGATGCTGGCCTCCGACTCGGTGCGCGGTTTGGCGGTGGGGGTGGTGGCCCTCCTGCTCGCCCGACACGAACTTCAGATGTGGGAATTGATTTCGATGTCGATCATCTTCGGAACGGCCGACGCGTTCTTCTTCCCAGCCGCGACAGCGATCATGCCTGAACTGCTAGACGAGACGCTTCTCCCTCAAGGAAACGCATTGGGCCAGATGAGTGGGCAACTGACCCAGGGGCTCATCGGTCCGGCCGCGGGCGGTCTGATTGTTTCGGCTATCGGCTTCGCGTGGTCCTTCGGCGCCGACGCCATCAGTTTCGCCGTGTCCGCGACCTGCCTGGCGTTCATGAAGATTCGCACTCCGCGTCGCGAGAGCCACGAAACGGCCCTGGCTGAGGCCCTACAGGGCATCGCGTACGTTCGCAGTCAGAGGTGGCTCTTCTATTCGCTGCTGGGAGCGGCGATCGCCAACTTTGTGGGCATGGCGCCCTTCGGCGTTCTGCTGCCACTATTGGTTCGCCATACCCTGCACGCCAGTCCCTTCACTCTCGGTCTGGTCTTCGCGGCCGGCGGTGCAGCGGGCGTTGGAGCGTCAATCGTCGTTGCTCGACTTGGCACCCCACGGCTGTTCGTGACCGTGCTGTGGGTCGCTTACGCGGTCGGAGGAGTCGCCATGGCTTCCCTCGCTGCCGCTCCTAACGCGTGGGTCGTCGCGGTGCTCAATGCGTTGCAGGCGGGGCTCCTTATCTACGGCGACGTGCTGTTCTTTTCGATGGTTCAGCGACTCGTCCCACGTGAGTTCATGGGTCGGGTTTCGTCACTCATCTTCCTGCTTGCCTTCTCGCTAGGACCACTCGGTATTCTTCTCGGTGGGGTCGTCGCCACGGCGGTCGGCGTGCGCGAGACCTTGCTGGTTGGCGGTGCGCTGTCGGGCGTCCTTTGCGTGCTGGTCCTGGTAGCTCCGGGTGTTCGCGACCCCGAGCGAGGCCTCATCGCCGCGCCGCAGGTTCCGATCGTTGCGACGGAGTAGGTCGCGCGGCAGGTCGCGCTAGGACCTAGGTCCTAACTGCGAGTCGTGAGCCCGACCTGTAACGGATACGCACGTGGTCCGAAGTAAGTTGGGTGCGCGGCGTGTGGCTGTTTTCGCGCCCCAGAGTGGCCGGTGAGGAGTTTCGTGGACCCGACAGACGTACAGGACCCGAACTACTACCACCGCGTCGTGGACTGCCAGTGGGCGTGTCCGGCGCACACCGACGTTCCCGGCTACATCCGCCTGATCGCCCAGGGTCGCTTCGACGACGCGTACATGCTCAACCGCGAATCGAACGTCTTTCCCGGAATCCTGGGACGGACCTGTGACCGGCCGTGCGAGCCGGCCTGCCGGCGCGAGCGCGTCGACGGCGAACCGGTGGCGATCTGTCGCTTGAAGCGCGTGGCCTCGGACCTAAAGGGCGACATCTCCGGGCGCCTGCCCGCGATTCCCACCGAGAAGAACGGCAAGCGCGTGGCCTGCATCGGCGCCGGGCCGGCGTCGCTCACCGTGGCCAACGACCTGATGCCGCTGGGCTACGAGATCGTGATCTACGAGAAGTTCACCCGTGCCGGCGGACTGATGCGCTCGAACATCCCCGCGTTCCGACTGCCTGACTCGGTGCTCTCCGACGAGACGCAGATGATCATCAACATGGGCGTCGACGTGCGCTACGACACGCCGGTCGACAGCTTGGCCGAGCTGCTCGACGAGCGCTATGACGCGGTGTTCGTCGGCGTCGGAGCGCCGCGGGGCAAGGAGCTCGACCTGCCGGGTCGCGCCGAGGGCGACGCCAACATCCACATCGGGATTGACTGGCTGGAGTCCGTGGCGTTTGGCCACGTGCAAGAGATCGGCAAGCGCGTCCTCATCATTGGAGTTGGCAACACCGCGATGGACTGCTGTCGTACCTCGCGCCGCCTGGGCGGCCAAGTGATCAAGGTCATGGCTCGGCGCCCGCGCGAGTACTTCAAGGCGTCGCCCTGGGAGTTGGACGACTCCGAAGAGGAGGGCGTGGACATCGTGGTCAACCACTCCCCGAAGCGGTTCATCGTCGAGGACGGTCGCCTCACGGGCATGGAGTTCGACGTCGTGGAGTGGGATGAGGGTGCGCGCCACGCCGCCGTGCTCGACACCGTGGTGCTCGAGTGCGACGACGTGATCTTGGCGATTGGCCAGGAGAACGCCTTCCCGTGGATCGAGCGCGACCTGGGACTGGAGTTCGGCGAATGGGAGATGCCGGTCGTGGACCCGGTGACGTTCCAGTCGACTCGTCCGGGCGTCTTCTTCGGTGGCGACGCGGCGTGGGGACCCAAGAACATCATCTGGGCGGTCGCGCACGGTCACCAAGCAGCGATCTCGATCCATCAGCACTGTCACGGCGCGCCGTTGGACGAGCGACCCGCCGACGGCATGAACCTGGTGAGCGCGAAGATGGGCATGACCGAGTGGAGCTACCACAACGACTACAACCCCTCGACGCGCCAACAGATGACCCACGTGGAGCTCACGCGTCGCTTCGCCTCGATCAGCACCGAAGTCGAGCTGGGCTTCAGCGTCGAGCAGACGGTGCGCGAGGTCCAGCGCTGTCTCAACTGCGACATCCAGACCGCCTTTCAGGCGCCGCTGTGCATCGAGTGCGACGCGTGCATCGACGTCTGTCCCGTCCAGTGCCTCACGATCACCACCAACGGGAGCGAGGCGAGTCTGCGCACCCGGTTGATGGCGCCAGCGGAGAACCACGACCAGGCGCTCTTCATCTCGGCCCCGTTACCCCAGACCGGTCGGGTGATGATCAAGGACGAGAACGTGTGCGTGCACTGCGGGCTGTGTGCCGAGCGCTGTCCCACGGCGGCGTGGGACATGGAGGAGTTCGAACTCAAAATCCCCTACGCCACCGACAGCGGAGTGCTGCGGATCCCGGTGCGCACCGGACCCGCGGGCGGGTGAGGAGGCGACGTGACTGACATCATCACCGACGTTCGGGTCAACGATTTCGCGGTGAAGTTGGCCAACGTCAACGGAACGGGATCGGCCAGCGCCAACGGACTGCTCATGCAGGCGATCTTTCGCATGGGCATCCCGGTGTCGGGCAAGAACCTCTTCCCGTCGAACATCCAGGGACTGCCGACGTGGTACGAGATCCGCGTCAACGCCGACGGGTATACCTCGCGCGCGCTCGACTACGACCTCATGGTGGCCATGAACTCGGTGACCTACGCCGAGGACATTGCTGAGGTGCGCGCGGACGGCTACGTTCTCTACGACTCGTCGTGGCCGCTCGACGAGGCGCTACTGCGCGAAGACGTGAACTTCCTCGGTGTGCCGCTCGCGCGCATGATCATCGAGAACTTCCAGGCGCCGCGCGAGCGCATCCTGATGAAGAACGTGGCCTACGCCGGGGTGGTGGTGGCGCTGCTGGGCATCGAGGTCGACCTCGTGAGTGGCCTGCTGGCCGAGACCTTCGCGCGAAACGAGAAGCTGCGCGAGTCAAACCAGCGCGCCCTGCGCCTGGGCTACGACTACGCGATAGAGAACTTCAGTTGCCCGCTGGCCTTCCGGGTCGAGCGACTCGATGCCACCAAGGACCAGATCCTGATCGACGGCAACACGGCGATCGCCCTGGGATGCCTCTACGCCGGCGCGACGGTCGCCGCGTGGTACCCGATCACCCCGGCCACCGCGGTGATGGACAACTTCACCCGACTATGCGCCCAGTACCGGCGTGAAGAACTGACCCCGGCAACTGACGACGCCCCGGCGACGTATCAGAACAACTACCTCATCCTTCAGGCCGAGGACGAGATCGCCGCGATCGGCATGGTGCTCGGCGCCTCGTGGAGTGGGGCTCGGGCCTTCACCTCCACTTCGGGCCCGGGCATCTCACTGATGGGCGAACTACTCGGTTTGGGGTACTACACCGAGATCCCCGCGGTCATCATCGACGTCCAGCGCACCGGACCGTCGACGGGCATGCCTACGCGCACCCAGCAGGCCGACATCTTGGCGTGCGCGTACGCGAGTCATGGTGACACGCGTCACATCCTGCTCTTCCCCAAGGACCCGGCGGAGTGCTTCGAGTTCGCGCTGGTCGCGTTCGACCTGGCCGAGCGGTTCCAGACTCCGGTCTTCGTTCTGAGCGACCTGGACATCGGGATGAACGACTGGGTCGTGCCCGCGCTCACCTGGGACGATGACTTCGTGCCCGATCGGGGTCGGGTATTGCACGACGAGGATCTGGCCAGCGTGAAGGAGTTCTTCCGCTACGCCGACCCCGACGCGCTGTACGTGACGCCGCGCACCCTGCCCGGCTCGGCCGAGCGCGGCGCCTACTTCGTGCGCGGTTCGGGTCACGACCTGCACGGGCGCTACACCGAGAGCCCCGAGGAGTACCAGGAGGTCGTGGACCGCCTGAAGAAGAAGCACGGGGCCGCCGCCAACTACGTCCCGGCCCCGACGGTGCAACGTCGCGATGGTGCCACTGTCGGCGTGATCACGCTAGGTAGTTGCGACCTCGCGGTGCGCGAGGCCCTCGACCTGCTCGCCGAGGCGGGTCTGGCGACCGACTACCTCCGGGTACGTGGCTTTCCGTTCTCCGAAGAGATGCGCGCATTCGTTGACGCCCACGAGCACTGCTTCGTGGTCGAACAGAATCGCGACGCTCAGTTGCGCAGCCTGATCGCCGTCGAGACGGGCGTGGCCACCGAACGGATGCACCCGATTCTCGTTTACGGGGGCTTTCCGCTGAGTGCGCAGCAGGTCGTCGACGGCGTCCTCGCTAGCGTGGAAGTGACCTCATGACCTCGATCGCCAAGCCCCTCATTCCGCTGGCCCCGTTGCCGAAGAACGACCTCGGCCTCACCATTCGCGACTACGAGGGCGCCATGTCGACGCTGTGCGCCGGGTGCGGACACGACTCGGTGACGGCCGCCATCTCTCACGCGTTCTGGGAACTGTCGACGCCACCGCACCACATCGCCAAGCTCTCGGGCATCGGCTGTTCGTCCAAGACCCCGACCTACTTCGTGCGCGGGGCCCACGGCTTCAACTCGGCCCACGGGCGGATGGCGACCATCGCGACCGGGGCCAACGCCGCCAACCGCGAGCTCACCTACATCGGCATCTCGGGCGACGGGGACTCGCTCTCGATCGGCTTGGGTCACCTGGCCCACGCGATCCGTCGCAACATCAACATGGTGTACGTGATCGAGAACAACGGCGTCTACGGACTCACCAAGGGCCAGTTCTCGCCCTCGGCCGACATTGGCTCCAAGCCCAAGCGTGGCGAGCCGAACGCGCTGGCCCCGATCGACCCGATCCTCCTGGGCCTGTCAGTGGGCGCGACGTTCCTGGCCCGGGCCTTTTCCGGCGATAAGGAACAGCTCATTCCGATCCTCAAGGCCGCGGTGGCCCACAACGGCCTGGCGCTGATCGACGTGATCAGTCCGTGCGTGACCTTCAACGACCACGAGGGCTCGACCAAGAGCTACCGCTTCACCCGCGAGCACGAGGTGAAGGAGATCGAGACCGACTACGTGCCGGTGCGCCTCGAGATCACGGCCAAGGTGTCGGCGGACGAAGCGCGCGAGGTCGTGATGCACGATGGCAGCGTGGTGCGATTCCGCGCGGTGCCCGAGGGATACGACTCCGGCGACCGCCTGGGCGTTGAGGAGTACGTTCGCGACCGCGCCCAGCGCGGTGAGATTGCCACCGGACTGCTCTACGTGAATGAGTCCGCGCCCGACTTGCACGAACTCAATCACACCCCGACCACGGGACTTAACAAGGTTCCGTTCTCGCGGCTCTGCCCGGGCAGCGATGCTTTGGTCGATCTGCAGCGCGACTTTCGCTGAGAGCGCAGCAAAACTGTTTGATCGTCTGGGGCGTTCCGCAACGGCCTAGTTGTAGGAACCCAGACCTCTGTCGTTGACGGCTACGCACGTGCGGGTGCGTGAACACGAGACCGACACTCCCGCTGACGCGATCCCGGGAAAGACGCGCACCGGCGATGACCAATGTCCCGATACCCACGTCACCGAATAGCCGCTGATGCCCAGCACCACGCAATAGGAAGGCGACGCGCACGACACGGAATAGGCGAAGGCGAGGTTGAAGAGCGGGATCGACTGGGGAGTTGACCACGTCGTTCCGTTGTACGACGTGTACTGACCGGAGTCGGCTACGGCCAGGCAAAACGATGACGTGACACAGGAAACGGAGATCAACCCCTTAGGAGCGCTGGGGTCACTCGACGACCACCGTGTGCCATTGAAGGTCAGAGCCTTGCCGTCAAAGTTGACCGCCACGCAGAACATCTTCGAAGTGCAGGACACGCCGAGCAGCCGGTCCGAGACCGCGCCACTCGTGGTCGTCTGGCTGGACGACCACTTGGTGCCGTGCAGGAGTGCAATCGTGCTCGATCCACCCGGTTTGTCACTGCCCGCCACGGCGGCACAGAAATCGGTTGTCGGACACGACACGTGATAGCTGACATCGGGACCTATCCGACGCGGGGGAGACCACGTCGTGCCGTTGAAGGTGACGGCGTTTCCAGCTCCTCCAATGGCAATGCAGTGCGTCACGGAGGCACAAGAAACGGAGTCGAAGGAACCGCCCGCGTGGACGGGGTGTGCCGGAAACCACTTTCCATTACGCCGCAGCGTCATGTTTCCGTTGCCGTCGGCGACCACGCAGAGCGTGGCGGACGGGCACGACACGGCATACGTCACTTGATTGCTGTGTGGTCCGGATGGGTTCACGACGACTGGGGACGACCACTTGGGGAGGTTGATCGCTCCCGAATTCGAAGTGACGAAGCCGAAAACGAAGAGGACCGTGGCTAGAGCGAGCGCGGGGACTGCGTAGCGACTTTTTATGGGACCTTCTTCACGGGAGGCGGAAGGGCGCGGACGACACGTCTTGGGCGAAGACCAACGAAGTGGTAGGGCTGCTTTTCTGTCGTGGGGTCATTAACCCTCCTTTGGTAGCGGTCCCGACTGTATGGCGGTCTCCGACACTTGGAAACCCGTAAAGCAAAAATTGAAATCAACGGATGCCTCATAATTCTGGGGAAAGGAGTTGATTCGTACCGGGAGCGTGACGTAGACGTACCGAGCCTCGCAGACCGCACCGCTGGGATCGTTCTGGTTGGCGGCGTCGCCGTAGTTGACACCGAAGGAGGCGTCGGCTCCTGGTTTGATCACGACAAGGCGCGTCTTGACGCGAGGAAAGATCATGCCGCCGCCATGCACAACTCGCAATGTCTGCGACTGATATCTGTTGGGTAGGAAGCTGAACTTTGGATACCCCTCAAGGCTGCACGAGGTTCGACTCGTGTTGGCGATGATGAAGGGAATCCCCAGGTTGCCGGCTGCAGCCCCAGGTCCCCAGGCGACGGCGAGTTCAAGTTGTCGATACGAGCACTTTGGCACTGTCGACGGCGTCGACGCGCCGGACGTCGCTCCTGAGTTGATCGCGGTCACGAGAGGCGCCACCAGCGCGAGCGCGAGAACGGCCGCTCTACCGAAGTGGAAGATACTCACGAGCCGGGGTCTATTTCGAGACACTCCCATTGGCACTCTCAGAGCGTATCGAGGCGCATCCTTAATGACGTTATGAACTCGTGCGCGCCAGGGAGAGTTCGCTAGCTCTCATGACCCAGAGTTCATTGAGAGTCACTCGTTGACTCTTGGGGAGTCCACTCGCAAATCAAAATCTCCGTGAAGGAACTCAGGCAATACCGTCGAGGAAGTCATGAACCCGCTGTCGGAGGACGGCCGCGGCCGCTTCGTCATAGTCGGCGCCACCCTCGTCAGCGAACAGGTGACCAGTACCTGGGTAGGCAAAGAGTTCGACCCCCGTGTGGGTGCCAGCCAACGCTCGCGCGGCCGCCCAGTCTTCTTCCATCCACGGGTCGTCCGTCATCGCATGGATCTGCGTAGGAATCCCGTCGGGCCAGGGAGCGTCGAACTCCTCGGGCGGGAGACAACCGTGGAAGAACAACGCGCCCCGAGCTCCGGGCCGCGTTTGGGTCAGGAGCTGGGCGGGCATCACTCCGAGCGAGAATCCCGCGTAGACCAGTCCGGCTGGCAGTCCATCGGCGGACGTTCGTCCTCGTTCGAGGATCGTGTCGAATCCGATCGATTTGGCGTGCGCCACGCCCGAGGGCACGTCCGCGAAGGTGGCGCCCTCGTAGAGGTCGGGCGTGTGAACCATGTGACCTGCGGATCGAAGTTCGTCGGCGAAGGACAAGAATCCGGCGGTTTGGCCCTGCGCGTGGTGGAACAAAAGGATCTCGGCCATGTCACGAATTTTACAGCAGGGGTGTCAGGTCCGCCGCTGTGAGCTCAGGCTCGCGACGCCACCAGGGAAGTGATCGTGGACACCATGTCGTCCTTGGTCGCGCCCGGGGTGAAGACCGCAGCGACGCCGGCGGTGCGCAAGTCGTCGAGGTCTCCTGTGGGGACGATGCCACCGACCACCACGGGGATGTCGGAGCCGCGCTGACGCAGGGCCTCGACTACGAGTGGCGCCAGCGTCATGTGCGCCCCGGAGAGCATGGACAGACCCACGACGTCGACGTCCTCGTCGATGGCCGCCGTGGCCACCGTGTCGGGGGTCTGGAACAGCCCGGTGTAGACAACTTCCATGCCCGCGTCGCGCAGCAGGCGTGCGACGACCTTGATGCCGCGATCGTGACCGTCGAGACCCACCTTGGCGACCAGGACGCGCACGGTCACAGCGAGGGAACCTCGACGTAGTGGCCGAAGACATCACCCATGGTCGACATCATCTCACCCACCGTCGCGTACGCCTTGGCGCAGTTGATGAGGTCACCCATCAGGTTGACCGACGGGTCGGCGGCTCGCACGGCGAGGGTGGCGAGTGCCACGCGGGTGGCTTCGTCGTCACGCTCTTCGCGCACTCGCTCAAGCCGTTCGAGCTGGCGCTTCTCGTCTTCGTTGGTGATCTGCAGGATCGCAAGGTCCTCCTCGTCGTTGCCCTCGGTGAAGTCGTTCACGCCCACGACGATGCGTTCGCCGGCGTTGAAGGAACGTTCGAGCTCGTAGGCCGAGTCGGCGATGTGACGCTGGAACCAGTTCTCCTCGATGCCGCGGATGCAGCCTTCGAGCATCGAGCCGCTCCCCATCTCGGCGATCTCGACGAACAGGGCCTCGGCGCGGCGCTCCATCTCGTCGGTGAGTTCTTCGACGTACCACGAGCCGCCGAGGGGATCGGCTACGTGGGCCACGTTGGTTTCATAGGCGATGATCTGCTGGGTGCGCAGCGCCATGCGCGCTGCGCGTTCGCTGGGCAGCGCCAGCGCCTCGTCCATGGCGTTGGTGTGCAGCGACTGCGTGCCGCCCAAGACGCCGGCCAACGCCTCGATCGCGGTGCGGCTGAGGTTGTTCTCGGGTTGCTGAGCGGTGAGGGACACCCCGGCGGTCTGGGTGTGGAAGCGCAACTGCCAGGTGCGCTCGTCGGTCGCGCCGTAGTGCTCCCTCATCCAGCGCGCCCAGATCCGTCGCGCCGCGCGGTACTTGGCGATCTCTTCGAAGAAGTCGATGTGGGCGTTGAAGAAGAAGGACAGTCGCGGGCCCACCGTGTCGACGCTGAGTCCGCCTTCACGTGCGAGCTCGACGTACGCGAACCCGTTGGCCAGGGTGAAGGCGAGCTCCTCGGCTGCCGTCGAGCCGGCCTCGCGGATGTGGTACCCCGACACGCTGATCGAGTGCCAGCGGGGCATCTCGGCGGCGGTGAAGGCCATGGTGTCGCGCACCAGCCGCATCGACTGGCGCGGCGGGAAGACGAACTCCTTCTGGGCCTGGTACTCCTTCAAGATGTCGTTCTGCAACGTGCCGCCCAGGAGGTGGCGCGGCACACCGGCCTCCTCGGCCTGGGCCACGAAGAGAGCCAGCATCACGGCGGCCGGCGAGTTGATCGTCATCGACGTGGTGATGGACTTGAGGTCAATTCCAGCGAAGAGGTCGCGCATGTCGGCCAGGCTGTCGATCGCCACGCCGCAGCGGCCGACCTCGCCCAACGCCATCGGGTCGTCGGAGTCCAGACCCAGCAGCGTCGGCATGTCGAAGGCGGTCGACAGACCACCACCACCCGAGCGGATGATGTCCTTGAATCGGGCGTTGGTGTCGACGGCCGTGCCGAAACCAGCGAACATGCGCATTGTCCAGAGCCGTGAGCGGTACATGGACGCGTAGGCACCTCGGGTGTAGGGGTAGACGCCCGGGAACTCTCCGGCGCGGGGTCCGTACACCGGCTCCAGGGGGATTCCCGAGAGGGTGGTGAAGGGGGTGTCGCGCAGCTTCTGCGCCTCGAACTCAGCGCGCCACCGGTCGTAGGCGCTCTCTTCGGACACGGCGAATCCTCTCGACCCTTCGGGGCTCAGCATAGGGGAGCCCCGAAAAGCGGACTTTGCACGACGTCATGGCGTGTAAGGGTGGAATATAGACTTTGAAGTGAGGTCGGGTCCAAAGAGTCGCATAAATAGTTGGAAAAGAATCTGTTAAAGTGACTGTGAGGTGTAACAGATGGAATCTAAGTCTTTAACCACCACAGCCGAGTGGGAAGAGCGCCTAGGGGTGGATGCCCGGCGACTTCGCCTGGAACAGAGTCTGACGCAAGCGGAGTTGGCCGAACGCTCCAATGTGTCGCTGTCGGCCGTCAAGTCCCTGGAAGGCGGACGGGGTTCCTCGTTGGCGACGCTGATTCGCGTGGCGCGCGCGCTCGGCCGAACGGACTGGCTGTCCTCCTTCGCCCCCGTCGAGCCCTCCGTCAGTCCGATCGCGCTGTTGCGTGAACGCCAGCGCGTGACGCCCCTCGCGACACGGCGCGTACGACGTCCGCGGTCAAATCCGTGAGCTACACACCTACCGACGTCATCGAGGTCTCGGCGTGGGGCCGTCTTGTCGGCGCCGTGGCGATGGACCCTGCGTCGGGCTACTACGCCTTCGAGTACGACGACGACTGGGTCGACGGCGACGTCGAGCTCGCGCCGCTGCACCTACCGTGTCGTCGCGGCGTCTTCATCTACCCGGAGCTCTCGCGCGAGACCTTCTACGGTCTGCCGGCGATGTTGGCCGACGCGTTGCCGGACCGCTTCGGCAACGCCCTGGTGAACGCGTGGATGGCCGAGCAGGGCGTCGAGGCCGCGAACATCACCGCGCTCGACCGCCTGGCCTACGCCAGTGACCGGGCCATGGGCGCACTGACCTTCCGACCGCCGGCCGGACCGTCGGCCCACCCGAGCGCCGTCCAGTTGGCCGACCTCGTGGCCGCCGCCCGCGCCCAGATCAGCGGTCGCCTCGACGACACCGCGGACATCCACCGCGCCCTCGCCGAGCTCATCTCGGTGGGCTCGTCGGCCGGTGGAGCGCGGGCCAAGGCAGTCCTGGCCTACAACCCCGCGACCGGCCAGATGCTCTCGGGACAGTTCAACGCGCCGCCCGGGTACGAGCAGTGGCTGCTCAAGCTCGACGGTGTGGGCAACCCGGCGGGCCAGAGCGACCCGCTGGTGACCAGCCAGCAGTACTGCAAGGTCGAGTTCGCCTACTACCTCATGGCCACGAGCGCCGGCATCGAAATGAGCGAGTCACAGCTGCTGCGCGAAGGACTGCGGTCGCACTTCATGACGCGACGATTCGACCGGGGCCCCGGCGGCGAGCGCATCCACACGCAGACGTTGTGCGCGCTGGCACACCTGGACTACAACGCCCGGCGTACGCACGCCTACTCGAGCTACTTCCTCACGGCGAGCGCGCTCGGCCTCGGCCCCGACGCGGCCAGAGAGATCTTCCGACGCGCCGCGTTCAACGTCATGGGCGTCAACCGCGACGACCACGCCAAGAACTTCTCCTTCCTGCTGTCCGACGGCGGCCACTGGCGTCTGGCGCCCGCCTACGACGTCACGCACTCCAACTGGGGCGGCTCCTGGACGCAGAACCACCAGATGAGCGTCAATGGCCACTTCGTGGACATCACCCTCGACGACCTGCGAGAGATGGGCGATCGCCACGAGGTGCCCGGCGTGGAGACCGTCCTGCGCGACGTCGCGGCGGCGATCGAGCGGTGGCCCGAGTTCGCTAAGGCCGCCGAGGTCGATCAGGTCACCACCGAGACGATCGCTGAGGACTTGGTTAACCTGCGACCACGCTGAAGGCCACTCGGTTTGTCCCGGCTCACGTGGGGTCGGCGATCTGGAGTGCCAGGAGCGGCGCGGAGGCCTTGTTGAGACACTCCTGGTACTCGAACTCCGGCCGGCTGTCGGCGACCACGCCACCGCCCGCCTGGACCGTGGCGACCCCATCGCGCAGCGACAGCGTGCGGATGGTGATGGCGAAGTCGGCGTTGCCGTTCAGCGCGAAGTACCCGACGGCGCCGCCGTAGGGGCCGCGGCGCACCGGTTCGAACTCGTCGATCAGTTGCATCGCGCGGACCTTGGGCGCGCCGGTCAAGGTGCCGGCGGGAAAGAGCGCGTCGAAGGCATCGAAGGCGTCGAGGCCGGCACGCAGTCGACCGCTGACGGCCGAGACCAGGTGCATCAGATGGCTGAATCGCTCCACGTGCGCCAGGTGCTCGACGCGTAGCGTGCCGGGCTCGGCGACGCGGCCAATGTCGTTTCGTCCGAGGTCCACTAGCATGACGTGTTCGGCGATCTCCTTCTCGTCGCTCAGGATCTCGGCCTCGAGCGCGCGGTCCTCATCATCGGTGGCGCCGCGCGGACGCGTCCCGGCGATCGGACGGGTGCTTACCACGCCGTCGTGGACCCGCACCAGCATCTCCGGTGACGCGCCGACGATCTGACTGTCGCCGTTGTCGAGCAGATACATGTAGGGAGACGGGTTGAGCGCGCGCAGCACCCGGTACAGCGTGAGCGGGTTCACCGCGCTCGGGCGACGGAACTGCTGGCTGGGCACGACCTGGAAGACGTCGCCGGCGACGATGTGCTCCTTGGCGTGCTCGACAACGGCGACGTAGTCCTCGCGTGAGAAGTTGGACAGCCGGGCGGCGAGGGCGCGCACGTCGACCGACTCGCGCTCGTCGGGCGCGAGGGCGACGGTGCGCTCGAGCACCGGGTCACTCTCCGGCGCGGGCGACAAGAGGGTGTCGACGATCGCTTCGAGTCGCTCGGTGCCCTCGTCGAACGCGATCGCGGGCGCGGTGCTCCCCACCACGACGTTGACCACGACCGTCGTGGAGTGGCGCAGATGGTCACAGATGAGAACGGAGCCTGGGAAGGAGAAGTCAACGTCGGGCCAGGCGTTCTCTTCATCCGGTCGCGCTAGTCGCTCCAAGGAACGCACGTAGTCGTAGCTCACGAAACCCACGGCGCCCCCGGTGAGGTCGGGTAGGTCGGCCAAGGGCGGCGCGCGATGCTGTGCGAGCAGGTTTCGCACGAAACCGAGGGCAGTGCCGGCGTCGTCGGGCTCGGGCGCGCCCTCACAGACGGCCCGGCCGCCGCGCGTGGTCACCCGCCAGAGCCGGTCTAGGCCGATGAAGGAGTAGCGGCCCGTCTCTTCGCCGAGGGCGGCGCTCTCGAGCAGGAAGAACGCACGGCCGTTCGCGAATCGTTGGTAGAGCGAGACCGGAGTCTCGCGATCGAGCTGCAGAGTGCGCGTGAGGGGGATAACCGTGTAGCCAGCCTCGACGTGGCCGACGAAGCCGGCGAGATCGAGCGGGGACATCGCTCCAGGTTACCGAGACCGTTTGCGCGCCTCATAGGATTCAGCCATGACGCACGGTCCGTCGATCCTCGTCATCGACAACTACGACTCTTTCGTGTACAACCTCGTGCAGTACGTCAGCGAACTGGGCGCGACGGTGAGCGTGGCGCGCAACGACGCCGTGGACGCGGAGTTCATGGCGCTCACCGCGGCTGACGGCGTGCTGATCTCACCGGGGCCGGGACACCCGCGCGACGCGGGCAACTGCCTAGAGGTCATCACCTACTGCGCCGAGGCGCTGGTGCCGATGCTCGGGGTCTGCCTGGGCCACCAGGTCCTGGGGGAGGCCTTCGGCGCGCGCGTCGTCGCCGCACCCGAGCTCGTGCACGGCAGATCGACGCTGGTCGAGCACGGCGGCGTCGGCGTCTTTGCGGGCGCGCCCAGCCCGCTGGTTGCCGGGCGCTACCACTCGTTGGTCGTCGAGCGCGACACGCTGCCCGACTGTTTCGAGTTGACGGGGTGGTCCGACGGGTTGGTCATGGGCATGCGGCACCGTGACCTGCCGCTCGAGGGCGTGCAGTTCCACCCCGAGTCGATCCTGACCCAAGGCGGCTACCTGATTCTCGCCAACTGGCTGGCTACCTGCGGATCACTCGACGCCGTCGAACGGGCCGGGGCCCTGGACCGCAAGGGCGACGCAGTGCGCGGCGCTTTGGCCCACGCGGGCTCAGGTGATTGAGGACCCCACGGCGACGCGCGTCTCGACCACTTCGCCGTTGACCACGTCGACGCGATAGGCCGCTGGTCCGGTGACGGGATCGACGTCGCGGTCGCTGACGACGCGCGTCGGTGTGGTCCCCTCGTACCAGAGGCCGACAGAATCGTCGGTCGCGAAGGAGAGCGGCAGCGTGGCGTTGCCAACGAGCTCGTGCAACAGCGGTCGGCGCTGCGCTTCCGAGTCGTAGTGCACGCCATTGCCGTAGGGCAGGAGGGCCAGGGCGTCGGTCACGGGACGTAGCTGAGGACCGAAGGAGTCGGTCGTGCCACCGACGTGCCAGCACAGACTGCCCGCTGACACGCCCGAGAGGGTCACGCCGGCCTCCCAGGCGTAGGCCATGGCCTCGTCGACCCCGTGCAGGCGCCACACGGCCAGCAGGTTGGCGACCGAACCGCCTCCCACCCACACCAGGTCGCAGCCAGTGAGGCGCTCGATGGGGTCTCCTGAGGGTTGGGGGAACAACTTCAACTCGGTGACGTCGCAGCCGGCCGCATTGAAGGCTTCGTAGGACGCCGCGTAGTAGGTGGCGGCGTCGCCGCTCGCGGTGTACACGAGGCACACACGTGGTCGGGTCTTCCCGGTCAGGGTGAGTGCTTCTAGGAGCATCTCACCGAGTCGCACTGACTGTTGCGTGGGTCCCGCGACGAAGCCGCCCGAGGTCGCCAAGATGCGTCGCGTGCTCACCCCCACCGTTCTAGTTGACCGGTCCTTGGGCGCCAAAATCGGCGTGTCTAGGATGCAGTCCGAAGAAAGGGATTCCGTGGCCGTCAGTGACGTGGAGATCGACGAACGTATCGACGACTTGGTGGCACGGTTCCCGCCCGAGACCACCGACCCGGTGCTCTTCCTCGGCGAGCAGTTCGACCGGGGTCTGGCCTGGACCAACTTCCCGGAGGGATCCGGCGGACTGGGAGCCACGCCGGCCCAGCAGCTGCACGTGCTGCGCCGACTGTCCGAACTGCACGCGCCCCCGGCGATGTTTCGCAACGTCATCGGCTACGGCATGGTCGCCCCCACGCTGGTCACGCACGGCACTCCCGAACAGCGAACGCGCTACCTACGCCCGCTCTTCACCGGCGAGGAGATCTGGTGCCAATTGTTCTCCGAACCCGGCGCGGGTTCGGACGTCGCGGGCCTGGCCACACGTGCCGAGCGCGACGGCGACGAATGGGTCCTCAACGGGCAAAAGGTCTGGACAACGCTGGCGCACCTGTCGGCCTTCGGTCTGATCATCGCGCGCACCAACCCCGACGCGGTCAAGCACAAGGGCATTACCGCGTTCCTGGTCGACATGCACGCCACGGGTGTCGACGTCCGGCCGCTCTATCAGGTGACCGGCGAGGCCGAGTTCAACGAGGTCTTCTTCCACGACGTGCACGTGCCCGACTCGATGCGCCTGGGCGGCGTGGGCGAGGGGTGGGGAGTCTCCATCACCACATTGATGAACGAGCGGGTCTCCATCGGCGGCACCGTGCCGCCGCGTGACTCGGGGCTCATTGGCGAGGCGCTGTTGATCTGGCGGCGCAAGTGGGCCGGGCGACGCGACGGTCACGCGATGGCGCTACGCGCTCGCCTGATGGAGCGCTGGGTCTCCAACGAGGTGGGGCGCCTCGCCAACTTGCGCGCCAGTGACCTGCGCCGCAGCGGAACGCCGGGACCCGAGGGCTCGACGGCGAAGCTGGCCTTCGCCGAGGAGAACCAGCGAACCAGTGAGCTGTGCGTCGATCTGCTCGGCACCGAGGGACTGCTCTACAAGACCCGGTACCCGCTGGTGCGACCCACTGAGAGTGCTTTCAACGCCGCCGATCCACGCAAAGCGTTCCTGCGCATGCGGGCCAACTCCATCGAGGGCGGCACCAGCGAAGTGATGCGCAACATCATCGGTGAGCGAGTACTCGGCCTGGCCGGGGAGCCGCGCGTCGACAAAGACGTCCCCTGGAAGGACGTCGCGCGCAGCTGATCTACTTGACGGTGAGGTTCGCCGCGAAGAACTCCAGCGTGCGTTGAGTGGCGTCAGCTGAGGCGTCGGCGTTGTACGCCGCGGGTCGCGCGTCACAGTTGAATCCGTGGTTGGCGTTCGGGTAGCGCACGATCTCGGTGGTCACGTGCGACGCCGACGCGGCTGTGCGCAACGCCTCGACGTCCTCGGGCGGAATGCCCTGGTCGAGGTCCCCGTAGAGCCCGAGCCACGGCGCGCGCAGGCTCGCCGCCAGCTCGACCAGCGGCGCCAGGCCGAAGCGACCGGTCGCGACGCCCCCGCCGTAGAAAGTGGCGGCCGCCCCGACCAGTCCGAGGGTGTCCGCGTAGAAGGCGACACTTCCGCCCATGCAGTAGCCGACGACGCCAATCGAGGCGTTGGGGTACCCGGCCGCGTTGAGGAACGTGGCTGCACCGGTGAGGTCCTCGGCGAGACCGTCGGGATTGAGCGACGCCATCGCCGGTGCCACCGAGGCGTAGTCGTCGTAGCCGAACTCCGGCGAGCCCACCCGATGAAAGAGCTCGGGTGCCGCGACGTAGTAGCCCTCATGGGCGAAGCGCTGGGAGACCTCGCGAATGTGGTCGGTGATCCCGAAGGCCTCTTGCAGGACGATGAGGCCCCGCGGCGCCTCCGGGCTACCGAACACCTGAATTGGGGTGCCATTGTCCGTCACTATGCGAGTCGTCACGGAGTCTCCTTCTCTCTAGCTCTTCGAGGCGCTGACCGCGTGGGCGGCGACGATGGTCGCGACCGCGTTGGTGACGCCGACAAAGGTGGGCAGGTGGAGCATCTCGTCGATGCCGTGGGCGTTGGCGTCGGGGCCGATCAGGCCGGTCGCGACGAACTGACACCCTGGGTAGCGTCGGCCGAGTTCGGCCAGGAACGGGATCGAACCGCCTTCGCCGATGAAACCCGGGTCGCGACCGAACGCGTCGCGCGACGCGGCGACCAACGCGCTCGCCAGCCACGGCGCACGCGCCGCGGCGACCCACCCGTCGCCCCTCGAGTCGACGGTGACGCTTACGTGGGCGCCCTCCGGCGGATCGGCGCTCAGTACGTCGACCATCGCGTCGGCCGCGACGTCGCTCGGCACCGTCGGTGGCAGGCGCATCGACAGCACCGCGGTGGTGGAGGTGCGCAGCACGTTGCCCGCGATGGCCGGTTCAGGAATGCCCCCCATGCCGATGATCGAGAGCGCCGGCCTCCACGTTCGGCGCAACTGGCGCTTCACTGCCGACTTACCCATCAGGCGCACCCCATCGAGTACCTCGAGCCCTTCGGCGGCGACGTCGCCGAACTCCTCGGTCAATGCCCTGGCAGCTTCAACGTGCTCGTCGGGAATGTCAGTGAACAACTCGGGCAGCAGCACCTTGCCGGTCTCGGCGTCCTCGACGCGATCGAGCAGCTGTCGCAGCACGCGGAAGGATGAGGGCACGACGCCGCTCGCGAGTCCGCTGTGCAGGGCCCGAGGCACCACGTCCACCTTCACGCGTACGTTGACGTTGCCGCGTAACGAGGAGGTCACCCAGAGGCGGTCGTAGGTGAGGGCGCCCGAGTCCAGGCAGATCATGAGCTCCACCTGACCGAGGTGGTCGGTCAGGGCGTCGAGGTGCGCCTCGAGGTCCGAACTGGCGCTCTCCTCGCTGGCTTCGATCAGCACCACGCAGCGAGCGTGGGCACGACCCGCCGCTTCGAGCGACTCCAGCGCCAACAGGGCCGCGAACACGGAGTAGCCGTCGTCGGCCAGGCCGCGGCCGTAGAGTCGGTCGCCGCGACGAACCGGCACGTACGGGTCGAGACCCTCGGACCAGTCACCGAGGGGCGGCTGCTTGTCGAGGTGCCCGTAGAGAACGCAGGTCCCAGTGGTCGCCGACGTGGCCGGGACGGTGACGGTCAGCACGGGGGTGCGTTCGGGCAGACGGTGGATCTCCACGTGCGCGTCAGCGATGCTGCGCTGTCGGGCCCAGTCAGCCAACAGCTGGATGGCCGCCTCGATGTGGCCGCTCTCCTCCCAGTGTTCGTCGAACATCGGCGACAGGCACGGAATGTTTCCGAACTCGATCAGGGTGTCAAGGGCGTCACGCTCGACATCAGCTAGGGAGAGGTCGGGCACGACCGCGAGGCTAGTTGTCCCAGGCGTCCTCGTCGACGGTGGCCCAGCAGTACCACGCGACCGACGAGCGAATGCCGGCGAATCGGTCGCCGTGCAGACGCAACTCCTGGGGCTTGACCATCTCGACGAGTCCGTGCAGTTGAGACCAGCCCCGTCGCACCCCGAGGTCCAGGACCGGCCACACGTCGGGTCGGCCGAGCGTGAACATCAGGTACATCTCGGCGGTCCACGGCCCGATGCCGTGCACCGCCGTCACTTCGCGCATGACCTCGTCGTCACTCATGCGACCGTGGGCTCCGAGTCGCACCCGTTCGTCAGCCACGTGTTCGGCCAGGTCGATCATCGCCGCCGCCTTGGTGCCGGACAATCCCACGGCGCGTAACTTCGCCGTGCCCGCGGCCAGCACCGTGTCGGGGGTCACTAGTCCGCCGCAGGCTTCCACGACGCGTCGGTGGATGGTGTTGGCGGCCTTGGTGGCCAGAAGTTGGAAGGTGATGGAGCGAATGAGCGTCGCGAACCGCTCGTCCACCCGAACTCGGCGAAACGCCGGAGGAGGGCCGACGTTCGCGACGAGGGTCTTGAAGGCACGGTCACGACGAACGATAAGGGCGCTGGTCTCGGTTGGTGAAAGGGGTGGGGCCACCCCGCGACTATGTCAGACGGCGCGGCCCCGGCAGATACACGCCGGACGGCACGTCCTGAGCGGTGCGTACGACCTCGGCCACCAGGGCCTGGATGGCGCGCACGGGCGCTGAGGGGAAACCGAAGCGGCGACCGACCAGCACCACGCGGCGACGAGCAATGCCGGCGATGGGCAACGCGACGAAGGAGTCGCGCAGGTGTCGCGAGAGCATGGTGGCCGGCAGGATCGAGATGCCGAGTCCGTCGAACGTGAGTGACGCGATCGTGCGCAGTCCGTCCATCTCCAGCAGGGGCCGAAGCTCCACGCCCTGGGTCCGACTGGCGTCGTCGATTTCACGCCGGATTGGTGTGCCCGACAGTGGCAGCAGTAGTTCGTAGTTGGCCAGCGTGGCGAAGGTTACGGGCGAGGTCTCTGCCGTGAGTGGGTGGTCGCGCGGGACAACGAGGGCCAGGTCCTCGTCGAAGAGATCGACGCCGACTAGTTCTGGCGCGTCGACCGGCCACGCCAGGACCGAGATGTCGAGCTGACCCTGCACCAGCTGTGGTTCCAGCGTGGAGTTGGATCCTTCGACGATGTGCATCGCCACGTGGGGGAAGCGTGCTCGCTGAGCGTCGAGCAACATTGGCACGATCCAGCGACCGCCGGACCCGATCATGCCGAGCGTCACCTGGCCGCGGACGTCGGCGCGAAGCTCGGACACGTCCGCGGCGATGGCACCAATCTCGCTGAGTATGCGGCGCGCTCTTTGGACGACGACCTGTCCGGACTCGGTTGGAACGCCCTTGGCGCGATCGACCAGCTCGGTGCCTAGTTCGGCCTCGAGGCGTGCGATGCGACTCGAGATATTCGACTGCACAGTCCCGAGTGCCTCCGCGGCTCCCGAGAACGTTCCGTGGTCGTCGATGCCCACGATGGCCTCGAGTTGGCGGATTTCCATGCATCAACTATACAGATGGTAACTATCACTCATATCGACTTGATTGATGGATGGGTCGTCGGCATAATTGATTTCAGCCGGTTCCATCCGCCCCCCATTGGGTGGAACTTAGGTTTCGCGAAAGGGCCAACCTCCCCCCGGTTGGTCCTTTCGCATTTTCGGAACTGATTAGCGTAATTCTGATGCCGAACCCTCCGACGTTGCGCACTCGCGTCGCCGTCGGAGCGGTCCGAACCGTGAACTGGCTGTCGCGCGCCACGCACCGGGGAGCCGGCACGGTGGCGGGGGGACGCGTCGGCCAGGTCCTCGATGGAAAGCTCCTCGACCACCTCGCCGCGGGACGCGACGTGATCGTCGTGAGCGGTACGAACGGCAAGACCACGACCACCGCGTTGATCGCCGCCGGCTGGGGTTCGCCGGTGGCGACGAACGCGACCGGCGCCAACATGGTGGCCGGTCACGTGGCGGCGCTCGTCACCTCGACGGCGAGCCACGTCGTGCTCGAGGCCGATGAGTCGTGGTTGCCTGAAGTGGTCACGCGAGTTTCGCCCCGGGCCGTGGTGCTCCTCAATCTCTCACGCGATCAACTAGACCGCGCGGGCGAGGTGCGACAGATAGCCGAGCGGTGGCGACGACTCTTCGACGACGCATCGACCGATGGCGTCGTGGTGGTGGCCAACGCCAACGACCCTCTGGTGGTCTACGCCGCCGAAGTCGCCGCACAGGTGCGTTGGTGCGACGTCCCCACTGTCTGGCGTGCCGACGCCGCGTCGTGTCCGATGTGCACGCGACCGATTGTCTTCGACGCGGCGGGGTGGCGCAGTGACTGCGGTTTCTCCCGGCCGCGCGCCTTGACCACCACGCTCGGGGACCTCCTCCGGGTAGACGGCGTCGACGCGGTCCTCGCCCTCGAGGTTCCCGGTGAGTTCAACGCGGCCAACGCCGCGATGGCCGTGACCGCGTTGACGGTTGTGGGCGTCGCCGTGCCCGACGCTGTCACGCGCATGAACGGAGTCGTCGAGGTGGCGGGGCGGTTTGCGCGTCGGCGCTGGCGTGAACGCGAGCTGCGCCTCGTCCTGGCCAAGAATCCGGCGGGCTTCGCGGCGATTCTCGCCATGGTCGAGCCCAAAGCGTCGGAGCTCTGGATCGCGATCAACGACAACGTCGCCGACGGTCGTGATCCGTCGTGGTTGTATGACGCGCCCTTTGAGATTCTGCGCAGCCACCCTGTGGTCTGCCTGGGCACGCGTCGCTTGGATCTGGCGACCCGCCTCGACTACGCCGGGGTGACGCCCACCGTGATCGACGACCTGTCGTCGATCGCCGTGGGCGAGGCGCCGGTCTGGTTGATTGCCAACTACACGGCGTTCAGTGAGTGGCTGGCCAGGAGCGCGCCGTGTTGAGAATCGCATCTCTGTTGCCCGAACTTTTGGGGACGTACGGCGACGCCGGGAACGCGCGGGTGCTGGCCGAACGCGCGTGGCGCCGCGGCGTCGACGTCGACCTCGTGTCCGCGGGACTGCACGATGCACTACCGGACGCGGACCTCTACCTCCTCGGTGGCGGCGAGGACGGTCCCCAGCGCCTCGCACGCGACCTTTTGGCGGGCGGGTCCTTCGCCCAGCGGGTCGCCGACGGTGCACACGTCTTGGCGGTGTGCGCGGGCCTGCAACTCCTCGGAACCACCTTTTGCGTCGAAGGCGACAACGAGTATCCGGGCCTGGCGATGGTCGATGTCAGCACCACCCGTGGTTCGCGGCGTTTCGTTGGCGACCTGGCCGTGAACGTTGGTGGTCGGTGGTTGGTGGGCTTTGAGAATCACGGGGGCCAGACCATCCGCGCCAACGGCGTTGCCTCACTGGGGTCGGCGGCGCGCGGACACGGCAACGACGGATCCAGCGACGGCTTCGTGACCGAACGAATCTGGGCGACCTACGCGCACGGGCCCGTGCTGGCGCTCAATCCGTGGTTCGCCGACGAGATCCTCTCCGTCGTACTCGGTCGCGACCTCGACCCGTTGCCGGGCGTGGCTGACCGTCTCTACGAAGAGCGCTGTCGAGCGCTCAAGCTTCCGCCGCTCGGTTGATCTGCAACGTCGGGTCGCCGGTGGCGATGCGACCCAGGCTGATCACGGCCTCTTCCACGCGTGCGTTGAAACGTCGGATGGTCTCGCCCTCGGCGCAGCGCAGCGCCGGACCAAAGGTCACGACGACGTGGTGGTGACGCTGGCTGGGTCCCGCATTGTACTGGGGCGCCTTGGCGTAATGCGGTCCCTTGAGCTCACCGGCGCCCTGGATGTAGACGGGGACCACCGGCACGTCGGCGCGCTCGGCGAGGTACGCGGCGCCACCCTTGAACGCCTGCATCTCGCCGGTGGGCGTACGCCCGCCCTCGGGATAGATCATGAGGTTCCAGCCCTGCTCGATGAGCTCCAGGGCCAGCTGGGAGCTGCGCCGGTTCACCTTGTGCCGGTCGATCGGGATCGCGTTGAAGACCAGCACCGTGCGGAAGGCCGTAAAGCGCTTCATGAAGAAGTTGTCCATCGCCGCGGCCACCACCATGCGCTGTCTCATCGGCGCCGGTAGCGCGCTCAGCAGCAGTGGCGTGTCGAGGTTGCTGGTGTGGTTGGCGGCGAGGATCACCGGTCCGGGCGAGTCCAGGTGCTCGAGACCGCGCACCTCCAGCGTCGAGATGCGCCGCATGTAGGGAACGACGTACCCCTCTTGAATCGCCTTGCGCGCCGCGCGGGCCAGGAGGCCGCGACCCCATCTGGTGGGAAAGTCCAATCCGAGATGGCCCATTACTTGCGCTTGCGCGGCGGTTTCTTCGGCGTATAGCGCTTGGACGGCTCAGGCGTCACCGGCCGGGCCGTGATCGCCGCGGTGTCGGCGTCACCCTTTCGCGATCGCGTCCGGGCAGGGGTTCGGGTTCGTGGTTCGCGCGCAACCACTGCGCGGTTCGCGCGCTTGGCCTGCGCCTGCTCGCGAGCGGCCCGCGAGGAGCCGAAGAAGGTGGGGTCCCCGTAGCGCTGAAGACGTAGCGCGCGCAGCAGCAGCCACCCGCCCAGGATCAGGAAGGGGAAGCCGACGCTGCCGAGGGCCAAGCCGAGGAAGAAGCCCGCGAAGGCAACGCCCACGCGCTTGCGAAAGTAGGTGAACGCGATGATCGCGATCGCCATGACAGCGATCAGGATGAACTGGGGCAGCCAGTCTGACGGGTGCGTCAGTTTGAGGTGGGTGCAGGTCTTTTGCACCGTGTTCCAGTGGTACGGCGCGGCGCAGGTGTGGCCCCTGACGGGCTTGGCGGTCTCGGTGATCCACGTGTTCTTATATAGGTGGGGCGTGAACAGCCCGGCGAGCACCAACGCAATGGCCCCGGCGACGAACCCGACCCGGCGCTCGGTCGTGTCGATTCCCATGACCACCGAGCGCGGAACGGCGGAGGCGCGTCGCGCGCGTCGAGGACGTGGCTCGGGGGGGTCCTCGACATTATCGGTCACGGGCGAAGGCTACTTCGCAAGGCCAAAGTCTCGAGGAACGCGCAACGGTAGGATGGCGTCTCCGGGCGCTTAGCTCAGTTGGTTAGAGCGCAGCCTTCACACGGCTGAGGTCAGAGGTTCGAGTCCTCTAGCGCCCACTCGTCCCGGCCCGGTAGCGACCGATTGCGAGGGAGTATCAGGGACCCAGAGAGACGGATTGGCAACGGCGATCAACCCCACTCGAGCCCGTCGTGACTGATGAGGTGATCTCGAGGGAGTTCTTCGAGCGTCCCTCGGTCGAGGTGGCCCGAGATCTTGTTGGATGCACCTTGGTTGTGCAAAATGACCAGCAACGAGCACACGCCCGCCTCGTCGAAACCGAGGCGTACGGGGGTTTGGATGACCCGGCGTCTCACTCCTACCGCGGGCCTACGCCGCGATCGGCGATCATGTTCGGTCCCGCCGGGTTCCTCTATGTCTACTTCGTCTACGGGATGCACTGGTGCGCCAACGTGGTGACGGGACCCGAAGGGGTAGCCGGGGCCGTCTTGCTGCGTGCCGCACAGATGAGCGACGGTGGCGAACTCGGCTCCAACGGCGTCCTCCGTGGGCCCGGCAACCTCACCCGTGGTCTCGGCATCGATGGCGCCGATAACGGCAGTGACTGCTGCGCCGGCGACGGCGCGCGCATCTACTTCGTCGCCCGCGCGCCGCGAGAACGTGACCTTCGCGTCTCCTCCTCGACGCGAATTGGCGTGACACGCGCCACGGAGCGCCCGTGGCGATTCTTCGAGGCGGGACACCCCGCGGTGTCGAAGCGGCCGACGTCGGCGTCCGCGCCGCGCAAAAAGTGACGTAGTGCCGCGAGGGCGACGGTTCTGACACGTTTGCACGCGGGCCGCGAACGAGCGTGTCAAACGCACGGCGACGGGCTCGCACATCCTGGACGCCGCGCGGTGCACTCTACGCTGGACCGGTGGGCGATCTCCTCGAGCTGGACGGCCTGACACGTCGATACGGCGCGGTGACCGCCCTCGACGACCTCTCCTTCAGCGTTCCCGCGGGTCAGGTAGTGGGGTTCCTCGGTCCCAATGGTGCGGGTAAGACCACCACGATGCGCGCGGTCTTCGCCCTGACGGATCTGGACGCCGGGACGGTCCGGTGGAAGGGCGCGCCGGTCGGCGAGGCGCAGCGTCGCCGGTTTGGCTACATGCCCGAGGAGCGAGGTCTGTATCCGAACATGCTCGTGGGCGAGCAGCTCGAGTATCTCGCGCGCCTGCACGGCATGGGTCCGGCCGACGCCAAGTCGGCAGTGACGTCGCTGCTCGAGCGATTGGGAATCGCCGAGCGCGTCGGCTCCAAGGTGGAGACCCTGTCGCACGGGAATCAGCAGCGCGTTCAGCTCGCGGCGGCATTGGTGCACTCGCCGGAACTCCTGCTGCTCGACGAGCCGCTCGCGGGGCTCGACCCGTCCGGGATCGACACCATCGGCGAGGTGCTCGTCGAGCAGGCCAAGGCGGGGTGCTGCGTCCTGTTCTCGAGTCACCAGCTCGACCAGGTCGAGGACCTGTGCGAGTCGGTGACGATCATCGATCACGGTCGACTGATCGTGTCGGGTCGGGTGGACGACCTCGCCACGAGCGGGCCCCGGAGACTGGTGGTGCGCGTGGAGGGAGACCGCGACGCGGCGTGGGCGCGTTCGCTGAGCGGGGTCACGATCTCCGAGGTGGGCGGTGGGGAGGTCCGCCTCGTGCTCGGCGAGGACGTCGACAGCGACGTGGTGCTGCGGGCGGCCTCGGCGGCGGGGCGGCTGACTGAGTTCGTCTTCGCGCGTCGCCGTCTCTCCGAGGTCTTCCGGGAGGCCCTGGGGTGAGGAGCCTGATCATTATCGTGGTCGTTCTCGTGCTCGCGGGGTCCCGGGCGTGGATGCGTCGCCATCGTCGGCAGACGCGACCCGACACCGCGCACACGTATTGGGGCCCCGTCTCGAGCGGCGTTGGTTTGGTGGCCGCGCGCGACGTACGAGAACGCGTGAAGAGCCGCATCTTCATCGTGGGCACGCTGTTCATCCTGGCGGTCGTCGCCGCGTCGATCATCATTCCGACGCTCAACAAGTCGAGGATTTCGACGCAGGTCGTGGGTGTCGTGGGCACGCTGTCCGCGCCCTACCGATCGACGGCCGTCAGTTCGGCCCACAGCGTCGGGACCAAGATCCGCTTCGTGGACGAGCCGACGTTGGCGCGTGCACAGCGCGACCTGCGCTCGGGCAATATCGATTTCGCCATCATCGACGCCCAGCGCATCGAGGTGAACAAGGCAGTTTCTGCGAGCGACAGTTCAACGACCGCGCAGACCGTCGGGGCGGTGGCCCTGGGGTTGGGCCAGGACCGGGCGGTGGCCGCAGCCCAGCTCGACCCGGCCCAGATCGCGATCCTCCAGGGCATCAAGCCGCTCCCGGTGAAGGGCCTGCACGCGGGTACCCCCGCCAAGCCCGTGCGCGCGGTGTCGCTCATCGGGGTGATCCTGATCTTCGTGATGCTCTCGCAGTACAACACGTGGATCCTCATCGGCGTGATGGAAGAGAAGTCCAGCCGGGTGATCGAGGTCCTCCTGGCAACATTGCGCCCGATCCAGCTGCTCACGGGCAAGGTCCTGGGGATCGGACTGGTGGCCTTCGCGCAGGCGGCCCTCATCTTGGCCTTTGCGTTGGGTCTGGCCTCGGCGGTGGGTTCGAACGTGCTGCACGGGACGGGTCCGATCGAGCTGGCGAGCTCGCTGGTCTGGCTCGTGGTGGGCTACGCCTTCTACAGCTGGGTGTACGCCGCCGCCGGCTCGATGGCCGAGCGCCAGGACCAGGTCCAGACTCTGGCCTTCCCGCTCAGCCTGCCCATGATCTTCGGCTACGTCGTGGCCCTCACCTCGGCGAGCTCGGCCAGCGTGTCGCTCCTCGTCAAGGTCCTCGCGTACCTGCCCCCGACCGCGCCCTTCGAGATGCCGGTCCTGGTTGGTCGCTCTGACGTCACGTGGTGGCAGTTCTCCGCGTCGATCGTGATCAGCCTGGTCGCCACGGTGGGCCTGGCGCGCCTGGCGTCGCGCATCTACCGCCGGGCCATCCTGCGAACCGGGCGCCGCGTGAAGTGGCGCGAGGTCCTCGGGCACGGCGCCGTGTGAGAGGTCGGCCTAGGGGTTAACCCTGAGGTCCACGACGCGGCGCGGGGGATGACCCTGATGTTGCCGCGGACTGACAGATGAGAGGATGAAGCATCAATTCGACACGTACGCACACCCTCGGGCGCGCCCCTCACACCGTGTTTGGGAAGGATGATTGATGAGCACAGCGACCCTGGAACGACCAACGGAGAACTCCGGCTCCGAGAGCGAGTGGGCCGTCGAGACCCACGGGCTCACGAAGCGCTTCGGCGACAACGCGGCGGTGAACGGCGTGGAACTGCTCGTTCCGCGCGGCTGCGCCTTCGGGTATCTCGGACCGAACGGAGCGGGCAAGACGACTCTGATCAGGGTGCTGCTCGGTCTCACCCCCGCCGACTCGGGGACCATGAGCCTGCTCGGCTATCCGGTGCCGCGACACCGCGACAAGGCGTTGGCGCGCGTGGGCGCGATCGTCGACGAGCCGCGCTTCCACGCTCATCTCACGGGTCGCCAGAACCTGCAGATCCTCGCCGCGGCGCGCGAGCGCGCCGCGCGCACGCGCATTGAAGGGGCGCTCGAGCGCGTCGGCATCCTTCACCGCGCCGACGACAAGGTCGCCAAGTACTCAATGGGCATGCGACAGCGCCTGGGCGTCGCCGCTTGTCTGCTCGGTGATCCGCAACTGCTGATCTTGGACGAGCCGATGAACGGACTCGACCCGGCGGGCATGCACGACATGCGTGACATGATCCGGTCGCTGGCGGCCGAGGGGCGCACCGTGGTGCTCTCGTCACACCTCCTCGACGAGGTCGAGCGCACCTGCGACTCGGTGGCCATCGTTGACCACGGCAACATCATTCGTCAGGGACCGATCGCCGAGCTGCTCGCTGGCACCGCCCAGGACCTGCAGATCGAGTGCTCGACGCCCGAGGCCGCCGCCACGCTGGTGCAGGCCGCGAACGTCGCGTCGCGGGTCTCGGTCACGGACACGGGGCTGGGCGTGGAGCTCGCCGCAGGAACCTCGCGTGACGTGATCGCCGACATCAACCGGCGCCTCGTCGAAGGCGGTGTCGCCGTCTATCGACTCCAGGAGGTCCAGGTGTCACTCGAGTCCTGGTTCTTGCAGGTCACGAGCCGTCTGGGCGACGAGCAGTGAGTATCGCCGCCGACCCCATGGTCGAGACCCCGCTGGCCAGTGACCACCGCGGCTCGTGGGTGCCCACCGGGGGAATGATCCGCACGCGCATCATGGAACTGCGCAAGCGGCGCGGGCTGATGATCGCCATGGCCGCGGTCAACATCGGGATCCCCGCCATCTTCTTGACGATCCGACTACTGCTGCACGCCTTTGACCCGAAGACCTACGGCCCGGCGGGCGGCTACGACGTGTTCAGTGGGCTGGTCGCCGGTGTGATGTTCATCTTCGGCTTCATCGTCGCGGCCACCCTGGGCGCGTCGGCGGGATCGTCGGACCTCACGGACGGGATGTTCCGTCACCTGGTCGTGACCGGTCGCTCGCGAATGGCGATCTACTTCGCGCGCATTCCCGCGGGCCTCGCCATCGTTGTTCCCATGGTGGCGGCAGGCTTCACCATCGTGTGCGCCGTGTGCTGCTTCGCTGCACCGCCCAAGATCAACTACGACGGCCTCACCATCCCGCCTGGTCTCAGCGCCCCCGCCTTTGAGACGTGGGCGAGCCAGCACGCCGAGCTGGTGCTCTGCGGTCTGCCGTACCGCAACATCAACGTCAACTTCCCCTGCTTCGTCAATGGCAAACAACAGGTTCAGTTTCCGACGGGTCCCGGCGGCCAGACGCCCCAGCTGCCCTCCGCGGCCAAGATGAGCCAGATGGCGCGTCACGCGGCCAGTCAGAACTACGTGGATTATGCGAAGACGTTCCGCTCGCCGTCGAACCTGCTGATGGTGAAGGCCGGACTGTGGATCGAGTTGGAAGCCATCATCGGCTTCATTGTCGGACTGGGACTCGCGTCGCTACTCGGGCAGCGAACGGTGGCCGTCGTGCTCATGATCGTGTTGGAGGTGATCCTCACACCACTTCTGTCGCGCCACATCATCCCTCACTTCATCAACGTCCAGCGTGGCGTCGTGGGTCTGGCGGTGGCGCATCTGGAACCCGGCGCGCTACCGAGTGCCTTCGGCGGTAACGGTCCCGGCGCGCCCGGCCTCGTTCCCGAGTCGACGACCGCGGCGGTCCTTGTCGTGATCGCGTGGATCGTGGGATGGACCGCGTTGGGGGCTTGGCGAATGGCGAAGCGAGACGCGTAAGGGTCGGAGTGCAGCACGCTCTGGCATGGTTCGCGGAGTCACCCGAAGGACGAATGCCAGTGCGAACGTGAGAAGTGGAAAGGACGCGAAGTGACGTCGATAGTGGACGAGCCAACCAACACCGGAGCCGTCGCGCAAGACCGCCGTGGGTCGTGGGTGCCTAACGGTTCCATGATCCTCACGAGGATCATGGAACTGCGAAAGCGCCGTGGCGTGATGATCATGCTCGCCGCGGTGTTGATCGGTTTCCCGGCGATCTTCTTGACGATCCGCCTTATCCTGCACGCCACCGACCCCAAGACCTACGGTCCGGCCGGCGGGTACGACGTCTACACGGCGATGGTGGCCGGTGTGTTGTACGTCTTCGGGTTCATCGTGGCCGCAACGCTGGGAGCGACGGCGGGCTCGAGTGACCTGGGCGACGGCATGTTCCGCCATCTCGTCATCACGGGACGATCCCGGCTAGCCATCTATCTGGCCCGTATCCCAGCGGGACTGGCGATCCTGGTGCCGATGGTGGCGGCAGGTTTTGCCATCGTGTGCGCGGTGTGCGTCTTCGCCGCGCCGACCCAGCTCAACTATCAGGGCGTCATCGTGCCGGTCGGTCTCTCCGAGCCGGGTCTCGAAAGCTGGGCCGCCCAGCACGCCGAGCTCGTCGTGTGCGCCTTTCCGTCCCGGGACGTCAGAGTGGCCCTGCCCTGCTACGTCAACAACGGACACATCCATATTGTTCACAAGTTCCCGCCGGGGGTCACACCGCCGCCCAAGCCCACCGCGGCCCAGCTGCAGGTGGCCGCGCGCAAGATCGCCGCGCAGGACTACGTGGACTACAAGCAGACGTTCCTCTACCCCCCGAACAGCCTCATGATCAAGTCCGGACTGTGGCTCGAGCTCGAGGCCGCAATTGCGTTCCTCGTCGGTTTGGGACTCGCGTCGCTGATGGGTCAGCGAACCGTGGTAGTGGTCCTGATGATCATCCTGGAAGTGATACTGACGCCGATCGCGTCGCATCGAATCATCCCGCACTTCCTCAACGTCCAGCGTGCCGTCTTGGGGGTCGCGACCGCTCGGGTGGAACCCCGGGGACTTCCGACAGTCTTCAGCAACGGCGGCGTCCACGGACGGGCGGTCAACGAGTCAGTGACCGTCGCCGTCGTGGTCATGCTGTCGTGGGTGGTGGTCTGGTCGGTGCTCGGCGCGTGGCGGATGATGAAACGCGACGCGTAGGGAGCAGCCCTCGCGCCTCGCGCGAGGTAGGTTCAGGTCCTCGACGACCCGCGCGAGCAGTACACGCGTCGGTTGTTGCGGCGATCCCGCGTCCCGGGTGGCGTCCGACGTCCAGCCGTGGGGCGGCGGGCCCCGGCGACGACTGGTCCCACGTCGTAACGTCACGGTGGCGACGAGCCTGTACCTTTGAGCCTCATGGACGACGACGCTCGCCCGGCACTGCTCTCGCTTGAGCACGTGTCCGTCCACTTCGAGGGACTCAAGGCGCTCTCGGACGTCTCCTTTGAGGTCTCCTCCGGGGAGATCGTCGGCCTCATCGGTCCCAACGGCGCGGGCAAGACCACGGCGTTCAACGTGGCGTGCGGCTTCGTGAGACCCAACGAGGGTCACGTGCACTTTCCGGCCGCCGGGAGGTCGAACCTGCGGCCGAGCCAGCTCGCCCACGCCGGCATCGCCCGCACGCTGCAGGGCGTCGGGCTCTTCGGACACTGCTCGGTGCTGGAGAACGTCATGGCGGGCGGCCAGATCCGCGGACACGGCGGATTTTGGTCGAGCTTCCTGGCGTCGCCGAGCGCCGTGCGTTCGGAGCGGCAGCTGCGGGCCGAGGCGATGGAGAATCTCGCTCGCTTGGGCATCGCGGACATCGCCGGGAGTCTGCCCTCGGCCATTCCGTACGGGACGGCCAAGAAGGTCTCGCTCGCTCGGGCCCTGATGACCCGGCCCGGCCTGCTGCTCCTGGACGAACCGGCCTCCGGCCTCGACGAGGCCGAGCTCGAAGAGTTCGCCGCTCGGATCGTGGAGCTGCGCTCGAGCATGGGCGTGCTCCTGGTCGAGCACGACATGGAGTTCGTCATGCCCCTGGTGGACCGGCTGGTCGTGTTGGACTTCGGTGAAGTGATCGCCACGGGAACTCCCGCGGACGTGCGTAACAACGAAGCGGTGATCGAGGCCTACCTCGGGGTGAGCGAGTGATCAGCGTCGAGGGACTCTCGGTCTCGTATGGCGCAGTCCAGGCGCTGCGCGACGTGTCATTCTCAGCCGAGACCGGCTCACTGACGGCCGTCGTCGGCGCCAACGGCGCGGGCAAGACGACCCTGCTGCGCTCGATCAGCGGACTGACCTCGCCGTCGCGCGGATCGATCATTCTGGATGGCCGCGACCTGCGCCACCAGTTACCCGAGAACATCGCGCGTCTCGGGGTAGGCCATGTCCCAGAAGGTCGCGGCGTCATCGGAGAGTTCACCGTCGAGGAGAACCTTCGCCTTGGGGCGCTGGCCGCGAAGGTCGACCTAAAGGCCGGCCTGGCCGAGCAGTACGAGAGGTTTCCGGTTCTTGGCGAGCGGCGCCGTCAGCACGCCGCCAAGCTGTCCGGCGGCGAACGCCAGATGCTGGCGATGGCGCGCGCACTGATCGCTCAACCCACCACGTTGCTGTTGGACGAACCGTCGCTGGGGTTGGCGCCGCTGGTGACGGCGCAACTCATGCACACCATCAAGGAGCTGTGCTCGTCACACCAGATCACGGTGATCCTGGTCGAGCAGAACGCCTCGTCGGCCCTGCGTATCGCCGACCGGGCCATCGTCCTGCACGTCGGCAAGGTCGTGGCCAGTGACGTCGCCTCGGTCGTGGCCGCCGACGAGAACCTGCGCCAGTACTACCTCGGGTTGGTTGAGTAGTGGACCCGTTCCTAACGTCGCGGATCGTGTCCGACCTGCTCGGCGGCGTGACCCAGGGCGTGATCTACGGGCTGGTCGCGCTCAGTCTGGTCCTGGTGTGGCGCTCCACCGGGATCCTTAACTTCGCTCAGGGAGCGATGCCCATGTTCGCGACCTACGTGGGGATGGTGTTCTTCGCCAAGTTCTTCGGCTACTGGCCCTGCGTCGCCCTGTCCATCCTGACGGGCTTCGTCCTCGGCGCCACCACCGAGCGCGTCCTCGTGCGACCTCTCTACGGCAAACCGGAAATCAATCCCATCGTGGTCATGGTGGGATTCCTGATCGTGCTCGAAAGCGTGGCGGCGGCGATCTGGTCGTCGGGACCCCACAGTCTCTTGAGTCCCTTCTCCCAAGTCGACTTCCAACTCGGCGGAAAGCCGATCGCCCTCTCGGACTTCACGCTCTACGAGATCGGGACGGCGCTACTGGTCATGACGCTGGTGGCTGCACTGTTTCGCTTCACGAATCTGGGGCTGCAGTTGCGCGCGTCCGCGCTCGCGCCGGAGGTCTCGCGCCTGCTCGGGGTCCGGGTTGGTCGGATGCTGACGATCGGCTGGATCCTGTCGACGGGTGTGGGCACGGTCACGACGATTCTCGTGGCGTCCAAGTCCTTCTTCCAGGGACTCACGCCCCAGGTGATGGACGGGGTCTTCGTGTTTGGCTTCATCGCGGCCGCGGTCGGGGGGCTCGAGAGCCCGGTGGGCGCCATCGTGGCGGGCGTCGGAATGGGGATCATCCTGCAGTTCGTGACCGACTACGTGAACTCCAACGCCATTCTTCTCGTGGCTCTGGTCATCCTGGTCGTCTCGCTGATGCTGCGGCCCAACGGGATCTTCTCGCCGAGCACGGCGAGACGGGTCTAGGTCATGCGAGCTCTCTCCGCCAGACTCGGCGTGGCGGGTGCCGTGCTCGTGCTCGCCGTCATCATCAGTTTCATCGTGATGGCGAGTGTTCGCGACGCGGTGGCGATGTCACTCGCGATTCTCGTGGTCGCGGCCGGCGTAGCGACGATCACCACGCCGGGCCTTCGGGCGACGCATCCGGTGATCGCGCGCGCGGCGATGAGCACGACCGCGGTCGTCGTCGCCCTCGTGGCGACCTTCTATTTCTCAGCGACCACCGATTACAACCTGGCGACCGGGGCCGCCATGTCGATCGTGCTGGTCGGTCTGTCGTTCCTCACCGGCGCGTCGGGTCAGATCTCCCTGGGCAACGGCGCGTTCATGGGGGTGGGGGCCTTCATCATGGCCATCTGGGCCAATCACCACGCGACCACGCCGATCGTCGTCACGCTGGGCATTTCGGTCGCGGCCGGCGCCCTCGTGGGGTTCCTGTTGGGGCTGCCGGCGACACGACTGCGCGGTCCGTACCTGGCCGGGATGACCCTCGCCTTCGCCGTGGCCTTTGGGGCCATCCTCAACTCGTTCAACTCCTGGACCGGGGGCGACGGCGGACTGCAACTACCGAACGTCGCGGCGCCGCCGCACTGGCTGATCAGCCTCTTCGGTCGTTCGACGCCGCTGCTCACGACCAACACGGCGTGGCTGACCGACATCACCCTCGTCGTCACCGGCGTGGCCTTCTTCTTCATGGCCAACCTCTTCGCCAGCCGCACTGGTCGCGGCATGCGACTGATCCGCGACAACGACGTGGCGGCCGAGCTGGTCGGCATCTCGCTGCCGCGGGCGCGGGTGACCGCCTTCGTCGTTGCCTCGGCGTACGCGTCACTGGGCGGGGCGCTGTGGACGCTGATCAACAACTCGGTGTCGCCGTCGACCTACACCTTCGCCCTGTCCATCACGATCCTGTCGGTCATCGTGATCGGCGGGATCGGCACGATCACGGGTGCGCTCATCGGCGGGCTCATCTACGCCTACTCCACCAATCTCATCTCGTGGATCACGTCCCAGACGGGCCTCAACCCGCAAGGCAATCTGGCCAGCCAACTCAACGGCATCATTTTCGGTGGTTTGTTGATATTGACCATGCTGTTTGCGCCGTTGGGAATCGCCGGGTTGGTTCGACACGTCTGGCGGACGCGCGCGCGCCGATCCGTGCCCTGAATTGTTTTGGCCCCTACCAGGACGTACGCTTCCGGATAAGAGTTCGATACGTAAAAGGGGATAACAAAATGAAGCTGTCACGAACGCGACGCCTTGCCATCACGGGGATGTCGCTCCTGCTGTGCGCGGGTCTGACGAGCGCCGGAGGGTGGGTCGCCTCGTCGAGTGCGGCCACCAAGGTGCCCGGGGTCACCGCCAAGCAGATCACGATCGGGGCCACGGTGCCGCTCACCGGCATCGCCTCCCAGGGCTACAGCGAGGTCGCCAAGGCGGCCAACGCCGTCTTCAAATACGTCAACTCCAAGGGCGGCGTCAACGGCCGCAAGATCAAGTACATCTTGAAGGACGACTGCTACGGCACGCCGGGCTTCGGCTGCACGGGCACGCCCAGCACGGTCTCTCAGACCCACGCGCTGCTGTCGGTGCCGGTGTTCGCCACCGTGGGCTCGTTGGGCACGCCCACCCAGGACTCGGTGCGCTCTCTGCTCAAGTCCAACCACGTTCCCCAGTTGTTCGTGAACTCCGGTTCGCGTGACTGGAACAACCCCTCGGTGTACCCGGGACTGTTCGGCTGGCAGACCAGTTACAACGAAGAGGGCAAGATCTTCGCCAAGTACATCTCCGCGACCTACCCCAGCGCCAACGTGTGCTTCCTGGGACAAGGAGATGACTTTGGCTCCGACGGCCTGGCCGGCCTGGTCGGCGCGGGCACGATCAACCTCACCGATACGCAGTTCTACAGTGTGGCCGCGTTGGTCACCACGCAGGGCGCGGTCATGGGTCCCTACGTCGCCAAGTTCCAGAGCGACAAGTGCTCCGTGGTCGTGCTCGACACGATCCCCGGGGCGACTGACGCCGTTCTCGGCGCGGCCTTGCAGCTCGGGTACTCCCCGCACTGGGTCATCTCCAGTGTGGGTTCGGACCCGGTGACGGTCTTCGGACCGTTGGCCGGCAAGGTGCCCTCGGACCCGGAGGTCGGTGCGGTGACGTTCACGTACCTGCCGTCTTCGGACGCCTCCACGCCGTGGCACGCCTGGATCACCAAGGTGCTGGGCAAGGACAAGGCGGACTTCCCGTCCTTCACCTCCACCACCGTCCTGGACGGCAACATGGTCTACGGCGCGGCGTGGGGTGTCGCATTCGTCGAAGCGCTCAAGGCAGCCGGGCGTCACTTCACCCGGGCCAGCTTCCTGCACACGCTGACGCACACCACCTTCCGCCAGACGCCGTCGCTGACGCCGTTGCGTTACACGCCCGGCAATCACCAAGGACTCAACGCGGGTTATTTGGTCACCGTGACCAGCGCGACCGCGACGCACCCGGTGGACGGCAAGATCTGGATGACCGACTCCACGCCCAACGGACCGGTCACCGCGGCGACAAAGTTCAGCACGGGGATTCCTACCTGGTTGAAGTAACGCCCCACACACCCTGATCTCAGAGCCCCGGTGCACCGCGCCGGGGCTCTGACGTTGTGGGCTGGCGCAGTGCGAGCGTCACCGTGTCGTCGCACAAAGATCTCTGGCGCGCGTCACAGAGCGGTGCCAGACTCCGGCCATGCCAACAATCCAAAGTCACCAGTCCGGAATGCCCAATTGGGTCGACGTCATGGTCGAGACCACCGAACAGCGCGAGGCCCTGATGGCGTTCTACAACGCCCTCTACGGCTGGACGTTCGACGTCGGCGCGGAGGAGATGGGCTACTACACCATCGCCAGCCACGACGGACGCGCGGTCATGGGCCTGGGTCAGGGTCCCGGGGGCGAGGGCAAGTTCATCGTCTACTTCGCCACCGACGACATCGAGAAGTCCGCGGCCAAGGCGACCGAGCTGGGCGCCAACATCTTCATGGGCCCGATGGACGTCATGGACGTGGGCAAGATGGCCCTGGTGCTGGACCCGGTGGGTGCGGTGCACGGCCTCTGGCAGGCGGGCACGTTCCCAGGTTTCGGGGTCGTCTACGAGCCCGGCACTGCGGGATGGTTCGACCACGCGTCCAACGACCCGGCCACCGCCGCCGCGTACTACACGGCCCTCACCGGGATGACCCTCAACGAGTCCGGCCCGGACATGAGAGTCCTGCAAAACGGTGAGCAGTGGTTCGCCAGTATCTCCCAGGACCAGATGCCCGACCGGCCCGCGCAGTGGAACCCCATCTACATCGGTGACTCGCTCCAACGCGTTCGCGACACGGTGCGCGCCCAAGGCGGCTCGGTCGTCGTTGAGGAGATGCCCGTTCCGGGTAGCGCGATCACTGTCTTCGCCGAGCCCGTCATGAACACGCTGGTCACGGTGATGCAGGCCGGAGACCACGCCGACGAGGAGTAGGCCCCCTGTTTTGAGAGCGTCGGCCCGACACGTGCCGGTCCCGACCTAACATCTCGCATGTCGGGGGAGTGGGTCGTGCGATGTCAGGCGTGCAACGAAGAGGTACCTGAAGGCAAACGGTTCTGCGCGAACTGTGGAGCGTCACTGACCACTGCGTGCACCAGCTGCGGCGCGGCGTTGACCCCCGGGCAACGTTTCTGTGCCGACTGCGGCGCACCCGCCGAGTCGAGCGCCACGACGACGTCAACATCACGCTCGACAGCCCCGGCCACCGCCGAACGCAGGCTTTGCTCCGTGCTGTTCGTAGATTTGGTTGGCTTCACACCTTTCGCGGAGAAGCGCGACCCCGAGGAGGTTCGCGAGCTGCTCAGCCGCTACTTCGACCGGGCTCAGGCCATCATCGAGAACTACGGCGGCACGCTGGAGAAATTTATCGGTGACGCGGTCATGGCGGTATGGGGGGCGCCGGTGGCCAATGAGGACGACGCGGAGCGGGCGGTGCGCGCCGGCCTGGACGTCGTGGCCTCGGTGGTCGAACTCGGTCGTGAGGCCGGCTATCCCGACCTGCGCGCGCGCGGCGGGATCGTCACCGGCGAGGCGGCGATCACGGTGGGCAAGGTTTCCGAAGGCATGGTGCTGGGTGACACCGTCAACTCTGCATCGCGCGTTCAGAGCGTCGCCGAGCCCGGCACCGTTCTCGTTGACGAGGCGACGTGGCGGGCGTCCTCGGGCGCCGTGGCTTTTGAGGAGGTGGGTGAGCTCGCGCTGAAGGGTCGCCAAGAGACCGTCTCGGCGTGGCGCGCACTTCGCGTCGTCGGCCAGCGCAAGGGCCTGGGGCGCGCCGAACGGCTCGAGCCACCCTTCGTCGGGCGCGATGACGAAATCCGTCTGGTGAAGGATCTCCTCCACGCGACGACGCGCGAACAGCGTTCGCGCCTGGTCTCGGTCACCGGAGTGCCGGGCATCGGCAAGAGCCGACTCGCCTGGGAGTTCCTCAAATACGTTGACGGTCTCGCCGAAACCGTCTTTTGGCACCAGGGTCGATCGGCTTCGTACGGCGAGGGCATCACCTTCGGCGCGCTCGGCGAGATGGTGCGCATGCGCTCGGGAATCAACGAGGCTGAGGGCGCGGTGGAGAGTCGGTCCAAACTGCACGACTGCGTGGTCCGGTTCGTGACCGACGAAGCCGAACAGGCGTGGATCGAGCCGCGCCTGGCGCACCTGCTCGGTCTCAGCGACGCGCCCACGGGCGAGCGCGATGAACTGTTCAATGCGTGGCGCACCTTCTTCGAACGGATCGCTGCGCGTGGCACGACCGTGATGGTCTTTGAGGACCTCCAGTGGGCCGATCCGGGACTCATCGATTTCGTGGAGTCCATCCTCGAGTGGTCCCGGACGTTCCCGCTCATGGTGCTCACCCTGTCGCGCCCCGAGTTGTTGGACCTGCGACCCGATTGGGGCGCTGGTCAGCGCAGCTTTACGTCGCTGCACCTTGAGGCGTTGTCGGACGCCGCGATGCGCGACCTCCTGTCCGGCGTCGTGGCGGATCTGCCCGCGGAGATCACGACACGGATACTTCAGCGAGCCGAGGGGGTGCCCCTCTACGCCGTTGAGACGCTGCGGATGCTGGTCGACCGCGGCGTCCTCGTCGCCGAAGGTGGTGGGTTCGTCGTCACCGGCGACATCACCTCACTCGACATCCCCGAGACGCTGCAGGCGCTCGTCACGTCGCGTCTCGACGCCCTGAGCGTGGAACTGCGCGCGCTCCTTCAAGACGCGGCCGTACTCGGAACGTCATTCCTGCCCGAGTCGTTGAGCGTCGTCAGTGGCGTCGAGCGCGCCACGATCGACGCACACCTGCGTGACCTGGTTCGACGCGAGTTCTTGCGTTTTGACACCGATCCACGCTCACCGGAACGCGGACAGTACGGCTTTGTCCAGGGCGTCATCGCTGACGTGGCGCTGTCGATGCTGTCGCGCCGCGACCTGAACGCCAAGCACCTGACTGCCGCGCGCTACTACGAGTCGTTCGCCGACGACGAACTCACCGCCATCGTGGCGGCCCACTACGTGTCCGCCTTCCGAGCCGCACCCGAAAGCGACGAGTCGAGCGACATCGCCACGCACGCTCGACGGTGGTTGCGCCAGGCGGCCGAGCGCGCCATTTCGCTCGGCTCGCCCGACCAGGCTCGCGATCTCGCCGAGCAGGCGCTGGCCATCGCTCCCGCGGGGGTGGAACACGCACAACTGTTGGAACTCGCCTCCGACGCCGCGCTCAACCAAGCTGATCGCGAGCGTGCCCTCGAACTGGCTACCGCGGCGGCCGAGGAGTACCGCACACTGGGCGACGTGGCCGCCGAAGGACTGGCTACCGCCAAGGTGGGCTTGGTGCTGCGAACCATGGACCGACTCGTCGAGGCGGTGCAGATTACTCAGTCGGCCTTTGAACGACTTGGTGACAGCGGCGACCTGCGGGCTCGCGGCGCGCTCGCGGAGGTCGTGGCCCAGGCCATGGCGTTCGGACAGGACTCCGAAGGCGCGCTCGAATGGGCGGACCGGGCGCTGTCGGTGGCCGAGCGAATCGATGACACGACCCTGTTGGCCCAGGCCATCGGTGCTCGCTCCTTTGCGTTGTTCAACCTCGGGCGTCACCAGGAGGCGGTGATCCTGGGTCGAGGTCGTGCGGCCTTGGCCGAAGAGTCCGGATCCCTGCGCGAGCAGGCGATGGCCATGATGTCGCTTAGCCTGTACGCACTGCCCGATGACGTACAGGACTCGTATCGGGTGGCCCGCGAGTGTGCGGAGATCGCCCGGCGAGCGGGCCTGCGATCGATCGAAGAGACGTCCCTTCTCAACGCCATCGAAACCGGCATCGGGCTTGGCAAATGGTCAGAGATCGAGGCCGACCTGGAAACAATTGAGGCCCGCGGCCCATTGCCGCGTGACGTTGTGTGGGCGGCCCTCCTTCGTGCCATGCTCACCGCGTACCGCGGTGACGTCGACACCGCCCAGCGCCTCGTGGCTGAAGTTGGTTCAATCCAGATAGACACTCAGTTCATCGCGGGCCAGACCACGTTCCTGGCTTCGCGCGCACTGGTCAACTACTTTGCCGGCGACATGCGCGAGGGCCTCGCCTTGGCCGCCGAAGCGATTGCGCTTGATCCTCTGGGCATCAACTCGGGAGCCGCGATCATCCACCAGGCGCGTTGCGCCATCTGGCTTAAGGATGTCGCGGAGATTCGCGGAGCCCTGGAGGCCGCGTTGAGGATTCGAGGACGTGGCATGGCGGCGGTGCGTCTTGAGATACGCGCGGCGCTCGCAGCCCTGGAGGAGAACCCCGAGGACGCGGGAGACCTGTACGTCTCGGCTGTCGAGGCGTGGCGCTCATTGGACTGCCCGCTCGATGTGGCGGTGACCGAACTCGAAGCAGTGCACCTACTGCCTCCCGGGCACCCCCAATTTGCTTTGGCGAAGGAGGCTGACGACCTACTAAGCGAGTTCGACGTTCCAATCTTGTTGGGCCGTTTGCGTGAGGCTCTGGGGACGTGATCCTCTGGTCAGTGCCGATCCAGCGCGCACGGGTTGTCTAGACAGTGGTGTCGATGATGGCGACCGAGCAGTTCGCGCCGTGAGCAACTGAATTCGGAACGCTTCCGAGGACTCGTCGAACGCCTTGCATTCCCCGGTTGCCCACGACGATGAGGTCGGCGTTCAACTTGTCGGCGGTCGAGACGATGGCCTCAACCGGATCTCCCATCACGGGGTGCAGCACCGGCTCGACGCCCTTGTCCTTGGCAATGAACGAAAGCACTTGTAGCAGGGCGTCAACTTCGGTGTCCGTGTTGAGGTTCTGAAACTCTGCCGGAAGCTTGCTGTCACTGGGGGACTTTCCGGAGAACGCCGACACGATGTGGAGGGCACCATCGGACATAGCGGCCAACTCCGCAGCGGCCTCAATGGCTCGACGCGCGGTGGGTGAGTCGTCGGCTCCAACCACAATTACCTTGAACATTTCCACGCCTCTTGCTTCGTGCTCCACGCGGCGATGCGATTGCCAAGCGCGTAGAGACCCCAGGAGTTTTGACGTTAGCATCGCTGTTCGCGTGACGAGGGTGCCACCCTGTCACTCTCGGACCACCTGGGTTCCGCGCGAGACTGACTCCACACCGCTGAGTTCTCACCGCCAAGATCACGTACGTTTCCGAGAAGTCCGTAGATGTCCTGGTACCGTCACGGGGCCATGAAGCTGAGCCACCGCATTCCGCCGACGCCGTGGCGAGCCGCTTCAACGTGGGCACTGCGACCCCGGATGGTGGCGCCGCTCCTGGTGGGGCTGTCACTCTTCGGACTCGGTGAGGGTCTCCTCGTTCAGTCGCATTGGGGAGCCACCCCGTGGACGGTACTGGCCCAGGGGGTGGCGATTCACGCCCACATCTCCATCGGGTGGTCGACGGCGGCGATCAGCTGCGTCGTCCTGCTGGCGTGGTTTCCGCTGCACGAGCGTCCCGGCTTTGGCACGTTGGCCAATCTTGTCGTCATCGCCTACGTCTTGGACATCACCACGGTGATCGTGCCAGCGCCGAGCGACGACATCGTCAAGGCCCTCTTCGCCGTCGCGGCGGTGGCGGCCATTGGTGTCGGCAGTGCCCTCTACCTCACGACGGGCTTGGGACCGGGCCCGCGCGACGGACTGATGACCAGTATTCATCGCCGCTGGGGAGTCAGCGTCGTCTACGTACGACTCTCACTGGAGGTCGTTGTCCTGGTCATTGGATGGCTCCTCGGCGGCACCGTCGGCGTCGCCACTGCCTTCTTCGCTGCGACGATCGGATTCAGCATTGGGGCGAGCCTTCAGGCGCTCAGCGCGGTCCTTCGACGGGTCGACGCGTGATTGGCGGCGGCCAGCTCGCCACATTCTTCGTGGCGTCGATGCTGATCATCATCGCGCCCGGTCCCAGCGTTCTGTTCACGCTCGCCCGGGGAGTCGCCTGGGGTCGCGCGGTGGCAGTGCTCACCGTGTTGGGTAACAGTCTGGGCACTTTGGTGCTCTCGATCATTGTCGCCCTCGGGCTCGGCCCACTGCTCGCGAGTTCCAAGACGTTCTCGGTGGTCCTCCAGCTGGTTGGTGGTGGCTACTTGATCTTCCTGGGTGTCGACGCCATGCGCCATCGCCAAGCCCACGCCGCCGCCATGGTCGCGCGCGAGTCATCACGACCGTCACGAGTGCGCATCGTGCGCCAGGGCTTTGTCGTGGGGGTCCTCAATCCGAAGTCGCTCGTATTCTTCGCGGCGGTCTTCCCGCACTTCGTGAACCGGTCCAAGGGTCACGAGACGGTCCAACTCCTCATCTTCGGCATCATCTTCTCGGTGATGGCGTTTTGCAGTGACGGCACGTGGGGGTTCATCGCGGGGACCGCGCGCGAGTGGTTGTCGGGTTCGCCGACACGACTCGTGGTGCTGCGCACCGTCGGCGCCTGCGTCATGATGTCCCTCGGCGTGCTCATCGTGGTGACGGCGCTCACCTCGTAGATCGCGTGCGTTGACTTCTCGAGACAGTTCCTACACTCACTGAGCGGAGGTGTCACGATGAGTATGCGCGGAGCCGGTGCTCACGGCGTGGGCATTCGAGGACTTCGTCGCGACCGCGCGCTGCTGGAGCACCACATCAAAAAAGGCACCTTGCCGCGGGTCATTGAGTTCGCACGTCCCTACCGGGGAATGCTCGGTATCTTCCTCGCCCTCGTCGTGCTCGACGCGGTGGTCAGTTCGGTCGCACCTCTGGTGCTGCGCGCGATCATCGACATCGGGATCCATAAGAAGCGAGAGGGTCTCATCATCGGCCTCTCCTTGCTCACCGCTGGTCTGGCCATCTTCGACGCGGTCCTGTCACTGGCGGAGCGTCGGATGTCCTCCGTGATCGGCGAGGGGCTGATCTACGACCTTCGCGCGCGTGTCTTCGGGCATATCCAGCGCATGCCCATCGCTTTCTTCTCGCGAACCCAGACCGGCGCGCTCATCAGCCGGCTCAACAACGATGTCATCGGTGCCCAGCAGGCCTTCACCGACCTCTTCTCCAACGTCGTGGGCAACCTGGTGCTCGTCACGATCATCCTGTCGACCATGTTTTACCTGAGCTGGCAGATCACACTGGTGGCCCTGGTTCTCTTGCCGGCGTTCCTTATCCCCGCGCGCTACGTGGGCCGACGCCTCGGCACGCTCTTCCAGCGCGGCATGGAGCTCAACGCCGAGATGAACATGGTCATGAGCGAGCGGTTCAACGTCGCCGGCGCCATGGTGGTCAAGCTCTTCGGGCGACCGGCCGACGAACTGCGCCACTTCGAGAGTCGCGCGGGCGAGGTGCGCGACATGGGCGTTCGCCAGGCGACCTACCAGCGTTTCTTCTTCGTGGCGCTCAGCCTCACCGCGTCGCTGGCCACCGCCTTCGCCTACCTGTTCGGCGGCATCGCGGTGGTGCACAAATCCCTGGCCCTCGGGACTCTGGTGGCGCTCACGTTGTACCTCACTCGTCTCTACGGGCCGCTCACTCAACTCTCCAGCATCAACATCGACTACATGTCGGCGATGGTCAGCTTCGAGCGCCTCTTCGAGGTCCTGGACCTCGAGCCCATGATCGCCGAGTCGCCCGACGCGCGAGAGATTCCCGACGGCCCGGCGCAGCTGACCTTCACCAGCGTGGCCTTTTCGTATCCGGGCGCCGAGGAGGTGTCACTGGCGTCGTTGGAAGCGGTGGCGCGCCTCGACGATACACCGCGCACCGAGGTGCTGCGCGACGTGTCCTTTTCGGTGGCGCCGGGGACCATGACGGCGCTGGTGGGTCCGAGCGGCGCGGGCAAGACCACTATCTCCCTCTTGGTGTCGCGACTCTACGACGTCGACCAGGGGTCGGTGTCGATCAACGGGCTGGACGTGCGCGACGCGACGATTGCCTCGCTCAACGCGACGGTCGGAGTGGTGACCCAGGACCCGCACCTCTTCCACGACTCGCTTCGAGCCAATCTCGTCTTCGCCAAGCCCGACGCCACCGACGCCGAGCTCGAGGCGGCGCTGCGCGCCGCGCAGATCTGGCCCCTGGTGTCGTCGCTGCCGTTGGGACTCGAGACGGTGGTGGGCGAGCGCGGCTACCGCCTTTCGGGCGGTGAGAAACAGCGCGTCGCACTGGCTCGACTGCTGCTCAAGGCACCGCGCCTCGTCGTCTTAGACGAAGCCACCGCACACCTGGACGCCGAGAGTGAGTTCCACGTGCAGCGCGCACTGGACGAGACAATGTCGGCGCGGACGTCACTGGTGATCGCGCACCGGCTGTCCACGATCCGCAACGCGGACCAGATCCTCGTCGTCGATGACGGCACCATTGTCCAGCGCGGCAGCCACGAAGAGCTTCTGGCCGCCGGCGGGTTGTACCACGACCTCTACGAGACGCAGTTCGCGCACCAGACGAGTCGCGTCGATGACGCGGAATCGCCCACTGCGTTCCCGCTGGGTTGACTAACCCATCGCGTGGGCGCCGCCGTCGACGTGGATCACCGATCCGGTCGTCGCGCGCAACAACGGCGAGAGCAGGGCAATAGCTGAATCGGCGACCGCGCTGGAGTCGTCGACGTCCCAGCCCAGCGGTGCGCGGTCGGCCCACGTGTCCTCAAAGACCGAGAACCCCGGGATGGACTTGGCGGCGATGGTGCGGATCGGGCCCGCAGCCAGCATGTTGACCCGGATCCGGTCTGGTCCGACCTCGCGGGCCAGATAGCGCCCGAGTGACTCCAGTGCCGCCTTCATGACGCCCATCCAGTCGTACATGGGGTAGGCGCGCGACCCGTCGAAGTCCAGGGCCACCACCGACGCGCCGCCGACCGCGGTGCTCTTGGCGAGCAGCGGGTGAAAGGCCCCGACGAGGGCCGCCAGCGAATAGGTCGACACGTGCATCGCGGTGGCCACGTCCTCGTAGGGGGCGACCAGCATTCCCTGACCGAGACAACTCGGTGGCGCGTAGCCGATGGCGTGGACCAGGCCGTCGAGGCGCCCGAAGCGCTGCTCGATCTCGGCGGCGGCGGCGCTCACCTGGGCGGGGTCGGTCACATCGAGCTCCACGATCTCACCGACGTCGCCGAGCTTTCGCGCGACGCGCCGGGTGAGCGAGACGCCACGCCCGGCGCCCGAGAGCGCGACCGTAGCACCCTCTTCGAGCGCGCGTCGCGCGATGCCGAAGGCCAGTGAGTCGTCGGTGAGGACCCCCGTGACCAGGAGTCGGTGGTCCGCCAGCAGTCCCATCTTGTTAGCGTACTTGTGAGTAAGAAATTGAAGAGGACGACTATGGCGACGGTGGGCATTCTGGGTGGTACCGGACCGGCGGGTCGTGGCGTCGCGGTGCGGCTCGCGAGTTGCGGTCACGACGTGCTGATCGGGTCGCGCGACGCGGCGCGCGCCGACGACGTCGCCACCCGGCTGTCGCCGCGCGGGGGCTCGATCGCGGGGGCGAGCAACGAGGACGCCGCTCGCGCCGACCTGGTGATCGTGGCCACGCCCTGGGACTCGGCGGTCGCGACGGTGAGCGCACTACGCGACGCGCTGGCCGACAAGACCGTCATCTCGATGGTGAACGCCCTGGCCAAGGAGGGTCGCGAGCTCACGCCGATCTACCCGCCGCGCGGATCCATGGCCGCCCAGATTGCCTTCGCGCTGCCTGACAGCACGATCGTGGGGGCCTTTCACCACCTGCCCGCGTCGATGATGGAGGACCTGGACAGCGAGCTCGACGCCGACGTGATCGTCTTTTCCGACGACGACTTCGCGCGCACGCGCGTCGCCGAACTGATCGACGAGATGCCCGGGCTGCGCGCAGTCGTCGTCGGCTCGATGTCACTGGCCAGCGCCGTCGAGGCCTTCACGGCGGTGTGCATCTCGCTGAACATCCGCTACCGCACGCACAGCTACCTGAAGCTCGCGGGCCTCACCCACTGATGCACCTGTACGACGCAGCCCGTCGGGGCGTCTTCCCGCTGGACGTCGGACCAGTGGTCACGTTGTACAGCTGCGGCATCACACCGTACGACGCGGCGCACCTGGGGCACGCCTTCGTGTACCTGGCGTTCGACGTCCTGCAGCGGCGACTGCGCGACGCGGGGCACGAGACGCGTTGCATCCGCAACGTGACCGACGTCGACGACGACATCTTGCGCAAGGCCCGCGAGTTGGGCGTGAACTACCTGGACCTCGCGGCTCAGGAGATGGCGCGCTTCGAACGCGACATGGCGCTCATCAACCTGCTGGCGGTCGCCGGTGAGCCGCGCGCCAGCGGGGCCATCCCCGAGATCCTCACCCTCATCGGCACCACCCTGGAGCGCGGACTTGCCTACGAGGCCGACGGCCACGTCTACTTCGAGGTGGCCAAGTTCCCTCGCTTCGGACAGATCAGCCACCAGCCTCGTGAGGCCATGCTGGAGTTGGCGTCGCAGAACGGTGGACGACCCGACGACCCGCGCAAGCGCGACCCGCTCGACTTCGTCCTGTGGCAGCCGTCGCTCGAGGATGAGCCGGCGTGGGAGTCGCGGTGGGGTCGGGGTCGCCCCGGCTGGCACATCGAGTGCTCGGCCCTGGTGCGGCGCGACCTGGGAGAGACGGTCGACGTCCACGGCGGCGGACGTGACTTGGCCTTTCCCCACCACGAGTGCGAGGCGGCCCAGAGCGAGTCGGTCACGGGAGTTGCGTTGTCCAAGCACTGGGTGCACACCGGACTGGTCGGACTCGGCGGAACCAAGATGTCCAAGTCGCTGGGCAACCTGGTTTTCGTCGACGAGCTCGTGACGCGTGCCGAACCCGCCGCTGCACGCCTGGCGCTACTGGGCCAGCACTATCGCGCGGACTTCGAGTGGCGCGACGAGTTGCTCTCGCTCGCTCAGTCGCGGTTGGCCACCTGGCGCTCGACGCTGACCACCGGTCGCGCCAGCACGGCGCTCGAGGACGTTCGCGCGGCGCTCGACGACGACCTCGACACCCCCGGGGCTCTGCGGGTGCTCGACGACGCCGCGCTCGCCGGATGCAACGTCGCCTCAGGCGCCGCACTGCTCGGCATTACTCTGTAGGCGACGAAAGGCACCATGGCGGACATCGAGGTGACGTTGCCCGACTCCAGCGTCCGCACGGTCGCGGCGGGGTCGACCGCTCACGACCTGGCGAGCCTGATTGGGAAGCGTTTAGGGCGCGACGCCTTGGCCGCGGTGGTCAACGGCCAGCTCACCGACCTGGGGACGTTCCTGCCCGCGGGAGCCAGCGTCTCCATCGTCACGCCGGCCAGCGAAGAGGGTCGCGAGGTCTTGCGTCATTCGAGCGCGCACGTACTGGCCCAGGCCGTGACGCGATTGTGGCCCGGGGCGCACTACGCCATCGGCCCGGCGATCCGCGACGGCTTCTACTACGACTTCGAGCTGCCCGGCGGCGAGCGATTCTCCGATCACGACCTCGCGCGCATCGACGCCGAGATGCGCGCCATCATCGCCGAGGACCAGCCGTTCACTCGCGCCGAGTACTCGATCGAGGAGGGGCTGACGCTCTTCGCCGATCAGCCCTTCAAGGTCGAGATCATCGAGGCGGTGGCCCATGGGGGAACGCCCGAGGACCTGGTGGAGGCCAGCGGCACTGTCATCAGCACCTACGTCAACTCCCCGGAGTTCCGGGACCTGTGCCGCGGCCCGCACGTGCCGTCGACGGGTCGCCTGGGCCACTTTCGCCTGACCCGCGTCGCCGGGGCGTACTGGCGCGGCGACGAGAAGCGTCCCCAGCTCCAACGCATCTACGGCACGGCGTGGGAGTCGGCCGAGGCCCTCGAGGCGCACCTGAACTTCCTGGAGGAGGCCGAGCGTCGCGATCACCGCCGACTCGGGGCCGAGCTCGACCTCTTCTCCTTCCCCGGCGAGGTCGGACCGGGGCTGGCGCTCTTTCACCCCAAGGGCGGAACGATGCGCCGCGTCATGGAGGACTACTCACGCGAGCGCCACGTCGCGGGTGGTTACGACTTCGTCACGTCGCCGCACATCTCCAAGTCCGACCTCTTCGAGACCTCCGGGCACCTGCAGTGGTTCGCCGAGTCGATGTACCCGCCAATGGAGCTCGACGAGGGCCAGAAGTACTACCTCAAGCCGATGAACTGCCCGTTCCACGTGCTCATCTTCAAGTCGCGCCAGCGCAGCTACCGCGAACTTCCGCTGCGCTTCTTTGAGTTCGGCGCGGTCTATCGATACGAACTGTCCGGCGTCGTGCACGGCCTCACGCGCGTGCGCGGCATGACCCAGGACGACGCGCACATCTTCTGCACGCGCGAGCAGATGGCCGACGAGCTGGCCAGCCTCTTGCAGTTCGTGCTGGACCTGCTGCGCGACTTCGGGCTGACCGACTTCTATCTCGAGCTGTCTACGCGGCCCGAAGGAAAGGCCGTAGGCACCGACGAGGAGTGGGCCGAGGCCGAGGCGACGCTCGCGAACATCGCCGGGGGCCAGGGTCTCGAACTCGTGCTCGACCCCGGCGGCGGCGCGTTCTACGGACCCAAGATCTCAGTCCAGGCGCGCGACGCCATCGGTCGCACCCACCAGATGTCCACCATCCAGCTGGACTTCCAGACGCCCCAGCGCTTCGAGGCAACGTACATAGCATCGGACAACTCGCGCACCCGCCCGATCATGATCCACCGCGCGCTCTTCGGCTCAGTGGAGCGTTTCATTGCGGTCCTGCTCGAGCACTACGCCGGCAACATGCCGACCTGGCTGTCGCCCGAGCAGGTCCGGGTGCTCGGCGTGCGCGACGACCACGACCGCTACGCCTTCGACGTGGCCAAGGAGCTGCGCGAGCGCGGCGTGCGCGCGACGGTCGAGACGGCCTCAGAGCCGCTGGGCTCGCGGGTACGCCGGGCCAAGATGGAGAAGATCCCGTACGTGCTCGTGGTCGGCGACGACGACGTCGCCGCCGTGACGGTGGGCGTGAACGCGCGCGGGTCCAACGACCCGCGGCGCGGAGTCGCGTTGCTCGAGTTCCTCACCGAACTGGGCGCGGAGATCGACGCGCACGGCGCACCCGAGGACCGCGCGTGAGCCTCGCGCGCTTCTCGGCCGCGTGGCGCGAGCAGTACGTGTCCGGGACGGGCGCCCTGAACAACGCCGCCGACGACGACGCGTGCGTATTCTGCGTCCTGGCTGACGCCGAGGTCGGTGACGAGACGGGCGTGCTGTGGCGCAGCGACCTGACCTACGTGGCGCTCAACGCCTTTCCCTACGGCTCGGGGCACCTGCTGGTGCTGCCGCGACGTCACGTGGCCGAACTGGCCGAACTCACCGACGCCGAGTACGACGACTTCTCGCGCGCGGTGCGACGTTGCAACAACGCCTTGGAGGCCGCGTACCGCCCGGACGGGATGAACATCGGACTCAACCTCGGCCTGGCGGCCGGCGCCGGGATACCCAAGCACCTGCACGGCCACGTCCTGCCGCGCTGGAACGGTGACACGAATTTCATGACCACCATTGGCGAAACCCGCGTGCTGCCTGAGTCCCTCGCCTCCACGTGGGCCAAGGTGCACCCGCACATGGACCACGCGGGGGGCTGAGCGGCGTCGGTAGACTGGTCGCGACGGACCCGGGAGATGAATGTTCGACGGTAGGTTCCGACAGGGGTTTGACGCTTCCGTTGCCCCCATAGGTCGGTCACTGGTGCGCGCCGGGATCTCGGCGGACGTGCTCACGTTCTCCGGCCTCGTGTTTGCCCTGGCCACGGCGTGGGCGATCGGCACCGGGTGGTTCTGGCTGGCCATCATCCTGCTCACGCTCACGGGCTTCCACGACATCTTCGACGGGGCCGTGGCCAAGGCCTCCCAGCGCGCCAGCCAACGCGGCAACTTCTTTGACTCCGTGGTCGACCGCATCGCCGACGCCGTCATCATGGGCGGGTGCGCGTACTACCTGACCACGCACCACCGGGGCCAGCTGGTACTCCTCCCCTTCGCGATTCTGACCACCACCTACCTCATCTCCTACCAGCGCTCCAAGGCCGAGTCCCTGGGACTGAGCGCCAAGGGCGGCCTCATGGAGCGCGCCGAGCGCATGATCCTGCTGGGCGTGGCCCTGTTGTCGTCGGCGATCTTCGTGCCGGTGCTGTGGGTGCTGCTCGGCCTGACCGCGATGACCGCCGCGGGACGCTTCTGGCGGGTCTGGCAGATGGCGGCGCGACCGGAACCGATCGTGCCGTTGGTGGCGCGGCCCCACTACCACCCGCGCTGGTCACGGCGCGGCCTCAGCCGCACCTCTCGCCACTGACCGTGGGTCCGCGCGCGCACGTCGCGCTCTTCAAGACCCTGGGCGCTCTCATGGAGAGGCTGCCCGAGCAACTCGACGTCTGGATCGGGCGACACGTGTCGCTCATCGTCGGTCGGCGCAGCACGAACGCCCGTGCGGCGCTGACCTCCAACCTGAGCCGCGCGTTGGCCCCTCCGGGAAAGGTGCCCGACCCCGCCTTGCTCGAGCGTTTCGTCGAACGTGGCTTTGACGGCTACGGGCGCTACTGGGCCGAGGGCGCGAAGCTGCCGGCGATCAAACCCAAGACGGTCGTCGCGCGATTCGTGATCGCCGAGGGCTTCGAGCACCTGGAGGCCGCCCGCGCGGCGGGCAAGGGGCTGGTGTTGGCTCTGCCCCACGTGGGCAGCTGGGAGTGGGGCGGCGCGTTTCTGGCCCAGATCGGCATGCCGATGATGGCGGTGGCCGAAGTACTAGAACCGCCGGAGCTGTTCGAGTGGTTCAAACAGAAGCGTGCATCCATGGGTATCTCAATCGCGCCACTCGACGACCACGCCGGCACGGCCATGCTTACCGCGCTCAACGCCGGTGGCGTCGTGGGACTGCTGTGCGACCGGGACATCTTGGATAACGGACTGCCGGTTGACTTCTTCGGTCAGCGACTCACTCTGCCCGCCGGTCCCGCGACCCTGGCCCTGCGCACCGGCGCGATGCTGGTCGCCGCCGCGTGTTACACGGGTCCGGGGCGCGACCACTACGCGGTCGTGACTCCGCCGATCGACACGTCGCGCACCGGCCGATTGCGCCAGGACGTCAACCGGGTCACCGAACTGCTGGCGCTGGAGTTGGAGGGCCTCATCCGTCGCGCCCCGGAGCAGTGGCATGTCCTCCAGGATCGTTTCGGCACGGCGTGACCCGCGTCGCGCTCCTGTCGCCGTACTCGTTGGGCGTGCCCGGGGGAGTGCAGGAACAGGTGCTGGCCATGAGCCGTGAGCTGTGCCGGCGTTCCCACGAGGTCCTCGTGGTCGCACCCGGGCGCGGCGAGGGCGTCTACGACACACCGGCGACGGTGGCGCAGTCTGGGCGGGTCTGGGCCGTGCCCGCCAACGGGTCTCGCGCCCCACTGACCCTGTCGCCGCGTGCGGCCGCTGCGGTCCGGCGTCGTGTGGCCGAGTTCTCACCCGACGTCGTGCACCTGCACGAGCCCTACGCGCCGGTGCTCGGCTGGGGGGTGCTGCGCGCTCACGCGGCGCCCAGCGTGGCGACCTTCCACCGCGCCGGCTCGGGGCCCGCGCTCACACTCACGCGACCATTGCTGGCTTGGTTCGCCCGACGGGTCGATGAACCCGTCGCGGTGAGCGACGCCGCCGCGCGCACGATCACCGGCGCGACTGGCGTGTCGCCCACCGTGCTCTTCAACGGCTTCGAAGCCGAGCGGTTCGTGGAGTACCCGCGACGGCGCAGCAAGGACGTCGACGTCGTGTTCGTCGGTCGACTCGAGGAGCGCAAGGGCGCGGCCTTCGCGATCGAGGCGGTGCGGACCCACAATGAAGGTGACGTGGCGCCGTGGCGACTGGTCGTGATCGGCGACGGGCCCGAGCGCGAGCGACTCGAGGCGCGGGCCGCCCACGACGAGATGATCGTGTTCCTGGGTGCGCTCGACGACGCGCACAAGCGCGAGTGGTTGCGCCGCGCGCGCGTCGTCGTCGCCCCGTCCACCCACGGCGAGAGCTTCGGAGTGGTGTTGCTCGAGGCCATGGCCAGCGAAGCGCCGGTGGTGGCGAGTGATATCGACGGCTATCGCGAGGCCGCGGGAGGTCACGCCGTCCTCGTCGCTCCCGGCGACGCCGCCGCACTGGGGGCCGGCATCGCGGCCGCGCTGCTGCGCGATACGCCGGAGGCGATCGGGGCGGCGCGCGCCCACGCCGAGAACTGGTCGATGCGACGCCTGATGGACGAGTACGAAGTGCTCTACGCGCGCGCGGGGGAGCGTTTTGCGCTAAGACGGTAGCCTTTCGTCGTGGCCACCAAGCAGCGATCGCGTCAGCGCCGTTCCACGCATCGCGACCGTAGCCCGCGCTACGTCGCGCCGGTGCTGGACCCCACGTGGCAGAGTCCGTACGCGCCGACGAGCGCCGAGCGTCACGCCAACCACCGCGCGGTGCGCGACTTCGCCTTCCGGCGCCGCATGCCCCAGACGGTCGTCATATCCATCGTCGTGGGCGGACTCATCGGTGGCGTGGCCTTCGTACCTTGGCTGCCGATCATCGGCGTCGCCATCGCCGGGCTCTACGCCTGGGAGCTATGGCGTGCCCTCCAGCGCGCCGAACGCCAGGGGCGCACGTTGGGCGCGAGCCTGGCCGCGCGGTTCGACGCGGGCGGCACCGCCAAGGACCAGGAGCGCCTCACCACGGTGATCGATCGGCTGTCGGCGACCTTCGGGTCGAGCAACCTGCGCGCGGTGATTGTCAGGGACGAGGGCTACAACGCGGCCCTGGTGCCGGGTGCGCGCGACACGTTCGTCGTGACCGACGCGCTGGTGCGCGACTTCGAACTAATCGAGCTCGAAGGCGTGGTGGCCCACTGCCTGGCACGCCAACGACTGGGACTGCTGATGCGCGAGAGCCTGGCCTGCGTGAGCGGCGCCAACGACGAGGCGCGCCGCGAACTGGCCGGCGTCGGCGCCACCTACCGCGCCGACGAAGTGGCCGCCGCCGCCATCCGGTACCCGCTGGGCCTGGCCGGGGCGCTGCGGCGCTGCGCGGACCAGTCGCTACCGACCTCGTCGTACTTCGCGTCGCCGGACTACGACGCGCAGCGCTGGATCTGGTTCGACGTGCACCTCGATCGCATGGAGCCCGACCCCTCGGACCTCGATGACGTCATCTTGCGTGCGCGGGCCCTCGAAGAGTGGTGAGGCGCGCCCGGTAGGATTTGACCATGAGTACACCTTCCACAGTCGGGTCAACGCTGGTCAAGCGCGGCCTAGCCGACATGCTGCGCGGTGGGGTGATCATGGACGTGGTCAATCCCGAACAGGCCAAGATCGCCGAGGACGCTGGGGCCGTGGCGGTCATGGCCCTTGAGCGCGTACCCGCCGACATCCGCCGCGACGGGGGAGTGGCGCGCATGAGCGACCCCCTCATGATTCAGGAGATTCAGGCGTCCGTCACCATCCCGGTCATGGCCAAGGCCCGGATCGGGCACTTCGCCGAGGCCCAGGTCCTCCAGGCCCTCGGCGTGGACTACGTCGACGAGTCCGAGGTCCTCACGCCGGCCGACGAGGAGAACCACATCGACAAGTGGGCCTTCACTGTGCCGTTCGTGTGCGGCGCGACCAACCTGGGTGAGGCCCTACGACGCATCGCCGAGGGTGCGTGCCTGATCCGTTCCAAGGGCGAGGCGGGCACCGGCAACGTCGTCGAGGCGGTGCGACACCTGCGCACGATCAACGCCCAGATGCGTCGACTCAAGAGCGCCGACGCCGCCGAGTTGTACGCGCTGGCCAAGGATCTCCAGGCGCCCCTGGCCCTCGTCCAGGAGGTCGCCGAGAGCGGCCGACTTCCCGTGCCGATGTTCTGTGCCGGCGGCATTTCCACTCCGGCCGACGCGTCGCTCGTACTGCAGTTGGGGGCCGAGGCCGTCTTCGTGGGCTCGGGCATCTTCAAGAGCGAGGAGCCGGCGCGCATGGCCGTGGCCATCGTCGAGGCGACCACGCACTTTGACGACGCCGCGGTGGTCGCCAAGGTCTCCACCGGTCTCGGGGCGGCCATGGTCGGTGCCGAGACCGCCACCCTCGAACAACGCCTGGCCGAGCGCGGCTGGTAGTGCCGCGCGTCGGCGTACTCGCCCTCCAGGGTGACGTACGCGAACACTCGGCCGTGCTGACGGCTGCGGGCGCCGAGGTCACACGGGTACGCAAACCCGAGGACCTCGACGACCTGGACGGACTGGTGATGCCCGGGGGCGAGTCGACCGCCATCGCTCACCTGCTGGAGACATCGGGACTGCGCAAGCCACTCGGCGAAGCGCTCGACGACGGGCTGGCGGTCTTGGGGACCTGCGCCGGGTTGATACTGCTGAGCGACACCGTGCTCGACGGGCGCGGTGACCAATGGAGCTTCGGCGCGCTTGACGTCGCGGTGCGCCGCAACGGCTACGGGCGCCAGATCGCCAGCTTCGAGACGGAAGTGGACGTCAAGGGGATCGGTCACGTGCATGGGGTCTTCATCCGCGCGCCGCGTATCGAAACGTGGTCCGCCGACATCGAAGTACTCGCCACCCTGGATCACGGCGACGGCGACCACCCGGTGCTGGTGCGACAGGGGGCGGTCCTGGGGTGTGCCTTCCATCCCGAACTGGCCGCAGAGACGCGGATACACCAGCTGTTCTTGGACTCGCTGCCCACGAGGTAGACGGCGCCGGGTTCCGACGTGTTACGCGTCATACCTGATAAAAGGGTATAAACACTTCAAGTAGCCGATGGGAGAGGTCCTGCTGCGTTTAATCTGTAATTGTGTAATCTTGTAATTATGAAAAACGAAGAGATCAAGCGGTTCTTCGACGAGAAGGTGCCGCGCAATTGGTTCAGTTCGATCAGCGTCGACTTTGACGGTGACGAGATTTGGTGTGTGGGCGAACTGCCGGCCGACGTGAAGGTGGAGGAGTTTCGCGAGTCGACCCGCGCCGAGCGTATGGGAGTGGCCGAAGCCGCTGAGGACCTGTTTCGCCGCAAGGTGTCCTGGGGCGTGAGTCGCGATGGCGTGACCACGCTGTTCACGCACCTGAGCACTCCGGTCATGACCCGTCTACGCCTGCGCGAGCGCGCGGTGCTGGACACATTGATCGAGTCGGGGGTCGCGCGCAGTCGCAGCGAAGCCCTGGCGTGGTGCGTGAAGTTGGTCGGGCGCCACGAGACCGAGTGGCTCGCCGAACTTCGTGAGGCCCTGGCGGGTGTCGAAAGCGCCCGCACCGCGGGTCCCTCCGTCAGCTAAGCGGACACCCCCTAGGGGTGACTGCGTCCAGCCGGTAGCATCGTCTACGCCCCACGGGGCGGGAGGAAGCATGTCCGGCCATTCGAAGTGGGCGACCACCAAGCACCGCAAAGGGGCCAAGGACAGCGCCCGCGCCAAGGTCTTCGCCAAGCTGATCCGCCAGGTGGAGGTCGCCGCGCGCGAGGGCGGCGGGGACCAGTCAGCCAACGCCAGCCTGCGCACCATGTACCAGAAGGCCCGTGAGGCGTCGGTGCCGATCGACACGATCGACCGGGCCGTCAAGCGCGGGACCGGTGAGCTCGAGGGGGCGCGGTACGAGCCGGTCACCTACGAGGGGTACGGGCCGGGCGGAGTTGCGGTCATCGTCGAGACCCTCACTGACAATCGCAATCGAACGAGCGCGGAGATCAAGCACCTGTTCACTCGCTTCGGTGGCTCGATCGCCGAGCCCGGTTCGGTCGCCTGGCAGTTCGATCGCAAGGGTGTGATCGAGGTGCAGGGACCGCTCGACGAGGACCAACTGCTCGAGCGGGTCCTGGAGTCCGGCGCCGAGAACTTCTCCGACGACGGCGACAACTACCTCGTGACCACACCGCCCCACGAGCTGGCGGCGGTGCGCGACGCGCTCGACGGCTCCGGCTTCAAAGTGCTCAGCTCCGAGCTCACGCTGGTACCCCAGAACGTCATCGCGGTCACCGACGACGCCGAAGCCAAGCGGGTGTTGCGACTGGTGGACGCCATGGACGAGCACGACGACGTCCAGAACGTCTTCGCGAACTTCGACGTCTCCGACGAAGTCCTCGCCGCCTTCGAGGGCTAAACCCGTTCGCGCACGCCGCCCGGGTTAGTATCGAACATATGTTCGTACTGGGTATCGACCCGGGTCTCACCCGCTGCGGATTCGGTCTGGTGGAGGGCTCCTTCGAGAATCGAGAGTCCTTCGCGGCGCGCCGGGCCGGGGTCGTCGAGACCGAGAAGAACCTGCCGGTCGAAGAGCGCCTGCGTCTGCTGAGTGACGAGTTGGCCGCGTTGATCGCCGAAGTGGGGCCCGACGTCGTGGTGGTCGAGCGCGTCTTCTACCAACGAAACGCCCGCACCGCGATCTCGGTGGCCCAGGCCAGTGGCGTGGCGATCGCCCTGGCCGGCGCCGCCGGCGCCTCCGTGCGCCAGTTCACCTCCCAAGAGGTCAAGCTCGCCGTCACCGGCTACGGCGCAGCGAGCAAGTCCCAGGTCCAGGCGATGGTCGCGCGACTGTGCGGGCTCGCCGAGCCCCCGCGGCCCCCGGACGTGGCTGACGCCCTGGCTCTGGCGATCACCTACCTCGTGACCGAACGCACGCAACGCCGACTGATCGAAGCGGCCCCGCGATGATCGGGTGGCTCGAGGGCGAAGTGCGCCACCGGCTCCCGAACGGCGCACTAGTCGTGGACGTTCGTGGCGTGGGGTATGAGGTCCACGTCGCTCGGGACGACTTCGCGACGGGGAATACGGCGCGTCTCTTCGTCTACACCGTGGTGCGCGACGACGCGATCTCCCTCTACGGGTTCGTGACGTTCGAGGAACGTGAGTTCTTCGAGATGCTGCTCGCGACCCCCGGGGTGGGTCCCTCGACCGCGCTCGGTGCGCTACGTACCATGACCACCACCGAGCTCGCGTTCGCGATCGAAAGCGGAGACGCCAAACGGGTCGCGCTGATCCCAGGTATCGGTCCAAAAACGGCGAGCCGCATCGTGCTCGAGCTGAAGGGCAAGGTCGTCTCCGCCCTCAGCGACGAAGGTGTGCGCGTGAGCGACAACGAGGCCGTCGAGGACGCGCTACGCGCTCTGGGCTATACCGGCTCGGAGATCCGCGATGCCCTTCGTGACGTCGCGCCCAGCGAGGATGAATCTGCGACCCTGCGCGAGGCCCTGCATCGTTTGAGGCCGCGGTGACGCGTCGCGACGTCGACTTGGCCGGGGCCGACAGCGTGGTGGCGCCGGTGGCGGACGAGCAAGAGAGAACAGTGGAGGCGTCGCTGCGACCCGGGACACTCAGCGAGTTCGTCGGTCAACGCGAGTTGGTGGGCCACCTCGAGATAGTCCTGGGGGCCGCGCGCGTGAGGGGTCAGGTCGTCGACCACCTGCTCTTCGCGGGTCCGCCCGGTCTCGGCAAGACCTCGCTCGCCACGATCGTGGCCAATGAGATGTCGGCGGGTCTTCGCGTGACCTCGGGTCCTGTGCTCACGAGGCCCGGGGACCTGGCGGCGCTCCTCACCGACCTCCACGACGGCGACGTGCTCTTCATCGACGAGCTGCATCGGCTCACGCGGTCCGTCGAAGAGGTCCTCTATCCCGCGATGGAGGATCGCCGCCTCGACGTGATGATCGGCCGCGGTCCTTCGGCACGCTCCATCCGGCTCGACCTGCCTCGCTTCACGCTGGTCGGGGCCACCACCCGGACGGGTTTGGTGGCCGCGCCACTGCGTGATCGCTTCGGTTTCGTCGCGTCCCTCGACCTGTACGGAGCGGACGACTTGACCGTCATCGTCACCCGCTCGGCGCGTTTGCTCGGCGTCGCGCTCGACCCGGGCGCCGCCGCGGTGATCGCCGGTCGAAGCCGGGGAACCCCACGCATCGCCAACCGACTGCTGCGCCGGGTCCGTGACGTGGCGGAGGTGCGTGGTCGCGAGCGCGTCAACGAAGACCTGGCGACCGAGGCGCTAGAGCTGTTCGGGGTGGACACCCTGGGCCTCGACAAGGTCGACCGGCGCATTCTGGGTATGCTGTGCGACCAGTTCTCGCGCCAACCGGTGGGACTGACCACGCTGGCGCACGCTTGCGGTGAAGAGACCAGCACGATTGAGGACGCCTACGAGCCGTACCTGTTGCGCGAGGGCTTGCTGGCGCGCACGCCGCGCGGGCGCGTCGCCACCGAGCGTGCCTACGCGCACCTGGGTCGCACCCCTCCGGGGGGCGGCCTGCTTTAGGTCGCGCGGCGCCACGGAGTAGGGTTTCGGGGGCATCTATCCCGAAGGGAACCCCATGTTGTTGGCAGCCACGAGCAAATCCGGAAGCGGCTCGGCGATCCTTCTCATCTACGTGGCGGTCTTCGTCGCCCTGTATTTCTTCTACATTCGTCCGCGCAGCCGCAAGCAGAAGGCGGTGCGCGCCCAGGCCCGCCAGGTCGACGTCGGTGAGCGCGCCCAGACCGTCGGTGGCTTCGTGGGGACCATCGTGCGCCGTGACGACCAGTTGGTGACCCTGCGCAGTGCCAGCGGCGTCGAACTTGACTTCGTGCCCAGCGCCATCGCGCGGCGTTTCGACCCCGTGGTGCCCGAGTCGACCGATGATGCGGCGAACGAGGAGCATCCGACCGACGGAGAGACTTCCGGCGGCGACGCTACCGGGGGCGACAAGTAAGAATGCCGGCCCCGGTCGGTTCCCGACAGTCGCTGATCCTCAGCCTGGTCTTGACAATCGCCATCGCCTTCGGGGCGTTGGCGGCGACTCTCTCGCTGGGCTGGGGTCCCAAGCTTGGCCTCGACCTCGCCGGCGGCGTCTCGGCGGTCTACAAGCCAGCCACTCCGACCTCGACCGCCAACATGCAAGAGGTCGTGACGATTCTGAGCAACCGCGTCAACGGTCTCGGCGTCTCCGGTTCAACAGTCAACCTGCAAGGAAAGAACGTCGTCGTCTCCGTGCCGGGCGTCAAGGACGCTCGTCGGGTGCTCAAATTGGTGGGCGAGACCGCCCAGCTTCTCTTTCGCCCCGTGCTCTGTGACGCGTTGCCCGCGTCAAAGACGGCCAAGGCCG
>DATLSF010000015.1:0-62742 GCA_035534335.1 Acidimicrobiales bacterium | reverse complement strand
GATCGCGCCCGACAAACGCGCGCGGGCGATCACCCGCTCCCGGGGTGTAGGGATTCGGCTGCTCTGGCATGGGCTATAGTATAGCCCCAACCAGTGAGCCGGTCATTAGGGTTGTGAAGCGCGTCCTCGGCTCTCTGGATGCGCTCACAAGTGTTCCGTCTGGGGCTGTCGGAGGTGGGGCGATCGAGAATGCTGAGATTCAACTGGTGCCAATAATTCCAACCACTGCTTTCGAGTTCACCCTGAAGTGTCAATTTGCGCGGGCACTCCACGGGCACTACACGGGCACTAAACACGGGTCAATCACGGTTGCTGAGGGTCACTCGTGGTCACTAGGTGTAGCATGAAACCCCTTGTAATCACCGGGGTTTGAGTGAAAACCCTTGGCACCCCCAACGGGATTCGAACCCGTGCCGCCACCTTGAAAGGGTGGTGTCCTAGGCCGCTAGACGATGGGGGCTGGCATCCCACGGCTTTCGCCATGGTGGTCGGGCTGCCCGGATTTGAACCGGGGACCTCTGCGTCCCGAACGCAGCGCGCTAACCAAACTGCGCTACAGCCCGCAGCGAGTTACCTCGCGGCTTGACGAGTATATCCGTCGCTGTCGACGTCTCCGGAGGCTAGAGCGGACCTTCGACCTCTTCGGGGGGCTCGTGGTGCTCGATCACGACCTCGCTGATGCGGCGTCGCTCCAAGGACTGCACGCGAAACGTCCAGTCACCTTCGGTGTAGGTGTCACCCGCCGCCGGGATCTTTCCGGCCAGGTCCAGGATGTACCCGGCGATCGTGACGTACTCGCCCTCAGGGATCACGAGTCCGAGATCCTTCTCCACTTCGTCGACGTGGGTCTGGCCATCAACGAGCCACCGATCCTCACGGATCTTGACGATGGTGGGCTCCTCGTCCTCGTCGAACTCGTCGTTGAGGTCACCGACCAACTGCTCCAGAATGTCGCGGATCGACACGACTCCGGCCACGCCGCCGTGCTCATCGAGCACGAGCGCGAAGGTCCGGTGCTGTTCGCGCATTTCGGTCAGGCTCGACAGCAGATCCTGAGTCTCGGGAAGCATCAGGGGTCGGCGGATCTTGCGGGCGATCTCTGGCGCCGTGGGCAGCGCCACCCCGATGGCGCGTTTGTCCGTAGTGCTGCGGAAGAGGTCGTTGACAAAGAGCACTCCCTGAACCTCGTCGAGGTCGTCGTGGACCACCGGGAAGCAGGAGTGACCTGTGTCGCGCACGGCCTCGGCGACGGCTTCAGGAGTCACCGGAACGGTGAGGTAAACCACGTCGACGCGCGGTGTCATCACGTCGCGCAATTCGAGCTCGCTCAGTTGGTCGACGCGCTCGTGGATGGCCGCGGCCTCGGGCGAGTGGTCACGAGAGTCGCGTCGTCCGGTCACTCGTGCGCGGAACCGCGCGAGGCCCGACGGAGGGGGCTCTTGGTCCTTCACCGCGGTTCGGGTGAGCCTGCGCGCACCGTGGCCGGACGTAAGGAATCGTCCTCGTACTCCTCACCGCGCAGGATCGCGCGCACCGCGGTTCGCACGCGCACCGGATCGAGGGGCTTGACCACGAATCCCTCGGCACCGCTGCGGCGCGCTAAGAAGACGTCGGGCCGCCGGTCGAGCAACATCAGGACGGCCACGGGCTCGGTCGCGCCGTAGGACTCCTCATTACGCAGCTCCAAGCAGATCGCCATGGCGCCCATTGACCCGATCTGCAGGTCGAGAATCACGAGGTCGACCCCGCCCTGGCCGACCCGCTTGAGGACCTCGGGGCCGGTGGCGGCCTCCTCGATCTCCAAGTACGGGCTCTCCAGTAGAGAGCGAAGTTCGCGGCGTAGGGCGGCCAGGTCACTGGCGACGAGGACGGTGGCCACGGCGTTCAGCGTAGCGGAGCCGAGTTTTGAGCCCCGGCGGCGCCTGGTGGGCGAAATTGCATCTTGCCACTCGGGGAAGTCGTGCTTAGTGTGGAGCAGGGGGAACGGGGGAGGCGGAGATGGCGGTCTTTCCGGTCGCGTGGACGCAACTTGCGGCGTGTCGCGGCAGCGAACGAGCCCTTTTCTTCCCCCCCGACGTGAGCGAGCGCAAAGAGGAGCGCCTGGCCCGTGAGCTCGTCGCCAAGCGGATCTGTGCCGGGTGCGACGTTCGTGAGGAGTGCCTCGCGGCCGCGCTGGAGCGCCACGAGTCCCACGGTGTGTGGGGCGGGCTTAACGAGCTAGAGCGTCGCGCGTTGACGAATCACTGAACGTCCACCCCAACTGCGTTGGGGTCACGCGCGTGAGGACGACCAGTAGGGCGAACGTGATCACGTGGACCCCGGTGCACCACAGGCAGATGTGGTCGATGATCAGCAGTTCCGCGGCCAGGAGCCACAGGACGAAGGCCATTGCGACAACACTGAGCGCGAAGCGTGCGACGTGCAGCTCGTAGCGCTTCGATTGCCACGCCCATGGTGTGGTCAGCGCGGTCATCACCGCGTACTGCGCCAGTCCCAGCACCGCGACTGGCACTCCCAGGAAGTACGACTGGGCCGAGGTCGTCACGGCGGCGCAGTCGACGGTGCCGGTGCTCGAGCAGATGAGGAGCTGTGGCTGAAAGTGCGTGATGGTCAGGTAGATCGAGACCCCAAGGCCCGCGAGGCTCAGCAGCAGCGTGGCGACCTTCGCCCATCGTGGGACGGGTCCCACGGCGCGGATCACGTGATGCCGAGCTTCTTCTTCGCCGCCACGACGCCCGAGCTGGTGCACACGTTGGTGGGCTTGTTCTTGGTCAACTGGCACAAGGTGGCCGTGACGTAGTTGGCGGTCGCGATGATGGCGTCGGTCACTGGGCTGGAGGGATCACTGAGTCCGGTCGCGATCTGGGAGCGAGTCTGGTTGGCCAGCAGCGCTGGGGTGTAACTCGCCCCCGAGATGAGGAACTGGTTGCCCAGCGAGTAGTAGGGGATGGAGTAGTCCTGGGACGCGGTGATGCCCGGGATGAAGTTGGTGTTGTCGTAGTGTTTAAAGTTCGCGAGTTCCCACTTGGTAGGTGTTTGCAGCGGTGTGTAGTTGTTGAGTGAAGCGCTGAACTGGTTGGTGGTCTCTTCCACCTCGGCGAAGGAGAGGTACTTCGAGCGGTAGTGGGCGCGGGCGAACGTGAAGGTGGGCGTACCCGGGAAAGCCTCGCCGCTGCGCGTGGAGCTGGTCATATTGCCCAGACCGGTCCAGGTGCCGAAACGGCTCAGCGCGATGATGGACGCCCAGCGCTCGGCCGCGCAGAACGGGCAGTACTCCGCGCCGAAGTAGAAGACCTCGGGGACCTTGGCGCCGGTCGACGACTTGCCGGTCAACAGGGGTTGTCCCGTCTTGAGTTTGATCGGCGGGCTCACGGCGGCCACGTTGGAGGTGACGCCGACGGTGTTGAAGACCGACATCGGTACCGTGGTGAGGTCCTTCACCGTGGCGGCGTCGGTGGCCTGAAACCCCGACGCACCCGCCGGATTCGAGGAGCCCGACGTCACCTTGATGACGACCAGCGTGGCCACGACGGCCACCACCAAGCCCACAGCAATCCAGGTGAACAAGCCAGCCGGCCGTCCACCGGTGTTCTTGACCGGCCCGCGGGGGGCCGGTGCCTTGCGGGCTGGGGGTTTCTTTGCCACGATGCTCCTCGGTACGGTCCTCTAAAACTTAGTTGACGTGCCGCCGTGGTCCACCTCGGCCCACGGCATCGATAGTTTTCACCATGGACCAAAATCGGCCACTTCGACCCGCAGCCACGGTCCTGGCGGTGCGAGACGGCGCCAATGGTTTCGAAGTGCTCATGGTGCGGCGCAACCTCCGCAGCGACTTTGTTGGCGGTGCGTACGTCTTTCCCGGGGGCGCGCTCGAACCCGGCGACGCCGAACTGAATCGTGTGACGGGCCCTGAGGATGCGGAGCTCTCGGATCTGCTGGGTCTCTCCGCGGGGGGTCGGGCCTACGTCGTCGCGGCGCTGCGTGAACTCTTTGAAGAGGCGGGGCTGCTCGTCGTGTGCGACGACGCCGGAAAGGAAGTTCAACTCGATGCGGAGGCCGCATCGCACCTCGCCGCGGCGCGTCGCAGGCTCAACGCGGGCGAGGGAACTCTTAGCGAAGTCTTAGAGATGTCGGGCGTGCACCTCGACCTACGCGGCGTCGCGTACCTCGCACACTGGGTCACCCCGACCGGGCCACCGCGCCGCTTTGATACCCGCTTCTTCGTGGTCCTCGCGCCGTCGGGTCAGGTGGCGCTTCACGACAGCGCCGAGACGGTGGACAGCGTGTGGCTGCGCCCGCGTGACGCACTGTCGGCCCAGGCGCGCGGCGAGTACGAGATGATCTTCCCCACGATTCGCACTCTCCAGTCCGTCGCGGACTTGGCAAGGGCCCGCGACGTCGTTGCCTTCGCACGAGCTCAGGACAGGGTGGCGAAGACTGAACCGCGTCTGGTCACGCGCGACGGAGTCGTGACGGTGCTGATCGCGGGAGATGAGGGCTACGACGCCTAGGCCAGCACCTCGACCGATCGGTTGACGGCGTCGAGCAGCCGGGCCGAGCAGCCCAACGCACCCGGTGGTGGAGCGACCTCGGTGAGGATGCGTTGGGCCAGCGAGGTGAAGACTCCGCCGGGCGCCTCGTGCAGGGCCACCGGGTCGCCGGTGTCACCGGAGTGCGACATCTCGGGACTCAACGCGATCTCGGCGAGCAGGGGCACGCCGAGATCGTCGGCCAGGCGCCGACCGCCGCCTTCGCCGAAGAGCGCGTGGCGTTCGCCGCACTCGCACACCAGTGCGCTCATGTTCTCGATCACCCCGAGAACTCGAATGTTGGACTTGCGCGCGAAGTCCGCCGCGCGCGCCGCGACCTGCTGGGCCGCTGGCGCCGGCGTCGTGACGACCAATTGGCCCATTTGGGGAAGGAGTCGGGCCAGGGTCATGACGACGTCACCGGTGCCCGGCGGCGTGTCGACGACGAAGTAGTCGACGCCGGACCAGTCGGCGTCCTCGATGAACTGCGCCACTGCCTTTTGGATAACGAGTCCGCGCCACATCAGCGCCTCGTCGGCATCGGCGAGCAAACCCATGGAAAGCAGGCGCACACGTCCGTCGCCCATCTCACGTTCGCGTGGCACCATCTTTCCGGCGCGCGCTTCGACCTCGCCTCGCACGCCCAGCAGGCGCGACAGTGAGAAGCCCCAGACGTCGGCGTCGAGAACCCCGACGGTGAGCCCGGTCGCGGCGAGCGCCGACGCGAGGTTGGCGGCAACCGACGACTTGCCCACGCCGCCCTTGCCGGAGGCGACCATGAGCACCGGTACCTGGGGAGGTATCGACGTCTCGGGCGCGCGCCGTTGGGCGGCCGCGCGGGCGCGACGCATCAGCTCGCGCCGTGCCGGCGCGTCCATCACCGCCACCTCGACCTCGACCGACGTGACCGCGTCCAGGCTGAGGGCGGCCTCGCGCACGTCGCGTTCGATCTGGGCGCGCAGGGGACAGGCCGCGGTGGTCAGGGCCACGCCGATCCGGGCGTGGCCCTGGTCGTCGACGATGATGTCGCCGACCATGCCGAGCTCGACGATGGAAGTGCCCAGTTCAGGGTCCAGAACGCGGCCCAGGCGTTCACGCACGACCTCATCGGAGTTCATGACGAGACGCTACCGGGGTCGCCGGCGAGGTGTTCACCGCGCTAGTCGGCCGCTACGATAGTGAGGAGCTAGGAGGCCACAATGTCGAACGCGGTCGAGATCCGTCTCAAGACGCAGTCCGCTGATCCCATCACGCTCAGTGACGGGGCCGCTCAGAAGGTGGCCGAGTTGATCGCCGCCGAGGGTGGCGACGAGGCCCTGGCGCTGCGCGTCGCGGTGAAGCCGGGCGGCTGCTCGGGGTTCAACTACGACATGTTCTTCGACACCGACGTAGCCAGCGACGACGTCGTTCGCGAGTTCGCGGGCGTCAAGGTGGTCGTCGACGCGCAGAGCGCCGAACTTCTCACCGGGTCAACTCTCGAATGGACCGACAGCCTCCAGGGCGCCGGTTTCCACATCACCAACCCGAACGCCTCACGCACCTGCGGCTGCGGTAACTCCTTCAGCTAGGCGTGAAGACGCCAGTTGGTCCTTACTCGCCTTGGCGCCGCGCGGGCGAACTCGTCGTCATCTCGGGCCAGGTGGGTCTGGACTATGACGCCGATCCCCCAAAGTTCGTCGAAGGTGTCGCGGCCGATCAGCTGCGCCAGGCACTGGCCAACGCGCGTGAGGTTCTCGCCGAGGCCGGCGTGACCTTCGAGCAGGTGTTCAAGGCGACCCTGTTTCTGGTCGACATGTCGGACTTCGCCTCGTGCAACGAGGTCTGGGTCGAAACCTTCAGCGATCCGCGACCGACCCGTTCGGCCGTGGCCGTGGCCCAACTGCCCCTCGGTGCGCGGGCCGAAGTGGAGCTCTGGGCGCACGCGCCCGCTGGCTAGTCGCTGGTGCGCTCCGGCTCGTCGCCGAACTTGTAACCAACTGACCGCACCGTGTGAATCAGGTGGGCGTTCTCCTCACCGAGTTTCGCGCGCAGGCGCCGCACGTGAACGTCGACCGTGCGCGCGCCGCCGTAGTACTCGTAGCCCCAGACGCGACTGAGCAGGGTCTCTCGGGTGAAGACGCGGTGCGGATTCGTGGCGAGGAACCGCAGCAGCTCGTACTCCATGTACGTCAGGTCCATGACGCGCCCGTGGATGGCGGCCTGGTAGGTCTCGAGGTTCATGACCAGTCCGCCGTGCTCGACGCGTGGGGCGACGCTTTCGTTGCCCGCGCGGCGCAGTCGGTGACGTAGTCGCGTGGCGAGCTCACTGACGTCAAAGGGCCCGACCACGAAGTCGTCGAAGAGGTCCTCGCGAAACGTCAGGTCGTCGAGCTGGTAGTGGTCCACCAGCACGATGATCGGCCCGACACCGCGCTCGCGTGAGCGCAGTGCCCGGCACAGGTTCATCGCCTCGGTGATTGGCATCGCGCTGGCGTTGATGACCGCGCCGGCGAATCCGTCGGTTGGCTCGAGCGCCGTGACTTCGTTGAGACGACCCGACGCGGCCACCGCCGGTGTCACCCCGGTGACCTCGAAGGCCTTGCGCACCGGGCCTTCACACGACGGCACACACAGGACGACGTCGATCACAGCAGTGGTAGGTAGCGCGCTAACTCGAAGGCCGACACCTGGCCGCGGTAGGCGTTCCACTCGGCGCGCTTGTTGCGCAGGAACCACTCGACCTGGTGGGCCCCGAGCGTCTCGTTGAGCAGCTCGGATCTTTCCATGAGGTCGAGCGCCTGGGCGAGCGACTGCGGTAGCGACGCGACGCGTTCACCCTCGGGGGGCAACTCGTAGCGTCCGGCCACGCCACGCATGCCCGCCGCCAGGATGACCGCGAAGGCGAGGTAGGGGTTGGCCGCCGGGTCCGGCGAACGGAACTCGACACGCGTGGAGTCCACGCGCCCGGGCTTGACCGAAGGCACCCTCACCAGGGCGGCGTCGTCGTGACGCGCCCAGGACACATCCACCGGCGCCTCGTGGCCGGGGATGAGGCGCTTGTACGAGTTGACCCACTGGTTGGTGACCGCGGTGATCTCCGGCGCGTGATGCACCAGTCCCGCGATGAACTGCGCGGCTACCGGGCTGAGGCCGTAGGGGCCCTCGCCGACGAAGGCGTTGCGCTCGTCGCGCCAGAGGGACAGGTGCGTGTGCATGCCCGAGCCCTGGACACCGTCGAGGGGCTTGGGCATGAAGCTCGCCGCGACCCCGGCCTGACGCGCCAGCTCCTTGATCACGTAGCGCGCGGTCATGACGGTGTCGGCCATCGTGAGGGCGTCGGTGTAACGCAGGTCGATCTCGTGCTGGCCCGGAGCATCCTCGTGTTGGGCGTGCTCGACACCGATGCCCATCTCCTCGAGCACCAGCACGGTGCGTCGGCGCAGCTGGCTGCCGGTGTCGTCGGGCAGCAGGTCGAAGTAGCTGCCGCGGTCCAGCGGACGTGGACCGCGCGACGCATCAAGGTCCTCGAAGTAGAAGTACTCGATCTCGGGCGCGGCGAAGAAGGTGTAGCCCTGGTCACGGGCACCCTCGAGCACGCGACGCAGTTGCTGGCGCGGGCATCCTTCAAAGGGGCTCCCGTCGATGTTGGTGATATCGCAGAAGACGCGCGCCACTCCCTCCTCGTGATACCAGGGCAGGAGCTGGAACGTCGTGAGGTCGGGTCGGGCCAGGACGTCAGACTCCTGGACGCGGCTGAAGCCGTCAATGGCGCTGCCGTCAAAAGTCATCCCCTGATCGAGGGCGTCTTCTAGCTCGGCCGGGGTGACGTGAAAGGCCTTGTGGCGCCCCAGAACGTCGGTGAACCAGAGCTGGACGAAGCGCACGCCGCGCTCTTCAACGGTGCGAAGGACGTACTGGGCCTGGGACTGCATGGTGTTCATTCTCGCACCTCTCGCCCCGAGCGCCACCGCCGACCCCATCGGTCGGTGGCGCTGGTGGCCTAGCGCGCCCTGGCGCGGACGGGGGCCTTCTTCGCGGTCTTTTGCACCGTGACCTTTTTCGCGGCCACCCGCTTGGTGGACGCGGACGCCGCCGCGGCGCCGCAGATCGTCTCGACCATCAGCCGGCTCACGACGTAGGGGTCCATGTTGGCGTTGGGCCGCCGGTCCTCGAGGTACCCGCGACCCTCGCGGGCCACGGCCCCGGGGATCCTCACCGACGCGCCGCGGTTCGAGACCCCGTAGGAGAAGGTCGACCAGTGGGCGGTCTCGTGCGCTCCAGTCAGTCGGTCCTCGATGCCGACGCCGTAGTTGGTGATGTGCTCGGTGACCTTCTTCGATAACGCCTCGCAGCCGGCCACGATGGCGTCGAAGCCGCCGGCGGCGCGCATCTGCTTGGTCGAGAAGTTGGTGTGGGCCCCCGCGCCGTTCCAGTCACCGTGCACCGGCTTGGCGTCGAAGCTGACGTCGACGTCGAACTCTTCGGCGATGCGCTCGAGGAGCCAGCGCATGACCCAGAGCTGGTCGCCGATCTCGACCGCGCCGAGCACGCCGACCTGGAACTCCCACTGGGCCATCATCACCTCGGCGTTGGTGCCCTCGATGGACAGCCCCGCCTTCTGGCAGGCCAAGGTGTGCTCCTCGACGATGTCGCGACCGGGCATCTTGGCGCCGCCGACGCCGCAGTAGTACGGACCCTGCGGAGCGGGGAACCCGACGGCCGGCCAGCCGTAGGGCCGGTCGTCCTTGAAGAAGGTGTACTCCTGCTCGACGCCGAACATCGGCTCGAAGCGCGCGTACTGCTCGGCGACCTCGGCCGCCGCCGCTCGCGTGTTGGTCACGTGCGGCGTCATGTCCGAGTTGAGGACTTCGCACATGACGAGCAGGTCGCTCGGCCCGCGCAGCGGGTCCGGGCAACTGAACACCGGATTCAGCACGCAGTCCGACGCGTCGCCGGTGGCCTGGTTGGTGCTCGAGCCGTCGAAGCCCCACACGGGCGGCTTCGACCCGTCGGCCACGATCTTGGTCTTACTGCGCAGTTGGCGCGTGGGCTCGGTTCCGTCAATCCAGATGTACTCGGCCTGATACGACACGTTGCTCCTTTGGCGTCGTCGCGCTTCGCGACCCCTCCAGTCTGGTGGGCGCGCACCCCCTGCACCCCCCGGTTGTGTTAACCGCGTGTGAAACGTCGGCCCGGAATCGTCAAAGACCACGCCGGTAGGCTGCGGTCGTGCCCGTCGTGCGACTCGCGTTGGCCCAGATGAACGCGGTTGTCGGCGCACTGGGCCAGAACGTCGCGACCCTGGACCGGTTCCGCAAGCAGGGGGCCACCGTCGGCGCCGACCTGGTGGTCTCGCCGGAGCTGGCGCTGACCGGGTACCCGCCCGAGGACCTGCTGCTGCGCGAGGGTTTCATCGAGGCCGCGGCCAACGCGCTCGACGAGCTCGCCCGAGCCCGATTCGTGCCTCCGCTCCTGGTCGGGACGGTGGTGGGCGGCGAGTCGGGACTGCCCCTGGGGCCTCCGGTCGACGCTCGCGACGAGGCCGGTGGCCCGATGGGCGCGCCAACTCCGCCCCGACTGGCCAACGTCCTGGTCGCCCTCGACGACCGGGGTGTGGCGGCTACCGCCACAAAACGCCTGCTTCCTAACTACGACGTCTTTGATGAGTTGCGCTACTTCCGGCGCGGCGCCGGACCCCAGACGATCATCAACGTGAAGGGCGTCGCCGTGGGAATGGTCATTTGCGAGGACGTGTGGCCGGAGATGGGACCGGCCGCCGAGCTCGCCTCCCAGGGGGCGACGCTGCTGGTGGTGGCGAACGCGTCGCCCTACGCGCGAGGTCGCCAGGACGAGCGAGAGACCATGTTGCGCGAACGCGCGCTCGAGACGGGCTGTCCGATCGCCTACGTCAATCTGGTCGGAGGACAGGACGAGCTGGTCTTTGACGGACAGAGTGTTGTCTTCAGTGAACGCGGCGAGGTCGTGGCGCGCGCCGTGGCCTTTCGCGAAGAGCTTCTCGTCGTCGACGTCGAAGCGCGCGCCAGCGACGTGGGGGTGGCCCTCGACGGCCTCTACCCGCGCGACGAGTCGGCGTCGGTGTCGCACCTGGTCAATCACGTGGCGGCGTTACCGACCGAGATCGAGGAGGTCTACGAAGCCCTCGTCACCGGGACGCGTGACTACCTGCGCAAGAACGGGTTTCGTTCGGCCGTGCTGGGACTCTCCGGGGGCATCGACTCGTCGCTGGTGGCCACGATCGCCGTCGACGCGGTCGGCTCTCGCGCCGTGCGCGGCCTGGCGATGCCCAGCCGCTACTCCTCGTCCCACTCGCTCGAGGACGCCTACGAGCTCGGTCGTCGCCTGGACATCGAAGTGACGTCGCTGCCCATCGAGGATGCGCACCGCGTCTTTTGCGAGACCCTGGAGAGCGCCCTGGGCGAGCCGCCGCACGGCCTCACCGATGAGAACCTCCAGTCGCGCGTGCGCGGCGTCATACTCATGGCGGTCTCCAACGCGACCGGGGCGATCGTTCTCGCCACGGGCAACAAGTCCGAACTGGCGACGGGGTACTCGACCCTCTACGGCGACTCGGTTGGCGGGTTCGCGGTCATCAAGGACGTGCCCAAGACCCTGGTGTACGAGTTGTGCCGGCACCGCAACGCCAGCGCGATCCGCGACGGCGACCCCGCGCCCATACCCGAGTCGGTCCTGACCAAGGCTCCGTCGGCCGAGTTGCGTCCCGACCAGCGCGACGACCAGTCCCTGCCGCCCTACGAGCTGCTCGATCCGCTGCTGGAGCTCTACGTGGAGGGCGACGCCACGGCCGAGGAGTTGATCGCCCTCGGACACGACCCCGATCTCGTGCGGCGCGTCGCGACGCTGGTGGACGCCAGCGAATACAAGCGTCGCCAGACCGCGCCGGGCGTGCGCATCTCGAAGAAGGCGTTCGGCCGCGACCGCCGGATGCCGATCACCAATCAGTTCCATCCCGAGTGACCCAGACCCGCGGCGTCCTGGCCCACCTGGGGTCGTGTTTTACTGCGCCCTACCGGGTGCTGGGCGCGGCGGCCGGTACCTTCAGCGACGATGGCGCCGTCGTGCGCTCCTACGAGACCGCTCGCGTCTTCGGAGAGTTGGCGTTGGCGACGCGCGAGCGGCTGGGTGAGGGGTCCGAGCCGCTGGAAGTACTCCTCGAGGTGCTCGACGGCGCGGTGGAGGGCGACCCAACGGGCCGCCTCGCCCTCTACTGCGTGGCCGTCGTGGTGGGCCCGCGACTGCTGGTCAGCCTGCGTGACGCTCGCGACGTGGTCGACGACGATGCGAGGGGCCTGATCGATCACGCGTCAGACCTGGTCGTGGCCGAGATTATCGCGATCCGCGAGCTGGCGTCCGCGCGGGAGGACCCCGACGCTGGACCCGGTCCGGGGGCCGTGCGCGCGCTCAACGTGGCGTTGGAGGGTGCCGGCTTCGCCGAGAGCTTCGGTGTGGGTGGCTAGGTTGCGGGTCCCCGTATAACTAGTAGTGGCGGTAATTCGAGGACGCTGTCGGGCGCCCGGTCACTCCGGGTGGTCGCGTCGGGCTCCGAACACGCCAATACCTAAGGGGTAGAGCACTATGGCCAAAGATCGCGTGGACCGGGACGATGAGGACCTGGTACGCCTATACCTGTCCGACATTGGCCAGTACACCCTGCTCACCAAGGACGACGAGGTCCGCCTGGCCCAGACGATCGAGGAGGGCCGCGACGCCGCGGCCGAGATCGAGAGTGCCGAGACAGATAAGAAGGTCAAGCTCACCCCGACCAAGAAGCAGGCCCTCAAGCGCGCCGTGCACCGCGGCGAGGTGGCCGAGCGCGACTTCGTCCAGTCCAACCTGCGCCTGGTCGTCTCGATCGCTAAGAAGTACCAGGCGTCGGGTCTGCCATTGCTGGACCTGATCCAGGAGGGCAACCTGGGCCTCATGCACGCGGTCGAGAAGTTCGACTGGCGCAAGGGCTTCAAGTTCTCCACCTACGCCACGTGGTGGATCCGCCAGGCCATCACGCGCGGCATCGCCAACACCGGGCGCACCATCCGTCTGCCGGTGCACGCCGGCGACACGCTGGCGCGCGTGCAGAAGGCCCAGTCACGCCTGGAACTCAAGTTCGGCCGTCCGCCGACCATCAAAGAACTGTGCGAAGAGTGCGAGATGCCCGAGGACAAGCTCATCGAGGCGTTGCGGTTCCGCTCCGAGCCGATCTCGCTGTCCGAACCGCTGCGCGAAGACGGCGACGCCGAGCTCGGCGATGTGGTCGAGGACCGGTCGGCCGAGTCGCCCTTCGACGTGGCCGCGGTCAAGATGATGCCCGCGGCGATCGAGAAGCTGCTTCAGCCGCTCGACGAGCGCGAGCAGAAGATCCTGCGCATGCGCTTCGGCCTGGATGGGGCGGGCGAGATCCGCACCCTGGAGGACGTGGGCGCCGAGATGAACCTCACGCGCGAACGAATCCGTCAGATCGAGGCGCGGGCCATGAGCAAGCTACGCCACCCCTCGTCCGATACCGGCGCGCGCGACCTGCTGACTCTCTAGTCGCGGTGCAGTTGGGTCCGTCCCAACACCGCCGCGACGCCGACGACGACAGCGCTCACGATGAAGGGCGTGCGTGAACGGGTGCGGTCGTGTGCACGCACTTTGTGGGTGAAACTGAGCGTCGGCCATCCGCGCTCGGCGGCCACCTTCGCGAGAGCGCGATCCGGGTTGACTGCGATGGCGTGGCCCACGCCTTCGAGCATGGGCACGTCGGTTGCCGAGTCGGAGTAGGCGTAGGACTCGTCAAGGTCGATGTCGCGCTCGGCGGCGAGCTCCTTGATCGCGAGGGCCTTGTTTTCGCCTTGGGCGAAGAAGTCCAGCTCGCCGGTGTACTTGCCCTCCGGGTCGATGGTGGCTTTTGACGAAATGCACCCGGTGAGACCGAGCAGTTCGGCGAAGGGCCCCACGATCTCCTCGGGCGCCATGGACACCAGGTAGACCTCGTCGCCATCGCTCAGGTGCTGGTCGATCAACTCGATGGCCTCGTCGTAGATGAGCGGTTCGATGACCTCGTTGATCGTCTCTTCGACCAGGGCACGGACCTCGTCGCGGTCCCATCCCTTGGTGACCTTGAGGACGGATTCGCGGATCTTGGCGAGCTTGTCCTCGTCGGCGCCGAATCGCATGAACATCATCTGGCTCACGACCGCCCAGACGAGGGTGCGTCGGTGCAGTAGGCCGCGGGCGTGGAACTCCGGCCCGAGCGCCACCATGGATGACTTGGCGATGACCGTTTTGTCCAGGTCAAAAAAGGCGGCGCGCACAACTCAATGCTAGGTGCGTGCCGCGAACAACTTTCGGCGGCGTCAGGCGATGAAGGCGCTCGCGCAGTCCTGGGTCGCGTCCGCGCGCGTCACCAAAATCACGTGATCGTGTTCCTGGAACCGCATGGAGTCGGTCGGCACGATGGGCTGATCGCTCCGAACCACAGCCACCACGGATACGGCCTCGGAGAGTCGCAGCTCGTCGAGCGTGAGCTTCTGGGCCACCGCCGGCGCGTCCGACGCAAGAGTGATCTCGATGAGTTTCATTCGCCCGTGTGCCAGGTCCATCAGTTTGACGATGGCGCCGACTTCCACGGCCTCGTCGACGAGCGAGGTGATGAGCGCGGGCGTCGAGACCGACACATCGACTCCCCAGCTCTCGTTGAAGAGCCACTCGTTGCGCGAGTTGTTGATTCGTGAGATCACGCGCGGCACGCCGAACTCCTGCTTGGAGAGCCAACACACGACGAGGTTGTCCTCGTCGTCGCCGGTGGCCGCGATGACCACGTCGACCGAGCGCAGGTCGGCCGCGGCGAGGCTCGCGTACTCGCACGCGTCCGCGGCCATCACATTGACTCCGGGTAGGAGGTGTCGGATCTTCTCGGCGATGGCGCTGACCTGCTCGAGCAAGGTCACGTCGTGATGACGATCGACCAGGTCCAGCGCAATCGCCGATCCCACGGAGCCACCCCCGGCAATCATGACCTTCACGACGCGCCCTCCTGCAGCAGTGACGATAACTCGCCGAGTCCGGCCGACGTGACGAGGAACTCGAGCATGTCGTCCTCTTGGGCAAAGAGTCCCTCTAGGTCCACGCGGCCCACGCCCGCGCGGATGACTCCGACCACGCGGACTTGATCACCCTTGTTGAACTGATCCAGCGGCCGACCGGCCAGATGGTCGGGCAGTATCCGCTCGACCAGGTGCAGTGACCCAATCCCGTCCGTCCACTCGATGGAGTCATCAGCGGGCATCATCCACCGCTTGACCTGCTGGGTGGTCCACAGGGAGGTGGCCACCGTTGGAATGCCCAGCTTCATGTAGATCTCTGCCCGCTGGGGGTCATAGATGCGGGCCACGACGTTCTTGATGCGGTAGTTGTCACGCGCGATGCGCGCGCACAGGATGTTCGTGTTGTCGCCGCTCGTGACCGCGGCCAGAGCGTCGGCGCGACTCGCGTCGGCTTGGACGAGCACGTCACGGTCAAAGCCCGAGCCCAGCAGGGTCGTGCCGCCGAAGCGGGTCAGGCGACGGAACGCGTCGCGGTTCTTGTCGATGATGACGACCGAGTGACCTTCCTCGGACAACTGCATGGCCAGCTCGGACCCCACGCGGCCACAGCCGACCACCACGATGTGCACGCCGCCATCAGACCACAGTGTTTGTCGAGGTTGCAAGTTCCTAGATGGCGACTGTAAAGGACTTAGCATGGTCCGCGTGTCTGAGGCGGATAAGCAAATCTCTCGGAACACACCCGTCTTCACGTCCCACGCCAACGTTTCGACGGTGTACCCCGAGACGCTCGGCTATCGGCTGAAGCGCATCCTGCTCGGCAAGCCCCTCGTCTCAGAGCAGCTCGTGGGTGAGCGACTGAACCGCGCGGTGGCCCTCGGTGTGCTGGCCCCTGACTGCACGTCGTCGTCGGCGTACGGCACCGAGGAGATCCTGACCCAACTGACGCCCTACATCGGCCTCGCCGCATTCTCGCTGGTGTTGCCGATCATGTTCGTGATCCTGGGCGTGCTCTTCTTCGTCACGACGTCCTACCTCGACGTGATCAAGTACTACACGACGGCCGGTGGGGCGTACGTCGTCACGCGCGACAACTTCGGACCCAAGGTCGCCCAGATCGCCGCGGTGGCCCTGCTGATCGACTACATCGTGACGGTGGCGGTGCAGTGCTCGGCCGGGACCGCGGCGCTGACCAGCGCGGTCCCGTCGCTGACGCACTGGACCGTCCAGATCACGGTCGGCGTCGTGCTCATCTTGATTCTGGGCAACCTGCGCGGCATCCGCGAGGCCGGCACCTACTTCGCCTTCCCCATGTACTTCTACGTGCTCATGCTGGGTCTGACCATCATCGTGGGCTACGTGAAGGAGATCAACGGTTCACTGCACCACGTTGTCCAGCCCGCGGCGAGCAAGCTGGTCGAGCACCATCTCGGGCATCCGGGAAACGGGCTCTTGATGGGGTTGGCCTTCATCACACTGCTGCGCGCGTACGCCAACGGCGGCGCGTCGCTCACCGGACTCGAAGCCATCAGCAACGGCGTGGCGAGTTTTCGCCGTCCCGAGTCGTCCAACGCCCGCAAGACCCTCGTGACGATGTCGTGCATCCTCGCCTTCTTGCTGCTGGGCACCACACTGCTGGCGGTGTGGACCCACGCGCTGCCCTTCGCGCTCGGAACCCCGACCGTGGTGAGCCAGGAGGCCCAAGCGGTCTTCGGTTTCCACGGCGCGGGCCACGCGATATTCCTGCTGGTGCAGCTGGCGACCCTGTTAATCCTCTACACCGGAGGCAACACCTCGTTCAACGGCTTCCCGTTCCTCGCCAACTACGTCGCCGGTGATCGGTACCTGCCGAGCCAACTGACCAAGCGTGGTCACCGGCTGGCCTTCTCCAACGGCATCATCGTGCTCGGCGTCGTGTCACTCGCGCTCGTGCTGGCCTTCCGAGCCCAGGTGAACGGGCTCATCGCGCTCTACGCCATTGGGGTGTTCACGGGCTTCACGCTGGCCGGCGCCGGGATGGTCAAGCGCCACATACGAGAGAAGGTCGGCAGGTGGCGCTTCGGCGTCGCGATCAACGCGACCTCGGCGTCGGTCACCGCAATCGTGGTCGCCATCTTCATCCTGGCCAAGTTCACCGAGGGCGCCTGGATCATCGTGATCGTGGGTCCGCTGATGTACGTGAGTCTTCTTCGGTTCCACCGCCAGTACGAGCGTGAGCTCCAGGCCTTCGAGGCGACCGCGGCGAGCGAGATGGTGATTCGCACCAACCGGGTGGTGGTCTTCGTCGACCAGTACGACCTGGCCACCGAGCGGGCCCTGCGCTACTGCCAGACCCTCAACGCCTACTCGGTGCGCGCCGTGCACTTCGATATCGACCCGATGGTCACCCAACGCCTGGAGGAACGCTGGGGTCGCGCCGGCACGGCCTCGGCGACGGTCAGCCTGGAGGTCGTCGAGTGCGAAGACCGACGCGTGGACCGCGCCGCGCTCGAGCTGGTGGCCGACGTGGTGAGAGACGCGGACGTCTTCTGCATGGTCATCCTGCCGCGGCGCGGGTACTTCTCACGCCTTCAGCGGCTGCTGCACGACCGCACGGCCGACAACATCGCGGCCGCGGTCATGCACGTGCCGCGCACCGCCGCCACGATCATCCCGTATCGACTCGCGCGCTCCAAAGTCCCCGAGGGTCGTGGCGAGGAACGCCCGGTGAGCGACGAAGTCGCCCGCGGTGGGATGCGTCAGGAATCGAATTTGGCGGCCGACGTGAAGTTGGCCCAGCGCGCCACCAACGCCGACCCCATCGGGTCGCTCGTCGAACGCCAGCGCACCCAGGTCGCGGGGCGGGTTCGCGCTCTCACGATCGACCACGAGTCCGGTGGCCACGAATTCCGTTGCGTCCTGGCCGATCACACCGGTTCGATCACCCTGGTATTCCAGGGGCGCACGGAGGTCCCAGGCATCGAGCGTGGCACTCGCCTTCTGGTGAGCGGCACCGTGGTCTCGATGCGCCGTGAAGCGGTGATCCTCAACCCCCAGTACGAGATCGTCGCGTCCCCGGCCGGCGACGAGTAACCAACTGCCCCCCGGGTGCCTGACCTACCTGACTTAACCTGAATATCGTGTCCGAGGCCGACCGCCAGATCGCGAAGAACGCGCAGATCCTGACCTCTCACGCCAACGTGAGCATCGTCTTTCCCGAGACGCTTGGGTACCGCATGAAGCGCGCCGTCCTGGGCCGGCCCTTTGTCTCTGAGCAATTGGCCGGCGAGCGCATCTCTCGGCCGGTGGCCATGGGGGTTCTGGCACCCGACTGCATCTCGTCGTCGGCGTACGGCGCCGAACAGATCCTGACCCAGCTCACGCCCTACATCGGCTTGGCGGCGTTCTCTCTGCTGGTGCCGATCATGTTCGTCATCCTGGGTGTCCTGCTGCTGGTGACGCTGTCGTACCTGGACGTCATCGGCTACTACAACATCACCGGCGGGTCCTACATCGTCGTGCGCGACAACTTCGGTCCTAGGACGGCGTCGGTGACGGCGGTCGCGCTACTGATCGACTACATCGTCACCGTCGCGGTACAGTGCTCGGCCGGAACGGCGGCCTTGACCAGCGCGGTGCACTCACTGGTGCCCTACACAGTCCTGATCACGGTGCTGGTCGTCGTGCTCCTGATCTACGGCAATCTGCGCGGGATTCGCGAGGCCGGCAAGTGGTTCGCCTTCCCGACGTACTTCTTCATCACGATGATGTCGTTCACCATCATCGTCGGCTACGTGCTGCACGCGACCGGTCACCTGGGCGTCATTCCGACCCCGCCGGTGTCCAGGTTGGTCAACGGTCGCCTGGGCACGGGGGGCCACGGATTCTTGATGGGCGTGGCGTACCTCACGCTGCTACGCGCGTACGCCAACGGGGGCTCGTCGCTCACCGGCCTCGAGGCGATCTCCGACGGGGTCTCGAGCTTCCGCCGCCCCGAGGCACGCAACGCGCGCACGGTGATGATCGTGATGGCCTCGACGTTGGCCTTCCTACTTGTGGGGACCACGTTGCTGGCGCGCTGGACCCACGCGCTGCCCTACGCCCAGGGCTCGCCCACCGTCGTCAGCCAGGAGGTCCTGGCCATCTTCGGTAGCCACGGCCCGGCTCACATCCTGTTCTACGTGGTCCAGCTCGCGACGATGCTGATCCTGTTCACCGGCGGCAACACCTCCTTCAACGGTTTTCCGTATCTCGCGAACTTCGTTGCGTCAGACCGCTTTCTGCCGCGCCAGTTGACGAAGCGCGGCCACCGTCTGGCCTTCTCCAACGGCATCCTGGTGCTGGGCTCGATGGCGCTGGTGCTGGTGCTCGTCTTCAAGGCGCGCGTCAACGGGCTGATCGCGCTCTACGCCATCGGGGTGTTCACCGCCTTCGCCATGGCCGGGGCGGGCATGGCGAGGCGCCACTGGACCCGGCGCGAGGCCCATTGGCGCCGGGGCCTCGTCATCAACTCGCTCTCCAGCGTCGTGACGTTGATCATCGCGCTGATCTTCGCGATCGTGAAGTTCGCCGAGGGTGCCTGGATCGTGGTCGTGGCCGGCCCGTTCATGGTGTGGGGATTGCAACACATGCACAAGCAGTACACCAAGGAGTCAGCGGTTTTCGCCGCCTCGCGGCGAGTCTCGACGGCGTCGCAGTTCCGGCTGCATCGCCTCGTGGTCTTCATCGACAGCTACGACCTGGCGACCGAGCGCGCGTTGCAGTACTGCATTGCGCTCAACGCGTACTCCATTCGCGCGGTGCACTTCGACATCGACCCGCAGGTCACCCGACAGCTCGAGTCCGAGTGGGGGGCCGCCGATTCAGCCTCCTTCGGCATTGCGCTCGAGATCGTGGAGTGCGAGGACCGCCGACTCGACCGTGCGGCGCTCGAGCTGGTGGCCGACATGGTGCGCGACCCGGACGTGTTCTGCATGGTCATCCTGCCGCGACGCGGCTTCGTCTCGCGCATCCAGCGGCTGTTGCACGACCGCACCGCCGAAACCATCGCCGCCGCGGTGATGCACGTGCCGCGCACCGCGGCCACCATCATCCCGTACCGAATGGGCCAACTGGTCATCACCGCCGGCCACCCTGAACCCGAGGCGGACAGCGACGAGGTAGCGCGCGGCGGCGTGCGCCAGGACTCGCACATGGCGGCCGACCTGATGCTGGCCGCGCGATCACGCAACGCGGTACCGATCGGCAGTCTGCGCGAGCGCGAGATGGTCGACGTGGCCGGTCGGGTGCGCTCGATCACCGTCAACCACGACAACGGCGGCCAGGAGCTGCGGTGCGTGCTGGCCGACAACACGGGCTCGGTCACCCTGGTCTTCCAGGGTCGACGGGCCGTGCCGGGAATCGAGCGCGGCACACGACTGCTGGTTCACGGTACGGTGACCTCCCAACGCCGCGAAGCCGTCATCCTCAACCCGCAGTACGAGATCGTGGCCGCGCCCCACGGCACCGACGACGCGCCGGCGCATTGAGCGAATCCCGGTAGTTACCCGGGTGTCAGGGGCGTTGGCGACGATGGAGTCGTCGGCATCGACCGGCTGCGGTGAGCGAGATGTCTATCTTGTTAGGCGTCTGGGCCGACGGGGTCACAACGAACGTTGAGAGGTGGTGAGAGTGGCGCGAGCCCTGGTGGTTGTTGAGTCGGTGGCGAAGGCCACGCGGATCCAGGGGATGCTGGGTCCGGACTACATCGTCAAGCCCTCCATCGGCCACGTTCGCGATCTGCCCCAGAGCGCCGCCGAAATCCCCGCGTCGGTCAAGGGCGAAAAGTGGGCGCGCCTGGGCATCAACGTGCACGACCACTTCAAGCCCGTCTATGTCGTCTCCAGCGACCGCAAGAAGATCGTCGCCGAGCTGAGGGCCGCGCTGAAACAGGTCGACGAGCTCTACCTGGCCACGGACGAGGACCGCGAGGGAGAGGCCATCGCCTGGCACCTCCAAGAGGTCCTCAACCCCCGAGTGCCCGTCAAGCGAATGGTCTTTCACGAGATCACCTCGAGCGCCATCGCGCGCGCCGTCGATGAGACCCGCGACTTGGACCTGCGCCTCGTCGACGCCCAGGAAGGTCGCCGGTTCCTGGACCGATTGGTCGGTTACGAGGTCAGCCCGGTGCTGTGGCGCGCCGTTGACAAGGCCCGTTCGGCCGGGCGCGTCCAGTCCGTGGCTATCCGGCTGGTCTGCGAGCGTGAGCGCGAGCGCATGGCCTTCACCTCGGCCGCGTGGCACGACGTCGTCGCCACGCTCGACGCCGAGGGAGCCACTTTCGAAGCCACGCTCGACACGGTCAACGCGACGGCGCTCGCCACGGGCAAGAACTTCGACGCGTCTGGTCAGCTCGACCCCGCGGCGAACGTCGACGTCCTCGGCGCCGCGACCGCGGCGTCCATCGCCGAGCGTCTCACGGGGTCGACCGCGCGCGTGCTCGACGTGGCCTCGACGCCGCGCACCCAGCGGCCTCAGCCGCCCTTCATGACCTCGACACTGCAGATCGAGGCCAGTCGCAAACTGCGCTTCGACCCGGAGCGCACCATGCGCGCCGCCCAACGACTCTACGAGCAGGGCTGGATCACCTACATGCGCACCGACTCGACGACGCTGTCCGATGAGGCACTCAGCGCGGCGCGCGCGATGGCCCGCGAGATGTTCGGCGACGACTACGTGAGCGACGCGCCGCGTCGTTACGACCGCAAGGTGAAGAACGCCCAGGAGGCCCACGAGGCAATCCGACCGGCGGGCGAGTCGTTCCGCTCCCTCGACGAGGCCGCGTCCCAGCTCACCGGAGACGAACGTGCCGTCTACGACCTCGTATGGAAGCGCACGATCGCCAGTCAAATGGTGGACGCACGCCTCACCCAGAACCGGGTACGCCTGAGCGCCACGCTGGCCAATGTCGAGGGACTCGGCGCGGTGGACGCGGGGCTCGTGGCGACGGGCCTGCGCATTGAGTTCGCGGGCTTTCGACGCGCCTACGTCGAGGGCACCGACGACCCCGAGGCCGAGCTGGCCGATCAGGAACGGATTCTGCCCGCCCTCGTCGAGGGATCCGACGTGCCGGTGACCAGTGCCGAGGCCAAGGCGCACGAGACGCAGCCCCCCGACCGCTACTCCGAGGCGACGTTGATCAAGAAACTCGAGGATCTAGGCATCGGGCGACCGTCGACCTACGCCTCGGTCATGAAGACGATCGACCGGCGCGGTTACGTGTGGAAGAAGGGCAAGTCCCTGGTGCCGGCGTTCCGGGCCTTCGCAGTGGTCAACCTCCTGCAGACGTATTTCTCCGACCTGGTCGATTACCAGTTCACCGCCGACATGGAAGAGCACCTCGACGACATCGCCCGCGGCAAAGAGGACCTCGAGCCCTGGCTGAACCGCTTCTACTTTGGCGACCCCGACGCCCGAACCGAACTGGCGCGGCTCGGCTTGGAAAAGGTCACGCACGAGCCGCACGAGTTCGACTTCGCGGCCATCAACTCCATCCAACTGGGCGTCGCGCCCGACGGCCAGGAGATCTCGGTGCGCTCGGGCCGCTACGGCCCCTACCTCGTGCATGGCGAGGTCCGAGTGTCGATCCCCGAGGCCACCGAGCCGGACTCCTTAAGCGTCGAGCACGCCCTGGCGCTGCTCGACGCGCCGAGCAACGATCGCGAGCTGGGCCGCGACCCGGCGAGCGGTGAGGCGGTCCTGCTGCGAGCGGGCCGCTTCGGACCCTACGTCCAGCTCGGCGAGCTGACCGATCCTAAGGAGAAGCCACGCACCGCGTCGCTGCTGTCGTCGATGTCGCCCGAGACGCTGACGCTCGACGACGGCCTGCGACTGCTCGCCCTGCCGCGCGAGGTCGGTGTGCACCCCGACGACGACGCGCCCATCCTCACCCAGAACGGCCGGTACGGCCCGTACCTCACGTGGGGCAAGGAGACGCGCTCGCTGGAGAGCGAGGACCAGATCTTCTCGCTCGACCTCGACGCGGCACTCGCCCTCCTGGCCCAGCCCAAGCAGCGCGGGCGCCGCGCGACCGGGCCGCTGCGCGAGCTCGGCGACGACCCCGTGACCAAGCGGCCGGTCGTCGTGCGCAACGGCCGTTTTGGCCCGTACGTCACCGACGGCGAGACCAACGCCACGCTGCGCCTGGGCGACGTCATCGAGACGATCAGCCTCGATCGAGCCTGCGAGCTGCTGGCCGAACGGCGCAACGCCGAACCGTCCTCTCGACCCCGCCGCGCGGCGGCGAAGAAGACGTCGAAGAAGGCCGCGGCGACGACCAAGCGAGCCACCAAGAAGACGGCCGCCAAGCGAGCGAAGCCGGTCGCGAAGAGGGGCGCGAAGAAGGTCACCGCGCTCACGCCGGCCGCCAAACGCGCCGCGCTGGCCCGCGGCGAACAGGCGAACGCCGAACTCGTCGCCCGATCGCGCCCGGCGGACTCCGCCTGATGTCGCGAGGCCTCTTCGTCGTCTTTGAAGGTATCGACGGGTGTGGCAAGACGACCCAGGCACGGCGCGTTGCGGCCGCGCGCGGCGCGCAGTACGCCTTCGAGCCGGGAGACTCACCACTCGGTGTTGATCTTCGCCGCTGGGTGCTCGACGCGGCGACACCGATGACGCCGGCGACCGAGGCGCTGCTCATGCTGGCCGACCGCTCCTACCACGTGACCCACGTGATCGCGCCACGACTAGAGCAGGGCGGTGCGGTCGTCTGCGACCGATACGCCGCGTCGACCCTCGCCTTCCAGGGATACGGTCGCGGCGTCGACCTGGGCGACCTGCACGCGGCGACCGCGCTGGCGATCGGCGACTGTCAGCCGGACCTCACCGTCTTGATCGACGTCTCGGTCGAGGTCGCCCACGAGCGCGAAGCGCGCGACCTCGGGGACCGCTTCGAGGCGTCCGACGCCGCCTTTCACGAGCGCGTGCGCCGCGGCTACCTGGAGCTCGCCGCCACGTCGCGCGACTGGGTCGTGATTGACGGAGAAGGAGATATGGACAGCGTCGCCGTCGCGGTCGACGACGTCCTCGACGCGTTGGCGTGGCCCGGTGCCTGACGTCTTCGATCGTCTCGTGGGCCAGCCACTGGCGGCTGCAGCACTTCGTCGTCACGCGCTGGCGCCCGTGCACGCCTATCTCTTCGTCGGTCCGATCGGCTCGGGCCTGTCGGACGCAGTGCTGAGCTTCGCCGCGGCGCTGCAATGCCCGAACTACGGCTGCGGGCACTGCGAATCCTGCCGGCTTGTCCTGAACGGCAACGACCCTGACGTCACCGTCATCGAGCGATCCGGTCTCACCTGGCGCGTACCCGAGATTCGCGAAGCCGAGCGCGTCGGGCGTCGCCGTCCGCTCGGCGACTCGTGGCAGATCGTCATCATCGAGGACGTCGACCTGACGACCACCGGGGCGTCGCCGTCGGCGTCCGCGCTGCTCAAGTCACTCGAAGAGCCACCGCCGCGCACCGTGTTCCTGCTCACGACCGAGGCGACGTCGCCCGCGCTCGAAACCATCGCGTCGCGCTGCGTCCAGGTGGCGCTACGTGCACTGGCCGAGGACGACCTGGTGCAGATCCTGGGTTCCGACGGTGTCGACGTGGCGACCGCGCGGGTGGCCGCCGGAGCGGCGAACGGCAACCTGCAGCGCGCGCGGGTGCTCGTGCGCGACCCCGACCTCGTCACGCGCGTCGCGCGCTGGCGGGCGGTGCCCGAAAGATTGAACGGCACGCCCGCGCGGGCCAGTGAGGTCGTCGCCGAGATCGTCGACGCCCTGGACGGCGCCGTGACGCCCCTCGCGGCGGTGCAGGAAGAAGAGATGGCGCGTCGCACCGTTGAAGCGCGCGAGCTGGGTCAGCGCGCGGTGGCCAACCGACGAGACGTCGAGGCTCAGTTCAAACGAGAGCAACGTCGGTTCCGCACTGACGACCTGCGCTTCGGCCTGTCCGCGCTGACCCACGTCTATCGAGAGCGAATCGTCGACGACCTGGGCTCGGCCGGCGACGCGCGCGTCCCGGCTCGTCTGGACGCGTCGCTGCGGGCGGTCGACACGATCGCCGAGACCAACCGACGACTCTCGCTCAACGTGGACGAGACGCTCTTGCTCACGGACCTGTTGCTCGACCTGAGTGGGTTGAGCTGACCCCTCAACGGCGCCAGCACGTCAGGTAGGATGGACCTCCGCGCCTGGGTAGCTCAGTCGGTAGAGCAGCGCATTCGTAATGCGCAGGTCAAGGGTTCGAATCCCTTCCCAGGCTCTCTCGAGCCGTCGATCGACTTCAACATCGTGCGGGTCAGAGTTCTGGAGCGGTCCCGCGTGGAACCGATTCGTCCAGACGAGCGCGCACTGTCGCGGTGAAGTCCTCGCTGCGCTCCTCCCAGTCGCGATAGGAGTCAAAGCTCGGCGCGCCCGGCGAGAGGAGCACGACGCCGCCGCGCTCGAGGAACGCCCGGGCGATCTCGACTGCCTGGATCATCGACGTCGCGTCGACGAGATCGACCGTCGGTGCCTCGTCGCGCAGGAGGGCGGCGATCCGCGCACCCGCCGGACCCATCGCCACCACCCGAGTCGGCGCGCGGCGACGCGCCAGCGCCGCGGCGAGGGGCGCGTAGTCGACGCCCCGGTCAAAGCCGCCCGCCAGGAGTGCGAGCGGCTCGTCGGCGAAGACCTCGAGCGCCGCCACGGCGGGCAGGGGAGAGGTGGCGAGACCGTCGTCGACATAGCTCACGGTGGCACCGCCAACCTCTTCGCGGCCGACCAGGGTGAGCCGCCCGCGAAGTGGAATGAACTCCCCGGCACGTCGGTCGACGGCGGACCTCACCTCGGCGGACGAGGAGCCAGCCAGCGACGCGGTCACTGCGAGGGCGAGACCGACATTGGACTCGTTGTGCGCACCGATCAAGCCGAGCGCCGCGGCGAGACTCGTGGAGTCGGCGCCGACGAACTCAACCTCACCTCCTAGTTGGTCGACGGCCGCGCGAAGGCTGGGTGTGTCGGCGACGAAGGTGCGGTGCGTGCCGGCCGCGCGCGTCAGCGACAGCTTGTCCTCGTGGTACTGGGCGAGCGAGCCGTGCCAGTCCACGTGATCATCCCCCAGCGACGTGACAACCACCGTTGCGGGAGCCGCGTCGAGATCGACGCACTGAAAGCTCGAGACCTCCACGACCAGCCAGCCGATTGACGAGTCGACGTCGGGTGCGTAGGGCGGTCGGCCGATGTTGCCGAGGCTCTGGGCCGGCTGGCCCAGGCTACGTAGAAAGAAGGTAATGAGCGACGTCGTCGTGGACTTTCCCTTGGTGCCGGTCACCGCGACGACGCGGCTCCGGTCCGCGTCGTGGAGCCACAGGTTCAGTGCGGAGGTCACGGTGACACCGTGGCTCTCGAGGTCGAGTACGTCGGCGCGGCGGCGCGGGATGCCCGGGCTCTTGAGGACGACGTCGCACGTCAGGAGCGCCGCGTGGCCCCCGCGATCGCTCGCCAGCACTTCGCCGCCCAGGTTGGCGTCGTCGACGATCACCGTGTCGGCTCCTACTTCGAGGAGTCGCGCGCCGGTGGCGCGGCCCTCGACGCCGTAACCGAAGACCCCGACGCGTCGGTGGGCGAGGTCAGCGAAGCCAGTGGGCCGGAACACGGGTGGGTCCTAGGGAGCCGAGCAGGTCGTGGAAGGCGCACCGTGGCGGGGCCGCGCTCGAGATCTCGCGCAGGTGTGACACGTCGCGCCACTCGGGCAGCTCGCACACGCGTGCGAGCGCCACCGCGCTCTCGTCCGGGTCGCCCACGCACTCGAAGGGCTTGTGACGCTCACCGAGGCCCACAAGGGTTCGCAGCTGGTCGGCGCGATGCACGTCGGCCAGGGGCTCACCGCCCAGCATGGCGGCCAACTCCTGGCGGGGCACGAAGGGGGCCAGGACCAGGGCGACGAAGAGGCACTTGTCGCACTCGAGGCACCAGGTCGCCGCGCGACGAGCGGGGTCCTGGGCGAAGGCTCGATTGCAGCTGCGAAAGACGTGGTGATACGAAGGCAGTTCGCTGAAGGCTCTCGCCACCCAGAGCTCGCTGCGGTCGCGCAGGAAGCTCGCGACGGTGAGGTCGGCGCCAACGGACTCATCTAACGCTGCGCCGATCAGCAGTTCGGCCGCCCAGGACTTGCTCCACTGGTGATTGACCTCGCGGCCGCGAACGGTGAGGTTGGCCGCGGAGGCCGACTGCTCGTTGCTCATCACCACGCCGCCGCGACCCGTAGCCACGGCAGCGACCGCACCTAACAGCGAGATCATCGCCGTGACGGGCACGTGACCCGAGTAGCCGACGGCGGACGCGAGGCTCGCGTCGAGCGAGCGAGTCGCGCGCACCACCGCGCGCCCGGTCACACCGAGCGTCGCCTCCAACGCGTCGAATCGCGCCCGCTCGGGGCTCACGACGAAGAGAGTCTGATCCAGGACGGTCGAGAGCCCCTCGACCGTCACCACCGAGTCGATGCCGCCCCCAAAGGGGGCGAGCACCCGGTTCGGATCGAGATGCGCCTCACGCGGTGCGAGGGCCACGCCGCCGGTGATCTCCACGTCGTCCAGGTCGAGGCCGTTGACAAAGGCGAACTCGCCGAGGCCGTCGCGCAGGGCCGCGTCCAGCAGGGCGCGTCCGCCGGGACCGACGGGCGTCGCGGCGAGGTCAACCACCCGCGCGGCGCCGAGCTTGTAGTACGAGAGCCCCGCGACGAGGTACCAGAGTTTCGCGACTGCCACCGCGGAGTCGTCCAGCGCATCGACCCCCTCGAATGTCACCACCTCGGTGAAGGGACGTCCGTCGAGTTCGTACCGGCCGCGGAGGCGGGCACCATCGATCTCGAGTCCGCGATAGTGAAACAACTGGGCGCGCCGCGGCACGCTCGCGTCGGTCATGACGCCCTCATGCTACGACGCCGAGCGACGAGTCCGAAACGACCACAGGGTCGCGTCGCGCGATCACTGTAGAAACGGTCGCCCCCATCGGTCACCTCGCGCGTGACGTAGATCGCTTCACTTGGTACGCCGCGCGCGAGTAACTGGTGGACGGCCACTCGGCGCAGGTCGAGTCGCGAGCGATCCGCCTCGTCGGGCACCAGCGCGCCCGGCACGTCGCGAAACCTCTCCGCGACCTCGGGACCAACCTGGTACCACGCCGATGAGATCGCCGGACCCAACAGCACGTGAAGGCGCTCGGCCCGTGAGAAGAGCGCGAGTGCTCGGCCCAGAACATCGGCGCCCAGCCCGCGCCATCCAGCGTGCACGACGCCCACACGCGGCGAGTCCGAGTCGACGAGCATCACCGGCACGCAGTCCGCGACGAGTATCGCGAGAGCCACCGATGGATCGTCGGTCACCAGTCCGTCCGAGGTCAGCTCATCGGTCGCGCCATCGACCACGATGACATCGGCGCCGTGCACCTGGCGGGCTATGACGAGACAGTCGACGTCGACACCGGCGGCCGCAGCCACGCGACGTCGATTCTCGAGCACCGACGTCGCCGTGTCGCCGACATGGTCGCCGAGGTTGAGGGTGTCGTAGGGGGCGGCGCTCACGCCGCCGGCGCGATCTGTCACGAAGCAGTCGACGCCCAGAGGCGCCAACGTCTCGAGGACGTGGACCGTCAGCGGGCCCCGTCGCTGGGGGGTCAGTTCGACGTCGACTGGCACGCCGGACAGACCCCGTTGAGTTCGAGCACGTGTCGCAGGTCGCGGTACCCGTTGCGCTCGGCGATCTCGCGCGACCACACCTCCAGCTGCGGTGCGTCAACCTCGACGGTCGCCCCGCAGATGCGACAGGCCAGGTGATGGTGGTGCGCGTCGATCACGCACCGGCGAAAGAGGCTCTCGCCGCGGTCGGTCATGACCACGTCCACCTGGCCATCGGCGACCAGCCGCTTGAGTTGTGCGTACACCGTCGCCAGGGCCGTGCCACCCCCGTCGCGCACGATCAGTGCGTGGAGCTCCTGGGCGCTGACGAACCCCTGGACCCGTGACAGCACGGCGATGACCTCGCGGCGCTGGGCGGTGTTGCGGGCGGTCACGGAAACAGAGTACCGGTTCGCGGCTTGCTTTCTGGAACGGTTCTAGGTAGCGTTACTGGAATGGTTCTGAAAAGGGCGGCGACGGCGTCGGTGATTGCTGCGCTGAGCCTGGTCCTCATTCCCGAACCCGCGAGCGCCGCGTCGAAACCGGTGGTGGTGTCGGGCGTGTCGGAGTGGGCGACGCTCGCGCGCACGGTTGCCGGCAACTCCGCCGTGGTCGTGTCGCTGCTCACTGATCCGAACGCCGACCCCCACGACCACGAGGCCACGACCTCAGACGCCGAGCACGTGGCCCGGGCCAGCGTGGTCATCGAGAACGGGGCGGGCTACGACACCTGGTTGTCAAAGCTGGTGCAAGCCCGGTCACGCCCGCCCGTCGTCATCAACGCCGCGCGCCTCGCCGCGGTTCGCTCCGGGTCCAACCCCCACCTCTTCTTTCGTGTGCCCGTCGCCGAACAGGTCGTTCGGGCGCTGACGCGGGACCTGGTTACCCGAACGACGTCGCACGGCGTCGCCGTGCGATCCAAGGCGCTCCTCACCCAGCTGGGTCTTTTGAACCATTCGATTCGTGCCATTGCACGTTCCTGTCGTGGGGTCAGGGTGGCCGCCACCGAAGACGTCGCCGGCTACCTCCTGCGCCAGGCTGGACTGAACGTGGTGACACCGGAGGGTCTGCGTCTCGCTGTGGGAAATGGCGTCGATCCGTCGGTGCACGACCTGGCCCTCGCGCTCACGCAGCTCGAATCGCACCCGGCCTTCCTGCTTGACAACGTCCAAACCGCCACGCCGCTCACCAACGAACTGGTGGCCCAGGCCCGGTACTACCACGTGCCGGTTATCGACGTCACCGAGACAATGACTGGACCGAGTTACGTCGCGTGGATTGGCCACGTTGTCACCGAGATCTCCACTGACCTTCGTCGAGAGGGGTGTCTGTCGTGACCGCGGTCGCAATGTACGACGGGGCCGTCGCTCTGGGTGGCCGCACCATCTGGGAACACGCCACCTTCAGCGTGGCCCGGGGGTCGATCACCGCGGTCTTGGGACCCAACGGCGCGGGCAAGTCCACCCTGCTGAATACTGTCCTTGGGCTGGTGCCACTCGCGAGCGGCGAACTCGAGGTGTTGGGATCGTCCTCGCACCGGGGGAGTCGCCGCGTCGGGTACATGGCCCAGTCACGGCTGGCGGATCAACAGTCGACGATGACTCCGCGCGACTACGTGGGACTGGGTTACGACGGGCCGCGCTACGGGTGGGGACGCGACCGGGCCAAGCGCTCGGGCGTCCAACGAGCGTTGGCGCTCGCGGGCGCTGCGTCGTACGCCGACCGGCCGATGCGCAACCTCTCGGGAGGCCAGCGCCAACGCGTGGCCCTGGCCCACGCGGTCGTGTTCGAGCCGGAGTTGCTGCTGCTCGACGAACCGCTGGCCGGTCTCGACCTCGCGGCCCAAGCCGAGATCGTTGACCTGATCAACCTGATTCGAGATTCGACGGGCGCGACCATCGTGGTGGTCGCTCACGACCTCAATCCATTGGCGCCGATCGTCGATCACGTGCTGTGGATCGCACGGCGTCGCGTGCGCAGCGGCACGATTGACGAGGTCGTCAATGAGGCCGTCCTCACCGAACTGTACGGACACCCCATCGAGATCGTCGTCACCCCACGAGGACGTCGCGTGATCGTGGGCCTGGAAGAGGAGTTCGCTCACCCTCATCCGCACGGGCACGACCACACCCACGAGGACGCGCACCAGCACCTCGCCGAGGTCTACCCGGAGTCACCCTCGTGAGCCTCTCCCAGCTGCTCGCCCTGGCCTTCGTCCAGCACGCCTTCTACGCGGTGACGTGCGTGGCCCTGGCCGCCGGGCCGGTGGGGTACTTCGTCGTCCTGCGCCGCCAGGCCTTCGCGGCGCACGCCATTGGCCACGTAGGATTCGCCGGCGCGGCCGGCGCCGTCCTGATCGGACTGTCGCCGGTGACCGGACTGCTGGTGTTTTGCCTCGGCGCGGGCTTGCTCATTGGCGTGGGGGGCGCAGAACTGAACGACCGCGACGCGGTGGTCGGGGTCACGCTGACGGCGGCACTCGGACTGGGTGTCCTCTTTATCTCGCTCTACACCGGGTACGCCGATGCGACCTACTCCATCCTCTTCGGTCAGATCCTCGGGGTCACGTGGGATGACGTCTACCTGGTTGCGGCGCTGTCGGCGGGCGTGCTCCTGGTGTTGTCGCTGTGTTATCGGCCCTTGCTCTACGCCTCGGTGGACGCGCGCTCGGCGGAGGCCCGAGGCCTGCCGCTTCGCCGCCTGTCGCTGCTCTTTATGGCGTTGCTCGCGGTCACCACCGTGGTGGCGATCCAGATCGTCGGCGTGTTGCTCGTCTTTTCCTTACTGGTAGCACCGGCCGCGGCGGCGGAGCGCTTGAGCAGTCGCCCGTGGAGCGCCATCGGGTGGGCGACGGTCATCGCGGTGGCGAGCGCGTGGCTCGGGCTCTTCCTCGCGGTGTGGTGGGGTGGTCCCGTTAGCTTCTGGATCACTGCCCTGGCCTCGAGCGCGTATCTCTCGGCTCGTCTGAGCGAGCGCGTTCGCGCGAGGGTGCGTCGCGCGGCTGCCTAGATTACGTTCGTGGACGACAACGCGGCGCTCCTGGCGCGCTGCCATTTCCCCGACGCTGGCGGCGCTGTCGACCTCGCCGTGTCGGGCGGACCTGACTCTCTGGGAATGCTGCTCCTGGCCCTGTCGGCACAACTACGGGTCACGGTGCACCACGTTGACCACCACGCGCGCCCGACGAGTGTTGACGACGCCGACGCGGTAGTCGACATCGGCCGGGCCCTCGGTGTCCCGGTGATCGTGCATGACGTCACCGTCGAACCGGGTGCCAATTTCGAGGCGCGCGCCCGCGCCGCACGCCGCGGGGTTCTGCCGGCCGGGATCCTCACGGGCCACACCATGGACGACCTCGCCGAAACCATGATCATCAATCTTTTGCGCGGGGCCGGTCACGATGGCTTGGCACCGATGGCCGACGATCCGAGCAAACCACTTCGTGACCTGCGCCGAATTGAGGTGCATGCGGTCGTCAACCGATCGAACCTGTCGGCGCGGGTCGACGAAACGAACGAGTCGAGCGAATTCGTGCGCAACCGCGTTCGTCACGAGGTGCTACCGATGCTCTGTGACGTCGCGCGACGCGACGTCGTGCCGCTACTCGCACGCCAGGCCGCGCTCATGAACGACGAACGGCGCTGGCTCGACGCGATCACGATGCTTGACGCGCCGTCGCTCGCCGATGCGGACTGTCGCGAACTACGCGAGTGGCCACGAGCGCGACTGCGCCGATGGTTGCGCGGGCAGCTGCGCAGTGACGACGGTGGCGACGGAGAACACCCGCCGAGCGCTGACGAAGTCGAACGCGCAATTCTCGTCGTTGAGGGCGACGTCGTCGCGACGCAGCTGAGCGGTGGGCGACGCTTCGCCCGACGTGCTCAACGGCTGAGGCTGGAATAGCTCCACTACGCTGAGCCTTCATGGGGATCCAGCGAGTCGAGGGGGACGCCGCGCACTGGGCGTCCCACGACCTCGGTCCCGTCATCGTCTCCGCTGAGGACGTTCGCGCGCGAGTGAGCGAGCTCGGGCGCCAGATCACCCTCGACTACGCCGGCCACCCGCCGCTCCTCGTGTGCGTTCTGAAGGGCGCCGTCAACTTCGTGTCGGACCTGATGCGGGCCGTTGAACTGCCCGTTGAAGTCGACTTCATGGCGGTATCGAGCTACGGGGCGGCGACCAAGACCAGCGGCGTGGTGCGCATTGTCAAGGACCTGGACGTGGACCTGGCGGGTCGTGACGTGCTCATCGTCGAGGACGTCGTCGACTCGGGGCTGACGCTCAACTACCTGCGTCAGTACCTGGGCGCGCGTCGCCCGGCCAGCCTGGAGGTCTGCGCGTTGCTGCTCAAAGCCGGCGAGCAGCGAGTCAGCCAAGAACTCAAGTACGTGGGGTTCACGATCGGATCGGTGTTCGTCGTGGGCTACGGACTCGACGTCAACGAGCGGTATCGCAACCTTGACGGCATCTACACCTACACGGGCCCGGCCTGATGGTCGATCAGGATCGCGTGCGCGCTGCCGTCGCTGAACTGCTGGCGGCCATCGGCGAAGACCCCGCTCGCGAGGGTCTCGCGGGCACACCGCGCCGGGTGGCCGAGATGTACGTCGAACTGTTCGAGGGGATCGAGGCCGACCCCGGCGAGCACCTTCGCGTGACTTTTGAGGCGGCCCACGACGAGATGGTGATGGTGCGCGACATCCCCTTCACCTCACTGTGCGAGCATCATCTGCTGCCCTTCGTGGGTCACGCGCACGTCGCGTACCTACCTGGACCTAACGGACACATCACGGGCCTGTCGAAGATGGCGCGCCTGGTCGAAGGGTACGCGCGTCGCCTGCAGGTCCAAGAGCGCATGACCACCCAGATCGTCGAGGCCATGGAGCGCGAGCTGTCGCCGCGCGGTTCGATCGTGGTCGTCGAGGCCGAGCACTTCTGCATGTCCATGCGTGGCGTCAAGAAACCAGGGGCCACCACCGTCACCTCCGCCGTGCGCGGCGTCTTTCGCGACGACGCCTCGTACCGGGCCGAAGCGTTGTCGTACATCCACCACCGACGGTCGACATGACCGAACGGCCCCAGGTCATGGGCGTGGTGAACGTGACCCCCGACTCGTTCTATCCAGGTTCGCGCACCGTCGATCACGACGCGGCCATCGCCCGCGGCCGCGCCTTGGTGACCCAGGGCTGTGACGTGGTGGACGTGGGTGGCGAGTCGGCGCGGCCCGGAGCATTGGATGTACCACTCGACGAGGAGCTCGAACGAGTGGTCCAGGTCGTGCGCGTGGTGAGCGACGACATCGAAGTGTCGATCGACACACAAAAGGAGGCCGTGGCGCGAGCCGCCGTTGCGGCCGGCGCGACCATCGTCAACGACGTGTCGGGCACCCTGGCCGAGGTCGCCGGTGAACTCGGCGTCGGGTACGTGGCGATGCACCGCCAGGGCGGCGCCGCGACCATGCAGATCAGTCCCCACTACGACGACGTGGTGACCGAAGTTGCCAACGCCTTGGGCGCACTGGCCGAACGCGCCCGCGCCGCGGGGGTCACGCGTCTATGGCTCGACCCGGGCATCGGTTTCGGCAAAACGTCCGAACACAACTGGAGTCTGTTGGCGCGTCTGGACCATTTCGTCGACCTCGCGCGCGGCTACGACGCCGGGGTCTTGGTTGGCACGAGCCGCAAGCGGTTCCTCGGCCAGCTGGGGAATCGCGAACTCGGCGTCGACGAGCGCCTCGAGGGCTCGATCGCGACGGCGGCGTGGGCGCTCGTCCAAGGCGTCACCATGATCCGCGTGCACGATGTGGCCGTCGCCGCACAACTACGCGATCTCGTCGCGCGCCCGCTGCACGAAGTGGCCTCATGAGGGGCAAGTGGGCGGCCGGCATCGAGCCGCGCGGATTCACGTGGGTCTACCGCGACATCCTGGCGGTGTCCGAGCGTCCCGGCGGCTCGACCAGCGTGCACCGTCGGGTGCGGCGCGATGAGGAGCTGCTGTGGCTCAAGCATCACGGATTCGGCCGCGTGATCTCGATCCTTCCCGAGATGCAAAACCTCAACGCCTACTTCGAGCAGGGCCTCACCGCGAGTCATTACGCCCTGCGCGGCGGTCCCCAGCAGCGCGAGGTGCTCGAAGCGTGCTATCGCGACCTGGCCCACTGCGCGAGGATCAAGACCACCGTGCTCTTGCACGGCGACGAGGTCTCGGACCGGTTGCTCGGCGTCGTGGCCGGCTACCTGGTGTGGAGTCGGCGCGTTCCTTCCATCCCCGCGTCGATCGCGCTGGTCGAGCGACTCTTTCGCCGCTCGGTCGGGCCCGAGGGCCGCGGCGTCGTCTTCGACCTGCCCGAGCTCGCCGATCCGCCCGAGGATGCGTCGTCGGAGGAGTCGTGAGCGACGTCATCGAACTGCGCGGGTTGCGCTGTCGCTGCGTCGTGGGTGTGCTCGCCGAAGAGCGCCGTCGCCCCCAGACAATCGAGTTCGATCTGACCCTCGAGCGTTCCTTCACCGAGGCCGCCCTCAACGACGACCTGACGGCGACGACCAACTACGCCGAGGTGCTCGCGCTGACTGAACGCGTGGCCGTGGAGGGTGAGTTTCTTCTGCTCGAGACCCTCGCGTATCACGTGGCGCGCGAGATCCTGGCCCTGGACCCGGCGGTGAGCGAGGTCAGCGTGGCGGTGCGCAAGTTGCATCCGCCGGTCCCCGAGGACGTGGCGTCGGTGGGAGTACGCACGACCGTTCGTCGGGCGTGACGCGCGCGTATCTGTCGCTGGGCAGCAACATGGGGGACCGCGCCGAGCACCTGCGCGAAGGCGTGCGCCTCATGACCCGGGGCGTTACCCATCGAGTCTCGCGGGTCTACGAGACCGAACCGGTGGGCGGCGTGGCCCAGGATGTCTTCTGGAATCTGGTCGTGGAACTGGTCACCAGCGAGATACCGACGCAACTGTTGGCGCGCGCCCAGGGCGCCGAGGCCGCGCGCGGTCGCGTGCGCGGCGTGCGATGGGGTCCGCGCACCTTAGACGTCGACGTGCTCTACGTCGAGGGGGTCACGAGCGATGACCCGGTACTCACGCTGCCCCACCCGCGGCTCTACGACCGGGCTTTCGTGCTCGCACCCCTGCGCGAACTCGCGCCGGATCTCGTGAGCGAGGCGCAACTGGCCGCGGGCGCCGGTCGGGTTCGCGTTCTCGGTACACTCGAGTCGTTGGCCTAGCCGAACGGCACCCCGCGGGGGCCGGAACGGATCGGAGCGGACATGCGCATCACCATCGTGGGAACGGGCCGTGCGGGCTCGGCGTTCTCCCTGGCCCTACGTCGGGCTGGTCACGCGGTCACCCTGGTGCACCATGACGAGTTGGAGGGCATCGAGGGGTCCGACCTGGTGCTGCTGGCGGTGCCCGACGACGCCCTGGCTGAGGTCGCCGCGCTGATCCCCCCCTCGCCGGAGCGGGTGCTCGCCCACCTGGCGGGGTCGCGGGGACTGAGCGTCCTGGCGCCGCACCCTCGCGTTGCCTCCGTGCATCCCCTGGTCACGATGCCGACGCCCGAACGCGGCGCGGCGCGCCTGGTCGGAGCAAGCTTCGCCGTGAGCGGCGACGAGCTCGCCGTTTCGCTCGCGGACTCGCTCGGTGGCCGGGTCATTCGCGTGCCGGACGAACGGCGTGCCGCCTACCACGCGACGGCGGCCGTCGCGGCGAATCACCTCGTCGCCCTCATGGGCCACGTGGAGGCACTGGCCGATGCGGCCGGGTTACGCCTGGCCGACTTCCTCGCTCTTAGCGAGATGGCCCTCGACGACGTGCGCGAGCTCGGTCCCGAGCGCGCCCTCACGGGTCCAGCGGCGCGCGGGGACATGGCGACGATCGACGCTCACCTCGCGGCCATCCCCGAATCCCAACGCGCCACCTACGTCGCGCTGGTCAACGCCGCCTTCGAACTGGCTGAACGGCGCCGCTCGCAGACACTCGCGTAGTGGATCGACTCGCCGACGTCGCCTCGTGGCGCGCGTACGCCGCACGCCAACGCGCGCACGGACGTCGCGTCGGACTCGTGCCGACGATGGGCGCGCTGCACGAGGGCCACGTCGCGCTGTTTCGTGCCGCGCGCGAGGCCGGCGACGTCGTGGTGGCCACGAGCTTCGTGAATCCGCGCCAGTTCAACGACGACAGCGACCTCGCGGCGTACCCGCGCGACCCCGCGGGTGACGTGGCCCTGGCCGAGGGCCTGGTCGACGCGTTGGTCGAGCCGACGTTGAGCGAGATGTGGCCCGACTACCCGCACGCGACTGCCACCACGGTGTCGGTCGCCGGCATCGGTGACGTCCTGGAAGGCGCCGGACGCCCCGGCCATTTCGCGGGCGTGGCCAGCGTGGTGGCCAAGCTCTTCGTGATTACGGGGCCGTGCCGCGCATACTTCGGCGAGAAGGACTACCAGCAGTTGGTCGTCGTGCGCCGCATGGTCGACGACCTCGCCTTCGACGTCGAGGTGGTGGGCTCTCCCATCGTGCGCGACGCGTCCGGACTAGCCGTGTCGAGTCGCAACGTGCGCCTCAGCCAACCGGGACGAGCGCGCGCGGTCGGACTCGCGCGCGCGGTGGCGCACGCCGCGAAGCGCGCCGCTCCGGCCAGCCAGCTGCGTCGCGAGATGATCGAGACGCTGGATGCCGCCGGCGTCGAGGTCGCATACGCCGAGGTCGTCGGCCCCAAGACCTTGGAGCCCACCAGCGACGACGAGTCGGGCGAGCGACGCGCGCTCGTGGCCGGCGTCGTCGAAGGCGTGCGACTCATCGATAACGGACCGGTCACAGTCACGACGAAAGGAGTCTGATGCTGCTCGCCATTGACGTTGGCAACACCGAGACCGTCATCGGCCTGTTCGGCCCGGAGCAACCCGACGCGCCCGACGCGATGGGATTCGCGCGCGCGACCGACGAACACGGCCTGGCGTTTCACTGGCGCCTCTCGACCGATCCCGTACGCACGCCCGACGAGCACGCGATGGTGCTCACCCAGCTGCTCGACCTCGAGGGACTGGACCTTCGCGGTTCGGTGAGCGCAATGGCCATCTGCTCGTCGGTGCCTAGCGTCACCACGCAGCTGCGCCGGATGGCCAACCGCTGGTTCGCCGACCTGCCGATGACGGTGCTCGGCCCGGGCACGAAGTCGGGCATGGCGATCCTGTACGACAACCCCCGCGAGGTCGGCGCTGACCGGATCGCCAACTCGGTGGGCGCCTACGACCTGTACCCGGGGGCCGTCATCGTGGTGGACCTGGGCACCGCGACCACCTTCGACGTGATCAGCGCCCAGGGCGAGTACCTGGGCGGGGCGATCGCCCCGGGCGTCGAGATCTCACTCGAGGCGCTCTACACCCACGCGGCCGCACTGCGCTCGGTCGAGTTGGTGCGCCCGCGCTCGGTGGTCGGGCGCTCGACCGTCGAGTCGATCCAGTCGGGCGTCCTCTACGGCTTCGCCGCGCAAGTCGACGGCGTCGTGGCGCGCATCAAGGACGAGACCGGCGACGCCACCGTCATCGCGACCGGGGGCCTCGCCGGACTCATCGCCCCCCACACCGCGAGCGTGCGGCACGTCGAACCGTGGCTCACCCTGCACGGATTGCGTATCGTTCACGAAAGAAACCACGCGGGAGAAGATCAGTGAGCACGCCGTACTCGTTCGACCAGACGGCGTTCGCCGCCGACCTGCAGTCGACGTTCGCGCACCTCACCGATGGCGAGGACTCCGGGGTCAACGTCAACGTGGCCGGTCGGGTGATGCTGATGCGCGCCCAGGGACGCCTGGCGTTCGCGACGATGCGCGACTCCACCGGCGAAGTCCAACTCTTCGCGTTGGCCGCGGCGACCGCGGAGTTCGACGACTTCGCGAAGTTGCACTTGGGCGACTGGGTGGGAGTGAGCGGCGAGGTGGTGCGCACCCAACGCGGCGAGCTGTCGGTGAAGGTGGAGACGTGGAGCAAGCTGGCCACTGCGCTGCACAACTTCGGCGACAAGTGGGCCGGCATCTCGGACTTCGACCTGCGCTACCGCCACCGCGAGGCCGACCTCTGGGCCAACGACGTGACCCGGCGCACACTGCTGCGCCGCAGCGAGGTCCTGCGATCCGTGCGCGAGCGCTGCTGGTCCGCCGGCTTCGTCGAGGTCGAGACGCCGATCCTCAACCCCATCCCCACGGGGGCCGCGGCGCGGCCGTTCGAAACACACTTCAACGCCCTCGACGCGACCTTCTATCTGCGCATCGCGCCGGAGTTGTGGCTCAAGCGCCTGGTGGTCGGGGGATTCGAAAAGGTCTTCGAGGTCGGGCGCGTCTTTCGTAATGAGGGCGTGAGCCCGCGTCACAACCCCGAGTTCACGATGCTCGAGCTCTACGCGGCCTACTGGAACTACGAGGACATGATGAGCTTCACGGAGGAACTGGTCGCCGGGGTCGCCCTCGACGTGCTGGGTACCACTGAGGTCACCTACCAGGGACGCGATTTTTCCTTCGCCGCTCCGTGGCCTCGGCGCACCATGGCCGACCTGGCCAGCGAAGCGGTTGGCGAGGACGTCAGCGTGAACACGCCGCGCGAGCGTTTGGCCGCACTGGCCGCCGAGCGCGGCGTTGAGGTCCACGCGCCGTGGGGACCGGGCCGATGCCTCGCCGAGTTGTTTGAGGCGAGCGCGGAGGAACGGCTCTGGGACCCGATCTTCGTCACCGAGTATCCGGTCGAGGTCTCCCCGCTGTCGCGACGTCACCCCACTGACGATCAGCTCACCGAGCGATTCGAGTCCTACGCGGCGGGTCGCGAGCTCTCCAACGGATTCAGCGAGCTGGTCGACCCGGTCGAGCAGCGCGCGCGCTTCGAAGAGCAGGCTCGTCTCGCCGCGGCGGGCGAAGAGGAGTCCATGCTGCTCGATGAGGACTATCTGCGCGCCCTCGAGTGGGGGTTGCCACCGACGGCCGGACTCGGTGTCGGTATGGACCGGCTCGCGATGCTGATCGCCGACGAGTCCAACATCCGCGAAGTGATCGCCTTCCCGACGTTGAAGCCCCTGCGCGACGTCTAAACGGTTCCGTTGGCAACGCGATCACGCGTGATCCGGCAGAATTCGCGACGCGTCTCAGTTACCCGGTGGTAGCGCTCGAGACGTGAACATTTCATTCGCGTGAACGCGCGCTCACTGCATTGTCACTTCGTGAAGTCGTGAAGTCGCTGGTAGGTTACCTACCATCCACACTGCCCACAAGGGGTCTGGTTTGGCGGATGGTCAGATGGAGCGAATGGTCAAGGGTCACCGGCACGTGCCCCGGGAGGTGACGGCCCGGGCGCGACAGGAGAACTTTCCCGTGGCCTCACGCCTCCTGCCCCAGGAGACGCGTGAGGCCCTCATGGCGTTCTACGGGTTTGCTCGCCTGGTCGACGACAGCGGCGACGAGGCACCGGGGGACCGCTTGGGGCTCCTCGCGCACCTCGAGGCGCAACTGGACACCGCTGTGCAAGGGGCGGCCCAGGATCCGACCTTCCAACGTCTCGCGCCCGTGATCAGGGGGCTGGGTCTGGACGCGACACCCTTTCGTCGACTCATCGAGGCGAACCGCCTCGATCAGCGCAAGTCGCGCTACCAGACCTGGGACGAACTGGTCGACTACTGCATGTTGTCGGCGGCACCGGTGGGCGAACTCGTGCTCGGGGCGTTTCGCGCCACCTCGCCGGAGCGCGTCGCACTGTCCGACGACGTGTGCATTGCCCTGCAACTGGTCGAGCACCTGCAAGACGTCGGCGAGGACGTGCGTCGAGACCGCGTCTATCTGCCGGTCGAGGACATGGAGCGTTTCGGGTGCCGCGAGTCGGACCTGACCGCGACGACCGCGGGACCGGCGCTTCGCGCACTGGTCGCCTTCGAGGCCGCACGCGCGCGCAGGTTGTTGACGTCGGGCGTGTCGCTCGCGGCGACGCTGAGTCTGCGACCGCGGGTCGCGATCTGCGGATTCGTCGGCGGTGGTCTAGCGACGATCGACTCAATGAGGCGCGCGGACTATGACGTGCTGAGTGCCACGCGTCGGCCCACCAAGCCCGGCGTCGTGCGCCGCACACTGAGCACGCTGGCCCTCTCGACGCGGGGCCACGGATGAACGTGTCATTGGCCTACGAGTGCTGCGAGTTGATCACTCGCCGAGAGGCGAAGAACTTCGCGTACGGCATCCGCCTGTTGAAGAAGCCCGAGCGTCAGGCGATGTCCGCCATCTACGCGTTGGCTAGGCGCATCGACGACATCGGCGACGGGGACGGCACGCCCGACGAGAGACGTGAGGGCCTCCAGCTCCTGCGCAAGGACATCGACCCGATCGACCCGAAGACCAACGACGCGGTGCTCATCGCGGTGCTCGACGCCCAGCGTCGCTACGCGCTGCCGATGGGCTGCTTCGGCGAGATCATTGACGGCTGCGAGATGGACCTCAACGCGACGTCCTACGACACGATCGAGGACCTGGCTGTGTACTGCCGCAGGGTGGCCGGCTCGGTCGGCCGACTTTCGCTGGCCGTCTTCGGCACGAATCGACCGGAGGAGGCGTCCGAGTTGGCCGACGCCCTCGGCGTTGCCCTCCAGATCACCAACATCCTTCGTGACGTGGTCGAGGATCGCTCACTCGGGCGGGTCTACCTGCCGCGCCAGGACGCGCTGTTGGTGCACTGCGATCCGAGCCTCACCGGGCCGGCGACCGACGTGGCCCGGCTGGTGGCCCTCGAGTGCGTCACGGCCCAGCGGTGGTTCGACGAGGGCCTGGGTCTGCTCGGGCTGCTGGACGGTCGCAGCCGGGCCTGCGTCAGCGCGATGGCCGGAATTTACCGGCGCCTGCTGGTCCGGATAGAGGCCAACCCCATCGAGGTGACGCGCGGACGGGTGTCTCTGCCCGCCTGGGAGAAGGCCTACGTGGCGGCCCGCAGCGTCGCCGGGGCGCGACCGTGACGCGCGTCGGCATTGTCGGTGGGGGACTGGCCGGGATGTCCGCCGCGCTGCGCGCGGCGGACGCCGGGACCGAGGTGGTGTTGCTCGAACGTCGGCCCTTTCTGGGAGGGCTGACCACCTCGATCGAGCGTCGCGGCGTGAGCTTCGACAACGGGCAGCACGTCTTCCTGCGCTGTTGTAGCGCCTACCGCGACTTCATCCAACGCATCGGCGCCACCGAACAGGTTCATCTGCAAGCGCGCCTGTCGGTCCCGGTGCTTGCTCCGGTCGCGCGACGCGCCACGATCGCGAGAAACTCGCTTCCGGCGCCCTTTCACCTGGTTGGATCGCTGGCGCGCTACCGCCACCTCAGCGTCGCCGAACGCCTCCGATTGCTGGGAGCCGTCACGGCGCTTCGCCGTCTCGACATCGACGACCCAACGCTCGACGCGCGGTCCTTCGGCGACTGGTTGACCCAGCACCACCAGAGCGACGGGGCGATCGATCGTCTGTGGGACTTGATCGTGCGACCGACGCTCAACGTCGGCGCCCGCGACGCGAGTCTCGCGCTGGCCGCCATGGTGTTCCAGGTGGGCCTCTTGGATGAACGCGACGCTGGTGACATCGGATGGTCGAAGATCCCGCTGATCGAGCTCCACGGAACACTGGCCGCTCAAGCCCTCAGTGACGCCGGTGTCGAGGTCGTGTGCAACGCAACGGTCAGCTCCATCGACCGACGCCCCGACGGCCGATGGGCGGTTCGTGCGGGCGATCGGGTCCACGACGTGGACGCGGTCATCGTGGCCACCCCAGCGCGCGTTGCCGCCTCCCTCGGTGCCGTCGACGCGAGCGTGGCGGACGCGCTCGGCGCCTCGCCCATTGTCAACGTGCACCTCGTACTGGATCGACGCGTGACCGACTTGGAGTTCGCGGCCGCGGTCGACTCGCCGATCGAGTTCATCTTTGACCGCACCGCCTCCAGCGGCGTCGAGCCCGGTCAGCAGTGCCTATCCATCTCCCTCTCCGCGGCCGACGAGCACATCGCCACACCCACGGACGAGCTCGTCGCGAGCTTCTTCCGGGCCCTGGGCGAGTTGATGCCGGCGGCGCGGGCGGCTCGACTCGTTGATGGGTTCGTGACGCGCGAGCGAGCCGCGACGTTTCGGGCCTCGCCTGGGGTCGGCGCCCATCGCCCCGGGGCGGCCACGGCCGAGCCCGGCGTGTTCCTCGCAGGAGCGTGGTGCCACACCGGGTGGCCGGCAACCATGGAGGGCGCCGTTCGCAGCGGTAACGAGTGCGCCGACGCCGCGCGGGCCTTCGCGAGCGGCACCATCGACGATGTTTCGCGGCGACCTGAGAGGATTGTCCGATGACGGTCGCCAACTCAGTGTCGCGCCGCGAGGACGAGCGCGTGGCTCGGGAGATCTTGGCGCGCCTGAGGGGCCTGGTGGAGCCGGCTTTGGACGCGGCAATCGCTCGCGTCAGCCCCGAACTGCACCCGGCGCTGGACTATCACTTCGCCGGCGGCGGCAAGTTCGTACGCGCGGGTCTCACCCTGCTGTCGGCGTCGGCCTGTGGAGCCGACGAGTCCGTGGCCCTCGACGGGGCGGTGGCGATCGAGCTCATCCATAACTTCTCGCTGATCCACGACGACATCATCGACCGGGACGTCGAGCGCCGACACCGTCAGAGCGTGTGGGCCGAGTACGGGGTGGGACCGGCGATCATCGCCGGCGACGCCCTTTCGACCTTGGCGATGCAACTCCTGCTGGAGCGGCCCACGCCTCCGCGCCTGGCCGCGGCCACCTGCCTCGCTGACGCGACCCAAGAGATGATCAAGGGTCAGTCCGAGGACATGGCGGCCGAAGAGAAGTCGTCACTGTCGGTGTCTGAATGCCTCGCGGTGGCCGACGGAAAGACCGCGGCGCTGCTGTCGTGCGCGTGTGCGCTCGGCGCCCTGCTGGCCGACGCGCCGGCGCTGGTCGTGGGCGCGATGTCGGACTTCGGACGGCACCTCGGACTGGCCTTTCAGGCCATCGATGATGTGCTGGGCATCTGGGGCGAGCCTCAGCTCACCGGCAAACCGATCGGCAACGACCTGCGCCGGCGTAAGAAGACGCTGCCGGTCTCCTTCGCGCACGCCCGGGGCCTCGACGTGTTCGCCACCGTGGACTCCGACGACGACGAGCTCAGTGACGAGGACGTGGTGCGCATCACCACGCTGCTCGAGGGCAGCGGCGCACGCCAAGAGACCGTTGACCTGGGCGACGACCAGTTGGCCGCCGCTCTCGGCGCCCTGGATCGTGTCGCCCTGAGCGACGGGGCCCGCGGTGACTTGGCGGCGGTTGCGCGATTCGTGGTAGGACGCGACCGATGAGCGAGCTGGACCAGCGCGACACCCAGTCGCCCGACGAACGAAAGGTCGCGGCCGACGCGCTAGGTCGCGCGGTTCGCCGACTGGAGTCACTCCAGGACCCCGCGGGTTGGTGGAAGGGCGAACTCGAGACGAACGTGACCATGGACGCCGAGGACCTTTTGCTGCGCGAGTTCTTGGGCGTGCGTACCGCGTCGCTGTCCGAGGCGGCGGCGCGCTGGATTCGTGCGAACCAGCGCGAGGACGGCACGTGGGCCAACTTCTACGGCGGTCCGCCAGAACTGTCCACCACCATTGAGGCCTACGTGGCCCTGCGCCTCGTCGGCGATGCTCGCGACTCCGAGCATCTCCAGCGCGCGCGTGACTACATCCTGGCGGCCGGCGGCGTGGAGGCCAGCCGGGTCTTCACGCGCCTGTGGCTGGCGCTCTTCGGTCTGTGGCCCTGGGACGAGTTGCCGGTGATCCCGCCCGAGCTGATCTACCTGCCGCCCTGGTTTCCGCTCAACATCTACGATTTCGCCTGCTGGGCGCGCCAGTCAGTGGTCGCGTTCTCGGTCGTCAACGCGCACCGCCCGGTTCACCCGCTCGCCTTTGACATCGACGAACTCTTCAGTGGCAAGCGCTCCAAGGTGCCGACGTCGTTACGCACTTGGGCCGGCCGCTTCGGGTTGATGGACCGCGCGCTGCACCTCTACGAGAAGCGCCCCCTGAAGGGCCTGCGCCGTGCGGCCCTGGGCCGCGCCGAGACCTGGATCGTCCAGCGTCAAGAGGCCGACGGGTCCTGGGGCGGTATCCAGCCGCCCTGGGTGTACTCCATGATCGCGCTGCACCTGCAGGGCTACGCGCTCGATCACCCCGTGATGCGCGCCGGCCTCGATGGGCTCGTCGGCTTCACGATCAACGACGAGGCCGGACGCCGAATCGAGGCGTGCCAGTCGCCCGTGTGGGACACGGCCCTGGCCGTGATCGCGCTGGCCGACGCGGGCGTGGCCGAGGACGACGACGCCATGACGCGCGCGGCGACGTGGCTGGTGGGCAACGAGGTGCGCGTGCGCGGCGACTGGTCGGTGCGCCGACCGCACTTGGCGCCCGGGGGCTGGGCCTTCGAGTTCGAGAACAGCCACTACCCCGACATCGATGACACCGCCGAGGTGATCCTGGCCCTGGACCGCGCGGTGAGCGAGGACGGTGGCGCGATACAGCGTGCGATTCGCTGGACCGAGGGGATGCAGTGCCGTGACGGCGGGTGGGCCTCCTTCGACGTCGACAACGTGCGGCCACTGGGACGCGAGTTGCCCTTCTGCGACTTCGGCGAGTTGATCGATCCGCCGAGCGCGGACGTGACGGCCCACGTGATCGAAGTCCTGGCCACGCACGGCTCGCCCTCGGACGTCGTGGCGCGCGGTGTCGACTGGCTGCGCCGGGCCCAGGAAGCCGACGGCTCGTGGTTCGGGCGCTGGGGTGCCAACTACATCTACGGCACCGGCGCGGTGCTGCCCGCGTTGGCGGTGGCCGGTGTCGATCGCGACGACCCGTGCGTGCGTCGCGCGGTGTCGTGGCTCACCGACCGCCAGAACGACGACGGCGGCTGGGGTGAGGACCTGCGTTCCTACGACGACCCGGAGTTCCGGGGTCGCGGTGCCTCGACGGCCTCCCAGACGGCCTGGGCGATGATGGGACTGCTCGCGGTGGGCGACGCCGCCGACGCCGTCGAGCGCGGCGTCGCGTTCCTGGTCTCGACCCAGGACGACAACGGATCGTGGGACGAACCCTGGTTCACGGGCACCGGCTTCCCGGGCGACTTCTACATCAACTATCACCTGTACCGGTTGGTGTTCCCGGTCATGGCGCTCGGACGATACGTGAACGGAGGCGCCGCGTGGCTGAACTCAATGTCCTGACCGCGCTGCGCGTCGAGTCCATCGCCTTCGGCGGTGCAGACTTCGTGATCGGCGCGGGACCGGAACGGGCGCGGCGCGCCGGGACGATGCTGGCCTCGCGACTCGACGAGGCCGCGGCGGTCGCCCTGGTGGGCGTCGCGGGGGCTCTGGACAGCCGCCTGGCGACGGGCGACATCGTGGTGGCCAGCGAACTACGCACCACCGACGCGTCGTACTCGCGCCGGCTGCCGGCCGCGCCGCTGCTGGCCGCGGAGTTCCGGCGCGCGAAGATCGCGACCCGGTCGGGCACCCTGATCACCTCGCCGCACTACGTGCGCGCCGGCGAGCGCGTCACCCTCGCCCAGTCCGGGGCCCTCGCGGTCGACATGGAGTCCGCGTGGGTCATGGACCAGTTGCCCAAGAACCCGACGGCGGTAGTGCGCTCGATCTCGGACACCTCGGTGACCGGTCCGGTGCGCGGGGGCGTGCGGGCGTTGGGCGCGCTGTCGTCCATGCGCGGACCCCTCAAGTCCTGGGCCCGCGCCTGCGGGAGCCACGAGATCCTGCTGGCCTCGCCCCGGTCGTTCTGCGCGGGCGTGGACCGCGCCATCGAGATCGTCGAGCGCGCGCTCGAGCTGTTCGGGACTCCGGTGTACGTGCGCCGTCAGATCGTGCACAACGTGCACGTCGTGCGCGACCTGGAGTCCAAGGGCGCGATCTTCGTCGAGGAGGTCGACGAGGTCCCCGAGAACGCCGTCGTGGTGCTGGCCGCGCACGGTGTCTCACCGGCGGTGCGCGACCAGGCCGCCGCGCGTCGCGAACTGAACGTCATCGACGCCACCTGCCCGCTGGTGTCCAAGGTGCACTCCGAGGCCCGGCGCTTCGCGGCCGGGGGCTTCGACGTGGTGCTGATCGGCCACGCCGAGCACGAGGAGGTCATCGGCACGGTGGGCGAGGCGCCCGAGTCAATACGCGTCGTGCGCGACGTGGCCGAGGTCGAGGAGCTCGCCCTGGACCCCGAGCGTCCGGTCGCCTTCCTGACCCAAACCACCCTGGCCACCGACGAGACCGACGAGATCGTCGCGGCGCTGCGCCGGCGCGTGCCCCAGGTCGCGTCCCCACCCGCCTCGGACATCTGTTACGCGACCCAGAATCGCCAGGACGCCGTGCGCTCGATCGCCCGGCGCTGTGACCTGCTGATCGTGGTGGGCTCGGCGAATTCGTCCAACACCGCGCGCCTCGTCGAGGTGGCTCAGCGAGAGGGGTGCCGCGCCGAGTTGATCGAGGACGTCTCCGAGCTCGAGCTCGGGTGGCTGGCCCAGGCCCGCACGATCGGGCTGAGCGCCGGTGCGTCCGTGCCCGACGCGCTCGTCCACGAGGTCTTGGACTCGATCTCCGCGCTCGGACCGACGAAAGTCAGCGAGGAGAGGACCGCCCAAGAGACGGTTCGCTTCGCCCTACCCAGTAAGGTCCGGTGATGGCCGTTCCGTTGAGGCAGAACATTCGCATCGGGTCGCACCTGCTCAAGCACCGACTGAAGAAGACCAAGTACTACCCGTTCATCGTCGAGATCGAACCGCTCTTCGCGTGCAACCTGGCGTGCCCGGGCTGCGGCAAGATCCAGCACCCCACCGAGATCTTGCGCAAGCGCCTGTCGGTCAAGGACGTGCTGGGCGCGGTGGAGGAGAGCGGTACGCCGATGGTCTCGATCGCCGGCGGCGAACCGTTGCTGCACCCGGACATCGTGCGCATGGTCAACGAGCTCGTGGAGCGCAAGATCTACGTGTACCTGTGCACCAACGCGGTGCTCCTGCCGCGGCGCATCGAGAAGTTCACGCCGTCGCGCTTCTTCTCGTGGGTGATCCACCTCGACGGCCTCGAGGAGCGCCACGACCACGCGGTCGACCGCGACGGGGTCTTTAACATCGCGATCGCCGCCATTCGCGACGCGAAGGCGCGTGGTTTCCGCGTCACCACCAACTCCACGTTCTTTTCCACCGACGAGCCCAAGACGGTGCGCGACGTGCTGGACTTCCTCAACGACGACGTCGGCGTGGACGCGATGATGATCTCGCCGGCGTACGCGTATGAAAAGGCCCCCGACCAGGAGCACTTCCTCGGCGTCGATCAGACCCGCGAGCTCTTCAAGGAGGCGTTCGCCGAGGGGCGACGCAAGAAGTGGCGCCTCAACCACTCGCCGCTGTTCCTGGACTTCCTCGAGGGCAAGCGCGACTTCCAGTGCACCGCGTGGGGGATCCCGAGTTATTCGATCTTCGGGTGGCAGCGCCCGTGCTACCTCATGTCCGACGGGTACGCGTCCAGCTATAAGGAGCTGGTCGAGACCACGGACTGGTCAAAGTACGGACGCGGGCGTGACCCGCGTTGCGCCAACTGCATGGCGCACTGCGGCTACGAACCCACGGCGGTCATCGCCACCATGGGGTCGCTGCGCGAGTCGTTCCGGGCCCTGCGCAACACGCACTAACGACTAGGCGGGCAGCTCTTCTACCAGCGAGGAGATCAGCGCGCCGAATCCGTCGCGCAGTGACTGGTCGGGCAGTTCGGCCAGTGACGCGTGCGCCCGGACCACGAAGTGATGCGCCGCGCTGACGGTCTGGGCCACGCCGTCGGTGGCCACCACCAGTTTGCGTGCGCGCTCGCGCTCGTGGTCGTCGAGCGCGGCTCCCAGCAGCTCGGCTAGTTCGGCGCCGACCACCGGGTCACGCAGCGCGAACAGTGTGGGCAGGTTGTAGATGCCCTCGGCCAGGTCCTGACCAGCGGGCTTACCCAGTTGGTCGTCGATCGCGACGAGGTCCATGACGTCGTCGCGTAGTTGGTACACCATGCCGAAGTTGCGTCCGAAGTCGGCCAGCGCGTCGGCCTGGCGCGCGTCCAAATGGGCGGTCATGGCCCCGATCCGACAGCTGGTCGACAGCAGTGACGCGGTCTTGCCCACGATCGCCTCGTAGTAGTCCTCCTCGGTGCGCTCCACCGAGAACGCGGTGCGCACCTCGGAGATCTGGCCCCGGGTGAGGTCGGCCAGCGTGCGCGCCAGGAGGCCGGCCACGTCGGTGCCGAGGTCGGCGGCGATGCCGGCCGAGCGCGCCATGAGGTAGTCGCCGGCCACGATGGCGATCAGGTTGCCGTAGCGCGCGTTCACGCTGTCGACGTTGCGCCGCACCGAGGCTTCGTCCAAAACGTCGTCGTGGTAGAGCGAGGCCAGGTGCACCAGCTCCAGGCAGACGCCGCCGAGCAGGACCTCTTCGGAGGCGGCTCGCGCCCCGCTCGTGGCCGACGCGATCGCCAGGGTGGGGCGCAAGCGTTTTCCGCCCGCGTTAATAAGATGTGTCGTGATCGAGTCGAGGTACGCCTCGCCGACCAGCACCGAACCGGACAGCAGTTCCTCGAAGCGCGCGAGATCGGCCTCGACCAGGGGCAGTGCCAGGCGCTCGTGCAGATTCACCACTCCACATTAGATGAGTGCGTCGCGCGCTCTCGAGGGTGTGGACCTTCGCGAGGTTGGCGCCGGTACACTTCAGTAGGAGTCAAAGGAAGAACATTGTTTGAGAGATTCACTGACCGAGCCCGTCGAGTCCTGGTACTCGCCCAGGAAGAAGCGCGTGACCTCAATCACGCCTTCATCGGCACCGAGCACATCCTGCTCGGGCTGATCCGCGAGGGCGAGGGGGTCGCCGCCAAGGCGCTCGACGCCCTGGGGGTCACCTTTGACGTCGTTCGCGAAAAGGTCGAAGAGGCGATCGGGGCCAACACCAACCCGTCGCCCGGTTCGCCGCCCTTCACGCCGCGGGCCAAGAAGGTCCTCGAGCTCTCGCTGCGCGAGGCCTTGCAACTAGGTCACTCCTACATTGGCACCGAGCACATGCTGCTCGGGCTGGTGCGCGAGGGCGAGGGAGTGGCCGCCCAGGTGCTGAGCGACCTCGGCGCCGACATGGCGCGCGTGCGCACCCAGGTCATCCAGATGATGTCGGGCCAGTCGGGCAAGGAGTCCAACGCCAGCTCGGTCGGCACGGGCAAGAGTGACGGCGAGTCGGCCAGCGGCTCGGCGGTGCTCGACCAGTTCGGCCGCAACCTGACCCAGTTCGCCCGCGAGGGCAAGCTCGACCCCCTGGTGGGGCGCGAGAAGGAGGTCGAGCGCGTTATGCAGGTCCTGTCGCGCCGGACCAAGAACAACCCGGTGCTCATCGGTGAGCCCGGCGTCGGCAAGACCGCCATCGTCGAGGGCCTGGCCCAGCGCATCGTGGCCAACCAGGTGCCGGTGACGCTCACGGACAAGCAGCTCTACACCCTCGACCTCGGCGCGTTGGTCGCCGGTAGCCGCTACCGCGGTGACTTCGAGGAGCGCCTGAAGAAGGTGTTGAAGGAGATCCGCACGCGCGGCGACATCATCTTGTTCATCGACGAGATCCACACCCTGGTCGGCGCCGGCGCCGCCGAGGGCGCCATCGACGCGGCCTCCATCTTGAAGCCGATGCTGGCGCGCGGAGAGCTCCAGACCGTCGGGGCCACGACGATCGACGAGTACCGCAAGCACATTGAAAAGGACGCCGCGCTCGAGCGGCGCTTCCAGCCGGTCAAGGTCGAGCAGCCCTCGGTCGCCATGACCATCGAGATCTTGAAGGGCCTGCGCGAGGTCTACGAGCAGTTCCACGCGGTCAAGATCACCGACCAGGCGCTCATCGCCGCCGCCAACCTCGCCGACCGCTACATCTCGGACCGCTTCCTGCCCGACAAGGCCATCGACCTGATCGACGAGGCCGGCAGCCGGCTGCGGATACGTCGCATGGACGCGTCGCCGGCCGCCAAGAAGATCGACGAGGACGTCGCGCGCGTGCGCGCCGACAAGGAGTCGGCCATGGAGAGTGGCTCGCTCGAGCAGGCCAAGGCCCTCGAGGAGCAGGAGCGCACGTTGATCGCGAAGCGCGACGAGCTGGAACTGACCATGACCGCCTCGGGCGGCGCCGCCTTCGACCTCGTCGACGAGGACACCGTGGCCGAGGTGCTGGCCGTGTGGACGGGCATCCCGGTCTACCGGCTCACCGAGGAGGAGACCTCCAAGCTGCTGCGCATGGAGGACGAGCTGCACAAGCGCGTCATCGGCCAGAACGAGGCGATCATCGCGCTCAGCCGGGCCATCCGGCGTACCCGCGCGGGTCTCAAGGACCCAAAGCGCCCCGGTGGATCGTTCATCTTCCTCGGTCCCACCGGCGTGGGTAAGACGGAGTTGGCCAAGACCCTGGCCGAGTTCCTCTTCGACGACGAGGACGCCATCATCCAGCTCGACATGAGCGAGTACATGGAGAAGCACTCGGTGAGCCGACTGGTCGGCTCACCCCCCGGCTACGTCGGCTACGACGAGGGCGGCCAGCTCACCGAAGCGGTGCGTCGCAAGCCCTTCTCGGTCGTGCTCTTCGACGAGGTCGAAAAGGCCCACCCGGACGTGTTCAACATCCTGCTGCAAATCCTGGAGGACGGCCGTTTGACTGACGCCCAGGGTCGCGCGGTGGACTTCAAGAACACCATCTTGATCATGACCTCCAACCTGGGCACGGCCGACCTGCGCAAGGCCGCCATCGGCTTCGGCAAGGGGTCGGACCTGATCACCCACGAGCGGATGAAGGAGAAGGTCAACGACGCGCTGAAGCAGCACTTCCGTCCGGAGTTCCTCAACCGCATCGACGACACCATCGTGTTCCACGAGTTAGCCCGCGAAGAGGTCATGGCGATCGCCGACCTGTTCATCGGGCGCCTGCGCGACCAGTTGGCCGTCCAAGGTCTGGGACTCGAGCTGTCCGCCGGCGCGCAGGGCTTCCTAGCAGAAAAGGGCTACGACCCCGAACTCGGGGCCCGTCCGCTGCGTCGCGCGGTCCAGCAGTACGTCGAAGACGTACTCAGCGAGAGGCTCCTCAACAAGGAGTTCCACTCGGGCCAGACCATCGTGATCGACGCGGCCGACTCGGCCACCGGCCTCGAGCTCACCTTCGAGGGTGTCGAGGGTCTGCCGCCGTCCGTCGACTTCGAGGACCTCGCTCCCAACGCTTGAGTCACAGGCGCGCTCTAGCGTGCCGCGAATGAAAGCTCACACGCAACACCACTGTTCCTCGTGTGGCGCGTCCTCACCGCGCTGGACCGGACGTTGCACGAACTGCGGTGAGTGGAACACGCTGAGCGCGAGCGTGAACGCAGCCGGTGCACCGTTCGAGCTGACGGCGCTACGTGACGCGGGCCGTGACGATGCTCCGGCACGATCGACCGGAGTCGTGGAGCTCGACCGGGTTCTCGGTGCCGGACTGGTCGACGGGTCGACGACCCTGCTCTTCGGAGAACCTGGCGTGGGCAAGTCCACCCTGGCCCTGATGGCCCTGCACTCGCGCGCCTCGCTGGGCGACGCGGTCGTCCTGGTGGCCGCCGAGGAGTCCGCGACCCAGGTAGGGCGCCGCGCCCAGCGTCTGGGTGAGGTGCCGGCGTCGCTGGGCGTCGTGGCCGCGACCGACGTCGCCTCGATTGAGCGCGTGCTCCTCGAGTGCCGACCCGGACTGATGGTCGTGGACTCGATCTCGGCGGTGAGCGACCCGTCGATCACCGCGGGCGCTGGATCCGTTCCCCAAGTGCGCCACGCCGCCGAACGTCTCTGTCGGGCGGCGCGCTCCGTGGGAACCGCCCTGGTGCTGGTCGGTCACGTCACCAAGGACGGAGACCTGGCGGGGCCGCGCACTCTGGAGCACCTCGTCGACACCGTGATCCGCATCGACGGCGACCGCCACGGGACGTTACGAACTCTGCGCTGTGTGAAGCACCGATTCGGACCGACCGACGAAGTCGGTCTGATGGAGATGGGGCCGACCGGTCTGCGTGACCTGGTCGACCCGGCGGCGCAGTTCGCGGGGTCGGGTCTGGGTGTACCCGGCGTCGTGGTGGGCGTGGCGCTCGACGGGTCGCGCGCGACCCGGGTGGAGTTCCAGGCGCTGGTCACCGCGTGCGCCGGTCCGCCGCGACGCGTAGCCCACCAGGTGTCCTCGCAGCGACTGAGCCTCATGCTCGCCGTGTTGGACGCGCGCTGCGCGGTGGCCACCTCGACCCTCGACGTCTTCGCCGCGACCGCCGGGGGACTGGCCGCGAATGAGCCGGGAGTCGACGCCGCCCTGGCGCTCGCCGTGGCGTCGGCCGTGCAGGGCTTCGCCGTGGACCGAGATCTGGCCGTCGTAGGCGAGGTGGGTCTGGCCGGCGAGCTGCGTGCGGTCGCCGGCGCGTCGCGCCGAGTGCGCGAGGCCCAGCGCCTCGGAGCGACCCGAGTCATGGTGCCGGTCGCCGGGGCGCCCGAGGACGCGCCGGGCGTTCAACTCGTGACCTGTGCGACGTTGGCCGACGTGCTGGGCCGGGCACGCAACAGCACGAAATAGCCAAAAACCTGCTAAAATAGTAAATCCCCCTTTCGCCCCTGCGGGCTGAAGCACCCCCTGAGGAGACCCCTGTATATGACCGCGCGTAAGTACAAAAAGGGCGACCGTCTGGTCTACCCCCACCACGGCGCCTGCACCGTCGAGAAGATCGAGAAAATGACGGCGTTTGACGTCAAGCAGGACTACCTGAAGCTCAAGGTCGCCTACACCGACCTGGTCCTGATGGTGCCGGTGGCCAACGCCGAGGCGGTCGGTCTGCGCGAGGTGATCAACGACGAAGAGGTCGAAGAGGTCTTCGCGGTGCTGCGCAAGAAGGAAGCGCGAATGCCCACCAACTGGTCGCGGCGCTTCAAGAACCACTCCGAGAAGCTGCGCTCGGGCGACATCTACCAGGTCGCCGAGGTGGTGCGGAACCTCTCGATCCGCGACAAGGACAAGGGCCTGTCGGCGGGCGAGAAGCGGATGCTGACCCGCGCGCGCCAGATCCTCGTCTCGGAGCTGACCTTCGCGCTCAACGTGGACACCGAAGCGGCGGAAGAGAAGCTCGCCTCGGTGCTGCCGTAACCATGTCAGTGGCCGCGGTCGTGGTGGCCGGCGGTCAGGGTCGGCGATTCGGCGGCCCCAAGCAGTTCTCCGCGCTCGCCGGCGAGACGGTGTGCGCGCACGCCGTGGCCGGTGCTCGGTCCGTCAGCGACTGGGTCGTGCTTGTCGTGCCCGACGGCTACCAGGGCTCCGGTGAGGGTGCGGACCTCGTCGTGACGGGTGGTGACACCCGCGCCGACTCGGTCCGCGCCGGTCTGGCCGTGTGCACCGACGCCGAGGTCGTGGTGGTCCACGACGCCGCGCGGCCCCTGGCCACGCCCGAGCTGTTCCACGCGGTGGTGGACGCGGTGCGCGCGGGTGCCGACGGCGCGGTTCCGGGACTTCGCGTCACCGACACCATCAAGCGCGTCACGCGCGACGGCGAGGTCACGGTGGCGAGCGCGACACTGAGCCGCGACGACCTGGTGGCCGTCCAGACGCCCCAAGCCTTTCGCTACGACGTGCTGGCTCGCGCGCACGCCGGGCGCGGCGACGCCACCGATGACGCCGCGCTGGTCGAGGCGGCCGGCGGCCGCGTTGTGGTCGTCGCGGGCGAAGAGCGCAACGTGAAGATCACTGGACCCGACGACGTCGCGCGCGCGCGGTCCCTGATGGAGGACGCGTGAGGATCGGCCAGGGAGTTGACGCCCACCGCTTCGCCGACGAGCCCGGTCGGGTGCTCATGCTCGGGCTGGTCGAGGTCGCCGGTTCACCCGGACTCGCCGGGCACTCTGACGCCGACGTCGCCACGCACGCGTTGTGCGACGCCCTGTTGGGGGCGGCCAACCTGGGCGACCTCGGTCGCCACTTCCCGAGCAGCGACCCGTCGACGGCGGGGATCTCGTCGCGCTCCATGCTCGAGCGCGTGGTCGAGCTCGTGGGCGGCGCCGGTCTGGCGGCGGTGTCGGCTGACCTCACCATTCTCGCGGAGCGACCGGCGCTGTCAGCCCTGCTCGGTGAGATGTCGACGCGTCTGAGCGGCGTCGTCGGCTGCGTCGTGTCGGTCAAGGCCACGACGACGGACACACTGGGAGCCCTCGGACGCGGCGAGGGGATCGCGGCGATGGCCGTTGCCCTGCTGGCCGATAGCCAGTGACGCCGCGCCCGCCGGCGCGACGTGGTGGGACCGGTCGCGGTCCCGATCCTCGTCGTTCGACCCGACCAAGCAGCCCCCCGCGCCGGAGCAGCCTCCCGCGTGATCGTGAGGGACTCGGCGGTGAACAGGTCGAGGGACGCCGCGCGGTCTACGAACTGCTGAAGGCGCGCCGACGCCACGTCGAGCGCGTGCTGGTCGCCGACGCGCAGGATCCGTCGGACCTGCTCGACGCGATCGAGCGAGAGGCCCGGAGCCAGCGCGTCGCGGTGCAGATCATCTCGATGGCCCGACTGGACCGCGAGGCGCGCACCGAAGGTCACCAGGGGGTGCTCGCCCACGCCGCGCGCCTCCCCACCGTCGATCTGGCCAAGATTCTAGAAACCTCGCATCCGTTTCTGCTGGTCTGCGACGGGGTCACGGACCCGCGCAACCTCGGGGCCATGCTGCGCAGCGCCGACGGCGCGGGTGTCACGGGCGTCGTCCTGCCCCGGCATCGCTCAGCCCGTGTCACGCCAACGGTGACCAAGACCGCGGCCGGCGCGATCGAATACCTGACCTTTTGCGACGTGGGAGGCGTGCCCGCGGCGCTGGAGAGGCTCAACCGCGCCGGCGTGCTGACCGTCGGGCTCGCCGGGGAGGTCACCGACTCGCTGTACGACGTCGATCTGGCGTCGACACCGGTGGCTCTCGTGGTCGGCGGCGAAGAAAAGGGCATGGCGGCGCTGACGCGCAAACGTTGCGCGAAAGTTGTGGCAATCCCGCAACTCGGTCGAATCGACTCACTGAACGCCGGCGTCGCGGTCTCTGTCGCGGCGTTCGAAGTCGCACGACAGCGAGCCCTTCGCTGAGCGACCGTTGTGTCGCGTGAGTGAACGATCTCTTTCTGACACATTCGCGCACTTTTCGAAGTGTCATTAAGAAAACCATGTTCGGTACTCGTGATAGACCGACAACCGTTGTGCTGGGCAACCAGCATCGTGCCCGCGAAGAAGGATTCAATCGCAGAGCGAGCTCGGTTTCACTTTCGAGGTGATGTGAACATCCCGATGGAGGGGTGGAACCGACAGTCGTGCGCCGGATTAGAGGCGTCTAGCCGCTCCAAGAAAGACCATCATGAGTCTGATCCGATACTTCACGTCCAAAGTGAACTTCAATCGACAGTTTTCAAAAATGAATTCGTCCACCCGGGGCTTACGTTGCTTTCAATATTCCTCGTCAACCGGCCGAAAACGGTCAATCGGCACTCGAATCCTGATTCCTGTGTTGATGGGTTCCTTGGTGTTGGGCGGAGTGATTTCCGCCGGAGCAACTATCTTGCCGCTTCACGCGGTCACATTCCACGAGAACGACTCGTCATTGGATGCGGTGATCGCGTCGCAGACTAATAACTCTGCAGCTCCTCTGACACTCGTCACAGTTCTGAGTCCAACATTCGTTAATCCTGGGTACACATTTGCAGATTGGAACACGTCGGAGTTTGGAAATGGATTGCAGTATCTCGATGGTTCGGTCTATGACTTCTCTTCAGGTTCTGTAGACCTCTTTGCGCAGTGGACGGAGAACTCTGTCACTTTCAACGAAAACAGGTCCGGTGTGGATACAAATGCTTTCGTCGAGCCTGGAAACAGCTTGGGGACTCTCACACCCTTCGGATCGCTGTCTCCAAGTTTCAGTAATCCTGGCTACACCTTCGCAGGCTGGACCACTAGCGCTAATGGCTCTGGGACCTCGTACGCGAACGGTGCATCTTACGACTTCCGAAATGGAAGTCTGGTTCTCTTTGCGCAATGGAACCTCGTACCGACCGAGACAGCCAACTTCTCGCCCTCGGGCGGCACGGGCTCCGTGTCACCAATGTCGGGTCTACAGGGATCCACTATCACCTTGCCCGGAAGCACTGGATTCAGCTATCCGGGCTATACGTTTGACGGCTGGAACACGTCTGCCAACGGGTCTGGTTTGGCGTATTCGCCGGGCGCGAGCTTCACGTTGACGGCGGACACGACGCTGTATGCGCAGTGGGCCGTAAACACGGTGACCTTCCATGAGAACAGTTGGTCCGGAGATGCGACGAGCGCGGTGCAATCATCGAGCGTCATTGCAACTCTCAGTCTCGTCACGACACTGTCGCCAACGTTCTCTAATCCCGGTTACGCCTTCGCCGGTTGGACAACGAACATGGACGGAACGGGAACTCTCTACGCAGACGGCGCGTCTTACGACTTCCGAAATGGCTCGAGCACGTTGTATGCGAAGTGGAATCTCATTCCGACGGACCAGGTGACCATCTCTGGTAACGGCGCGTTGGGCTCGGTGCCGATCATGACGGGACTTCAAGGTTCACCGATCACGTTGCCCGCGGCGAGCGCTTTTACGTTCACCGGACACACGTTCGTTAGTTGGAACACGTTGTCCACGGGCTCCGGAATTTCGTACCTCGCCGGATCGACCTATGTGCTGAGTGCCGATCTCACCCTCTACGCGCAGTGGACTCCTGACGTGTATAACGTCACGTACGTCGCGGAGGGAGGCGCGGTGACGCCAGATGCCACGACGTACACGGTCGACTCCCCAGGACTCACGTTGCCGACGCCGTCGTACGCCGGCCACAACTTCACGGGGTGGTTCACCACTGCCAGCGGCGGCACGCTCGTGGGACTCGGCGGAGCGGTCTTTTCACCGACCGCATCAACTTCCCTATACGCCCAGTGGCAGACAGTGGTGGTGTTCACACTGACCTTCGACCCCAACGGAGGAACCGGATCGGTGTCGCCAATGAGTGGACCATCCGGCTCGACGGTCACCCTGCCGGGTGTCACGGGACTGAGTCGCCCTGGATACACGTTGGTGAATTGGGCAACGACCGCAACAGGAACGGGCGCGACGTTCGCGAGCGGGTCGACCACGACTCTCACCGCATCGCTCACCCTGTACGCCCAGTGGACGGGACACGCGCCTTCGATCGTCCTCGGCGCAGTCGGCCGATTCTCGGGTCGTTCGACTTCGTTGACGGCGGTGATGCGCGCACAGGTCTCGCGCTTTGCGGCGGTCATCAAGAGTCGTCACTACAAGACCGTGTCGCTCTTCGGCTACGCCAGCACCGGTCTCGTCTCGTTGAATCGTTCGATCAGCGCGCGAAGGGCGCGGAGCGTCGCCGCGTACCTGCGGATCCGTCTGAGCGCCCTCCACGTCAAGGTCGCCATCAAGTCAGCGGGGGAGGGCTCGATCTTCGGCGCCGGCGCAGCATCCAATTCGCGAGTCGAGATTCTGGCCCAATAGACCTGGTCCCCGAGTACTCGTCGCTCCCTTTGCAACACTGCGTCGAGACGAGAGCGACGACTCCGGGCGCGCGAATTTCTCGGAGCAGGGACGGAAAAATCGATCCACAGACCGAAGAGCCGGTGGAGGTCTGAGCCGGTGGAGGGATTCGAACCCACGACCTGACGATTACAAATCGCCTGCGCTACCAGACTGCGCCACACCGGCGAATCAAACAAGACTATCGACCATTGGGAGACTGACAGCTTCTCGCCTGAAGCTTGAACGAGTCTGACCTCAACATGGGGCGACCGGGAGTCGTCATTGAGATCGCCGGTGACGTGATCGTTGTTGCGGAACTGATTTCATATACCGCTCGTTCACTCGACTGCGCACGTCGGCCCAACACTCCTGACGTCGCGTTAGTAGAGTTCTCGACCATGACACGAGTCCTGCGCCTCAGCGCGCCGCCTGCCGTACTCGCCATTGTCCTCGCTTCGGTTGTGTTCACGCTCGTCCCCGCCGGCGGCGCGCCGCACGGACCTTCGGGTCTCAAGACACCTCTTAGCTCCCCAAGCCACAAAACCCCCAAGCCCCTCGTCTACGGAGGCGGCAAGGAGCTGGTCCACTCGGTGATCTACGCCATCTATTGGGGACCCACTGCAGGATTCCCCGGCGATTTGGAAAACGGTATGAACGCGCTGCTCGGTGGTTTCTCGGGCTCCAGTTACTTGAACACGGCCAGCCAGTACTTCGGCGTGAGCGCGACCACCTCCTTCGCGGGGTCGTACGTTGACACCTCTTCCCCACCCAAGAGCGCCCCCGATACGAACGCTCTTGTCAGTGAGGTCGCCAAGGTGCTCGCGAGCTACACGCTTTCCCCGGATCCGAACGCCGTCTACCTCGTCTTCACCAGCAACCTACCCAAGATCAACTACTGCGCCTGGCACTCGGCGGGCACGATCAACGCCACGACCGTTCAGGTTGCGTACCTGCCCAACACCGCCGGCACCACGGGCTGCTATCCGACGAGCAATTGGTTCTCTGGCACGACGGACTGGTCGTACGGCACACGCTCCATCGCTGACAACACTGCCCACGAGTTCATGGAGTCCATCACGGACCCGGTGCCCCCGACGGGTTGGATCGACGGCACCGGTCAGGAGATTGGCGACAAGTGCAATTTTGTCTATCTCGCGCCAGTCATCTTGGCGCCGAACAACGTGTGGCAGGTCCAATCGATGTGGAGCGACGCCGCCGGCGCCTGCGTCCAGGCCACTCCGACGAAGTAGCGGGGTTTCGCGTGAGAGTTGGGGCCGTATGGGTCGGGTGTCGCGGCCTAGGCTGTCGCCGTGACTGACACGTCGCCGCACCCGTCGGCCCCGGGCTCGCACTACCAGCCGGCAACCGCCGTCATGTTCGTGATCGTGGTGCTCTTCATCGCCGGCGCATTTCTGATGTTGCGCGCCAATCCCGCGTCGTCGCCGGGGACCACGACGACGCTGGCCACCACGACGACGACCCACTCCGGATCGGTCACTCATCCCGCCAAGTCGCGGGTCCGCGTGCAGGTCGCCAACGGCACGAATACGGCGAATTTGGCCCACAACTACACCCAACAGCTCCAAACCTTGGGTTGGGACACCCTGCCACCGCTCAACGCCACCCATCACGTCGCGGCGACGATCATCTACTTCAACCCCGGCTTCAAGTGGGCCGCCCAGGAGGTCGCGGCGTCGATCAAAGCGAGCAAGTCGGCGATCCAGCCGGTCAACGGACTCAATCCCGTGGCGGGCGTGAACACCGACGACGTGGTCGTCGTGCTCGGACCCGACGTCGCGATCAACGGCTGATCAGCCGGGCGTGGGGAGTTCCACTCCGTAGCGCGCCAGCGCGGCGCGCAGCACGTCGCCAGACATCGGGCGCAGTTCGTCGAGCGGGCGGTTGCGGTGTCGGCGCACCCCGAGGTCGACCTGGGCCAGACTCTCAGTCCCGAAACGCCGTGCGACGTCGATGAGGAGGGCGATCTCCACGTCATAGGACGACTCCAAGGTCACTTCGTCCAGGGCGCAGCGCCGTACCGCAGTCTCACCGGCCAGGGGTTGGCGAACCTCGCCCAGGCCCGGGAAGAGCAGCGAGAGGATTGGCCGCGCGGCGAGGTCGTTCACCCGTCCGCCACCCACGGGCATGTCGTGCAGGGGTCGCACGTAGTAGCCCTTCACGAGCTGGATCCGCGGTTCACTCAGCAGGGGGCTGATCAGGCGAGCCACGTAGTCCGGTGCCGTATTGGTGACGTCAGCGTCCAAGAAGACCACGAGGTCGCTTTGGGTCGCGGCGACGCCCGCCGCCATTGCGGCTCCCTTGCCGTGCGGCTTGTCCAGTCCCACGACTCGCGCGCCGTGTCGCCCGGCCACCACCGCGGTGTCGTCGTGGGAGTGGTCGTCGACAACGACGAGCTCGTCGACCAGACCTTCGTCGGTGAGCACGGCATCGATCACCGAGCCGACGGTGTCGGCTTCGTTGCGAGCCGGGACCACAACCGCCACCGACGTCGAGGATTTGAGCTCGCGCACCTTGAACAGGTCGATGTCGTCGCGCCCGAGGGTCCAGGGCGCGAAGGAGCTGCTCATCCGTTGGAGGCTACGGGTCGAGGCGGCGAGCCCGCACTTGACAGTGCCCAAGCGCAGCGACCACAATGGAGGGGTCATCAAGAGCGACTGAGGGACGGGCCCAGTGAAGTCGCGACAACCAGTGTGATCAACGAGATTTCTCGTCACACCAGGTGCCAAAGCCCGATCGATGAAAGAGACGTCATGAGTTTTGCGACAGGACTTATTTGCCGGGAGTGCGGCACCACCTACCCCTCTGAGGCGCTCTACTCGTGCGACCTGTGCTTCGGTCCCCTCGAGGTCGACTACGACCTGGCCGCGGCGCGCAGTCGCGTGACCCGGTCGTCCATCGAGGCCGGCCCGAACTCGCTCTGGCGTTATCGCGACCTGCTGCCCGATCCGGGAGACGAACCCGTCGACCTGGGCACCGGGTGGACCCCGCTGCGCCGGGCCACCCGCCTGGCCGAGGCGCTCGGTGTGCGCGAGCTCTGGCTCAAAGACGACACCTCCAATCCCACCGGCTCGTTCAAGGACCGCGTCGTGTCGGTGGCGTTGTCGAGCGCTCGGCGTCTTGGCTTTTCCACGGCTGCCTGTGCCTCGACCGGAAACCTGGCGACATCGGTGGCGGCCCACGCTGCGGCCATCGGATGGCCCAGCGTGATCCTCATCCCGGCGGACCTCGAGCGCTCCAAGATCGCCATGACCGCGATCTTCGGCGGGACGGTGCTCGGCGTCGAGGGTAACTACGACGACGTGAACCGTTTGTGCGTCGAGCTGGTGGCCGAACACCCCGACTGGGCCTTCGCCAACGTCAACGTCCGTCCCTACTACGCCGAAGGTTCCAAGACACTGGCCTTCGAGATCGCCGAACAACTCGGATGGCGCACGCCGGATCAGGTCGTGGTCCCGGTCGCGTCGGGCAGTCAGCTCACCAAAGTCGCCAAGGGCTTTCGCGAGTTTGTGGGCCTCGAACTCGCCGACGGCGGCCTGCCCGTGCTCTTCGGCGCACAGGCGACGGGCTGCTCGCCGATCGCCACGGCCTTCGCCGCCGGCGCCGACGTGATCACCCCACAGCGGCCCCACACCATTGCGCGTTCGCTAGCGATCGGCAACCCGGCCGATGGGCCGTACGTGCTCGACGAGCTGCGTCGTGGCGGGGGCGACTGCGGCAGCGTCGCCGACGACGAGATCCTCGAGTGCATCTCCCTCCTGGCCGAGACCGAGGGGGTCTTCGCCGAGACCGCCGGCGGGGTGACCGTCGCGTCGCTTCGCCAGCTGCTCGCGCGCGGCGCGATCGACCCGCAGGGTTCGATCGTGGCGATCATCTCGGGTCACGGGCTCAAGACCCTCGACGCGGTCACCGACACCGCCACCGTGTCGGCGACGATCACCCCGTCGCTCGCCGACGCCGAGGCGGCGTTGGCGCTGCGCCAGTTGGTGGGCGCGCCATGAGCGTGGTCGTGCGCCTGCCCAGCCAACTGCGCCCCCTGGTGGGCGGCGCCGGAGAGGTCCCGGTCGAGGCAGGCACCGTGCGTGAGGCCATCGTGGCGGTCGACGCCGCCTACCCCGGGGTGGCCCTGCGGGTGCTGGACGACCGCGGGACGCTGCGGCGCTTCGTGAACGTCTTCGTGGCCGACGAGGACGTGCGGTTCCTGGACGGCCTGGACACGGTTCTGGCCCCGGGCCAGACCGTGTCCCTGGTGCCGGCGGTGGCCGGAGGCTGACGCCCCCGTTAGCACTCGGCAACCGAGACTGCTAACATTGCTACGCACCAAGAAGGTACCTACCCCCTAGGAGGACACGTGGCGAAGTTAATCGCTTTCGATGAAGAGGCCCGTCGCGCGCTGGAGCGTGGCATGAACAAGCTGGCGGACGCCGTGCGCGTCACGCTCGGTCCCAAGGGTCGCAACGTCGTGCTGGACAAGAAGTGGGGCGCCCCCACCATCACCAACGACGGCGTTTCCATTGCCAAAGACATAGACCTGGAGGACCCGTTCGAGCGCATCGGCGCCGAGCTGGTCAAAGAGGTCGCCAAGAAGACCGACGACGTAGCCGGCGACGGCACCACGACGGCCACAGTGCTCGCCTGGGCCATGGTCCGCGAGGGCCTCAAGAACGTCGCCGCGGGCGCGAACCCGATGTCGCTCAAGAAGGGGATCGAGGCCGCGGTCGAGACCGCCGTCGCGTCGCTCCAGGAGCTCTCGATTCCGGCCGACACCAAGGAGCAGATCGCCCAGGTGGCGTCCATCTCCGCGGCCGACAACGAGATCGGCCAGTTGATCGCTGACGCGATTGACAAGGTTGGCAAGGACGGGGTCATCACCGTCGAGGAGAGTCAGAGCTTCGGG
>DATLSF010000014.1:0-15163 GCA_035534335.1 Acidimicrobiales bacterium | reverse complement strand
GGCGAGTACCCCCTGGCGCAGCCCACCCGGTAGTGCGCTGGCACCCAGCTCGAAGATGGTGGTGCGAATCTCCGCGATGGTGGCGTCAACATCGTCGATCGACCGGCCGAGTCGTTCGCGCACCAGATCGGGCTCCGACAGACGCTGGGCTGCCTGGAGGCCCAGTCCGACAGCGAAGAGGCGCTGGACCACCCGGTCGTGAAGGTCACGGCCGATGCGTTCGCGGTCGTCCAGGACGCTGAGCAAGCGCACCTGGTCATGCAGGCGCGTGTTCTCGATGGCGATTCCCGCGGCCAGGGCCAACGCCTCGACCAGGGCCTCGTCTTGGTCGTTGAACGCGCTCGCACCTTGCTTTTCGGTGAGGTACAGGTTGCCGTAGATCTCGGCGCTGGAACGCACCCGGATGGGCACGCCCAGGAAACTCTTCATGGGCGGATGCCCGGCGGGGAATCCGTAGCTCTGTGGGTGCGAGCCCAAGTCATCCAGGCGAAGGGGCTCGGGGTCGGTGATGAGGAGTCCCAGCACGCCCCGGCCGGTCGGTCGGGCTCCGATTGCGCGCTCCTCTTCTTCAGTGATCCCCACAGTCAGGAACTGGTCCAGCGCGCTGCGCTCCTCGTTGAGCACACCAAGGGCGCCGTAACGCGCGTCGACCAGGGAGCACGCCTCCTCGAGAATGTGTCGGAGCAAGACCGGGAGCTCGATATCGGCCTCGATCATCAGCACGGCGTCCATCAGGCGTCGAATTTTGGCGACATCCTGGACGCGCTTGTAGGGCACGGCCCGATCGTACCGAGTCGTCAGACCACGAAAATGCGGACGGACCCTCCGCGACGCACAGGAGACGGAGGTGCGACCTCCGGACACTGGCACAATGAGGGTATGGCGATCCGTGTCTTTCTCCTCGACGACCACGAGCTGGTTCGCGAGGGCATCCGCAGCCTCTTCGACGGCGACGAGGACATCGAGATCGTCGGAGAGGCGGGTACCGCCGCCAGGGCGATGGTCATGATTCCGCTGACCAAGCCCGACGTGGCCATCCTCGACGTCCGGCTCGAAGATGGAAACGGAATCGAGGTGTGCCGAGAGATGCGCTCGGTGATGCCCGAACTGGCGTGCCTCATGTTGACGAGCTACGCCGACGATGAGGCGCTCTACGCCTCCGTTATGGCGGGTGCAGCCGGCTACGTGCTGAAACAGGTCAAGGCGCGCGACCTGATCGGGGATGTCAAAAAGGTGGCCAGCGGCGCGTCCCTGATAGATCCCAAGACCGTGGCCCGCGTCGTTGAGCGCATCTTGAACCCGCCCAAGGCCCACCCGGAGCTCGAGACACTCTCACCACAGCAAAGGCGAATCTTGGACCTGATCGCTGAGGGCCTGACCAATCGCCAGATTGCCGACGCCATGTTCCTTTCGGAGAAGACCGTCAAAAACTACATAACGGGGCTCTTGGCAAAACTGAGGATGAACTCGCGCACCGAGGCCGCTATCTACGCGACCAAACTCAAGGCCACCGACCTGGGAGCCAACCCGGCCTAGCTCTCTCGGCGACGTCGGGCCAACTCGGCCAGATCGATGCCAACTTTGGACAACTCGCCCTCGAGGCGGGACCGTTCCAACTTCGGGATAGCGAAGTTCGTCGGCGTGACGGAGATGGCATTCTTCTCACAGAGTTTGATGAGGCAGCGGTCGTACGCGATCTCGAACGCCAACGACGCGTAGGCCGTCTCGCCGTGGTGCGGTCCGGCTTCGAGCATCTCGATGCGACGACCGAGCGCGTACTCGACCAGTGCGGGGCCGCTCAGGTCGTCGACCCAGTCGTCAAGCGCGCTGGACAAGATGTCCACGTACATGCTCATGGGCAACATTGTGCGAGCAACCGACCCGCTGCGAATGGGGACCTTGTTCCTTTCGTCGATCACCGCAGTGTCGTCGGGACCTTCGTCCCTCGCAATGGGACCTTTGCACCCACTCTTGTGCACCCCCGCACATGAACAATGAGTTATAGGTCTCTTCAGACGAAGAGGTCGGAGTTCAAGAGGAGAAAGACTATGCAACGCAAAGCGTTTGACATGCTGGCCAGTGCGGCCGGATTGCTCATGGTGGTGGTGCTCTTGGTGGCCGGTGGCCTCCTGATGTGGGGCTACAACTTCACCTCCAACAGCGTGCGCACTCAGTTGGCCCAGCAGCAGATTGTCTTTCCGCCCAAGGCAGCCTTTGCCCACCCGGTCGTCGGCACGGAGATCACGCCGTCGATGATCGGGACCGTGAGCAAGTACGCCGGACAGCCGCTCACCACGGGCGCCCAGGCTGAGGTCTACGCGAACGACTTCATCGGTGTGCACCTCGCCGAGATCGGTGGTGGCAAGACCTACGCGCAGCTAAGCGCAGCCGCCATGGCCCTGCCCAAGGGATCACCCGCCTACAACTCAGCTGAAGCCACGGTGCAGACCGTCTTCCAAGGGACCACACTTCGTGGCCTGCTGCTGGAGGCGTACGGCTTTGGGACGATGGGCACAATTGCCTTGATCGCGGGAGTCAGCTCCTTCATCCTGGCCGGCCTCATGGCGCTCCTCGTGGCCTTCGGCTTCTGGCACGCTCGTCGCACCGACGAGGCCAAGGAGTTGGCGGTCCGCACCAGCCGCAGCACCGTCAAGGGTTTGGTCCCTGCTTGAGCTAACCGTCGAACCGTAACGACAACACGCCCCCTGCGGCCCTCGGGCCGGAGGGGGCGTGTTGCTGCATGGTGGGACCTCTTACCTCGAGCTCCATGTGACGCGCCGCCAAGGACTACGCCATCTGGGTCGCGGGACTCGATTCTCACGAGAGCGACAGATACGTACGCCTCCACTGGAGGTGCGCAACATCCAGGACATAGATGGCGTAACTGGCCCTGGGCAACGTTGCCCAGCGTGCCGGGTTCACACGAATCGTCACTCGTCCCCCGATCTCCGCGTGGCGAACAATTGACCAGTTGGAGGCCGAGTTCAAATACTGATACCAGTGATGACCTCCGTCGATCGTGACGTCGATGACCGCGTTGCTGACCATCACAACTGCGGTCGCGCTCACCGTTATCACTCGACTGACGTAGTAGAGCGATCCACCTGCCCAATCCGTGGCCAGTTGGGGACCGGCGGTCGTCCAATGGACCCCACCGTCGGTCGTGCGCACCGGGTAGATCGCAGGTCCCTCACCTCTATCCCATACTCCCCACCGGTACGTCGTTCCCGATGACTTCATGGTGATCGAACTCATTTGACTAGCGCTAAGCACTGTTCCCCAAGCAATCTTTGGCCCTTCGGACGAGAAGACAAGTCCGCGCTCAACCTTCAACGTTGCCGGATATGGCGGCGACGTGACGCTGGCCAACGATGCCGAGGAGTCCGTGAGTAACAGCGCGAGGGTTCCGGTGACAAGTACCAAGAGTCCGATTCGAGCTCTCATGGTCGACCTCCCGACACGTGGTTCCAGCGCGTGGCGCGCAGTAGATGCTGCTGCCCATTGTTGACCAATACGACGTTAAACGCCACTCAGAACTCCTCGACCAGTTGTCCTCTACCGAATCCGTCAGAAATGGGGAACCCCAGAGCACTTACGTGCGCAACAGCAGCGGACCTCACTGCGCGAGCACGCCCTCTCTAAACCAATGTCGATGTCGGTTAGGCGCACGGCACGGCAAAATCGCAGTAGGGCGCGCTGGTCTTCGTAATCGGCTCACTCGCAAAGTACGTGATCCGGACTCCGAGATCTTCGGGCTTCACCTTAAGGGTTGCCGGATTGATGCCGCCATCCTCAGCCCAGGCCTTTAACGCCTCGCTCGCGAGCTGCCATTGCACGCCCGGGTTCGCCGCCGGACCGGCCGGGAGCGCGTCGTTCGGTAGCGCGACGTAGGCCTCGTGATGTGCGGGTTCGGTTCGCAAGCTCAACTCCGGGTAGTGCGCCGCCAGTGCCTTCGCGTCCGACTTAGGGACTGGCTTGCACCACTCGACCGGGCCGTCACTGTCGGCGCTCACCTCACCCCAGTAGACGGAGAACATCGCGCCTTCACGCCCCTCCATCTTCGGCAACGGTCGCTCTCCCAGAACTGCGATGAACTCCTTCCCCAACGCCCACGCTCCCTGTTCGTCGACGTGGCGCTTCAGACAGAGCAGGCTCCGCCCGGGTATGTCTCGGGTGGCTACTTCGTACATGCCGGACCTCTTTCCACTCAGTCGGTTGACGAGGTAGTCAGCGAGCTCACGGCGCGAGTCATGGACGGACTCGACCTCTCGCCAGTGCGCCGCTATCTGCTCTGCGGCGTCAGCGGGATCACAGACGAGCAGTTCCCTGATCGCGGCGAGCGGAATGTCGAGCTGTCGCAGCATTGAAACCAGGCGCGCCGCTTCGAGCTGCGCGACGTCGTAGTAGCGATAGCCTGAGGATTCGTCAACCCGCGCTGGCACCAACACCTCTAGCTCGTCGTAGAGTCGCAGTGCCTTAATTGACAGACGCGACCGTCGAGCGAACTCGCCAATGCTCACTTCTTCCACAGGCCATACTTTCTCGTCGTCGGGCCGCACGTCCCGATGCACCGAGTATGCGGCCTCCCCAAAGGGGAGAGTCAAGCCCCACGCTCGCCCGTAAACTCGGCCTTCCCGGCCGTCCGTTCATTGGGCTGGCGCCTCCACCGAGCGACAGGAATCGCAGCATTCGCACAAGGTGAGCGCTGCTCGAGCAAATCCTCGAGAAACTCCGCTTCCGCGTCTCGCCCTGACGAGAAACTCCGAGAAACCGCTGGTCAGTCGCCCGTTCCCTACGAGCGCGACGTGCCAACCAGTAGTTGATTAGCGGCGAGGGAACTCTGGCGAGACTACGAACGTTTGAGTTCTTGCAGGAGGGCGCGAGTGTCAACTAGCGACGACGTCAAGATCTTGCGAGCGACGTCGAGCAGTTCGAAGACCATTGGATTTGATACGGAGTACAAGACACTCGTCCCCTCCTTGCGAGTCCCGACCAGTTTGGACCTTCTCAACACCGCCAACTGTTGGGAGAGGTGCGAGGCCTCCAGCCCGACTACCGGTGCCAAGTCGCTCACCGAGCGCTCGCCCTCTCGCAGGACTTCGAGGACCCGAATGCGGGCTGGGTGACCGAGGACCTTGAAGAACTCGGCCTTGATTTGGTAGATGGGCGTGTTGGTCATCGGCGTGCCTCTCATTGTTTACAGGTCGTTGCCCGCGTAGGACAGGTTGAAACTCTTGTTCACGAGTGGGAAGTCGGGGACGATCGTGTCGGCGAGGGAGACCGCTAGGGCCGGCCAATTGAAGAAGGAGGGGTCGACGACCTTGACACGGGTCAGGACGCCCTGATCGAACTCGACCCGGTGCACGATCGCCCCTCGCCACCCCTCGACGATTCCCGAACCCGATACGGCGCGCACCGACATGTTCACGGGAACGGCCACGTCCCTGGCGCCAGGTCTCGCACAGTAGTCGTGCAAGAGACCCAGGGACGTCGCGACTTCGTCCACCCGGACGTCGAATCGGGCCTGCACGTCACCCTGCGTCGAGGACGCCGGCACGAATCCGACGGGTGGATCGCCCGCGGGATGCGCGCGACGGGCGTCGTACGGCGAACCCGAGGCGCGGGCCGCGACGCCGATTACTCCCATCTCCTCCACGTCATTCAAGTGCAGGACGCCGGTACCCATGAATCTGTCCATCACCGTTCCTTGTCCGCGCGCGAGGGCCACCAGTTCGGCGAACAGCTCGCCGATGGCGTCCAACTCTGGCGCGTCGGGAAGTTCGATCACCCTGGCACCGCCGACCCTCACTCCTCCGCGCAAAAGCCGATGTCCGGTCACGGTTCGATTCAATCGCAACAGATGCTCGCGCAGCGTGAGCGCTCTCGCCTGGGCCAGTCCGAAGCCCACGTCGTTACAGAGTGCCCCGATGTCGGCGACGTGATTGTAGAGCCGCTCGAGTTCCAAGAGCACGACGCGCAGCTCCTCGGCGCGCGGCGAGACGACGACGTCGAGCGCTTCCTCTATCGCTCGGCACAACGCGAGTGAATGACCCACCGCGCTGTCACCGGAGATCTTCTCGGCGAGTTCAACTCCCGTGGGAAAGTCGCGACCCTCGAAGAGTCGCTCGATGCCCTTGTGGACGAACCACAGTCGAGCCTTCATCTTGAGGATCGTCTCGCCTACTACCGAGAAACGGAAGTGGCCCGGTTCAATGAGGCCGGCGTGGACCGGTCCGACGGGGATCTCGTAGACGCCGGGACCTTGGACTTCGACGAATGGGTACGTCGAAATCTCTTCGTCCATCGACACCGACGCGGGCGCGTCATGACGCATCGGACGCCAGCCCTCGGGCCAATGTTGGTGCAGGACCAGACGGCGTGGCGCGGGATGCCCGACCGGTACGACGCCGAAGAGATCATGGATCTCGCGTTCGAAACGACCCGCCGGGAACGACAGGTGCGCCAGCGAGGGAACCCGGGGTTGGTCGCGATCGGTCGTGAGGACCAGTTCGATCCGACGATCCGGAGGTCCGGACACGAACAGGTAGGCGACTCGAATATCTTCGTTCGTGTCAATCGCGCACACGAGCGCGAGCCGGTACCCACTACCCAACAACGTTGCCGCACTATCGGCAAGTTCGCCGCTCGCGATCGACAGCGACGCTCGCACGGCCCCCGAGCGTTCGAGCAACTCCTTGACCTTGACGGAGCCGCTCATAACGCCACAACGTGGGCGGCCGCGTGGAGGAGCGAACCGAGCGGCCACACCGAGACGCCAATGAAGGCGCACGCCACGAGTCCTCCGATCAACGGGACTGCCACCAACGCTGGCGTCAGGGCCGGCGCGTCGGAACCTTTGGGGCCGAAGAGCATTTCGCGCCCGTGGGACATGACGGCTCCGAAGATCACGGCCATGCATACGAGGGACAGGCCAGCCGCCCACCCGAGACCCACTCGGAACTCCGCGCGCAGCATATTAAGTTCGCTCACGAAAAGACTGAACGGCGGAAAGCCGAGAAGGGCCACCAGGCCAAACGCAAATATGCCCCCGAGGACGGGCCGGCGGTTGAGCAATGATCGGACATCTTTGATCTCGCTGGTGCCCTCAACGAGAAGTATCTCCCCGGAGGCCAGAAAGAGCACGCCCTTGGCGATGCCGTGGCCCAGGATGTGCAGGAGGACCGCGGCGATCGCCAACGTCGAACCCGCCGCCGCGCCGAGGGCGATCAGCCCCATGTGCTCGACGCTGTGATAGGCGAGCATGCGCTTGTAGTCACGTTGACCGAGGAGCAGCGACGCCGCGACGACGAGAGAGAGCAAACTGACGATGACGAGCAACGTTCTCGCGAACTGTGGCCCCAAGGCTCCGTCGGCGATCACCTTGAAGCGTAGGATCGCGTAGAAGGCGACGGTGAGGAGCACTCCCGACATCAGCGCCGACACTGGCGCGGGCGCTTGGCTGTGAGCGTCGGGCAGCCAACTGTGCATCGGCGCAAGGCCGACCTTCGTGCCGAAGCCCAACACGATCAAGGCGAAGGCGAGACGCACGACACCCGGGCTGAGGTAGTGCGACTGAGCGACCAACGAAGTCCAGTTGAGTGCGCCCGACCCGTGGCCCGACGCGTGCAAGGAGGCGAGATAGACAAGGACGGTGCCGAGGAACGCTAGGGCGATACCTACCGAACAGATCACGATGTACTTCCATGACGCCTCCAACGATCCCCGGGTGTTGCGATGCCCGACGAGGAATGTGGTGACGATGGTCGTCGCCTCGATCGCGACCCACATCACGCCGAGATTCGCGGCCAACACCGCCAAGAGCATGGAGGCGAGAAACCCCTGGATGAGAACGGCGTAGAGCGACGCGTGACGCGGTGTACAACGCCCCGCCGCGATCTCGGCCTCGAGGTAGCGCACGCCCTGGAGCGTCGCCAACAACGCGATGACGCCGATCACGATCACCATGAACGAGCTCAGCGCATCGGCACGCAACACGCCGCCGTAGCCGACGGCGGCGGGCCCGTGGACCACGTGGACGGCCAGGACGATGCCCGCTACCAACACGATCGACGCGGAGGCGACGCCGGCCCATCCGGTCGCCCGCCGCCACGAGACCAGCCCGGACGGAGCGGCGCACACGACCGGTACGAGAAGGATGACCCACAACATCAGTCGTGCAACTCCGCGAGCTGATCCAGGTCGACGGACCCCAGACGAAGGCGCATCTGGGTCGCGAGGACCTGGAGGACCACCACGATGAGCAACACGTCAAGGGACGCGCCCAGTTCGACGATGAGCGGGACACCGGCCGTCGCGAGGAACGCCACCAGCGCGATGCCGTTGTCGACGAGGAGCAGGCCGACAATCTGTGAGACGGCCTTTCGTCGCGTCGCCAGGGCGAAGAATCCGATCAGCATCGCGGCCATGCCGTAGGGGATGAGTCGTCCGCTGGCGCTCGAGGCCAGAGCGGTGATCGATCTCGACGCGGCGAAGGCGAGGAAGATCAGGACGCCGGCCGCCACGAGCGAGGCGGGAACGTTGACGAGGGGCTGGGTCTCGCGACTCGCGACGTCGTGACGAACGATCCGCGTGATCAACGTCGGCACGACCGCTCCTTTGGCGACGAGAACGAGCACCGCGACGACCACGAGACCGTCGTCATGACCATGGAGGCCGAGGGTCAGCGCCACCAGCGCCAGGGCCATCCCCTGAACCGCAAGGGCCCGGACGATCGCGCGTAGTGATCGCCGCCACAGGACCACGACCGCGCACAGCACGATGACTCCGCAACTCAGCCCGAGGACGCTCGTGTAGGCCGAGTGGTTCACTTCGCCACCACGCCGCTCACGACACCGAGCAGGGCGAGTACGAAGGCGCCCGCAAGCAGTTCGGGGAGACGGAAGAGCCGCACCTTGGCCAGGAAGACCTCGACGAAACCGAGCACGACGGCGACGGCCACGACCTTGGCGCTCAACACGACCACGCCGAGAGCGAGCGCCGGAACGGACATGGACGACGCGATGCCCCACGGAAGAATTAGGTTCACGAACACGCCCAGTAACAAGGCGAGGCGCATCGCCTCACCGAGGGTCACAAGCGCGAGATCCGGACCGGTGTACTCGAGGATCATCGCTTCGTGGATCATGGTCAGTTCGAGATGTGTCACGGGATTGTCCACGGGAAGGCGCCCACTCTCAGCGACGATGACGATGAGCAGGGCCGCCAGTGCGAAGAGGCGCGCCGGCGAGATGATCACACCGGGATCGACAAAGGTCGCGCGAATAATGGACGGAAAGTTCGACGAATGCGCGGAAATCGAGAGCGCGAGGATCGTCACCAAGAGGGCGGGCTCGGCCAGCGCACCGATCGTCACGGCTCGGCTCGAGCCCATCCCCCCGAACGCCGTCCCGGCATCCAGGCCGGCCAGCGCGAGGATCGTCGAGCCGAGGAGCAAGAGGTAGACAATGACGAACAGGTCCGCGCCGCTGCCCAGCGCCGGTCGCGACGTGACCAGGGGCGCCATCACCGCGGCCACGGAGACGGTCGCTACGAAGACGACTGGAGCTAGCGGGAAGATCCACGTCGCGAACTGCGGTCGCAGGCGCTCCTTTCGCATCAATTTGCGCACGTCGCGCAACGGTTGGAGAATCGGAGCGCCCACCCGACCTTCGACCCGCGCGCGCACCTTGCGCATGAGACCGACGAGAACCAGCCCGCCCACGCCGGTCACAATCACCTGGACGGCCGCCACCACAATTTCTCCCAGTGCGCGCCAAGTCGTACTCATCCGAGAACCGCCACGACGGCCAACGTGATGACCAGAGCCACGAGGCCGTAGGCCAAGTATCGATGCACGCTCCCGGGTTGCAGTCGACGCGCGAACTGACCCCAACGTCGGACGGTCGTGATCACTGGGGTATAGAGGGCGCTCTCGATGCGGTCATCCACGCGACTTCGATACGACATCGATTCGAGGACGTAACGAGACTCCGCGACGTGGCTGACGTCGATGTCGCGCACCGGGCGCAACACGTCGTCAAAGACCCGCTGGACCGGCTCGGCGAAGGACGTCGCCGTGTACTGCATTCGAGCTGTGACCAGTTCGCGCCCACATCCCCAGGCTTCCGCCACGCGAACGTCCCTGCGACGCGTCAGCGCCTGTCGCAGGAACGCAACGAGCAGCACCGCGACTACCAGGGACGCGGCCAAGACCGTGGGCGCCAGAACGGCGCGAACACCGACCAGTTGTAGTTGGACGCCGTGCGCCAGCGGCGTGGAGCCGACGTCGGGCAGCGTCGCGCGGACCGCTCGCTCGGCCGCCGGCAGGATCGCCATAGGCGCCACTCCCGCCACGACGCACATCGCTCCCAGCAGGCCCGTGCCCGCGCGCATGCTCCTCGGCACTTCGATGGCGGCCTCCGCTCCGGGCGACCTCGGGCGACCGAGGAATCCGACTCCTGCGGCCTTGACGAAAGCGACGATCGTCAGACCTGCGGTGAGCGCCAGCGCCGCGACCGCGACCGGGATCGCAATGTCGCCCGGAGTGCTGCCGAGTTTGACGCCGTGCAAGAGGCTCTGGAAGAGCAGCCACTCCCCCACGAATCCGTTGAACGGCGGCAGCGCGCAAATCGACGCGGCCCCGATGAGGAACAGTGCTCCGGTCTGTGGCATGCGTCGCAACAACCCACCGAGTTCGTCGAGGTCGCGCCTCCCCGTCGCCACTTGCACCGAACCCGCGGCGAGGAAGAGCGCACCTTTGAACATCGCGTGGCTCATCAAGATGAACAGCGCCGCCACCAGGCTCAGCGCCCCGAGGCGGTGGTGGCCAGTCGCCACGAAGAGTCCGGAGGCACCCAGCGCCAAGAGGGCAAGCCCCATGTTGTCGGTCGTGGAGTAGGCCAGAAGTCTCTTGAGGTCCGTGCTATTGGCCGCGTGCAGCGACCCGAAAAGGGCCGACACCGCGCCCAACGCGAGGACGATGAGCCACCACCACACCGGTCCGCCACCCAACAAGACGTCACCGAACAGCACGATTCCGTAGACCCCGAGGGCGACCATCGCGCCCGACATGAGCGCCGACACCGGGCTCGGCGCTTCGGGGTGCGCTTTGGGCAGCCAGACGTGGAACGGGACGACGCCGGCCTTCGAGCCGAAACCGACGAGCGCCAAGAGAAAGACCGCCGCGCGTGCCCCCGGCGCTAGAGCTCGGGCGTGTGATTCCAGTGCGGCGAAGGACTGACCACCGGAGTGAGCGGCGAGTATCAGAAACGCCGCCAGGATGAACGCCGCGCCGATGTGCGTGATCACGCCATACCAGACACCCGCACTGCGCGCCGCCGCCCGGCGGCTCTGGTCGGTGAGGACCAGCGCAAGCGAGGTGAGGGCCATGATCTCCCAAAGGAACATGAAGGTCGCGACGCTCGCGGCCGCGGGGACGGTCAGCAGAGCCGCGACGAACAACGCGTAACTACTCGCCGTCAGCCGAGCGGACATGCCGTGGCGCGCGTAACCAATCCAGTACATCGTCGCCGGTACGGCCACCAAAGCAACGAGCACGACGAACATCGCGCCGAGTGGCGTGAGCGCCAACGTCGCTCCGGTCATCGGAAGGAGTTGGCTCGAGTGCCACTGCGCCGGATGCCCAGTGGCGAGAACCCCTATCGCCGCCACCGACTCGACCACGCACGTCGCAATCACCAGCGCCGCCGTTACGAGGACTCTTTTACGCCGCGGCAGCGCGGCCCCGACGAGGGCCGCCGCCAATCCCAGTAACGCGCCGCAGGTGAGAAGTCCCCCGCTGGTCAACGTTGCGTCAATCCGCGCAAGGCGCCGATGATTGCCGCGGGATCGGGGGGACAGCCCGGGATCGTGACGTCGACGTCGATCACGTCACTCACCGCCCCGACGACGCCGTAACCACCGCGAAAAACCCCGCAATCTCGTGCGCAGTCACCCAACGCGATCACGACTCGAGGACGCGGGGTTGCCTCCAGGGTCGTGCGCAGCGGCCCGGCCATGTTGTGCGTCACTGGACCGGTAACGATCAACCCGTCCGCGTGTCGTGGTGAGGCAACGAGGCGTGCACCAAATCGCTCGGCGTCGTACACCGGGCCGAAGGCCGAGGTGATTTCGAGCTCGCAGCCGTTGCACGATCCGGCGTCAACGTGGCGCAATTGCAGCGAACCAACAATCTCACTGGGACCCACCGCGGCGTCAGGATTCCCGGGAAGCGATTCGGTCACTCGGCGAGTTCCACGAACCGTGCGCCACGCGCTCGCTAGTGACATCACCGGGCCAACGAGTTCATGCGCCATAATAGATGAATATCGTAATATTGTCATTATGTCATATTCAGGATTCAGCAGCCCGGACCCGGCGTCGGCACAGAGAGTTCGCCCGAGGCCTCGGACGTGGAATTTGCACTCCCTTGATAAGAGTGACCAAACAACACGTCGGCCTAGGAATGCCCTGGGCCGACGTGTTCGTTCACTACCTGGTGGCGAGGGAACCGTAATGAATGTCCAGCGTGCGATGAGAAAGTGCCCGACGTCCCTGGTGCGAAGTACTGCACACCCCCGTTGCACACCCGACAGCACACCCGGGTCCCTGTTCTTGGCTGGCTGAGTTTTTGGACTGGAATTCGTCGACTGAACAAGTCAACAAAGCGACGCTCTGTGACCGCCCGATGTCGCACGTCCTCTGACGTTCATGGAACCAATCCGCACCGATGCGCGTACGCGACGGCCTGGGAGCGATCTCGACAGCCCGTCTTGGCGAAAATCCGGTTGACGTGCGATTTCACCGTGGCCCGACTCACAAAGAGCATGTCGCCAATCTCGGAGTTGGAGTGTCCCGCCGCGATCAGTCGAAGGACCTCGGCTTCTCGCTCGGTCAAACCATCTGGTGGTGGGCTGCCTCCGAGTGCGCTCGGGAGCGTCGCTACTTCTACAAGGCGAGCCTGAACAGTCGGATCGAGAACGGCCTGACCTGAGATCGCTGCCTCTAGCGCACGGAGGATGTGTTCTCTACCCGCGTCCTTCGTCAGGTACCCGATGGCGCCGGCCCGGAGGGCACCGAGGATGGACTCGTCATCGGCGAACGTGGTGAGAACGACCACCTGGGTTTGTGGGTGCTCGACCCGAATTCGCCTCGTCGCCTCGACACCGTCCACGCGCGGCATGCGCAGATCCATCAGCACGACGTGCGGGGCGAGTTCGGCGACCAAGGCGACGGCTTGCTCACCATCGGCGGCTGAGCCCACCACCTCCACGTCGGGCATCGTCTCTAACAGGGTCACGAGACCTTCTCGCACGACAGTCTGGTCGTCGGCGATGACCACCTTCATGAAGGCACCGCTACCTCGACGCTGAAGCCCTCGGATGTTGGTTCAGCAACAACGTGTCCGCCCAGCAACTCGATCCGCTCGCGCATGCCCCGCAGTCCGAATCCTCCGCCCGTCACACTCAGTTCACTGGGTGGGCTGGAAGCAGGACTGCGTCCGTTGGTGACCGTGAGCCTCGTGGCCCGCGGGTTGAACTCGAGCGCGATCGACACGGGCGCACCAGGCGAGTGCTTGCGTGCGTTAGTGACGGCCTCCTGGGCCGCGCGATAGAGCGCCAGACCCGCGTTGGCCGCCAAGGGTCGGGGCGCGCCCGAGACGGTCAGTTGTGCCTCGTCGCGAGCGGCCAATGAGGCGAGCTGCTCTGCCAGGGCGACCGGCTCGTCACGCAGAGCATGCACCGCGTGGCGAGTCTCCTCGAGTCCCTGAACTGCGAGCCGTCGAGCCTGTTGGACCAGTTCACGAGCTTTGTGCGTTTCATCGCCTCTCTCGAGGAGAGCGTCCACCGCATCAAGTTGAACCGAGAGCGCTCCCAGGGAGTGGGCGAGAACGTCATGAACCTCTCGTCCGATGCGGTTTCGCTCCGTCAGCGCGGCGGCGCGGTCTCGTTCGGAGTCGGCCCGCACCCGCTCGGCGAGCAACTGCTCGGCCTGCCTCGTTCGCTCGATGTACTGGTGCCGACTGGCGCCCGCCATCATGGCGACGACCACGAAGAAGGCTCCCTCGCCAACCAGTGTCCAGGTGCCGCCCACCACCACGGTGGCCACCGCCTGCGCCGCGACGCCGACGGCACCGATGCCGACGGCCGTGTAGCCGGCGAAGGCGATCGCCGCGCCCAACCCGGCGACCGCCATAAAAGTGATGGCTACCGGCGCTACCGCCGCCAAGGATCCGCCGGACACGGCCAGCAGCAATAAGAACAGCCGCGTTGTCCGCGCCGAAGCGCCTTGCCGCCGGCTGATCAACCAGCCCGTCCAGCCCAACGCCGCGGCGGACATGAGCAACCACCTCGCCAAGTGATCAGCCGCAACTCCGGTGGGCGGCACCTGGTGCGCGGACAACCACAGAAGGGCGGCTAGTGCGACAAGTCGAGCGATGCTCAACAAACGCTCGCCTCTCGTATCCAATTGAGTTGAGAGTTGGGAGTCGCGCCCCATGATCACGATGCTCCCACCAATGCGAGGTCAGTGCGCAGGATGCTCAGGCCGCCGCGCGCGAGCGAAGGAGCCCACCGCGCTCGATGATCGCTCCGGTGCGGCGGGCCTTGAAGAACACCACGCCGGTGCGAGCGACCACCTCGGCCATCGCCATGAGGACGAACGCCGCACCCCACGCGGCGCCGGACGTGATGTGGTGCTCCAGGCTGAATCGAGCGACCCAAGGCTGTCCTCCGTGGTTCACCCACAGAACGAAACCCATTCGGGCACCGATGCCCGCGACCCACAGGACCGACGCCACAAGTCCAGCCTTGGCGAACGCGCTCGACCCGTCGAGCCGCACGGTGGTCACGAGGGCCGCGCCAACGCCCAGGACCGCGCCGATCGCGCACAGACTGACGATCAGAATCAGGTCGTTGCCCGCGGTGGGCACGGCGTGGAGGAACTGGCCAGCCACAACGAAGGTGGCTACGAGGGGAAGCAACAAGCGGGCTCGTGTCACGTAGTGACCCCGCATCTGGAGGATGACGAGGGAGATGAGTCCGATGTTCATGAGGTAGTCAGTGGTTGTCATACGACCAGAATCGCAATTTCGGGCCCGCCTGTCATCAGCCCAGGGGTGGATTACCGGGTTGACTCCTTCTCCACCCGTGGACCGGCACTCCAA
>DATLSF010000013.1:0-5214 GCA_035534335.1 Acidimicrobiales bacterium | reverse complement strand
TCATCTCCAGAAGCGCTCTCATTTTCTGAACGTCATTAAGGCGCGTCGGTGATCGAAGGAAGGTACCGTGACGAAGATAGAGCATGAAACAACCGGGACTGGAGAATCTGACTCCGTCGACGTTGAAGAACCCAAGAGTGTTCGATTCGGCTCGGCGAGGACTGCTCGAAGGAACTTTCTGTTGGCGGGCGCATTCGTTCTGATCGTGTTGCTGTTCGTGGCGGCTAGCCGATACCAGCCCCTCACGATTCAGCCCGCCTGGTCAACTTCGGGACCCCTCAGTTCGACGAGTGAGGTGAAGATGGGCCTCGAGACGGACCTCTCCAACTCCGAGATCTTTGGAGTGAGCGTGCTCGCCTTGCACCCGACGATCTATGCCGATCCTCCCGTCAGCATCCACCCATTGATGCCCTGTATCCATGTCCAGGGCCGCACGAGAGAGTGCGCTCAGGATTCGCACGGGTACCCGGTCGGAAATGCATTCCATTCGTTCGCGCTCGCGGGTCGAAGCTTCATGCCGGTGGCGTGGAGGTATTCCTTCAGCTGTCGGCCGATGCCCGGGGGCTACTACCGATCTGGGCCCGTCAAGGTCCGCGTCACATACGGCTTCATGTGGTTCGCCCATACCGTGACGTTGAATGTCATTGACGGTGTCTCACTGGGCCAAAGTCCTTGCCTCACAGCGCCTTAAGGTGTTCCTTGCCGCTGTCCAACGATGACGGCCCCGTCAGCCCCTTGCCAGGCGAACCCTTCCTAGCTCAGTCCAAGGACGAGTTCCAGGGCGTCGTCAATCGCCCACATTGCCTCACTATGAAGAGTCGTGACCGTTTCTCCGAGGCGCCTGACATCGAGTGCGGAAAGTTGCTCCACCAGGACCTTGGTTCTACTTCCCAAGATCTCCACGTTGGGCCGAACGGTTGCGTCGCGAGCCGCCGTTGATGTTGGGGCAACCAACACGATCGAACGAGGTAGCAACGCATCCGATTGGACGATCACACCAAATCGGCGGCCGCGCTGTTCGCTCCCGACACCCTTGGGAAGTCGAAGTTCGACGACGTCACCCCTCCGCACGGAGCGATTCCATGAATTCGGCGACTTCCAACATCTCTCGTCGGTCGTCGGCGTCGGCTTCTAACGCGGCCATTTCTTGGCGAAGTGCCTCGCGCCGTCGCTCGCGTTGGGCGCTCTTCACCAGAGCGGACCTGATTGCCTCGGAGCGCGAGAGACCGGATGCCTCAAGTTGGGCGAGGGCCCTCTGCGCCTCTTCGTCGAGGCGAACCGAAACGGCGTTCTTCACGTACTTACTGTATCACAATCTGTCTTACAGTCTCGGTCCCTCTCACCGAACAACGGTCGGAGCCGCGTTTCAATTCACCGCGACTACCGGGCTCGAATCGCCGTAACCAAGGCGGGGACGATCGCGTTGAGGTCGCCGATGATGGCGTAGTCGGCACGCGAGACGATCGGCGCGTCAGCGTCTGTGTTGATCGCGACCACGATCTTGGCGCTCTGGCAACCCGCCAGGTGCTGAGTGGCGCCGCTGATTCCTGCTGCGAGGTAGAGATCCGGGGAGATGCGGGTGCCAGTTTGGCCCACCTGCTGGCTGTGCGAACGCCAGCCGAGGCTGGTGACCGCGCGCGACACGCCCACCGCGGCGTTCAGGAGCCCCGCCAGCTCGTCTAAGGACGCGAACGCCTCAGCGCTGCCGACACCCCGTCCTCCGCCGACGACGACCTTGGCCTCGGCAAGCGAGATCCCTCCCGGTCGCTTGGTCCAGTCCGCGACCCGCACGGCGAGGTCTGCTGGATCGAGTTCGGCGCGGAACTCCGAGATCGGTACCAGGTGGGGCTCGGCCACCTCCAGCGCGGTCACGCCGTCGAAGGCCACCGTCAGCAGGGCCAGTGGCGACGTCAGGGTTGCGTCCTCAAGCAGGCTGCCGGCCCAGCGTTGCCGGCTCAGGGCGACCGTGTCGGAGTCGACGCGTGACGCGCTGAAACAGTTGGCCACCATCGGCAGATTCGCGAGCGCTCCCGCGTGCGCCAATACTTCGTTGCCACGATCGGTGCCCGCGGCGACGACCGCCGACGCCGACGTCTGGGCGGCGAGGTCCGTGAGTGCCCGCGCCCAGGCGACGGGCGCGTAGACGTCGAGGTCGTCCCACGTGACGCGCCAGGCTGAACTCACTGCGAAGCGGCTCAGAGACGCCAACGTCGACGACGCGACGTCGCCGATGAGGACGGCCACCAAGGTTGCGTCGAACGTCGCGGCGAAGGAGTTCGCCACGCTCAACGCCCGGCGCGACGCTTCGATGACACCCTCGTCGTCCTGCTCGACGAGGCACAGGACTGGGTTGGCGCTCACGTCAGCACACCGAGCTTCTCGAGAAGATCGACCAGCGCCGGCACGGCGTCGACTCCGGTGCCCAGGATCTCGGCGCGCGATCGCTCCACGACAGGGGTGTGCAACTTGACGACCCTGACCGGCCCGGCGTGCCACGGCGGCGACGCTTCTTCGACGGCGACCTTCTTCGCTCGGATCCGGCCGGGCAGGGAGGGATACCGCGGCAGGTTGATACCTTCCTTCACCGACACGACGCACGGCATCGTCATCTCGAACGTCTCGTCACCACCGCGGAACTCGCGTCGGGCTTGGAGGGTACCGTCGCCTACGACGAGGGCCTTCACCCCGGTGACCGCAGGTCGACCCAGCGCGTGCGCGACCCGCACGCCGACCTGGTAGTCGCCGGTGTCGGGCGCCTCGTTGCCCAAGAGGATGAGGTCGAAGACGCCTTGGGCGGCTTCGACCGTGCGGATCTCCTCGACGAGCGCGTCGGCGGTCGCCATCGGATCCCACTCGCGTTCGTCCGTGACCAGGTGAATCAGACGGCTGGCCCCGATGGCGGCCGCGTCGCGCAACTGCTCGACCGCCTCGGGCGGTCCCAACGTCAGGACCGAGACCACTCCGCCGCGGGCCTCGACGATCCGCACCGCCTCCTCGACCGCGCACTCCTCGTGGGGACTGATGGTGAAGCCCAGTTGTCGCGTGTCGACGCTTAAGCCGTCGAGCGACAGGTTTATCCGCGATCCGACCATCGGGACGCGCTTGACGCACACGAGGACGTTCACGTGATCAGCGTCTGACTCGCTCGTTCTCGGGGTCGAAGAGAGGCGTCGCGCCCACGACAGCCACGGTGACGGGGTAGAGCTCGCCCATGTACTCGACGAACAGCGTGGCGCCCTCGACGGCGTTCTGGACCGGCAGGTAGGCGAGCAGGATGTGCTGGCCCAGCGACGGACCCGACCCCGCGGATGTCACGTAGGACGGACGACCCTTGGCGTCGACGAGGCGCTCGCCGTCGGCGTCCACGATGGGTTCGCCGCCCAGCATGTAGCGCAGCTCACCGGTGGAGGAGGTGTGGTCGTCGACCGTCAACGTGCACAGGTGCGCCACGGGGGCCTCGTCACGCTGGGCCAGGTAGGCGGCGCGTCCGATGAACTCGTCCTTCTTGAGAGTCGGACGCGCCATGCCCGCCTCGACGATGGTGTAGTCGGTGGTGAGCTCGCTGCCGAGCGCCCGGTAGCCCTTCTCCAGGCGGCCGGTGGTGGCGTAGACGCCGATGCCCACGGGCACGAGAGCGTGCTCCTGGCCCGCCTGGTAGAGGGCCTCCCAGGCGCGCGCGCCCTCCTCCATCGGGACGTAAATCTCCCAGCCCAGCTCGCCGATGTAGGAGATGCGCGACGCGAGTACGCGCACCCCGTCGAGCTCGATCGTGCGACAGTGCCCGAAGGGGAAGCCCGCGTGGCTGACGTCGTCACGCGTCACCGCCGACAGCACGTCACGCGCGCGCGGTCCCCAGAGGCCGAAGGTCGTCCAGGCCGACGTGACGTCGGCCAGCTGAGCAGACCCGTCGGCGGGCAGGTGGTCGATGATCCGCTTCTTCTCCGACATGCCGGTGTGCGCGCCGGTGACGACGCGAAAGTGCTGGTGGCCCAGTCGCATGATGGTCAGGTCGGACTTGAAGCCGCCGTGCTCATCCAGGAACGGCGTGTAGACCACGCGACCCACCGCGACGTCCATCTGGGCGACGGCCAGGCGCTGCAACGCGGCCAGGGCGCCCGGGCCGGTGACGTCGAGCTCGACGAAGGCCGAGAGGTCGACCAGACCGCAACTCTCGCGCAGCGCCAGGTGCTCGGCGTTGATGATCGGCGACCACCAGCGCGACTCCCACTCGGCGGTTCGCTCCATGAGGCGCCCGGCGTAGCGCTCCAGCAGCGGCGCGTTGCTCTCGTACCAGAACGGGCGCTCCCAGCCGGCCGTCTCGTAGAAGTAGGCGCCGAGCTCCTTCTCGCGCGCGTAGACCGGCGAGACCCGGGTGGGACGCCCCGACTCCCACTGCTCGGCCGGATGCACGATGCCGTACATCTTGTTGAAGCTCTCGGTCGCGCGCGCGGTGATGTGACTGCGGGTGCGCTGGTGGTCGTAGAAGCGGGCGATGTCCGCCTCGTGCAGGTCGATCTCGGGTGGCTGACCGTTCATCCACTCGGCGACCGCGCGCGCGATGCCCGGGCCCTCCTTGATCCAGCTGGCCGCGACCGACCACAGGCCCTTGGCCTCCGGACACTCACCGAGTGCCGGGTGCCCGTCGGGGGTGATCGAGATCAGGCCGTTGATGGCGTAGCGCACGCCGACCTTCTCGTCGCCCAGGAGCTCCGGCATCAGCTCGAGGGCGTCGCCCAGCTGGGGGTCGAAGTCGGCCTGGGTGAAGGGCAACTCAGTCGGCGAGAGCGCGGACTCGGCGATCGAGGGGATCTCCTCGGGATTGACAATGATCGGACGGTGCGCGTAGGAGCCCACCTCGATGTCGCCGCCGTGCTGGCGCTCGTACATGTTGGTGTCCATGTCGCGCACGATGGGGTAGCTGATCTCGCCCACCGTGTCGGCGAAGAGCGGGACCGGCCCGACGCTGATCATCTGGTGCACGACCGGGGTGAGCGCGATCGTGGCGCCAGCCATCTCGGCGAGGCGCGGGCTCCACACACCACAGCAGATCGCGACCACCGAGGTCTCGATGTCGCCGGAGGTCGTGCGCACCGCGCTCACCGCGCCGTCGGTCACGTCGATGCCGAGCACTTCGGTGTTGGCGCGCACCACCAGCGCGCCCATCTCCTGGGCGCGCTCGCGCATGATGGTCCCCGCGCGCAGCGAGTCCACGAC
>DATLSF010000012.1:0-11618 GCA_035534335.1 Acidimicrobiales bacterium | reverse complement strand
ACGTCAGGAGCACCATGAGCGACACGTTCACCCCCGCCGCACGCGCCCTCTTCGCGACCACCGCCCTGGCCCACGTGGCGACGGTCGACGAGGACGGCGCACCGTACGTCACGCCGGTGTGGTTCGACCTCGAGGGTGACGAGATCCTCATCAACACCGCGCTGGGCCGCGTGAAGGCCCGCCACCTGGCGAACGACCCGCGGGTGGCCATCTGCATCGCCGACCCGGCCGACCCCTACAACGTGATCGCCCTACGCGGCACCGTCACACGATTTACCACGGAGGGTGCGGACGCCGACATCGACCGGCTAGCCAAGAAGTACCTCGGCCACGAACATTTCCAGGGACGGCGCGACGACGAGATCCGCGTCAGCGTCTACATCCGCCCCGATCGCATCTCGATGCAGCCCGAGGATTAGCGAAAGCTGGTCACCGGGCCCGCCGCGCTGTCCTTGCGGCTCTGGGCCACCAGTCGCTCACCGGGCGAGACAAGTGCCGACGCCTCGTACGCCCACACCGTGACCGGACGCGGAGGGGCTGGACGGTTGTAGGCGCCGTGCAGGGTCGCCGCGGCGTTGGCGAAGTTCACTTCGTCATTCGTGAGGAGCGATCGCACCACGTCGGCCTGATCGCGCGCGGCGTCACCAGCGACCACCACGTGGTCGAGCTCGACGAGGTGCGCCAGCGTGGCCGCGTCGCGCGCCACCAGCGCCGCCGGGTAGTCGCGCGACACCTCCACCCACACGCCGATCGGGCGGGCCAGGCCGTCACGCAGCGACGCCGCCAGCGTCACCACGTCGCCGTCGCGGCACTCGAGCACCAGGGGCGACGCGTCGGCCTCGACGACCGCACCCACCGCGTCGCGCTGATCCAGTCGGGTCTCGAGGTGACGCAGCTCCATGGCTAGGGCTGCAGGTCCTCTTTGGGCAGGCGTTCGATGTTCACGTCACGAAAGGTCAAGATCCTCACCGACGGCACGAAGCGCACGGTGCGGTACATGTCCCAGACCCAGGCGTCGTTGAGGGTCACCTCGAGCAGCGTGGGTGCGGTGGCCGAGCGCACCTCGACGGCGACGTCGTTGGCTAGGTAGAAGCGCCGGTCGGTCTCGACCGCGTAGTCAAAGGTTGCGACAACCGCCTTGTACTCCTGGACGAGTGCCAGTTCGAGGGTCGACTCGTAGTCGTCGAGCTCTTCTTCGCCCACGCGAACTACGCGCGCTCGGTGACGCGCAACTCCTTGATCTTGGCGGCCTTGCCGCGAAGGTCGCGAAGGTAGTACAGCTTGGCGCGTCGCACGTCCCCGTAGGACTCCACTTCGATCTTGGCGATGGTCGGCGTGTGCACGGGAAAGGTACGCTCGACGCCCACGCCGAAGCTGACCTTGCGCACGGTGAACGTCTCCTGGACGCCACTGCCCTGGCGGCGAATCACCACGCCATGGAAGATCTGGACACGTTCGCGAGTACCCTCGACGACGCGTACGTGGACCTTGAGGGTGTCACCGGGACGGAACTCGGGGATGTCGTCGCGCAGCGAGTCGCGGTCGACTAAGTCGGTCGGGTTCATGAGCGGTCCCTTTCGGATCACTGAGGAGAGACCAGTTTAGCCGGTTGGGCCGCGACCCTCCAGCGAGAACTCCGCCAGGAGCCGCTCGTCGTCCGCGCTGAGACCCCCGCGTCGCTCGATCAGGTCGGGCCGTCGCGCCATTGTGCGGGCCAGGGACTGGGCGTGACGCCACCGCGCGATCCTCGCGTGGTCGCCCGAACGCAGTACCTCGGGCACCGCGCGACCACGGACCTCGGCCGGACGCGTGTACTGCGGGTACTCGAGGAGCCCGTCGGAGAAGGATTCGTCGTCGCTGGACAGGTCGTTGCCCAACGTCCCGGGCAGTAGGCGCACCACGGCCTCGATGACGCACAACGCCGCCAGCTCACCGCCCGCGAGAACGAAGTCGCCCACCGAGAGCTCATCATCGACGACCAGGTCGAGGGCGCGCTGGTCGATCCCCTCGTAACGTCCGCACAGCAGGGAGAAACCACTGAGGCCCGCCAGGTGTGCGGCGTCGCCCTGGCTAAATCTCCGGCCCGACGGCGTGAGCGCGATCAGCGGACGGGCCAGGTCAGGCGTCGACTCGACGGTCGCCAGGATGGGCTCGGCCGACAGAATCATCCCGGGTCCCCCGCCGAAGGGCGCGTCGTCGACACTGCGGTGCACGTCGTTCGTCGCGTCGCGCAGGTCCAGCACGCGCAGCGACCAGACGTCGGTCTCGGCCGCGCGCCCGAGCACCGACGTCGCGGCGTAGTCGGCCACCGTGTCGGGAAAGATTGTCAGGACGTCGATGCGCAGGCTCATTCGAAGAGTCCTTCGGGGGCATCGACCACCACGCGGCGGTTCGCCTCGACTTCGGTCACGAACGTGAGGGGCACCAGCTGTCCGCTGTCGAGCACCAGCAAGTCGCTCGCGGGATTGGCCTCCACCTCGATCACCGTGCCGTGCTCCACGCCCGCCGTGTCGACGACCTGCGCCCCGAACAGCTGGTCGATCCAGATCACCTCGTCGTCCTCGATCGGTGGCGCCGAGAGTACGACACCGCGCAGGCGTTCCGCGGCCTCACGGGTGGTGACTCCCTCAAAGGAGACGATGAAGCGGTCCTGATGCGCCGCGGCGGCCTCGACGACCAGCACGCCACGTGCGGTGGACAGTTCGCTGTGCGGGTCGAGTCGCTCGACGCGGTCGGTCCACAGGTGGACGATGACCTGTCCGCGTAGCCCGTGGGCCTTCACGACGGCGCCGACTTCGAGCGGGGCGCGCTCGTCGGCCATGACTAGTCGACGATGTCGACCGAAGTCGTCACACCGTCGCGCGCGCCGGCGGCACCCACGAGGGCCCGGATGGCCTGGGCGGTGCGACCGCGACGCCCGATGACACGACCCATGTCGCTCTGACTGACGCTGAGCGAGAAGACCACTTTTCCTCCGCGTTCGCTCACCTCGAGCTCGACCGCGTCGGGCTCGTCGGCCAACGACTTGGCGATGTACTCGAGCACCGCGGTCGCGGTGGCGGCGCGACCCGACTGCACGTCGCCATCGTCTCGGATGCCATCGACGTCGTCGAAGTCGTCGTCGACCTCGGAGTCATCCAGGGTGTTGACGTCGCCCGCGACGTAGTCGTCGTTGGCGTCGCTCATCGCGCCGCCTTGACCGCTTCGAACGCGTCGAGCGCCCCGGAGGTCTTGAGGAGCTTGGCGACGCGCTCGGTCGGCTGGGCTCCCTGGTCGAGCCACCGCACAACCTTGTCGTTGTCGATCAGCAGGACGGTCTCACTGTTCGCCGCCGAGATACCCCGCGGCTGGTAGGTACCGAGGATCTCCAAAAAAGCGCCGGAGCGCGCACGGCGACTCTCGGCCGCCACGACCCGATAAGTGGGCTGTTTCTTCTTGCCCATTCGTACCAAACGAAGTTTCACTGCCACGTCGAAATTCCCTTCACACCGGTCACGGTATCGTTGCGGGCGCGACGCCCGAGCGTCAAAGTCTAGCGTTGTTTGCGGGGGGTGACCCGGCCGCCCTTCTTCTTAGAGCTCTTCGTTGAGCGCGTGGGCGTGTCGCGCATCCCCGCCGCCAGCGCCTCGAATCCCGGTGGCACCGTCGTCGCGTCATCACGTTGCGCAGCCATTGACGCGGCTCGACCAAGGCCCCCGGGAAGGTTGGGTGCGCCACCGCTCGCGACCTGTCGCATCATCTTGCGCATCTCGCTGAACTGCTTGAGCAACTGATTGACCGCGCCCACCGACGTGCCCGATCCACGCGCTACCCGCGTGCGTCGCGACCCGTTGAGCAGGGCCGGCTCGCGCCGCTCGCGCGGCGTCATCGATCGCACGATTGCCTCGACGCGATTCAGCTCGCCGTCATCGACGTTGGCCGCGGCCGTGCGCATCTCCTTCGTGACCCCGGGCATGAGCCGCATGAGGCCACCCAGCGAACCCATCTTGCGGACCTGGGTGAGCTGGTTCAGGAAGTCGTCCAGGGTGAACGTGCCGCTCATCATGCGGCCGGCGGACTCGGCCACGACCGACGCGTCCATGGTCTGCTCCGCTCGCTCGATGAGCGACAGCGCGTCGCCCATGCCGAGGATGCGAGAGGCCATGCGGTCCGGGTGGAATAGGTCGAAGTCGTCCAGGCGTTCGCCGGTCGATGCGAAGACCACCGGACGGCCCACCACGCCGCGCGCCGAGAGAACCGCCCCACCGCGCGCGTCGTAGTCGAGCTTGGTCGCGATGACGCCCGACAGCTCCAATGCCTCGTGGAATCGTCGGGCCGTCGTCACGGCGTCTTGACCGGTGACTGCGTCAATGACCAGGAAGGTGTAGTGCGGGCTGGTCGCCGAACTGATGGAGCGCACCTCGTCCATCAACGCCTCGTCGATGCTGAGTCGGCCGGCGGTGTCGATGATCACGACGTCGCGCCCGATGCGCTCGGCTTCGGCCACGCCGCGTCGCGCCACGGACACGGGGTCGCTCGGCTCGCTGAACACGTCGACACCGATCTGGGCACCGAGCACCCGCAGCTGCTCGACGGCCGCGGGACGTTGGAGGTCCGCGGCCACCAGCAGGGGCTGACGGCCCCTCTGCTTGAACCAGGCGGCGAGCTTGGCCGCCGCGGTCGTCTTGCCCGCGCCCTGCAGGCCCGCGAGAAGGACAACCGTTGGAGGTCGCGAGGCGTACGTCACCTTGAGCGACTCGCCCCCGAGCACTTCGATCAACTGGTCGTGGACGGCCTTGATCACCTGCTGGCCCGGAGCGAGGCTCTGACTGAGCTCCGCACCGACCAGTCGCGTGCGCACCGCCCCCACAAAGGCGCGCGCCACGGACAGCTCCACGTCGGCCTCGAGCAGGGCTGAGCGCACGTCGCTGAGCGCGTCGTCGATCTGCGTATTACTCAGGCGCCCGCGCGAACGCAGCGAGGCGCTGACGCTCTCCAGGCGCTCTGCGAGGGTGTCGAACATCGTCCGCAGGTTACCGCTAGGCGTCGAGCAGCGAATCCACGAAGGCCGCCGGGTCGAAGTCGACGAGATCGGCGAGACCTTCTCCGACACCGACGAACTTCACGGGGATCGCGAGTTCGCGCTCGATCGCGACCACGACGCCACCGCGAGCCGTCCCATCGAGTTTCGTGAGCACCAGGCCGGTGACGGACGCGGCCTGGAGGAACTCGCGCGCCTGACTCAGGGCGTTTTGGCCGGTGGTCGCGTCGAGCACCATCAGCGTCTCCACCACCTGGCCCGGCGCCCGATCGGCGACGCGACGAACCTTGGCCAACTCGTCGAGCAGATTCGTACTGTCGGCGCGTCGCCCCGCGGTGTCGGCCAGGACGATGTCGGCGCCGCGCGACTGGGCTCGGCCCAGCGCGTCGTGCACGACCGACCCGGGATCGGCACCTTCGCCCGCGCGCACCAGATCCGCACCCGTGCGCTCGGCCCACGTCGCGAGTTGATCGGCCGCGGCGGCGCGAAACGTGTCGCCGGCCGCCAACACCACTGAGCGCCCCTCGCGCCCCAGTCGCCACGCCAGCTTGCCGATCGTCGTGGTCTTTCCCACGCCGTTCACACCGACGAACAGCCACACCGCGACACGACCGGGGTCAGCGTTCTCACGCACGCTGCGCGAGGTTGCGAAGGACGCCAGCAGGGCGGCGCGCAGAGCCGCGGCAACCCCGTCGGGCGCGCCGTTCTCCTTCAGGTCGGCCACAATTGCTCCGGTCGTCGCCACCCCGACGTCACTGCGCAGGAGGACCTCTTCGACGACGTCCAGTTGCTCGGGGCTGAGCCGGCCCCCCGCCATGTGGCGCACTCGATCAAAGACCCCGCGCGATGACGCCAGCCGATCGGCCAACGTCGGCATCTCCTCGGGCTCAGCGACGAGAACCGTTGGCATCGGAGCCGGTGTCGCGCGCGCCCGAGGGCGACGCCGCCGCGCACGGGTGACCACGAGAGCCAGGACCACGACAACAAGAACGATGCCGATGGCCACGAGGGCGACGGTCACGCCGGAACCTCGGTGGGCCGATTGACCCGCTGACTGACCACCTTGGAGGACCCGCCGGGCGCCATGGTCACGCCGTACAGCGCGTCGGCCGCCTCCATGGTGCGTTTCTGGTGCGTCACGATCAGCAGCTGCGCCTCCTCGCGGAACTCGTCGACGAGACTCAGGAACCGCTGCAGGTTGACGTCATCGAGGGCCGCCTCAACCTCGTCCATCATGTAGAACGGCGAGGGCCGCGAGCGAAAGACCGCGAAGAGGAACGCCAGGGTCACCATTGAACGCTCGCCGCCCGAGAGCAGCGAGATGCGCCGGATGTTGCGCCCCATCGGTCGCACTTCGATCTCGACCCCGGTATTGAGCGGGTCCTCGGGCGTGGTGAGGGTCAGGCGACCTTGGCCGCCAGGAAAGAGCATGCCGATGAGATGTGAGAAGTGCTCGTTGACGTCGACGTAGGCCTCGGCGAAGGTCGTCATGATCTCGTCGTCCAAGACCCTGATCGCCTCTTGGAGCTCACGGCGCGCGTGGCGCACGTCACCGACTTGGGCGTCGAGTTCTCGGTAGCGCTCCTCGAGCGTCGCCAGCTCCTCGAGCGCCCACGGGTTGATCGGACCCAGCGAGGTGATCCGCGCCTCGAGCTCGGCGACGAAGCCCTCCAAACTCAGCCCGACTGGCACCTCCACCGCAGCCGCCGGCCCCAGCTCCCACGGCTCGACCCCGAGGTCGCGTCGCACGACGTCGTGCAGGTTCGAGTTCATCACGGCCAGTTCGGCGTGCTCGATCTCGAAGCGGCGCGTCGCTTCGGCGACGTCGGCGAGACGCTCCTCGGTCGCCCGACGCGCCCGGCGAATCTCCTCGAGGCGCTCGGCGCCGGCGCGCGAGGCTTCGAGCTGCTCGCGGTAGGACGAGTCCATCGCCTCCTGGGAGAGCCGGATGTCCTCGGCCGCGCGGCGCACCAACGCGTCCAGGCGTGCCAGTACCGCGAGGTCGAACTCCAGCGACTCGCGGCGACGGGCGGCCTCGGCGCGTTCGACCGTGCGTCCCTCGAGGCGCTCTTCGATCTCGTGCCGACGACGCTCGAGCAGGCGGCGGCGCTCGGCGATCTGGGCTTCGCGCCGGGACCACGCCGCGCCGCGATCCGCAGTGTGGGCTCGCAGCGCGTCGAGCTCGGCCCGCGCCGCGTCGGCCAGCACCCGTCGCTCACCCGACGCCGTGACCGCGACCGCCAGGTCGCGCGCCGACTCGCGTAGGGCGCCGAGCTCCTCGTCGAGCGTGGCGCATTGGGCGGTGACGTCGTCGACCTCGCGGTCCAGTTGCGTGGTCTCGTCGTCGGCCTCGCCGACGGCGCGCGCCACACGGTCACGCTCACCCCGCAGCCGCTCGACCTCGGCCTCGGCGGTGGCCACCCGCGCGCTCGCACGAGTGGCACGCTCGCGCGACACGCGCACGGCCTGGGACGCCTCTTCTCGCCGGGCACGCATCGGCTCGAGCGTGGTGGACGCGTCGTGCGCCACGCGTTGGGCTTCCTCCACGCTGGCGCGCGTCACCAAGACGCGACCCGAGCCGACCCGCCAGCCCGACGACGCAAATCGATCTCCATCTCGCGTCACGACCACGAGGTCGGGATGACCCACGGCCACTTCGATGCCGTTGTCGAAGCCATCGGCCACCACGGCGCGCGAAAAGAGTGCGTCGAGTACTCGCGTCACGTGCGCGGGGGCTCCCGAGCGGGCGCGCACCAGGGTGCGCAGGGCCACGGTGCCTGCAGGAACTTTGAGCGGCGCTACCTCGCCCTCGGCGACCGCCAGGATCATCCCGGCGCCACCACCACGACGTAGCGCTTCCAACGCGGCGCGACTCTCGCGACGCCCGTCGACGACCATGGCGCCGGCGGCCGCGCCGGCGGCGGACTCCACTGCTCGCTCGGCGCCCACGTCCACGTCCACCAAGTCCAGGAACGCCCCCAGCACGCCGTCGAGACCGTCGAGCAGCGCGCGCCCACCGGCTCCGGAGAGCTCTTCGAGGGCGCGTGACAGGGCGTCGGCTCGCGCCTGGGCGCGCGAGGACCGGTCGGCCGCCTCGCGCCAGGCCTCGTCGGCGAGTGAGCTGGCCACGTCGGCCGACGTGACCTCGGCGTCGACGTCGTCGCGCTCCTGGTGCGCGGCGGCGAGGACGTCACCGGCGACGCGTGACTCCTCAGCCAACTCGACCAAGCGGCGCTGGTCCGCGTCGCGACCCTCGCGCGCGACGCGCAGTCGCTCCCGGGCCCGTCGCTGGCCCTCGCGCAGCGAGGCCAGTGAACGCTCGACGAGTTCGACGCGCTCGTTTCGCGCGGCCAACACGCTCTCAACGTCGTCGTCGGTGCCCCAACGGTCCTCGTACGCGCTCACGGCGACCGCCAGCTCGCGACGCGCGGACTCGAGTTGCTCCAACTCGTCGGCGAGCGACGACTCGTCACCCTCGAGCGAGTCCAACTCACCGCCCACACGTGCGGCGTCAGCCTCGAGGTTGGCGATGACGTTCTCGTCGGCGGACGTGGCCAGCGCGGCGCGCAGTGAGCGGTCGCGCTCATCGATGAGCGACGAAGTCCCGCGCGCGCGTTCGGCCAGCGCCTGCAAGGTCCCCAACGTCGACGCCAGCAGTTCTTCGCGCCGGCTGGCCAGGTCGGCCGCCGCGGTGGAGGCCTGCGCGTCCAACGTGATGACCTCGTCGCGCATGCTGCGTTCGCGCGTGGCCGCCGCCGCGATCTCGTGTTCGAGCGCCACGCGCCGCGCGTCGAAGGAGGCCAAGCGCTCGGCGAAAAGCGCGTGGCGCGCCGCGCGCAGCTCGGCTTCGACGTCACCGAAGTGGCGGGCCGACGCGGCCTGTCGCTCCAAGGGCCTCATCTGGCGGCGCACCTCGCGCACCAGGTCGCCCAGGCGCTGCAGGTTCTCCTGGGTCGCGTCGAGTCGGCGCTCGGCGCGCTCCTTTCGCCGACGGTGCTTGAGGACACCGGCCGCCTCCTCGATGACGGCGCGCCGGCTATCAGAACTGGAGTTGAGGATGGCGTCGAGCTGGCCCTGACCGATGATCATGTGCTGCTGGCGGCCGACCCCGGAGTCGCCGAGGAGCTCCTGGACGTCCAGCAAACGACAGGTGGTCGCGTTGATGGCGTATTCGGAGTCCCCGTTTCGAAAGAGGGTGCGCGAAATGGTCACCTCGGCGCCGTCGATGGGGAGGCGTCCGGATGAATTGTCGATGGTGAGCGAGACCTCGGCGCGCCCCAGGGCCGGGCGCGTCGTCGTACCCGTGAAGATCACGTCGTCCATCCGCGAACTGCGCAGCGCGCGCGTGCTCTGGGCCCCGAGGACCCAGGTGACGGCGTCGACCACGTTCGATTTTCCTGATCCGTTCGGTCCGACGACCGCCGTGACCCCGGGCTCGAACTCCAGGTCGGTGGTGTCGGCGAAGGACTTGAAGCCCTTCATCGTCAGACGCTTCAGAAACACGGCTCGACGCTACCAATCCCCGTGGTCGGCTCCGGTTCCTAGCTCTGGTCCTTTTCGCAGAAGAACGTGGCGCGCTGACGAAAGGTGACGCGCACGATCGGCTGGCGGCACAGGTTGCACGGCTGACCCTCGCGGTTATAGACCTGATGGAACTGCTGGAAGGTGCCGGGCTTGCCGTCGGGGTCGACGAACTGCTCGTCCTCGAGCGTCGAACCCCCGTACTTGATCGCGTCGGTGAGGACCTCGACGATCGAGCGGTGCAATCGACGGATCTCGATGGTCGACAGCGACTCGGCGGGACGGTCATAGCGCAGGCCCGATGCGAAGAGGATCTCGTCGGCGTAGATGTTGCCGATGCCCGCGATGATGTCCTGGTCGGTGAGTACCGCCTTGAGCGGCGTCGTGCGGCTGCGCACGATGGCCGCCAGACGATCCCAGCCGATCTGGTCCTCGAAGGGGTCAATGCCCAGGTGGGCCAGCTCGGGCACCTGTCGGCGCAGGCTGAGTCCCTCGCCGCCGATCGACAGACGTGCGAACTTGGAGATCTCGGGCTCCTCGCCCTCGGGCGTAGGGATCGAGACGTAGAGCTCGCCGAAGGTCCGCGGGTCCACGAAGCGAAGTTCGCCGCCCTGGTTGAAGGTGAACACGACGTGCGTGTGCTTGGGCTTGGGGTCCTTGGGGCCGCGCGCCCTCAGGAGCTGGCCGCTCATGCCCAGGTGGATCACCAGGTGGTTCCCACCGTCGAGGCCCAGGATGAGGTTCTTGCCCAGGCGCTCGACCGAACGAACGGAGTGGCCCTCGACCAGGGCGCGAAAGTCCTTCGCCGACTTGTGGCGGCGCACGACGCGCCCGTTGGTCACCGCGGCGGACTTGATCTTCTTGCCGATCAGGTCGCGCGCGAGCGACGCGCGCACCGTCTCGACCTCGGGCAGTTCAGGCATGGTGTCGCGCCAGCGCGGCGCTCGCCGCGGCGACCTCGGCGGCCTTCTTCGACGATCCCTCGCCGGATCCGTGCTCGACACCGTCGATCGTGACGGTCGCGCGAAACGATCGCTCGTGGCTGGGCCCGTGCGAGCTCACCTCGTAGACCGGGCGCTCGCGCCCGGTCTCGATGGTCCACTGGGTCAGGCGCGCCTTGGGGTCGACCTGGCTCGGGGTCTCGGCGGCGGCCGCGACGTCGTCAGCGAGCTGGTTCACCACGAAGGTCCGCGCGGCGTCGTAGCCGCGTTCCAGGTAGAGCGCCGCGACCAGGGCCTCGAATGCGTCGGCCAGCAGCCCGGGCCGATCGCGGCCGCCCTTCTTCTCCTCACCGCGACCCAGTCGCACGTGGCTCGCCAGGTCGAGGCGCTGGGCGGCCAGTGCCAGGGCGGCCTCGTTGACCACGCGCGAACGCACGAGGGACCCCTCTCCCTGGTCGAGCCGCGGGTAGTTCGTGACAATCAGGTCGGCCACGGCCAGGTCGACCACGGCGTCGCCCAGAAACTCGAGACGCTCATTGGACTCGCAGTCGTTCTCGGCCGCGTAGCTCGAGTGAGTGAGGGCGAGTTCGAGCAGGGCGCTCGACGCGGGCAGCCCCACGCGTACGGCCAGGGTGGACGGTTCGGGCAAAACGCTCGGGGCCGCTACGCGGCCTGGAGCTTGGTCGACACGTAGTCGACCGCGTCGCGCACCGACGTGAGGCCTTCGAGGTCCTCGTCGTCGATGTGGAATCCCGCGACGGAGCTGCTGAGGCGCTCTTCTAGGGCCTCAACCAGTTCGATCAGGGCCAACGAGTCCGCCCCCAGGTCCTCGAACGAGTCGTCCTCGGCGATGTCGGCGGGGCTCTTTTCGAGGATTTCGGCGAGCTGCTCGGTCACCAGGGCGAGAACGGCCTCGCGATCGAGAGGGGACGAGGGTACGGCGTCAGCGGTCATGGCCACTCCTTTGCGGGGCAGTCCCAGACTACCAATGAAGATATTGGGGCGACCCGTGTACCAGCGTTGCACAGTTCGTTACCGTGACGCGGGGAGCGACTGCGCGGCACGCCCCGTTTCGGCTAGGTGAGTGGATGAGCAGTGCGACTGCTCGTCCGCACCGTCACCTTCCCGGGACGGCC
>DATLSF010000011.1:0-3694 GCA_035534335.1 Acidimicrobiales bacterium | reverse complement strand
ACGTCGCTTGAATTGCACTATTTACGCGCCCTGCCGAGAGGCACCGCCCTGGTTCGTTACGGGGCGCACCGATCAATCGTTCGCCTGCGGCCCAACGATCGCGACCTCTTGCTCATCGACACGGATGCAGCGATGCGTCAGAAAAGTTACAGGTTCGCGCCTTTATTGACCGGAAACTCGGGAACCTGAGAGTAGGTGGTGGCGATGACACTACTTCGGGTCTTGGGTTCGCGGAACCGATACGCGCCCGTGTTCGAGGTCGAGATGCGCGAGGGTGAGCGCGTAGCGCATGGCGCCAGAGACCGTGAGACCGAAGAGATCGCAGATTTGTCGGACGTCGCCGCCGTTGGCGTGGATCTCCTGAAGGATGCGATCTTCTCGCAGCGCCTGGGGGCGCAGGTCGGTGCCCTTCCAGGGAAACTGTTTGCCGACCGGGACCAGACGAGGCGCACTGACGCGACCAACGAACAAGTGCGGGTTGATGCTGTACGGCCAGGTCTGGTTGCGGTGAGTGAGCCACGCGCCCAGTCGCACTCGTGCCGGGCCCGCGAGGGGAATGACTCGCTCGCCGAGGGTCAGGCGCCCGTCGACGATATCGGTGAGTTGGAGTCGAGTGAGCTGCGCGGCGGTCAGCGCGTGGAAGGCGACCAGGGCGACCGCCAACGCAATTGCGGGGTCGGGCGAATCGAGCGCCCGGCGGATGGCGCCGCTGTCGAGGAGCAAGGGGACGGTGGCGTTCACCGGCGTGAGGGCCATGCCCCGCGTTGGGTTGAGAAAGACCATCTTGCGCCCCTTGAGCACTTTGAACAGCGAGCGGAGTCCGTACTCGGCGAAGTTACGGTGAGCGCCACGTTGGGAAAGAAGAGCGGCGCGCACGTCGTCGGAAGTGATCTCGGCCAACGACTCGTGACCGTCGCCGGCCCACGCCCACATGATCGGCGCGATGCCCATGATATGGAGACGCGCGGTCTGGGGGTCGCGCGAGTGCTGGCGCGGCGACGCGGTGCTCCCATCGAGCATGACCCTAAGCCAGACCTCCAACTGCGTTCTCATTGGCTCGGGCAGGCTCGATGTATTAGAGGCGAAGTAACGCTCGACGTGCGATGTGCGGTCATCGATGAGAAGGCCCGCGGCGTCGAGGACGTCGAGCGTCGAGTTAATGGTGCCCTGGTAGCGGGGCAACGCCAGCACGTCGGTCGCGTTGATCTTCGCTCCGGGAGTCTCCTGGAGCACTTGGAGGAGTCGGAGGGAATAGATGACGACGTTGCGCTGGCGCTTGCTCCATCCGTGCTTCGCCGCGTGTTCGCGAACCACGTCGCTGCAGTATTGGATCAATTCGCTGTCGCGCACAAGGGCCCGCTCGCGGATCACGTCAGGATCGGGTTGCAATTCGAACAGCGTGAGTTGGCGCCAACCGACCGGCGTGAACGTCGTTCTCTGGCTACGCCGCGACTCGGCTTTCAGACGCGGGGTCCTACGTCGGTGGAACTGCATGTTCGCAAAGAAGAGCTGCTGTCCGCGACGATTCGCGTCGGCGAAGTTGAGCGCACGACCGGGTGTTTGGGCGAGGCGTGCCTGCTCCATGCAGAGTCGACACGCGCCCGAATCGCTCACCGGTGTGGTGCGCCCGCAGTAGTGGCAGTCGCCGAGCGGGTAGTGGGTGCGCCACCAGCGACAGACCCAACAGCGCCCTCGCTCGCGAGACACGCCCCAGGCGAGACATCCATGGCAGGTCACCAGGTGCGACGGCCCGCCGGGATGACACGCCTCGCACAGTCCCTCGCTGAAGTAGCGATCCGAAGCGCACGCCTTACAGGCGGGCGGCGTGAACGGTCCGCCGGGGAGACACTCATAACAGAAGTCAACCCGTGGTCTCACCCACGCGACCCGGTTGACCCGGCATCTGTGACAGCGCGCCGCCGGTCGGGTCACAGCGGCGGTTCGGACTTGGGTTTGCCGAACCGCGGCGCAACGCTCGGCGAAGCGGTCTCGGCGTTCGCGGTCTGTTCGCGTGGGGGCCGCTTCTCGGCGACCTTCTCCGGTTCGCGAACCAAGAGTGCGGTCGGATCGCACTCAAGGACCGCACAGATGACGTCGAGGTCGTCGAGACGGATGGTGGTCGGCGTGCCCGCCCACAACGCGGACATCTTGCCGGCGCTGAGCTCGAGCCCCGCGTCGGCGAGACGCCGTCGCATCTCGGCGGACTTCCAGATCCCGCGCTCGGCGGCTTTCAATCTCATGTTCCACTGCATGCGCTCATCCTCCTTCTACGAAGCGGTTTTCCAAACGACGATTGGCGTTCATCCACGCCATCTCGATGTGGTCACTGCGAACGTGGATGTAGCCCGACGTCGTGGCCAACCACGAATGCCCGAGCAGTTCTTGCAAAGCCTTGATATCCATACCCGCGACGTAGAGCGAGGAGGCGCAGTAGTGACGCAACACGTGCGGGGTCAAGCGTCCCGACCATCCGGGCAGCCACCGGGCCGTTTGCACGGCGAGCCCTCGGCGCAACGCATTGGTGCCTACTCGTTGACACCGGTCCACGTCGGGGTCGTGTCGTTCGCTGGGCAGCATCGGTGCATCCGGATTCGACCAATCGTCGCCAAACTGATGACGGACTTCGGCGAGCCACCAATCGATCAGTTGATCCGCGCCGTTGATGGCCGGAACCAGGCGCCCTTTGGGACCGCGCCCCCTGCTGCCTTTGCCATGGCGGACGTGAACCTTGCCGAACTCACCGAGGTCAGGTCGCCAGTCGCGAATGTCCAGCATCACGGTCTCGTTGATTCGCAACCCCAACCGGCGCCACAGCGATGCCGCGAAATAGTCGCGGGCCGCAGGCAGGTACTTGCGAGACTCGGGAACCGATTTACGCCACCCAGCGAACAGCGTCTCCACCTCGGCGTCCGAAGGTGGCACCCGCACTTTGCCCAGCGAGGCGCCCGACTGGCGGTTGAACTCGTCGATGGGCTGCTCGACCACGAAGCCCGTCAGCGCGTGAATGTCGCCCTGATAGCGGCTGATTACGAACTCGAAGAACAACGCCAGAGTCCCGGCCTTGCCGGCTCGAGTAGACACGCTGCGCCCCGCTCGGCGCTGCTCGGCCAAGAACCGGTCAGCGTCATCACACGTCGCCGACCACAATGGCCCGGTCAGCGAACGGGCGAACTCGATGACGACCGACCGGGTGTTGCCTACGTGCCCGTCACTGAGTCCAGCAGCCGCCATTGCCAACGCGTGCTGGTCGACGATCTCCTGCTCGAAGTCCTCAACGTCCTGTGTGGTCTGCAACGCTCGGGGCGAACCGATGTTGCGGACCGCGGCGAGACTCAACGGCCAACCAGTTCACTGAGAGAGTGCATCTACCAACTATATCGACGAACCGTCGAGAATCCCGATAATTCATCATTTACTCAAGGTCGCTCGATAAGCAGTCTCTGTCCGGTCAGGGCAATCAAAACGTCCCCACAATCGAAGGAGAACCTGAATGCATAGAGATTTCGTGAATCCCCGGCCGCCCCTGGGAGTTCGTCTGGTGGGGCCGGTGAGCCTTGGTCCCATGAGGCACCTCGACGCGGGAGGCTCCCTGCTCGTGGTGGGTCCAACGCAGTCAGGCAAGACTTCTTCACTGGTGGTGCCCGCCATCTTGAACTGGCCTGACGCCTTGGTCGTCACGAGCGTCAAGCGTGAC
>DATLSF010000010.1:0-59678 GCA_035534335.1 Acidimicrobiales bacterium | reverse complement strand
CACCGACACGTGACGCAGCGCCAGCACGCCGAGGGCCAACACCGCCGCGCCGGAGTAGGCGATCGCCACGCTGGCCGTCAACCCGGCGAGTGAGTGACGCCCGATCACCAGTGCCAGCACGATCGTCGCGGCGTTCTGAATCGCGTAGAGGAAGAAGACGTCACGCGCGCGCTGCATCGACTGGAGTCCGCGCACGCACAGCTGGAACACGGTGAAGCCGGGCAGCCCGGCGGCCAGCACCGCCAGCACGACACCGGCGCCCAGCTGCTTGGTGGCGTTCAAATGATTGAGCAGGATGGCCACCAGCGGCTGGGCCAGCAGGACCAACACCAGCGCGCACGGGATGATGATCACCAGTGACTGTCGCAGTCCGAAGCGCAGCCGCTCGCCCAGACCCTCGTAGTCGCCGGCGGTGGCCAGCGCGGCCAAGTGCGGGGTCAGCGCGGCCAGCACCGACACCACGACGACGGCGTAGGGCATCTGCATGAAGGCCCAGCCGTAGGTGTACGCGCTGACCGGGCCCGCGCCGCCCACCCCGAATGCGAAGGCCAGCACGACGTAGAGCGACGCCTGGTTGGCCAGCACCATGAGCAGTGTCCAGAAGCCCAGTCGCCCCACCGCGCGCAGGGCCGGGTCCTTCAGGTCGAGGCGCAACGACAGGCGCCACAGGTTGGCGCGCGCGAGCGACGGCGTGAGGCACGCGAACTGGATCGCCACGCCCACCGTCGTACCCAGCCCCAGCAGCATCAGGTCGCGCGTTCCGCCCAACGACGCCAGCGTGGGCGTGGGGTCCACGAGATGGAACCACACCAGCACGGCCACACACACCAAGTTGTTGGCGACCGGCACCCAGGCCGCCGCGGCGAAGCGCTGGCGCACGTTGAGCAGCGCGGTGGCGATGCCGATCACGCCGTAGAAGAAGACCTGAGGGACGAACCAGCGCAGGAGCGACGTGGCGACCGCGCGTTGGACCCCGAGGGGCGCCGCCGCGCCGTGGCGCAGCGCCGTGAACGCGTCGATGATGGCCGGCGCTCCCCACCACGCGAGCGCGGACGCCACGACCAGCACCACAAGCGCCGCCGTGACCACGTTGGAGATCGAGCGCCAGGCGCGCCGCTCACCCTCGCGCGCCAGGTATTCGACGAAGACCGGGATGAACGTCGCGCTGGCCACCCCGCCCAGCACGAGGTCGAAGAGCATGTTGGGGATGGTGTTGGCGAGGTTGTAGGCGTCGGCCAGAGGAGTGAACCCCAGCACGTAGGCGAGCACCAGCACGCGCACCAGTCCCGTGAGTCGCGACGCCAGGGTGCCCCCGGCAATCGACACCACGCGTGCGCTGTGGGTCTGACTCACCGGGCGTGACGTCCCTTCGGGCGACGGCGCGCCGTGCGCCACCACCACACGCCGATCACGAGCAGTGACCCGCCGGTGAGCAGGTAGCCCACCACCGAGGTGCCGGCGATACGCACCTGGACCGCGGCGCGCGCCAGGGTCAACTGTCCGTCGGGGGTGGTGACGACGACCTGCAGCGTGAGGCTCGACCCACGGTGGTTGGCCGTCGGCACCCGCAGGGACTTGACGGGTGCGTCGAGCGACACCGGGACGCTGGCGCCGTTGGGAAAGGAGATCCGGTCCGTGATGAGGTGCACCACTACGGCCACGGTGTAGTGCTCGGAGCTAAACAGCGTGACCGGCAGTGGCGTCCCGGGTCCGGTCAGCGTGACTGATCCGGCGTCGACGCGAAAGTGCGCCAGCTGGCTCGCCAGCGTCGCCGCGACGCGATTGATGGCGTTCTGGCGGGGCGCGGGTGCGCCGACGAGCTCGACGCGCGCCAGCGCCACACGCAGCGAGGTGGCGCGCGCGTCGTTGGTGATGGCCCGAGCGAAGGAGGAGATGGACGAGGACAGCGTCGTCAGCGACGCCACGTTGTGCGCGGACCACGACGAGGGTGTGCCGGGCGCCAACGACTGCGTCGCCGGCGCGGAGTTCGTCGCGATGAGGGCGGTGTCAAAGGAGGGCACGAGACTGCTCGGCGTGACGAAGGCGTCGTGGGCGAGTCCCGCGAGCAGGTCGTTCACGTACACCGGGTCGAGCGCACCAGCGGGGTCGGCGATCACGACGGTGCGCACGGCGGGCGCGTTGGGCTCCTCGTAGTGCAGGAAGGCCAGCGTGTCGAGTGTCATAACGGCGCGTCGCCCGGGCTCGATCGAGGCGTTGGTCGCCAACTGCGCCAGCCCCTGGTCGGTGGCCAGTGCGACCAGACCCGGCGCGCCGGCCACGTGGAAGGGCGCGCCCCAGGTGAGCGTGGTGGACGGCGGCGTCGACAGGGTGGGCTCGGGCAGCACCACCTCACGCACACCGGCCGAGGCCAGCGCGGCCAGGCTCTGCGCGGTGGGGTGGCCGGAGACGACGACCGGAGCGTCAACGTAACGCCCGGTCAGCGTGCGCAGGAGGTGTGACGACAGCTGCAGCTGCTCTCGTACCTGACCGGACAGACCTACCTCGGCCAACGCGCCGTAGTCGACGTCCCCGGGGGGCGCGATGACGGCGCGATGCAGCGGACTGGTGAGAGCCGCGTCCAGGGCACTACGCCACTCGGCGCTCACGTGGGCGCTCAAGCCTGACACCGCGTCGAGCGTGCGGTAGTCCGCGGTGATGGCGGCCGGAATGTTGGCGTGGCGCGCGAGCGCGCGCAGGGTGGAGCGCGCGCGTTGGGGGTGGGCCAGCGCCGAGGGGTCGAGGGTATAGACGAGGTTGAGGTGCAGGGGACGAGCGACCGTCCCGGCGCGCACGGCCAGGAGCGACCACTCGGTGGTCGCGACCCCGTCGCTGGTGACCGAGTAGCTGATCGGGTACACCCCGTTGCAGGCCGCGCCGGAACAGGCCAGATGCAGGCGTGCCGGCCGGGCGGCGCACGACCCCGAGCGTCCGGACGGCGCTCGCGTGAAGAGGGTCACGTTCACCGTGATCTCGCGGCGCGAGGTGCAGGTGAGGGCCAGGTTCCCGGTCGTCGACGTGGCGGCGCCGCTCGGCGCCGAGCCGCTGAGGAGGGGCTCCAGCGCGCTGCGCGTGATCAGGCGCGAGTAGAGCGAGACCTGGATCACGGCGCGTCGGCCCGGGTGCGCCAGGCTCAGCGAAAGGGTCACGCGGGCCGATCCGCCCGCGGTGAGCACGGCCACCGGGTCCTGGTGGACCAGGGTGAATGAGGGGGTTGTCGCGGCCCGCGCGGCCGAAGGCCACGCCGTGGTGGCGAGGCTCAGCAGTCCCACGGCGAGCGCCCGCCACCAGGTCGAAGAGCGGTGGACCATGCGTCTACAGGCTACTGACGGCGTCGGCGTTCGCTGGGAGGCCGTAACGTCATCGCCGTGTCCTCCACCGAACAGGTCCACGATCGGCTGAACGAGATCGCCCGACTCTCCGAGCCGCTGGCGCGCGCCTTCTCCGGCGCGGGCCACTCGCTCTACGCCGTCGGCGGTGCGGTGCGCGACGCCGTGCTGGGCGCTCAGCGCGACGACGGCGCCGAAATCGACTTCACCACGAACGCCACCCCCGACGTGGTGAGTCGCCTGATGGCGCCCCTGTGCACCGCGCTCTGGGAGCAGGGCCGGGCGTTCGGGACCATCGGCGGGAACCTGCGCGACGGAGGGTTGCCCGTCGAAGTGACCACCTTTCGGTCCGAGGCCTACGTCGACCACTCGCGCAAGCCCGCCGTGGAGTGGGGCGACTCGCTCGAGGTCGACCTCAGCCGACGCGACTTCACGATGAACGCCCTGGCCCTGGACGTGGTGGCGCTGGCCGAGGGGCGCACGGACGTCCAGACACTCTTCGACTTCTTCGACGGGTTTAAGGACCTGCACGACGCGGTGCTGCGCACCCCGACCGACCCCGAGCGCCTCTTTCGCGACGACCCGCTGCGGATGCTGCGCGCCGCACGTTTCGCCGCACGCTTCAACCTGCGGATCGACTCCGCGATCGAGGCGGCCACGACCGCCATGGCAGCCCAGCTGGCCAAGGTGTCGCCCGAACGCGTGCGCGGCGAACTCGACCTGCTGATGGTGACCGAGCGCCCGAGCATCGGGCTCGACTTCGTCGTGCGCACCGGGCTGGCCGAGTACTTCTTGCCCGAGCTGGAGCTGCTGAAGCTCGAGCAGGACCCCGTGCACCGCCATAAGGACGTGCTCAAGCACACCTGGGCCGTGGTCGACAAGGCCTCGCCGCGACTGACGTTGCGTCTGGCCGCGCTCTTTCACGACATTGGCAAGCCCGCCACCCGCGACATCACCAACGAAGGCGTGACCTTCCGCTTCCACGAGGTGGTGGGCGCCAAGATGACCCGGCGGCGCATGACCGAGCTGCGCTACCCGTCCGAGACGATCGACGACGTCGCCGCGCTGGTCGAGTTACACCTTCGCTTCCACACCTACCAGATGGGCTGGACCGACCGCGCCGTGCGCCGCTACGTACGCGACGCCGGGCCGCTGCTCGAGGACCTCAACGAGCTCACGCGATGCGACTGCACCACGCGTAACGCGCGCAAGGTACAAGAGCTGTCCCGGCGCATGGACGAGCTCGAGGCGCGCATCGCCGAGCTGGCCGAGCTCGAAGACCTGTCACGCCTGCGCCCGGCGCTCGACGGGGTCGCGGTGATGGAGTTGCTGGACCTTGCGCCCAGCCCGGCCGTGGGCCACGCGCTGGACTTTCTGATGGAGATCCGCCTCGACGAGGGCGAGATCGACCCGGCCGACGCCGCGACGCGTCTGCGCGCGTGGTGGGCCGACCAGCCCCACTAGGGGCCGGTGGTGAGGTCAGAACTCGGGCCAGGTGGCGTTGGCGGCGCCGTCGTTGGCGAAGGCGCCGACCATGTCGTGGGCCTCGTCGTCGCGGAACTGGATCGGTGGCGACTTCATGAAGTACGCCGACGGCCCGATGAGCGGTCCGCCGATGCCGCGGTCGAGGGCCACCTTGGCGCAGCGCACCGCGTCGATGATGACCCCGGCCGAGTTGGGTGAGTCCCATACCTCGAGCTTGAGCTCGAGGTTGAGGGGGACGTCGCCGAAGTTGCGGCCCTCCATGCGGATGTAGGCCCACTTGCGGTCCTGCAGCCAGGGCACGTGGTCGCTCGGACCGATGTGCACGTCGTCGGGGTCCATGTGCACGTCGATCTGGGAGGTGACGGCCTGGGTCTTGGAGATCTTTTTGGACAGCAGGCGCTCGCGGTCGAGCATGTTCTTGAAGTCCATGTTGCCCCCGACGTTGAGCTGGTAGGTGTGGTCGAGCGTCAGGCCGCGGTCCTCGAAGAGTCGCGCCAGCACGCGGTGGACAATGGTGGCGCCCACCTGGCTCTTGATGTCGTCACCGATGATCGGCACGCCGGCGTCGCGGAACTTGCGGGCCCACACCGGGTCCGAGGCGATGAAGACCGGGATGGCGTTGACGAAGGCCACGCCGGCGTCGAGAGCCGCCTGGGCGTAGTAGCGCTGGGCCTCCTCCGAGCCCACCGGTAGGTACGAGACCAGCACCTCGGCGCGTACGTCGCGCAGCGCCTGGGCCACGTCGACCGGCTCGAACGGCGACTCCTCGATCACCTCGCGGTAGTAGCGGTTGAGACCGTCGAGAGTGGGACCGCGCTGGACGGTGACGCCCAGCGAGGGGACGGTGGCGAACTTGATGGTGTTGTTCTGGCCTCCGTCGATGGCCTTGCCCAGGTCGTTGCCGACCTTGGAGGCGTCCACGTCGAAGGCGGCCACAAACTCGAGGTCGCTCACGTGGTAGCCACCGAGCACCACGTTCATGAGGCCGGGCACGTCGTCGCCGGGCTTGGCGTCGCGGTAGTAGGTCACGCCCTGGATGAGCGAACTGGCGCAGTTGCCCACGCCGGCAATCGCTACACGAATCTTCTCCACTGTCTTCCTCTCCTACTTCGCCTGACGGGCGAGTGTTTGCTGGGTGTTTCGTTCGGCGGACAACTTTGAGTCGATCCACGCGAGGTCCAACTCGACGCCCTGGGCGGCGTGTTCCATCACGTCGCGCGCGTAGGTGTCGAGCTGTTCGTTCAGTGCGCCGGCGCGGACTTCGGCCAGGCGTTCGAGGAGGTCGGCGCGGCGGCGCTCGAGCAGGATGACCCGCAACGACGGCGTCAGGTGGCGCCCCAGAGCCATGCGCAGCGAGAAGTTCTTGGAGTCGTCCACGGTGGCGGGGTTGGCCAGCATCGCCATGAACTCGTCGCGGCCGCGACCGGTGATGCGATAGACCTTGCGGCCGCGGCGCCCCAGTCCGGTGGACGCACGACGTGCGCGCAGCGATGCGCGCTCACCGCTCAGCGAGCCCGTCGACAGCGTGCCGAGGGACGGTCGCGGTTCCGTCGAAGGCACCGCCTCGACGAGGCCCTGACGTTCCAGTCGCGCGAGCGCCGGGTAGATCGCGCCGAAGGAGACGTTGGCCCACACGCCGAGTCGATCGCGCAGTTGGGAGCGGATCTCGTAGCCGTGGTGATCGCGGTCCATGAGCAGACCCAAGATGGCGATGTCCAACACGCGAACCAGCATATCAGTTCGATATATCGAGCGTGACTAGTGGTGACAGTGACCAATTCTGCCCTAGGGGTAAGGTCACCGCTAATGGAGAACCGCTTGGGATCCAGCAGCGCCGACGGGGCCGTCGTCGAGTTCGGCCTCGTGCGCCGAGCATTGCTGGCCAAGGTCGCCGCCGGCGAGCTGCGCCACGAAGACGTCTGTGACGCGCACCCTGAACTGCTGCGCGCGGCGCGCAACATCGGTCGCGCGACGGGCGAGCGCTGCCCGGTGTGCGGTGACGCGGAGTTGGTCGAGGTCACGTACGTCTTCGGTGCGCGTCTCCCGGCCGGCGGCACCTGCCCCACGACGCGCGCCGAACTGTCCAAGCTCGAGCGCCGCGAGGAACCCGTGCAGTGCTACGCGGTCGAAGTGTGCGCCGAGTGTCACTTCCATCATCTGGCGCGACGCTGGGCGGCGGGCGCGCGTCGCTCGCGCAAGATCGCCGCGCAGCGCTCGAGGGTGGGGGAGTGAAACTGAGCGCACCGGTGATTCGGGCGCACAAGCGTCGCCACGGCGGCGCGCCCCTGGTCATGGTGACCGCCTACGACGAGCCCGGCGCGCGCTTCGCCGACGCCGCGGAGGTCGACCTGATCCTGGTGGGCGACTCGGTGGCCAACGTCGTGCTCGGCCACGCCGACACCCTGCACGTGACGCTCGAGGAGATGTGCCATCACGTGCGTGCGGTCGCCGCCGCCTCGCCGCGGGCCTTCGTCGTGGCCGACATGCCGTGGCTCACCTATCACGTGGGACCGTACGAAGCGGTGCGCCACGCCGGCGCGCTCATTCGCGCGGGAGCCCAGAGCGTCAAGCTCGAGGGCGGGCGGGTGCGCCGCGAGGCGGTACGCGCGATCCTCGACGCCGAGATTCCCGTGATGGGGCACCTCGGCCTCACTCCCCAGAGCGTGCTCGCCTTCGGGGGCTTCAAGGTCCAGGCCAAGACCCACGAAGCGGCCGAGATGCTGATCAAGGACGCGGCGGTCCTCCAGGATGAAGGGGTCTTCGCGATGGTGGTCGAGGGAGTGCCGAGCCTCGTTGGTTCGCTGGTCACTGAGGCCCTGGAGATTCCGACAATCGGGATCGGCGCGGGTCCCGACACCGACGGCCAGGTGTTGGTCTTTCACGACCTGCTGGGACTCACCGGCAAGACGCCGGCCAAGTTCGTGCGCGCGTACGCCGACCTGGGTCCGGTCATCGTCGACGCGTTGAGTCGTTTCGCGGCGGACGTGCGCTCGGGCGCCTTCCCCGCGGAGTCGGAGGCGTACGCCAACCCCGACGACCTGCAGCGGTAACGGGGTCGTACACACTGCGCTTCCGGGTTCGGTGAGGGTTTTCCCCTAGGGACTTGCGCGTCCACGCTTCGTAGTGTCGACGTGATGCCCGACGCACCTCGCACGGCCGCCCAGAGGCGCAGATGGGTGGTTCACCTGTGGCTCATCCTCGGCTTCTTCGCCGCCCTCATGACCTCGGCGCACTTCCTCGGTCACGTGAGCATCGGGTGGCACTCCATCATCGGTCTCGCCTTTGCGGCGCTGATCGTCGTGCACTTCATCCAGCGCCGGCACCGCGTCGCGAGCCTTCTAAAACAACTGCCCCGCTGGACGAGCTGGCGCCGATCGATCGGCCGCCTCGCGTGGTCGGACTTGATCCTGACGTTCATCTTCGTCAACCTGATCGTGTCGGGGATCGTGGACTACTTGCGCCACCAGAACGGTGTCTTCCTCAACCTCCCCTTCCTGGGTTCGATCCGGTGGCACGCGCTGTCGGCGATTCTCCTGCTCGTGTATTTGCTGGTTCACGTGATCCGTCGGGCCAAGAGACTGCGGACCTCTCGAGTGAGTTGACGGCGGCCGACGCGGGGTCGCCAGACGGATGTCGAGGCCCTAGCGCCGGGTGCGCGATTTGCCCTTGACAAATGAACGCTAACGATATATCGTTATAGGACGTCGCAATAGATGCGACCCGATCTAGGAGGATCACCATGTTTCACGAAGACAGCAACAACCATCGGGCCAGACGGCTCGAACGTTCCACCGGGCAGCGTCGGCGCGGCGGTCCGGGTCACGACCACAACCACGACCACGGCGGTCACGGCGCGGGGGGACACTTTCGCGGCGGCCCTGGTCGCCGCGGCGGACGCCGACAGCGCCGCGGTGACGTGCGCGCCGCGGTCCTGGTCCTGCTCGAAGAGCAGCCGCGTAACGGCTACCAACTGATCCAGGAGCTGGCCGAGCGCTCGAATGACGCGTGGCGCCCGAGTCCGGGATCGATCTACCCCGTACTCCAGCAGCTCGAGGACGAGGGTCTGGTCGAGGGCAGCACTGTCGGAACTGGTCGCAGCTACGCCTTGAGCGCCGCCGGGCGCACCCTGGTGACCGAGCAGCGTGAGCTCTTGGGAAAGCCGTGGGAGAGCGCCGACATCGCCTTCTCTGATGGCGCTCGCGAGCTCATGGGGACCGCACGACAGGTCGCCATGGCGGCGCGCCAGGTACTGATCGCGGGATCGACGTCCCAGGTGGGCCGGGCTTCGGCCATCCTGGTCGAGGCGCGACGCGCCCTGTACGGGATCTTGGCCGAGGGCGACGAATAAGCCTGGCGCCGGTGACGCGAGGGCGGTCGAATGTGGGCCGCTCTGGCGTCGTCGCGCCATCCCGGTAAGTTCTTCGCGCGTACAACAAGGCGAGAAGGGGGCGAGATGCCGCGAACCACAGCACGCGCGGCCGTCCCGTTGGCCCTGACCGGGTTGATGCTCGTGGCCGGCGCGCTCACGGCGGTGGCATCGGCCGCGTCGTCGGTGCGCACCAATATCGGACCCGAAGGGGTCGTGGTCTACCACGTCCCCGACCTGGCCCCGGCGTCAACGACGGCCACGGGCGCACCGATCGACGGGCTCACCTGTCGACGCCTGGATAAAGAGGTGGTCCACTACCACGTCCACGTTGAGGTGGAGATCTTCGTGAACGGGGCGCGAGAGCGCTTGCCGGCGGGGATCGGCATCACCAAGCCCTACCTGGTCGAGCACATGAAGGCCGGTCCCTTCCTGGACGTGGGCGTCTATGACTGCCTGTACTGGCTGCACACCCACGTGCCCGACGGCATTGTCCACGTGGAGGCCCCGGCCAAGGGATCCTTCACCCTCGGTCAGTTCTTCGACGTGTGGCGTCAGCCCCTGAGTGCGAGTCGCGCGGGTCCCGCGCGCGGGCACGTCGTCATCTTCCAGAACGGTCGGCGCCTCACCGGTGACCCGCGCGCCACGGAGCTTCTTCCCCACTCGGTGATCCAGATCGACGTGGGCAGGCCGGTCGTTGCCTTCCACCCGTTCACGTTCAAGGTGACGGGTGGGTGCGGGGCCGGCTCCAACGGTTGCTCGGCGGGCTAGCCCCGGGGAGCAGTCGAGCGTGGTGGGCTAGACTTTCTCCTCCCACCACCGTGGGAGCAACAGAACCCTGCTCTGTGATCCGCAGAGCCCGGCACGCCGGACCAGAGGGAAAGGACATCGGCCATGAGGCCATATGAGACCATGATCGTGTTCGACACGACCGTCGACGCCCAGTCGATCCAGATCACGCTCGACCGGGCCCTGGACACGATTCGTTCCGGTGGCGGAACTCCCGGCAACATCGACCGTTGGGGCAAGCGCCCTTTGGCGTACGAGATCAAGAAGCGCAAAGAGGGCTACTACGTCCTCGTGGAGTTCGCCGGCGAGACGTCCACCGTCGACGCGCTGCACCGCATCCTCACGCTGTCCGACGAGGTGTTGCGCTTCAAGATCTTGCGACGTCACGAGAGCCGTTCCCGCCGTGTGGCGGCCAAGGCTTAGGTTGCACGAGGAGGACTGATGCCAGACAATTCCATCACCGTCGTCGGGAACGTCACCCGGGACCCCGAACTGAAGTTCCTCAACAGCGGCCAGGCCGCGGTGCGCCTCTCGGTGGCCGTGAACCGGCGCTGGATGAACCGTCAGACCCAGGAGTGGGAGGAGCGCGTCTCGTACTTCGAGATCGCCGGATACGGCCAGATGGCCGAGAACGCCGCGAACTCCATCGTCAAGGGCACCCGGGTCATCGTGACCGGACGCCTGGAGCAGCGCAGCTGGGAGACCGACGCCGGCGAGAAGCGCTCGATCGTCGAGATCAACGCCGACGAGATCGCCCCGTCGCTGCGTTTCGCCACCGCCGTCGTGACCAAGACGCCGCGACCCGAGGGATCGAGCTTCGGCGCGGAGCGCCCGAGCGCGCCGCGCACCAATGAGCCGGCGGCCACCTACAACTTCGACGAGGAGCCCTTCTAATGCCGCGTATCAACAACCCGAAGCCGCCCAAGCGCGCGCCGAAGATCGACAGCCGGCGACTGAAGAAGAAGCCGTGCGCCTTCTGCCAGCACGGCGTGGGCACGGTCGACTACAAGGACCTCGCCCAGCTGCGCAAGTACATCTCGGACCGCGGCAAGATCCGCGGCCGCCGGGTGTCGGGCAACTGCCAGCAGCACCAGCGCGACGTGACCGACGCGATCAAGACAGCGCGCGAGCTCGCCCTGCTGCCCTACACCCAGCGCACGGTCACCGAGCGCCGCGGTCGCGGTCGAGACGGCGCGCGCGGTCCACGTCAGGACCGCAACGCCCCCGAGGCCGTGGCCGAAGCAGCCCCCGAGGTCGACGCCCTGGCCGAGGTGGCCGGCGTGCCCGAGCTCACCGAGGATGCGTCGGTGGCCGCGGAGGTCTTCGAATCGGTTGAGGCGGACGCGGAATGAAGGTCCTGCTGCGTAGTGACGTGAAGGGGATTGGCCGGCGCGGCGACATCGTCGACGTGAAGTCCGGCTACGCCCGCAACTTCCTCCTCCCCACCGGTGCCGCGCTGGCCGCCAGCGACTCGATGGCGGCCCAGGCGGCCTCCATGCGCAAGTCGCGTGACCTGCGTGACGCCAAGAGTCGTGAAGCGGCCGAGGCGCAGCGCGCCGTGATCGAGCGGGCCACCGTGCGCGTCGCCGCGCGAGCGTCCGCCACCGGTCGCCTCTTCGGTTCGGTCACCGAGTCCGATCTGGTGAACGCGTTGCGGACCGCCACCGGCATCTCGCTGGATCGCCACGCGATTCACATGGCCGAGCACCTCAAAGAGGTGGGACCAGCGACGGCGACGGCAACGTTGTTCGACGACGTGACCGCCACGCTCAACGTGGAGGTCGTCGCGCAGTAGTGCGTTGTTGTGCTGTTGCGACGCCGGGGCGAAGGCCCCGGCGTCCTCGCGTGCGGACCGTTGTCACAGGGTGGGTCGATGCTGGAGCGGTGGAGTTAGTCACAGCGATTTCCCCATGTTGTTGCGGTGTCGCCGCACAGGAATCACGATGAAATCCCCACGTTCTTCTTCTTACGCTCCACAGAGCCCATCGACAAGGCTGAGCCGCTTATGACGCAGATCGACATCGACCGCGACCGCGGCGCCACGTCGGGGGGACGGGTCCCGCCGAGCGCGTTGGAGGCTGAAGAGTCCTTGATCGGTGCGATGCTGCTGTCGAGCGAGGCGGTGAGCGTCGCCTACGAGACGGTCTCGCCCGAGGACTTCTATCGCCCGCTGCACTCGCAGATCTTTAGCGCCATCATCGCCCTGGCCAACGCCAGCGAGCCGGTCGACTACGTCACCGTCCAGGCCAAGCTCCAAGAGCACGGCGCCATGGCCGTCGAGCTGGCGGTGCTGTCGTCGCTGCAGATGAACACGCCGTCGGCGGCGAACGCGGCGCACTACGCCGAGCTGGTGCGCGACAAGGCCCAGCAGCGCCGGCTCATCTCGGTGGCCGGCGAGATCGTCGACGAGGCCTACCGCGCGACCGACGACGTCGTGGGACTGATCGACGACGCCGAGCGCAAGATCAACCAGATCGCCGACGACCGGTCGGTCGATTCGGTCTCACCGTTGCACACGCTGCTGCTCAACGAGGCCGACATCCTCGAGACCCGTGGCGAGACGCGCGGCCAGCTCAACGGCCTCGAGACCGGGTATCGCGCGCTCGACCAGATCGTCCAGGGACTCCAGCCGGGCTCCATGACCATCGTGGGCGCCCGTCCGGGCACCGGCAAGACGGCGCTGGCGTTGGGGATGCTCGTGCACGTGGGCGCGGTGGTGCGTCGGCCGGCCCTCTACTTCTCGCTCGAGATGAGTCGCCAGGAGTTGGCCGAGCGCATCCTGGCGTCGACGGCGCGCATCGACTCGTCCAAGCTGCGCACCGGTGACCTCAGTGACGCCGACTGGAATCGGGCCCACGAGGCCTTCGGATTCCTGCAGTCGGCCAAGGTCTTCATTGACGACAACCCCAGCCTCACCGTGATGGACGTGCGCTCGCGCGCGCGGCGCATCAAGCAGCAAAACGGTGACCTGGGCGTGGTGATCGTGGACTACCTGCAGCTCATGAGCTCGCGCGGGCGCTCCGAGAACCGCCAGGTCGAGGTGGCCGAGATGAGCCGGTCGCTCAAGATCCTGGCGCGCGAACTGCAGACGCCGGTGATCGCGCTCAGCCAGTTGTCGCGCAAGCTCGAGGACCGCGCCGACAAGCGACCGATCATGTCGGACCTGCGCGAGTCCGGCTCCTTGGAGCAGGACGCCGACGTCGTGCTCTTCCTCTTCCGACCCGAGCAGTACGGCGAGGTCTCCAACGACAAGCGCGCCGACGCCGAGATCATCGTGGGCAAGAACCGCAACGGACCGACTCGCACGGCGCACCTGACGTGGCGCGGCGAGTTCGCGCGCTTCGACAACGTGGCCGAGTCGCGCGACCTGTAGGGCCTTGACGGGACCGCCGCCAGGGGCCAGTCTCGAAGGATGTACGAGACGCCCGACGAGATCGACGAGCTGGACCGGTTGATCGAGCGATCCTTCGCGCACGCGGGGAGTCACCTGACGTCCATCATCCGCCCGCAACGCCGCCTCAGTGCGGCCGATTTGGTCGCGTACCTGGTCGGGGTGCGTCACCTGGCCGTCGCCACGGTGACCGCCGGGGGCGAGCCGCGCACCTCGGGGGCCGACGGTCTCTTCTTGCACGCCAAGTGGTGGTTCACGTCGAGTGCGTCGTCGCTCAAGGCACACCACCTGGAACGACGTCCGGCCTGCAGCGTCACGCACCTGCGCGGTGACGACATCGGGATCTTCGCGCACGGCACCGTGCGCGTGCTGCACGGCGTGACACCCGAGACCGACGCGATGGCGCCCATCTGGCGCGGCATCTTCGAGAGCGTGCCCGAGGACTGGACCGAGCGACCCGAGGACGCGCGCTACTTCGAACTCACGGCCACCGCGATGTTCGGTTACGCGCACTCGCGCAAGCGATTCGACGCCCTGGTGAGCGGGTCCGCGTAACGCCACCAGTCGTGCTCGCGCGCACCGGCGTTCTACGATTCGTGGACGGGAGCCGGCGCGCGAGGTCCCGGAGAGAGGGGTGGTCATGGGACCCCGGGGGCCGGTGTACGTGGGTGAAGAGGAACTCGCGCTCGCGCGCCCGCTAGCGCCACCGAGCACCTTTCGCCCGGACATCCAGGGCCTTCGCGCGCTCGCCGTCATCCTGGTGATCGCCAGCCACGCCGGCGTCCCGGGCTTCGCCGGCGGGTATGTCGGGGTCGACGTCTTCTTCGTGATCAGCGGCTTCGTGATCACCGGTCTCCTGTTGCGCCAGCCCGCGCACGGCGTACGCCACAACCTCGCCAACTTCTATCAGCGCCGCATCCGGCGCATCGTGCCCGCCGCGACGCTGACCCTCGTGGTGACCGTCGTGCTGGCGCGCGTGCTCCTCGGGGCCAACTTCGACGTCCGCCTGCTCGACGACGTGCGGTGGGCCGCGCTGTTCGCCGCGAACTTTCGCTTCATCTACACCAGCGCGAACTACTTCATCCCCGGGCTGACGCCGTCGCTGGTCACGCACTTCTGGTCCCTCGGCGTCGAAGAGCAGTTCTACCTGTGCTATCCGGTCGTCGTCTTCACGCTCGCGTGGCTGACGCCGGCGCGCGACCGGCTCAAGGTCCTGGGGGCCTTCCTGGTCGGGGCGGTTGCGCTGTCAGCGTGGTGGTCGGGCCACCTGACCCACGTCGCGCCGATCACCGCCTACTACTCGCCGTTCACCCGATTCTGGGAACTGGCCCTGGGCGGACTCGTCGCCGTCGCGCCCGCCGCCTGGGCCCGGCGCACCCCGGCCATCAACTCATTGCTCGCGCTGGTCGCCCTCGTGGTATTGGGCCTGGCGGTGGTGCACCTCAACGCGCGCAGCGCCTACCCCGGCGTGCTGGCGTGGTGGCCGTGCGCCGCGGCCGCCGCGCTGCTCTACACCGGCCAGGCCAGCGTGCGCGGCGCGCCGGCGACGTGGCTGTCGTGGCGGCCGTGTCGCTACGTCGGGGACATCTCGTACTCGCTCTACCTGTGGCACTACCCGTGGTTGATGCTGCCGCTGCAACTGTCGCACCCGTACTCGTCACCGCTGGCGCGTGTCGTCGAGGTCGCCGGCGCGACGCTGTGCGCGGTGCTCTCGTACCACTTCGTCGAGAACCCGATCCGTCGCTCGCGTCGACTCGACCGCGACCCGGTGGCGGTCGTGTTGCTCCTGCTGGTGTGCGTGGCGCTGACGATCGTCGTGACGCTCCTGCTCGCCCACGTCACCGCGGGGGCGTGAAGAACTACCCGTCGATGATCATCGGCGCGCGCAGGCGCAACGGCACGTGGTAGATCGATGAGATCTGGTGGGCGATGAACGTGGCGAACACGTTCTCGCCGTAGACCGTGAAGTGGATGCCGTCGGAGGCACGTATCGCCGCCTCGACGCCGTTCACTCGTGCGCCGGCGCGGAACTGTCCCTGGGGGTTCGCCAGCAGGTGCCAGGTGGGCAGGAAGGTCGCCCCGGGGACCCGGGTGACGACCTCGCGGTACTGCAAATTCAGGAAATTTACGCCACTTCGGTAGTGCGGGGGCTCCATGATCGGTAGCCCCACCCACAGGACGTAGCTGCCCGCCCGCGTGGCCATCGTGACCAGCTGGCGCACCCGTGTCTGGTACGCCGCGGCCCACGAGGCCGAGCCGAAGGCGCGCGAGGAGCCGTTGACGGCGATGGCCTGCTCGTCGTTGGCGCCCAGGCAGATGATCACGAGGTTCGGGTGGTAGCGACGAAGGTCCGCGGCGAGGTGGTGGTGCCAGTTGAAGAACCACCCCGCGGCCAAACCGGTCGACGACTTGTCGAGCTGGTCGAGGCGCAGACCCGGTGTCCCCGTCAGCTCGCGTGCGAGTCCCCATCCGAGGTCGTTGCCGAGCGAGTCACCGATCTCGAGGATCGTGCAGTGACCGAGTCCAGTGACGCGGCGCACGGTCGTCGTCGTCGAACCCGTCGCGGACGACGCCGTCACGTGCAGACCACACCCGCGCGAGCGTTGGTCCAGCGATCCAGGGTTGACGATGGCGTGGTCCACGAGCGCCGATGTTGGCACCGTGGTCGGCGTCGAGCCCGGCGTCGTCGTCGCGGAGCCGGCCAGGGTCGTCGTCACCGCCGGCGGCGAGGCGTGGCTCGACGGCAGCGCGCGGTCGCCGACGACGATCAGCACGCTGAGCACCAACCCCAGCGCCACACGAAGCGGCCAGCGTGACCGACCCGGCGTCGCGGGGCTGGTCGGCGTCATCGCGCCGACCTTCGCATCGCGGACCGGGGGCCGCGTGACGGGGATGTCGAGGAGAGGGGGGTCACGTCACGTTTCACAGACTGCTCACCTATTCATAGTGGCCCGTCGCGAACCTGAATGTCGCTCAGTATTTTTTCCGATTGCGTGACGGCGCCGTTGACGCGACGAGTCGCACGCTTTCGCCAACGCGAATCAGAGCCCGGGGAAAATCTTTCGCAGCGAAGCGACAGTGTCGGTGTCGACACCGTCGGGGGTGTGCTCGGGGTCGAGTCGTCCGTACACGAGTCGGACGAACGCCTCGGCGGGCAACTCCAGGTCCGGGTCGCTCACGCCCCCGGCGAGCAGGTCGACCGCGTCGGCGCCGATCTCGAGGACCAGGTCGCGCTCGGGGTCGCTCGTGCGCACGTGGATGGTTCGCGCCTCACCATCGGGTTTGGCCCCGAAGCGCGTGACCGCTCGCAGATTGTCCAGCACCTGTTCGGCGACGCGCGCCGGCACGGTCGCCGCCGGATTGAAGGTGACCTCGATGTCCCAAGTGTGCAGGGCGTGCTCGTTGAGTCGCAGTCCGACGGCGCCGTCAAAGTCCAGCTCCAACGGTCCGAATGACAGGTGAAAGGTGCGTCGTCGCTCGTCGTCCAAGGTGTCGAATCGCTCGAGTAGGCGCGCGTCGGCCGCGAGTGCGTCGGCCATCTGCGCGCTCTGATGTTTCGCGTTCCACTCGTCCCAGATCAACTGGTGTACGCCGTCGACGCGATCGCGCTCGTGCACTACGTCGTCGAAGAGATGCGTGAAGATGGTGGCGCCCGAACCGATGTGGGAGAACACGTCGCCGACCGTCCACTCACTGGGGTAGGCCGGCGTCGACAACGCGGCGTCGTCGAGTGAGTGACTGAGCGCGAGCAGTTGGGTCACCGAGTCGTGCAGGGCTGCGAGGCGTTCGCTCACTTCGTCCTCCGAGTGGGCGCCGGGGTGTCGGCGAGGTTGGCCGCGGCCCACGCGCCGAGGGCGTGCAGGGCCGGCAGGAGGGCCTCGCCGGGCTCGGTGAGCCGGTAGGTCACCGTTACCGGCGGACCGGATGTGACGAGGCGGGTCACGAGGCCGGCGCCCTGTAGCTCGCTGAGGCGCTCGGAGAGAATGGAGTCGCCGATCCCGCCTATGCGCCGCGAGAGTTCGGCGAAGCCGGCCGGCCCGTGGGTCAGGGTGCCCAGGATGACCCCGTTCCAACGCTTTCCCAGAAAGGAAAAGGCCTTGACCAGGGAGGCGTCACACGCCGGCGCGTCGCGCACCGAGTCGGTCAATTCAATCGATTTCGCAATCACGCTCACCTCCGCACCTAGTGTAGCTGTAACTCAGATTATAGGAGTGACTCTGTTTTGAATAGTAACATCTATAATCAAAGTTCCAACCATTGCGGAGCCCCCATGTCACTCTTTCGACTCGACGCCAGTATCCAGCCAGAGGGCTCGCACAGTCGCGCCATCGCCGACATCGTCGAGGCCGCGTGGCGCGAGGGCCATCGCGACGCCAAGGTCGTGCGCCGCTCGATCGGGCTCAACCCTTTGCCGTCCACGACGTGGGCACTGGCGGTGTCGGCGAGCCGGACTGACCCGCAGTTGCGCACCGTGCCCCAGCGAGAGGCCGTCGCGCTCGCGGCCGCGCTGGTCGACGAGTTGCTCGACGCCGACGCGTTGCTCTTCGCGGTGCCCCTCTACAACTTCGGCGTCTCCCAGCACTTCAAGACCTGGGTGGACGTCGTGATCACCGATCCGCGCATGGCGTCGTCGGCGGGTAGGGCCCTCGAAGGCCGTCCGGCGGTCCTCGTGGCGGTGCGCGGTGGCGCGTACGGTCCGGGCACACCGCGCGAAGGCTGGGACCACTCCACGGGGTGGATCCGGCGCATACTCGACGATGTGTGGGGACTCGACCTGCACGTCGTCGAAACCGAGTTCACGCTCGTCGGAGTGAACCCTGCCCTCGACCAGTTCGCCGACCTCGCCGCACAGATGCGTCGTGACGCAGAGCGACGGGCGGCCGAACACGGTCGACACCTCGCGAACCTCACGATGGCCAGTTAGACCGTGCCAGAACGACGCCAGGACCTTGGACCCTGCCGGTGCGAGTAGGGCCGCGGATAACTTCAGTTGGTGACCACGAGCGCCATCGAAGCGATCAACCTCTCTAAGTCGTTCGGTTCGTTGACGGCAGTCGACGGACTCAATCTCGAAGTGGACGCCGGGGAGGTGGTCGGTTTCCTCGGACCCAACGGGGCGGGAAAGTCAACCACGTTGCGGCTTTTGCTCGGGCTGCTGCGCCCGACCTCGGGCGAGGCGCGCCTACTGGGCCACCCGGCCGGATCGGAGTTCGCACGACGCCACGTCGCCTACGTGCCAGGCGACGTCGCGCTCTGGCCCCAGCTCACCGGCCGCGAGGCCATCGCGCTGCTCGCACAGTTGCACGGCTCGTCTGACGACGCGTACCGCGACGAACTCATCCGTCGGTTTGAACTCGATCCGGAGAAGCGCATCCGGGCCTACTCCAAGGGGAACCGCCAGAAGGTGGCGATCGTCGCGGCCTTCGCCACTCGGGCCGAGGTGTTGCTGCTCGACGAGCCCACGTCGGGGCTGGACCCGTTGATGGAGAGGGCCTTTCGTGACTGCATCGTCGAAGCCGCCGACCGAGGCCAGGCGGTCTTGCTCAGTTCGCACATGTTGAGCGAGGTCGAGCACCTCTGCGCGCGCGTGGCCATGATCAGAGCCGGACGCCTGGTGACCGTCGCCGACATTGCCGACCTGCGCTCGCACGTCGGCCTCGAGTTCGACATCGTGGGTGACGTGGGCGACCTGCGAGGTGTTGACGGCGTCGAATCGGTGACCCCGATGTCGGACGGAGTCCGCGTGCGCGTGCAGGGACCGCCGGGTCCGTTGCTCGCGGCCTTGGCGACTCGACCGGTGCTCTCGCTTCGTTCGCGCGAAGCCTCGTTGGAGGAGATCTTCCTCTCGTACTACGACGGCGATCCCGCTCCCGCGCCGAGCCTGTGAGGCACGGCCCGTCGACCCTGCGCGGTCTGCTGTGGCGCCAGTCGCGCGTCTCGGTCCTCGTTATGGCGCTCTTCGTGCTCGTCGTGGTTCGTGTTGGGGTCACCTCCTTTAACGCGAGCGGCGGCGCGCTGGGCCTCGCCGGCACGGTGCCGCTGCTGAAGAACCCGGCGATCGTCGCCCTCTACGGCAAGGCCGCGTCGCTCGACACCGCCGGCGCCTTCGTGGCCTGGAAGATGGGCATGTTCCTGGCGCTGGGTGTGGCGTTGTGGGCGGGGCTGTTGGCCACCCGACTGGTGCGCGCGGGCGAGGACGACGGCGCGTGGGACCTGGTGGTCGCCGGTCCGTCGGGTCGCCTCGCGGTCTTCTGTTCAGTCACACTGGCGCTCGCCGTGGCGGGCCTCGCGGTGGGTCTGGCCGTCTTCGTCGGGTTGGCCACGGCCGCCCAGCGCATGGTCGACACCATTGACTACTCCCTGGCCTTCACGGGGATCGCGTGGTGCGGCGCCTCGCTGGGACTCCTGGCTTCGCAGCTGGCCGCGCCCCGGCGCAGCGCCTCCCAGAGTGCGCTGGGTGTGGTGGGCATCACCTTCCTGGTGCGCATGGTGGCCGACAGCTCCTCGGCGGGGAAGTGGATCGCGTGGCTCTCACCCTTCGCGTGGATGGAGGACGTCGGGTCCTTTCAGCATCGCTCCAGTTCGTGGTTGGTCGCGCTGCTGGCGATTCCGGTGGCCCTCAGCGGGGTCGCGGGCGCGGTGGCCGCGCGCCGCGACGTGGGCATCGCGGTGTGGACGCGACCGGACCGAGCTCGAGCACACGAGGCGTCGCTGCGCACGTCGTGGCGCTTCGCCTGGCGCGAGCGACGCGCCACGCTCGCGACGTGGACCATCGGGGTGGGTCTGTTGGGACTCACCTTCGGCTACCTGACCCACGCGCTGGTGGTCTTCGCCCACACCGACGCCGCCTACGTGCGGCTGCTGAAGCGATGGGGACTTCAGTCGGTCGTCACGCCGAAGGGATTCGTCGCCGAGACCGGCTCGATCGTGAGCGTGATGCTCGGATTCTTGGTGGCGACGCTCGTCGTCATGGTCGGACAGGACTACGAGCGCGGTCGACTCGATATGCCCCTCGCGTTCGGACCCAGCCGGTGGCGCTGGTACCTGTCGGCCCTGTCGAGCGCGATCATCGCGACGGTCGCCCTGGCTCTGGTCTGCGGAGTGTGCGTGTGGGTCGGCGTCGAAGCCGGCGGCACCTCGATGAGCGTGCTCGACCCGTTGAAGGGACTGCTCAACGCCGCGGCGCCGGTGCCGCTGTTCCTCGGAATGATCGCGGTGCTCGTCGCGGTGACCCCGCGATTCGCCTACGTGGTCATGGCGCTGTTCCTCGGACTGGCGTATTTGGTGGCGGTGCTGGGCCCCTCGCTGCATTGGCCGAACGCCCTCGTCGACCTGTCACCGTTCCACTACCTGGCGCTGGTCCCGTCGGCCCCACCGGACTGGGGTGCGGCGAGCGTCTTTCTCGTCGCGGGCCTCGCCGTGGCGGTGCTCGGCGCGGCGCGCTTCGCGCGCCGCGACATCGCCGCCTAGCTATTTGGGCTGCATCCGGATGCCGGCGTCAATGCGCACCGCCTCGGCGTTCATGTAGCTGTTGGCGATGAGCTCGACCGCGAGCGACGCGAACTCTCTCGCCGTGCCAAGTCGCTTGGGGAACAGGACCCCGGCTCCCAGGCGTGCCTTGAACTCGTCGGACTGCGGTCCGGCTCCGTAGATGGGTGTGTCGATGAGCCCGGGCAGGATGCAGTTCACGCGGATACCGACCACCGCGAGGTCGCGCGCCAGCGGCAGGGTGAGGCCGACCACGCCGCCCTTGGACGACGAGTAGGCGACCTGGCCGATCTGGCCGTCTTGAGCGGCCACCGAGGCCGTGTTGAGCAGTGCGCCGCGTTGCCCGTCGGCGTCGGGGGTGTTGTGGCTCATCGCGGTCGCGGCCAATCGGCAGACGTTGAACGTGCCGACGAGGTTGATCTCGATGACCCTGCGGTAGAGGTCCAGGTCGTGGGCCGACGCGTACTCGCCGTCCTTGCCGATGGTGCGCGTGGCCCAGCCAATCCCGGCGCAGTTGACCGCGCTCCACAGCGGTGCCCGTGAGGTCGCGGACTCGATCGCGGCGATGACCTGGTCGGTGTTGGTCACGTCGCAGTGCGCGTAGGCGCCACCGATCTCGCCGGCCACCTGCGCGCCGCGCTCGTCGTTGAGGTCGGCCACGATGACCGTCGCGCCGCGCGCGGCCAGGGCGTGAGCGGTCGCTTCGCCGAGCCCGGAGGCGCCCCCGGTGACGAGCGCTGACGTGTTCGTGAGTTCCATGGGGCTCCTTTGCCGGTCGCGCGGCGAGCGACCCAGGCAAAGTCAAGCAGAGACGCGCGGCGTGGAACCACCCGGAGCCGTAGCGTTGCCGGGTGACCTCGCCCTACGAGCTGACGCGCGAGCAGCTCGCGGCCGAGCTCGACGGGGAACCGCGCTACCGCGTCGACCAGGTCTGGCGTGGTCTGTGGCGCGAGGGCCGGGCCCTGGACGAGGTGAGCACGGTGCCCGCCGCGTTGCGCGCGCGACTGAGCGCCGCGCACCCGCCCGCGCTCCGCGTCGCGGCCGACGTCGCCAGCGACCGCGGCGCCACTCGCAAGTGGGTCTTTCGCCTCGACGACGGCGCCACCATCGAGACCGTCCTCATGGCCTACGAGGACCGGGTGACGGTGTGCGTCTCGTCCCAGGCGGGCTGTGCGATGGGCTGCACCTTCTGCGCGACCGGCCAGGCTGGCTACACGCGTCAGTTGGGAGTGGGTGAGGTCCTCGAACAGGTCATGGTCGCGGCCCGCGCGGCCGCGCCCCGGCGCCTGTCCAACGTCGTGTTCATGGGCATGGGCGAACCGCTCGCCAACTACGCCGTCACCGTCGAGTCGGTGCGGCGCTTGCACGACCAGCTCGGTCTGTCGGCGCGCCGTCTTACCGTGTCGACGGTGGGGGTGGCCCCGGCGATCGAGCGCTTGGCGCGCGAGGGGTTGGCGCTGACCCTGGCGGTGAGTCTGCACGCGGCCAACGACGAGACGCGCAGCTCGCTCGTCCCGCTCAACCGGCGCTACCCACTCGCGCGCCTGGCCGTGGCCTGCGCGGCGTGGCGCGACATCACCGGGCGCCGCCTCAGCTTCGAGTGGGCGCTCATCGACCAGGTGAACGACACCGACCGCGCGGCCCGCGAGCTGGCCGACTACGCCGCGCCGCTCGGCGCGCACGTCAACCTCATCGCGCTCAATCCCACGCCGGGGTACCTGGTGCGCGGTTCGTCGCCCGCGCGGGTGCGCGAGTTCCGCGACCGACTCATCGAACTGGGAATCGCCGCCACGGTTCGCCAGACCCGAGGCCGTTCCATCGACGCGGCCTGCGGTCAGCTGGCCGAGGTCACGCGGGGTCGTCGCCGTTCGCTGTCGGTGACTCCGGGCTGAGCAGGTCGGTGCGCCAGAAGCCCGGTCGCCACCGGATAAGCGCGAGTGCGCCCACCACGCAGGCGATGCCGCCCGAGACGATGGAGAACTCGACGGAGGTGAGACTGGCGACCGCGCCGGACTCCATGTCGCCCAGGCGCGGCCCGCCGGTGACGACGATCTGCTGAATCGACGAGACGCGGCCGCGAAAGTCGTCGGTGATCGCGCGTTGCAAGATCGTGTTGCGCAAGATCGCCGACACGACGTCGGCGGCGCCGGCGACCGCCAGGCACACCAGGCCGATGGCGATCACGTGGACGAGTCCGAACAGCGCCATCGCCGCGCCCCACGCGACGACGACTAGCACCACCAGTCGTCCCTGGCGACGCACTCGCGCGACCCACCCGGTGAGCAGGGCCATCACGACCGCGCCCACACCCGGAGCTGAGTAGAGGAGACCGAGGAGGCGCGGACCGCCGTGGTCCAGCGTGAGCGCCACCGCGGGAAAGAGCGCGCGCGGCAGGCCGAAGACCATCGCGTTGAGGTCCACCAGGTAGACGGCCTGGGCCAGCGCGTGGCGCCGCACGTACCCGAACCCGTCGGTGATCGCACGCCACAGTGCCGTCGGCGCCTCGGGACGCGCTGCGCGCATGACCGGCAGCACGAGGGTCGACAGCGTCAGGACCACGTAGGTCACGGCGTCGATCCCGTAGCACCAGGCGAGTCCGACGCCGGCGAGGAGGATTCCGGCCAGCGCGGGTCCCAGCGCCATGCCGACGTTGAAGATCACCTGGTTGAGCGAGTACGCGGCGACCAGTTGGTCTGGAGCGACGATGAGCGGGATGACCGCGGTGCGCACCGAGCCGGCGAAGCCGCCGGCGCCGGCCGACACCGCCGCGAGCAGCACCACCACCGCCAGGTGCGCGTGGTGGGTCGCCGCGTTGAACGCCAGGCCGCCGGACAGGGCGCTCGTCATCATCGTGGAGACCACGAGCAGGACGCGTCGGTCTCCGCGGTCGCCCAGCGCGCCACCCCACAGTGAGCCGGCGATCAGGAACGGCAGCTGGATCACGCTCGCCAGCCCCACCCACAGACTCGAGTGCGTCTCGCGGTACACCTGGTAGGGCACCGCGACGATGGTGAGGTTGCTGCCGAGGAGCGAGACGAACTGACCGACGAAGAGCCATCGGAACGCTCGATTGACGCGCAAGGGCCGCACGTCCACGAAGAGCCTCGGCACCCGCCAATCGTAAGGCGGGTATTGTGACGTGGTCCTAAGAAGGAGAGCCGACGATGGACGACCAGCTAGTCCAGCTCCTGACGCCCGAGGGCGAGCGTGTCGCGCATCCCGAATACGAATCCACACTGGGCGGCGACGAGATCTTCGGGCTCTATCGCGACATGGTCATCGTGCGGCGCATGTGCAACGAGTCGACCTCGTTGCAGCGCCAGGGCCAGCTGGCCCTGTGGGCGCCGGTCCAGGGCCAAGAGGCCGCCCAGATCGGGCCGGGGCGCGCGATGCACCCCATGGACTTCTCCTTTCCCACGTACCGCGAGCACGGGATCGCGTGGTGCCGCGGCGTGCCGCCGGCGGACATGCTGCGGCTCTTTCGCGCGGTCTCCAACGGCGGTTGGGACCCCCAGAAGTATCGCCACTCGGTGCCCACGGTGGTGCTGGGCAACCAGACGCTGCACGCCGTCGGTTACGCCATGGGCGTCCAGCGCGACGGCGCCGACGAGGCCGTGCTGACCTTCTTCGGTGACGGTGCCTCATCCCAGGGCGACGTGCTCGAGGCCTTCGTGTGGGCGGCGAGCTTCAATGCGCCCATCGTGTTCCTGTGCCAGAACAACCAGTGGGCGATCTCGGAACCGTCATCGCTGCAGTCCAAGATCCCCCTCTACCACCGCGCGCAGGGCTTCGGGTTTCCCGGCGTGCGCGTGGACGGCAACGACGTGCTGGCGATGTACGAGGTGTCGCGTCGGGCCCTGGACGCGGCGCGCGTCGGGGGAGGGCCGACGCTCATCGAGGCGTACACCTACCGCATGGGCGCGCACACGACCTCCGACGACCCCACGCGCTACCGCATCGACGCCGAGGTCGAGGTCTGGAAGCACCGCGACCCGATCGAACGCGTCAAGGCGCTGCTCGCGCGCGAGTACAAGAAGAAGACGGCGGCGTTCGACGAGGTGGCCGCCGAGGCCGACGCGATCGCGACCAAGCTGCGCGAGGACGTGTTGGCCATGGACCGACCCGACCCGATCACCATGTTCGACCACGCGTACGCCGCCCCGCATCCCCTGATCGACGAGGGTCGCCAAGAGATGATCGACCTCGGCGTGAGCGCGGGAGTTTCCTGATGGCCACGACCACCATGACGATGGCCAAGGCCCTCAACGAGGGCCTGCGCCGCGCGATGGAGAAGAACCCCAAGGTCCTGCTGATGGGCGAGGACATCGGCAAACTGGGCGGGGTCTTTCGCATCACCGACGGACTACAGAAGGACTTCGGTGAGGACCGCGTCATCGACGCGCCACTGGCCGAGTCGGCCATCGTCGGCACCGCGGTCGGCCTGGCCGTGCGCGGCTACCGCACGGTGGTCGAGATGCAGTTCGACGGGTTCGTGTACCCGGCCTTCGACCAGATCGTCAGCCAGGTGGCCAAGCTCCACAAGCGCACCGACGGTGTGTACACCATGGCCCTCGTCATCAGACTCCCCTTCCAGGGCGGCATCGGCGCGATCGAGCACCACTCCGAGAGCCCCGAGGCGTACTTCGCGCACACCGCGGGCCTGCGAGTGGTCTCGTGCTCGACGCCGCACGACGCGTACTGGATGATCCAGCAGTCCATCGCGCACGACGACCCCATCGTGTTCTGCGAGCCCAAGAGCCGCTACTGGGAGAAGGGCGAGGTCGACCTGGAGACGACCTCGCGCGGACTGTTCGACGCCGAGGTGCGCCGCGAGGGTGCCGACGTCTCCGTCATCGCCTACGGCGCGATGGTCAAGACGGCGCTCAAGGCGGCCGAGACCGCCGCGAGCGAGGGTGTCTCGGTCGAGGTCGTCGACGCACGCTCTCTGGCTCCACTGGACGTCGAGACCATGGCGGCGTCGGTGGAAAAGACGGGCCGTCTGGTGGTGGTGGGCGAGTCACCGCGCACCGCCTCGATCGGCTCGGAGATCGTGGCCACGCTGAGCGAGCGCTGCTTCTACTCGCTGCGCGCGCCGGGGATGCGGGTGTCGGGCTATCACGTGCCCTACCCGCCCACGCGCATCGAGGAGGACTTCCGGCCCACCCCCGACCGCGTACTCGACGCGATCGACCGCGTGATGGGGTACGAGTCGTGAGCGAGAGGATCTTCGACCTGCCCGACGTCGGCGAAGGTTTGACCGAGGCCGAGATCGTCGAGTGGAAGGTCGCGGTGGGCGACGTGGTGGCGCTCAATCAACCGATCGTCGACATCGAGACCGCCAAGGCCACCGTGGAGCTGCCCAGCCCCTTCGCCGGCACCGTGGTGGCGCTGCACGGCGCGGTCGGCGACGTGATCGAGGTCGACAAGCCCCTCATCACCTTCGAGGTGGGCGGCTCCGAGGCCGCCGCACCGGAGGTGGCCGCCAAGTCTGATGAGGCGCCAGAGTCCGAGACCGCCGCGGCGCCCGAGGAGAAGAAGCGCGAGGCCGTGCTGATTGGCTACGGCGTCGCCGACGAGGACGCACTGCCCACCCGACGCCACCGCCGTCAGGGGCCGAGCGCGCCACCGCCGAGTGCGCCGACGCCGACGCCGGTCCAAGCGACGCCGGGCCTCGCGCCACGCTCGACGCCGCCGGTTCGCCTGTACGCGAAGCAGCACGGACTGGACATCGCGACGATGACCGGTTCGGGACGTGACGGCCTCATCACGCGTGACGACGTGGAACGAGCGCTGGCCGGCACCGGCGCCGCGAGACCGGGTGCGGCGATCGCCGCGCCCACTACGACGAGCCGCTTCGTCGGCCACGACCTCGCGCCGTGGGATGCGGGTCCGGCCGAGGAACGGATCCCCGTTCGCGGCGTGCTGCGCGCAATGAGCGAGGCCATGGTCCAGAGCGCGTTCAGCGCACCGCACGCCGCAGTGTGGGTGCGCGTCGACGTGACGCGCACGATGGACCTGCTCGCTTCGCTGAAGGTGCACCCAGGCCTCGAGGGTCTGCGGTTGTCGCCGATGACTATCACCGCGCTGGCGCTGTGCGACGCCGCGCGGCACTACCCGGGCGTCAACTCCAGCTTCGACGACGCCGCCCAGGAGGTCATCGTGCGCCGCACGATCAACCTGGGGATCGCCGCCGACACCCCGAAGGGCCTGACCGTGCCCAACATCAAGGGGGCCGACAGACTCGATCTGGTGGGCATGGCGGCGGCCATCAACCAGTTGGTCGACAAGGCCCGGACCAACGCGACCACCCCCAACGAGATGATCGGCACCACCATCTCGATCACCAACGTCGGGCCTTTCGGTGTCGACGCGGCGATCCCCATCCTGCCGCCGGGCACGGGGGCGATCCTGGCGATCGGCACGGTCGCCCCGACGCCGTGGGTCGTCAACGGCGAGGTGGTGGTGCGACAGGTCATGGAGATCGCACTGTCCTTCGACCACCGGATGATCGACGGGGCGATGGCGTCACGTGTGCTGGGTCACGTCGCCCGTTTCATCGCGGACCCGGCCCCGGCGATGATCGTCGGCTAATCAGGACCTTGGCCCCTAACGTGCGCCGCCAGAGTGCACGAAGGTAGGGGTGAGAGTTGGGAGAGTCGTGCAGAACCCTCCAACGACGCACGTGGTAACGACGTCGCGCTACCCCCATGGGCTGGCGGGCGAGATCACGACGACGAACGGGCGTCGGCTTCGCGTGCGACCGATTCGCTCGACCGACGCGCCCGGGTTGGTGGCCTTCCATCGCCACCTGTCTGACTCGTCGGTCTATCAGCGCTACTTCTCCTGGCACGCGGAACTCTCCAACACCGAGGTCGCGCACCTGACGAACGTCGACTACGTCGACCGCCTGGCCCTGGTGGTCGAAGACAACGGCACCCTGGTCGCGGTGGGTCGCTACGATCGGTTCCCCGGCACCGATCGGGCCGAGGTGGCGTTCCTGGTGACCGACTCGCTCCAGCGATGCGGCGTCGGCCGCCAACTCCTGGAGCGCTTGGCCGAGGCGGCGTACGAGCGCGGCATCACGACCTTCGTCGCCGATACGCAGTCGGACAACATGGGGATGCTGGGCGTCTTCGCCCACTCGGGGTTCGCCCAGCAGCGCTCCGTCGCCGGCGGCGTCGCCTACGTACGACTGTTGATCGCGCCCGAGAACGAGACGGCGGGCACCTGATGCTGGTGACCAACGACGCGCTCGAGCATCACGGCCACGCCGAGCCGGGTCACCCCGAACGACCCGATCGTCTCGAGGCGGCCCTCGCCGGGATCGACGATCTGCACCTGGGCGAGGACCTGGTGAGTGTGGCCTTCGCGCCGGCCACCCGCGCCCAGCTCACCCGGGTCCACGACGAGGACTACCTCGAGCACGTGAGTGTCGTGTCCTACGAGGGCGGCGCGTTCGACCCGGACACCTACGCGACCTTCGGGTCGTGGGCGCTCGCCCAGCGCGCGGCCGGCGCGGGGATCGCCGTCATAGACGAGTTGGTGCGGCGCGACGAGGGCGTTGGCTTCGTCGCGACGCGACCACCGGGCCACCACGCGACGCGCGATCGGGCGATGGGCTTCTGCTTGATCAACAACGTCGCGGTGGCGGCGGCCGAACTCACGTCGCGTGGAGCGCGGGTGCTCATCGTGGACTGGGACGTGCATCACGGCAACGGCACGCAGGCGATCTTCTGGGACGACCCCAACGTCCTCTATGTGTCAACACACCAGTCGCCGCTCTACCCGGGCAGCGGCGACGCGCGCGAGGTGGGCGGTCGCCTCGCGCTCGGGACCACGGTGAACGTGCCGGTCCCCCCGGGTACCACCGGGGACATTCTGAACCGCGTTCTCGACGACGTGGTCGCCCCGGTCGTCGACGACTTCGCCCCCGACTGGGTGCTGGTCTCGGCGGGCTTCGACGCCCACCGCGCCGACCCGCTCGCCGACCTGGCCCTGTCGGCGGGTGACTTCGCCGACCTCGCGCGCCGCGTCGCCCAGTTCGCGCCGGCGCCTGGGCGCCTCGCCCTCTTCCTCGAGGGCGGCTACGACCTGGACGCGCTGCGCGCCAGCGTTACCGCGACGTTCGCGGCGTTGACGGGCGCGCCGGGTGACCACGACGGGCCGACCAGCGGCGGTGCGGGACCCGACGTCGTTGGACGGGTCCTGGAGGAGCGTGACCGCGCCCTCGCCAACGGGTAGCCAGCGCGCGATGATGCCGACGCCGCGGGCGGCGCGCTCAGCGCGCGCGCAGCACCTCGAGGGCCCGGTCGGCGTGCGCGTTCATCCGTAGCTCGCTCGAGAACACCTCGCGGATGCGCGAGTCGGGATCGATCACGAACGTCGTTCGCCGGACCCTCAGTGCGTCGAGCGGGCGCTTGACCCGGTAGAGGCGCGCCACCGCGCCGTCCGCGTCGCTGAGGAGCGAGAAGTCGAAGCGATTCACGTGGGCGAAGTCGCTCTGACGTGACACGTCATCCATCGAGACGCCCACCAACGTCGCTCCGGCGGCGGCGAAGTCGCCGGCCAGGTCGCGAAAGTGACAGGCCTCTCGCGTGCAGCCAGTGGTGCTCGCGGCCGGATAGAAGAAGAGGACGACCGGACCACGCGCCAGGTAGTCGCTCAGCGAGCGCGCGGCGCCGTCCTGGTCGAGCAGGGTAAAGCCGGGGGCGAGGTCTCCGGTACGTATTCGGCCACGTTACGGGTCGAGCCGGAATCCGACGCCACGAATGGTCAGCAGGTGACGCGGGGTGGCCGGGTCGTCCTCGATCTTCTGGCGCAGACGTTTGACGTGGGTGTCGAGCGTGCGGGTGTCGGAGAGCTCCAGGCCCCACCAGAGGGTGTCGAGGCAGACCTCGCGCGTGACGACCTGTCCGAGTCGCGACGCGAAGAGCGAGAGCAGGTCGAACTCCTTGCGGCTGAGCTCGACCTCGCGACCGCGTCGGGTGACGGCTCGGCGCGCCACGTCGACCCGCAGGTCGCCGAAGGTGACGTCATCGGAGATGGCGGCCACGACGGGCCGACGCAACACCGCGCGCATGCGCGCGACCAGCTCGCGCAACCGATAGGGCTTGGTCACGTAGTCCGCCGCGCCGATCTCCAGGCCGAGCACCACGTCGACCTCGCTGGCGCGCGCGGTCACCATGATGACCGGCACGCGCGACGAGTCGTGTAGTTCACGACAGAAGTCGAGCCCGGATCCGTCGGGCAACATGACGTCCAGCAGCACCAGGTCGGGCTGGGCGCTGCCCATGAAGGCCCGGGCCTCGGCGATGGTGCCGGCGCCGATCACCGAGAAACCTTCCACCGTCAGTCCGACGTTCAGCGCGTCGAGGTAACGGTCCTCGTCCTCAACGACCAGGACGACGTTGCGGTGCTCGGCGGTGGCAGCGTTGCGGTTCTCCGCGATGGTCACCATCCCACCACCGCTCCCGCGCGGGGTGTGGCGCACCCGTGGGGGTCCCGGAGGGGGTGGGAGTTCAGGTGAGCCACGTTGCGACCGTACGGACCCCGAGTAACCGGAAGGTGAAAGGACGGCTATCGCCGGACGGCACCCAGATGAAACCTTGGCGAGTGCCGCGGCGAGCGCCGTATGGTGAGGCCGGAACGAAGGGGTGCGATGGACCAAGTCGTCACGGTGAGCCGGGATCAGCACGTGTGGTCCTTTGACGCGGTCGCGGAACCGGTGGTGGTGGTCGAGCCGGGAACCACACTGGAGATCGAGACCTGGGACTGCTTCACCGGCCAGGTCACGACCGAGGCCGACACGCTGGCGACCCTGGACCTGTCGCGGGTCAACTCGGCGACCGGGCCGATCGGCGTGCGCGGCGCCGAACCCGGAGACTCGCTGTCGGTCACCCTGCTCGAAGTGCGGCCGGGTCGGCGCGGCGCGGCGATGTGCATCCCGGAGTGGGGCCAACTGATCGAGCAGGTGGCGTCACCCACGACGCGGATCTTCACGGTTGATGACGGCGTCGTGCGCATGAACGACACGGTGAGCTTTCCCGCGCGCCCGATGCTCGGCGTCATCGGGGTCTCTCCGGAGTCCGGCGACGTCTCGACGTTCTTTGCGGGACGCCACGGAGGCAACATGGACGACCGCGTCCACGGACCCGGTGCCACGCTGCACATGCCGGTCTTCCAGTCGGGCGCGCAGGTGGCTCTCGGCGACATGCACGCCGCGATGGGCGACGGCGAGATCTCGGGTACCGGTGTCGAGATCGAGGGAACGGCGCGCATTCGCCTGGACGTGGTGAAGGGACGCTGCGCGCAGTGGCCGGTGACCGAGACCGCTGACGCCATCTACACCCACGGCACGAGCGCGAGCGACATCGACGAGGCCCTGCAGAACGCGTGTGAGGAGGCCGCGCGTCTGCTGGTCGATCAGTGGCGCTTCACTCCCGAAGACGCCTTTATGTTCCTGTCGGTCGCGGGCGACCTGGGCCTGGCTCAGTACTGCCACCCGTCGCCGGGCAGCGTCATCGCGCGCATGCGCGTGCCCAAGATCGCGGCGGTGCCGGGCCCGTTTCGGGTGTAACCCTCAGCTCGACGCGACAGTTCTGCGTCCAGGTAACGGGGGTCTCTCTAGGCGCGGGACGTTCTGGCCGCCACACTTCGCGCCCACGCCGCCGCCGCCACTTTGGTGGATGCCATCGGCGGGAACGGCCACACGGCACTGACGTTGACCTCGCAGAGAACGTACGTGTCGTGTCCCGTCGCGTCTTTCGGGCCGAAGAGGAAGTCTGCGTCCCAAATGACCGGCAGTACTTCGCGTTCGAGGCCGAGGATGGTCATCATTTGCGGCACCCACTCCTGCTCGGCCTTGACGCGGAGCGACTGATAGGCGGGGACATCTGGCCCCTCCATGACCGAGGGTCGAGTCGGCTGCGCCGTCGCTTCCGAATCGGACTCCAGCAGCCCCTGAGGCCACTGGCGGGCGAAGCCCACGACCTCGTCGTGGGTGAAGTAGCAGCGAAGCATCCCGTCGGCGAGGCGCTCCTGGAACTCCTGATCGACGAGACAGCCCGACCACGCGAAGTACTCCTCGCACCTCTCTAGAAAGTCTCCCAAGCGAACTGTCTCGGATGAGCCGTCTCGCGACTGGGCGTCTCGGACTCGCACGACCGTGTCGGGCCCCGCATCGGCGTTCGTCTTCTCGACGAGATCGACCTTCCAGACCCCGTTGCCGCCGTTGCCCCGACCCTGCTTGAGAACGATCCGGCCGTGCTGCGCGAAGCGGGCTGGAAAGCGCGTCTTCAGGTCCGCGGACGACTCGTAGACCGAGGCGTCGCTGCCCCAGCCCAGATCGCGGGTCTCAACCAGCACCTTCTTCGTCCCGATCCGGAGAATCACGTCGGGATCCGCCGACACGTAGACACCGTGCGTGGAGGCGTCGCGGAGCAGGTTGTCCAACTGCGCGCGGTCGTCACCGTCCTGAAGAGGATTGACCCACACCAGCACCCCGTCACAGTCGAGAAGTTCGTCGCGGACCTCGTCAATGGCGTCATCGGCAAAGGGAATGGGCACCACCTCGACGGGGAACTCTTTGAAGGCCTCGAAGAGGGGAGCGAGATGTCGGTCTGGTGGCGGCAGCGGCGACTCAGACGTCCGATCCCCCCGCCAGAGGATGCCGATTCGTACCGGTCGGTCGTCCGTGCGGTCCATGGGCGCGTTCAACCCAACGACGAGTAGAAGCCCTGGTAGTTGCCATGGATGTCCACGTAGCTACCGGTCGCCGTGCACCACGCCGCGGTGGGACAGACCAGTCCGTAGATTCCGCCGTCGACGCCGACCGACGTCGACGGCGCGGGCAGGGTGAGGGTCGTGCCCGCGGTCCACACGTTGGCGACCTCGGACTCGACGAGGGCCTCATACTGGCCGTGAGCGTTCAGGTAGGCCGCGCCCACGTGGCAGCGGCCCGCCCCGGGGCACGCCACCGCGACGACGCCACCGTTGGGTCCGGCCATTTCGGCGCTCGCCGGTAGGCGCAACGTCGTGGCGCTTCGCCACTGACCGGCGACCTCATTGTCGACGAATCCTTGATAGCGGCCCGTGGCGTCGATGTACTGGCCCCCGGTGGTGCACGCGTTCGGCGCATGGCAGGCCAGACCGGCGAAGCCGTAGAAGAACACGTGGGGGTTGGCGCGCGCCTGCGCCGGCATCACGAGCTCGGACGCGCGGGGCCAGGTCGCGTGTGACGACTCGGCCTCGTATCCCTGAACCTGCCCGCCGGAGGTCTCGTAGGTTCCCACCACGGCGCAGGACCCGACGCCGCCGCAGGCCAGCGCACCCACGGTGACCGACGGGTAGGCGCTGGCGTTGGCCGGCTCCACCAGCACGCTCGCGGTGGGCGAGTCCGTCGCGTCGACCATCATGGCGTGCGTTGCGTTGTCGGCGTCGATGTAGGTGCCCGCGGCCACGCAGGCGTCGGAACGCGCGCACGCGACCTGCGAGAGGGTGACGAACGGGTTGGTGTTGGCGTCAGCGGGCGCGACGACGCCGTGGGCGAGCACGGTCGCACCATTGATCGTGACGACGAGTCCTTCAACGGGCGAGTCCGTCGTGTTGGCGGTGTACGAACCGACCGCCACGCACCCGAGCCTTGACGAGCAGGCCACCGCGCGCAGGCCGGCCGCCTGGGCCAACGACGCGGCGTTACCCGGCAGGGCCACCTGGACCGCTCGTTGCCAGACGCCATTGACCTCGCGGACGATGAAGGGTTCGGTATCGGACGCGGCGTCGTAGAAGGACCCGACCACGACGCAGTTGCCGACCGATCCGCACGCCACGGAGTACGGAGTGAGGTCGGGTTGGACGAATGCGCCGACCGGGGGCTTCAGAACCTGTGCGGCATGCCACACCCGATGCGTCTCACTGACGACCACACCTTCGATGTAGAGCGAGGCCTTCGCGTCCTCGCCGGCGGCGACACAGGTGCCGACGCCCGGACAGGCCAGGGCGGGCAGGTACCCGTTGGGCACCGAGGTAGCGCTCGCGGGTAGGCGCACCAGGTGCGCGGGCGTCCAGCGCGTCGACACGGCGGCGGCGCTGGTCGCGACCACCACGCAGGCCGTCACCACCAGGGCGACGACGCGCGGGAACGACGAGCGCACGGGTTCCTCCTCGAGCACGGGGGCCGAACGTCGTCGGTCTCGCGCCCACCAGCGACGTGGCAACCCAGTATACGAAGGAGGGCCGTTTTGAACCAGGCGCGAGTACCGCCCGCGGGTGCGAGTGTTGTCCTAGATTTGGGCCGGTGAACAAGATCCTGGTGGTCGACGACGACCCAGAGATGACCGACATGCTGGCCACCTACCTCACGGGGGAGGGATACCAGGTGGCGGTCGCGCGCGACGGGGCCGGCGCGCTGGGTCTGACCGTCTCGCACGAGCCGGATCTGGTGCTGCTGGACATCGTCCTGGGCGAGGAGGATGGACGTGACGTGTTGCGCGAACTGCGCCTGATCAGCGACGTTCCCGTAATTTTCTTGACCGGGCGCGGCCTGGAGTCCGAGCGCATCGCCGGACTCAAACTCGGTGCCGACGACTACGTGGTCAAGCCCTTCAGCCTCGGTGAGGTCACGGCGCGCGTGGAGACCGTGCTGCGCCGCGCCGGCGTCAACCTGGCCCAGCACGAGATTGACGCGCCGACCATGCACTTTGGCGACCTGCTCATCAATGAGACGACCCACGAGGTCCACGTGAGCGGAACCCTCATGGAGCTGACTAGCAAGGAGTTCGCGCTACTGGCCTTCCTGGCGCACTCGCCGCGGCAGGTCTTCACCCGCGAGCAGCTGCTCGAGCAGGTGTGGGAGTCCTCCAGCGAGTGGCAGAACGAGGCGACGGTGACCGAGCACGTGCGGCGCCTGCGCGCCAAGATCGAGGTTGACCCCGACCACCCCAAGTGGATCCTCACCGTGCGCGGCGTGGGCTACCGTTTCGAGTCCGAGCCCGGCGCGTAGTTACGCGCGAGTGAGCAACTCGTGCACCGCGTCGATCAAGCCGCTGGGCTTGAACGGCTTGGCCAGGAACGACGCGCGTCCCGGCCCTAGCCCGTTGACGATGCTGGGCTCGGCGGTGCCCGACGTCAAGAGGACCTTCAGTCCGGGTTGGCGTCCCTGTAGCGCCTCCGCGAGGTCTCGTCCCGACATCTCGCCCATGACGACGTCGCTCACCAACAGGTCGGGCTCGCCGCCGCCGGCCAACTGCGCGGCCTCCTCGCCCGAGGCGGCTTCGACGACGTGGTAGCCGTTGCGCGACAGCACCTGGCTCATGAGCCGGCGCAGTCCTTCGTCGTCGTCGACCAACAGGACCGTCGCCGAACCGCGAGGGATCTCGACCACCTCCGGTGCAGCGGGCGAGGCCGCGGCCTCGCCCGCGAACGGCAGGTAGACGTCGATCGTCGTACCCTCGCCCGGAGCCGAGGTGCAGGCGATCGCGCCGTGGCTGGCGACGACCAGCCGCTGGGCGGCCGACAGTCCCATCCCCGTCCCCTTGAACGGCCCCTTGGTCGTGAAGAGTGGCTCGAAGCATCTGCGCTGGGTCTCGTCGTCCATGCCCACGCCGGTGTCCGTGACGGCGAGATGCACGTAGTCGCCCGGCGCGACGGCCAGTTCGGTGGCTTGCGTCTCGGTGAGTGCCGCGCGCGCCACGCCGATCGTGAGACGACCTCCGTCAGGCATCGCGTCGCGCGCGTTGAGCGCCAGGTTGATGATCATCTGCTCGAACTGGTCCGCGTCGACCTTGACCGCGCCTGCGTACTGGTCGAGTCGCCACTCGAGTTCCACCGCCGATCCCAGAACCCTCTCGAGGACTTCAGCATTGGACGCGATCACCGTGATCGGATTGAACAGCACCGGTTCGGCGATCTTGGTTCGTCCGATGGTCTGCAGCTGGCCCGTGAGTAGGGCCGCGCGCGACGCGGTCGACTGGATGTCCTTGACCATCTGGAGCGATCGGTCGTCGCGCAGGTTCTGGCTCAGGATCTCCGCGTAGCCCGACACGAGGGTCAGCAGGTTGTTGAAGTCGTGGGCCAGGCGGCTCGCGACCTGCCCGCGCATCTCCATCGTCTGGGCGTGGCGCACCTCGGCCCGGAGCTGCCGGGTGTCGGTCACGTCGTCGATCAGCGTGAGCACGCCCGGCGCCGCGGCGCCGGCCACCGGCAGCGCCGTCGCGGTGACGGTCCAGTGTCGCTGGTGGTTTCCGACGGGTACGTCGTCGATCTCGCGACCGTTGGCCTCACCCGTGTCGCGCACCTCGGCCCAGAGTTCCTCCAGCTCGAAGCGCACCATCGGCGCGAAGTCGGGCGCCGCCGCCGGGCGCTCGGCGACGTCGGGCCACGAGAGCAGTCGTCGGGCGGGGCCGTTCCACCAGACCACGTGGTTCGCGGCGTCGACCTCCACCAGTCCCACGGGCGCGCTCTCGACGAGCACGCGCAGTCGCGCCTCGTTGGTCTCGATCGTGCGGTTGAGTCGCGTCGCACTCAGCGCCGTTGACGTCAATTGAGCCAGGAGCATCAAGATCTCCTGGTCTTCGTCGCTGAACCCAGACTCGTCGTCGCGCTGGACGCCCACCACGCCAAGTTTGCGGTCCCGCTCCTCCACGACGGGCGCGACGAGCCAACCTTCGTGGCGCCACGGCGTGACGTCGCCGCCTTCGCCCGTCGGACGACCATCGCTCATCGCCGGGTCGAAGGGTGTCGTGATCGGGTCTCCGTGCTTGGCGATCACGGCGCGCAAGGGTGAGGACGTTGACTCCCACGTGACGACCGCCGCGTCGGCGCCAAAGACGTCACGCGCGCTCTCGGCGACCGCGCCCAGGATCTCGGGTTCGTCGCGCAGGGCCGTGATGTCGAGTGAGGCGGAGATGAGTTGGTGCAGCTGGCTCGCCAAGCGCTGCGAGTGACGTACGGCGTCGCGTGATTCAACGCGCTCTAGCGTGTCGTCGACCGAGGCGGCGCGCGCCGCCTTCTTGGTGCCCTTGGACGTGTTTGCCTTCTTCTTGGCCATGATCAGAGGGGCTTTCCCGAAAACAGTGAGAAGTCTTCGAGAGACCGATCGATCTCATCGACTTCGTACGGTCGAGAGAAGAGGTATCCCTGGCCCTGGTCGACCCGCTCGGCCGCGAGGAGCTCTCGTTGCGCGGAGTCCTCGACGCCCGAGGCGATGACCTGGACGCCGCGGGCGCGCGCGAGGGCGACCAGCTTGTGCAGGTTCGCCGTCCCCTTGGCCGCGCCCACGACCGACGCGACCGACTCACGGCTCACCTTTACCGTGGTCACGAAGAGGTCCGCGAGATCGTCGAGTGACGAGCGACCGAGTTCGAAGTCGTCGACCGCGAGGCGCACACCGAGACCCACCAGTCGGGCCAGGCGCGCAGCGGTGTCCGGGTCTTTGCTGGTGAGAGTTCGCTGGGCGAATTCGAGCACAAGCAGAGTCGGATTGAATCGGCTGGCGTTCAGCGCGGCCACGACGTCGTCGACAAACCCGGCATCGGCGAACTGTCGCGGTGCGACGTTGACTGAGACGCTGAATCGATAACCCTTGCGATGCCAGAGGGCGCCCTGGCGGCAGGCTTTTTCCAGCGTCCAGCGCCCGACTGCGCCCACCTGGTCGCTGGCGGAGAGATCGTCCAAGAAGTCCTCGGGCGAGAGGACCCCGCGCGTCGGGTGGCGCCACCGAATGAGCGCCTCGACGCCCGCGAAGGCGCCGGTTTGCAGGTCTATGGCCGGTTGATAGACGAGGAAGAACTCCCGGCCAGCCAGGGCGTTGGCAAACTGGGCGCCGAGTGGGCCGGCCCGTTGACCCGTTTCGCGCGGGGCCGCGTTCTTAGCCATGAAGGCCCTTTCCTCGACCCGATGGAGACCAGATCGACGACGGGAGGGGGTGCGTCAGGGTGACGTTACCAGCCGACTTCTCTACATCTAAAGGGCTGACAGCTCAATTCGCGTCGCAGTCCGCAGCAACCCCTTTCGGGCTCGACTTTCACAAGAACCTGACCACAAATCACTCTGAAAAGTTCCGAAGGCGCGAAATTAGCGCCGTAAAAGGTTGGATTTCCAAGGAAACCGTAACATCACCGCAATCACAATGATGACCCTCCCGGTTGACAACACGACATCGCGCCACTAGTTTGGTGATTGCAAGGGCTTGGACAGGATGGCCGAGAGGTCAGAAGGAAAAACCAGATCATGAAGGTTCTCCAGTTCTCAAGCCTCAAGAAGGGTGGCGCCGTCGGTGCCGCGGCCGTACTCGCGTTAGGCATCACTGCCGCGTTCGCCGGAGCTACGGGCGGGATCAACCTGCCTGGCGGCACCGCCAACCCCTACCTTCTCTCAGTCGCCAACGTGGACACGTGTAGCGGTGGGGCACACGCCCTCGACACGCAGCTCAATACCGCGCTCGGCACCAGCATCAACCTCTCGGGCGACACCATGCTCAATCCAGGAAGCCCCACCAGTGCTTCGGACGGCACCGTCACGGGCTCGGTGAGTGGTTCTTCCGTGACCGTCACGTGGGCCTCCGTTGTTGTCGACTTCATCGTCGTCAAGGGCGGCTCCGGTAACAGTGGTGGTGGCGCCAACGTGTACTGGGGTCCGACTGTGATCTCCGGTGACGTCTACGTGCCGCCACCCAACGCCGGATTCAGCCACTGGCTGGTCTGCTACCACATCGGTGAGACGACCACGTCGCCGACCACCACGTCGCCGACCACCACGTCGCCGACCACCACATCGCCGACCACCACATCGCCGACCACCACGTCGCCGACCACGACGACGCCGCCGACGACCACGACGCCGACCACGACGACGCCGCCGACGACCTCCACGCCGACCACCGCGCCGACCACCGCGCCGACGACGGCCCCGACCACGACTGTCGCGCCAACGACCGCCCCGACGACCACGCTTGCCCCGGAAACCACGACGGTTGTGGTGAGTCCGCCGACGGTGCCGACGATTCCTCCAGTGACGGTGCCAGTCAGCGCGCCGGGCACGGGAGCAGGCGGGGCTGCTATGACGGTTGACAATGGTGCAGTCTTGGCCGCGAGCGGCGCAACGCTTCTCGCTGGTCTCTTGGGCCTCGGCCTGGTTCTATACCGCCGCCGCCGCGCCTAGGGCGCAGGAGGTATTGAGATTTAGAGAGAACCAAGGTGGGTGACCACACGTCGCCCAAGGAGAAGCGGCCCACACCGATTTGGTGGTGGGCCGCTTCTCTTGTTCTCGTCGCTGGTGGGGCGGTAGGCGTGTACTACGCGACCCACAGCGGCCCGGCCGTCGGACCGAGCCTGTCGCATCCCTTTGGCAAGACGTCGCTGACGCCGCCGCCAACGTCGACGATTCCCGTCACCGCGACCACGCTGCCCGTGACCAAAACGAGTGTGGGAAGAGTGACCACGACCACGGTGGACCCCGTGACCTCTACGACGCTGCGCCATTCTCGCGTGACACCGACGACCATCCCGGTCTATGCGGGGCCCGGGTCGTCCGGGTTCGCGAAGCGATCACGACCGATCCATTTGACGATTCCCAAACTCGGCATCTCGGTGCCGCTCTCTGAGCTCGGACTCAATAAGGATCATTCGGTCCAGGTGCCCACCAATTTCGCTATACCGGGTTGGTACAAGTACGGACCCAGCCCGGGCCAGGAGAGTTCGGCGGTCATCCTCGGCCACGTCGACAGCTACCTCGGTCCGGCCGTCTTCTTCCATCTGGCCGATCTGCGACTGGGCAATCACGTCATCGTGAAGGCCGCCGACGGCAAGACCTTCACGTTCAGGGTCATCGGTCTGCGCGAGTACTCGAAGTCAACGTTCCCCGATCGCCTCGTCTACGGCCCCCGCAAGTACGCGGCGCTCCAACTGGTCACGTGCGGAGGGGTCTTTGACCGCCAGACGGGCCACTACCTCTCCAACATCGTCGTCTTCACCGCGCTAGTCAAGAAGTAGAGCAAGCGCCAATCGCTGTACCCAGGACCCCCTCACAACGCGCCACCAACTTCTGAGCAAAATCGCATCAACATGGGTAAAAAGTAGATTCAACCTGTCACCATGTCGATGCCTCGCATTACGCGAGCGTCAGTCTCAGTTCTCTCTGAGGTGACCCACCAGCATGCCCTTGCGTGGTGGGTCACGTCCCGGTGACGTTTTCGACGTCGGCGAGTTCTTGGAACGATCGGTATCTCGCCGGCGCGGAGCGATCGTCGGCCCGTCAAGGACGGTGCCGTGCGACAGTGCTGTGAAGCGCCGCGGTGTTGACGGTGCGGTGTGTCGAACTTAATAGCCAGTCGACACAGCCCTTGCAATCATTGGGCTTGAGGATGATGAGAGTTGGGCGGAGGTTGAGTTGTCGTAGGGAGCGCCGTGATTCTGGTCCCCGACACTGGGTCCATGAAAACGCAAGGGCAATCAGAACTCGGGATCTCCACGTTTGGGATTCGCACACCACGTCGGCCTCGTCGCTCCGTCGTCTCTGGATCGCTCGGGGCGCTCGTCATCGGCGCCGTCCTGTCCTCCACCGCGCTGCCGGCGTTTGCCCGCTCCCTCGCGGCGACACCCACCACGCAGCTCACTGCATCTTCCACCAGTGTCCTGGCGACGTCCACGACGTCCAGCACGACCACCACCGTGGCGACGCCCCCCACCACGGTTCCGCGGCGCACTGACACGACGACTCCCGCCGCCGACAACAAGTCGGCCCGTGTCGTTCGCGCCTCGGTCTCGGTGGTCAGCCACCCCGCAAACACGCCCAGCCTCACGCCGCCGGCGAAGAAGAAGCCGACCACCGTCGCGACCACCGTGCCAACCACGGTGCCGCCCGCTCCCAAGCCGGTCGTCAAGGCCGCCCCGGCGGTCGCGTTGAAACTGTCGGCCAATATTCCGCCGAACCCCAACTTCCTGTCATCGGGCACGGGCTCGGTGATCAATGGCGTCGTGACGTACCAGAACCCGTGCATCACGTCCTCGGCGACGTGGCCCCACTTCACCGATGCGCCGGCGTGCAACGACTACGTCCTCCAAGCGATCAACAACGCCCGGTCCATCGAGGGTGTCACGGCGATGGTCCTGCCGAGCAACTGGTACTCGTTGACGACCGCTCAGCAGCTCTTCGTGGTCGCGGACCTCGAGCGCGTCGACCGGGGCCTCCCCGCCTACGTCGGACTCAACTCCGCGCTGACTGCGGCCGCCCAGCACGCCGCCGCCACGAAGTCCGACCCCGGTATCGCCGCGGGCTTCCCCATTGGCACCGACGCGCAGAACTCTCCGGCCATGGGTGGCGCCTGGGCCGGTGGCTACTCGGTCCTGGTCGCTGACTACATCTGGATGTACGACGACGGATGGGGCGGCAGCGCCAACACCTCCAACGTCGTTTGCACCTCTCCCGGCGCCGCTGGCTGCTGGGCCCACCGTGACGAGCTGTTGGGCTACGACCCGGGCTACAACCCGGGGGTGGGCCTCATGTGTACGACCTGCGAGATGGGCACTGGCTTCTCCATGGTGAACGGTACCTCCGCCTCATACGTGGATCTGATTGAGATGCCCAAGTCCGGTGAGCCGCCGATGACCTTCACGTGGGCCGACGAGCAGCAGTTCCTCGGCTAGACAACGACGGCGCCGTTTCCTCACCGACTGAGGTTTCACCGGTCGTCGCCCACGCCTGCTCACACACCGCGAGGTGACGTGACGGTGTTGTTGGTGACACAACACACGGCGGGTTCTCCGCAGGCGCTTTCGAGTTCATCGCGGTCCGCTACCTTGGCCCGGTGAGTGGTCCACGAGTTCCCGGCGGGGTGGTGCACACACTGCCCCGCGACCTGCGCTCGGCGCTGATTGCGAGTCCCACGGCCCTCGAAGCCTGGACGGGGATCACACCGCTGGCGCGCAACGAGTTCATCTGCTGGGTGGAGAACGCCAAACAGGACACGACCCGAGAACGCCGGATACGTCGGACCCGCGAGGAGTTAGAAGAGGGTCAGCGTCGACCCTGCTGCTGGCCCGGTTGCTCGCATCGCGAGCGCACCGCCAGCTAGGGCTGGCTGAACCAATCGTCCGGGAGAGGTACGTGGTGGCCCAACGCGTTAGGAGCGTGGCAGGTGCGCTGGCGCAGTCGACGCGGGGCGTCAGTCGACTGGCGCGGGTCGACCGAAGTGGAAGCCCTGTCCCAGCATTGATCCCTCGGCCAACGCGACACCCAGGCGCTGCAGCGTGTCCGCCTCGGACTGTGACTCGACGCCTTCGGCGACCAGGATGGTGTCGCTCTGGACCGCGAAGTGACACATTCCCGCGATCATGGCCTGGCGCGCGGGGTTGGTATCAACGTCGCGCACCAGAGAGATGTCGAGTTTCACGTAGCGCGGGCGAAGCTCCAAGATGTGGTTCAGGCTCGTGTAGCCGGCTCCCGCGTCGTCGACCGCCAGTTCGCATCCCTTGAGTTTGCTCATGGCCCGGCGCAGGGCGGCGTAGTCCTCGACGGGCGCGTGTTCGGTGATCTCGATTACCACGGGACGCCCCGCTTCGGCGACCACCTGCTGGGCGTTGCCGTCCAGCAGGGTCTCGGGCGAGAAGTTCACGCTGATGAACACCTCGGGCGGAAAGCTCAGCGCGGCGCACAGGGCCGCCCTCGCGACCGCCGCCTCGAGCTCGGAGCCGAGTCCCACCGAGTGCGCTTCGAGGATCTTCTCGTCCGGCCTCGTGCCGTCGTCGAATCGGGTCAGGGCCTCGTAGCCGACGATCTGATTGGTCTTGAGATCGATCATTGGCTGGAAGAAGGGTTGGAAGCTCTTGTTCGCGATGACGTCGAGCACGTGAGCGCGCACGACCGAGCGACGCTCGAAGGAACGCGCCTGCGCCCCGATCAGGGTGCCGGCGTATGCGGCGATCTCCTCGAAGTAGCCGTATCGCGTGGCCATCTGTGAAGCCACCTCCGCGCTCTTGGTGCCCAAGCCCAGGATCCCGATGACGGCACCCTCCCACCGGATCGCGGCGTAGGCGACCTCGACGATCCCCTCGTTGGCTAGGTCTAGGGCGAGTTGCTCGTTGCCGGGCCAGAACAGCGGGTCCGTGGGCACCGACACCGGACCCTTGTCGAGCTCGCCCAGGAGGTCCGGCACGAGGGGTATCGTGCGTTCGCTGTTCACGTCCCAGATATCGGTCCCGCTCACCGAGATGGGAAGCAGGGTCGAGTCGTCCAGCAGCAGCAGGACGGAGGCGAGGTCGATGCCCGACAGCAGGGTCGCCGCTTCGGTGAACAGGTACGCCGTGGCGTGCACGGTGGCCGCCGAACGCACCGCGTACATGACCTCGATGAGCGAGGTGCGGTCCGAGTGCGAGCGCGAGAGGGCGCTCTCGAGGTGACGTTCCTTGGACACGTCGGTCTTGACCTCGACGTAGGCGATCAACTGGCCGGCCGCGTCGTGGATGGGGCTGATGGTGGCGTCCTCTTCGTAGATCTCGCCGTTCTTTCGCTGGTTGATGAAGACGCCGCGCCACGCCTCGCCGCCCGACAGTGCCTGGGACATGGAGTCCAAGTGGTCCTGGGGGAACCGACCGCTGCCGAAGATGATGGGACTCTCGCCGATGATCTCGTCCAGCGAGTAGCCGCTCGTGCGCACCGTTGACGGGTTGGCGTAGATGATCGAGAACGACGGGTCCAGGATCAGCACAGTCTCGGCCGCCTGTTCAATAGCGCTACTCAGCAGTTTGTGATCGTTCAACGCCTGGAGCAGTCGCTCCTGCTCGCGCAGCCGGCTCAGGCCGTAACTGAGCTCGGCGGCCAGGCTCTCCAGGACGGAGACGGCGGAGTCGTCGAAGGCGCCCGTTTCAGACGCGTAGACCAACAGCGCGCCGTCGACCTGGCCGTCCACGAACACGGGCAGGGCCACCGCGGTGCGGAGGTCGTGCTCGAGGGCCGCCTCAAGCCACGGCGCGAATCGCTCGTCGTCGCGCAGGTCGGTGACCGCGACGGTCTCGCCGAGTCGCATCGCCCGGCCCGCCGGACCGTGACCCTGCGGACCGTCGCCCCACTCGACGTCGATCTTGTCGAGATACTCCTTGTTTTTCTCGCTGGAGACCAGCTTCAGCGCGCTGTGTCTCTCGTCGTACACCTTGCGTACGTACCACGCAAAGGCGTATCCACCCTCGCCGGTGGCGATCTCGCACATCTCCATCAGGAGCCGCACTTCGTTGTTGGCACGGATCAACGCCCGGCTGCCCGCCGAGAGAGTGGTGAGCGCGCGTCGGGCCAAGACCTCCGCGTGGATGTCACGCACCGACATCACCGTCGAAGTCACCGCACCCTGGTCATCGTGGATCGCGCGCGGTCGTACGCTGGTCCACTTCTGGTCACCCGACGCGGTGACGGCGCGAACCTCGTAGGCGTCAACGGTGCTGTTTCCGTAGAGGAGCACGCGAAGCGCGAGGACCCTCTCGTGATCCTCCGGGGCCACGAACTCCAACATCGGGGCGCCGACCATGTCGTTCGCCTCTCGGCCCAGGACCTCTCTGACCGAGGGCGAGACCCACATGACCTCGCCCGCGGGGTTCACCTGGAGGACGACGTCGGACGCGTTCTCGGCCAGCATCCGGTACTGACTCTCGGCGTGGGCCATCGAATCGAGCGCCGCGACTTCATCGTCGATTCCGCGCAGACCGATGATCCGCGTCACGACCTCGTTGTCGCGGCCCCGCAGCATGTGATCCTCGCCCGACATCCACTGGTAGGCGCCGACCGAATCACGAAAGCGCACCTGGAGCGCCGACGTGGGGTCGCCGCGCAGAGCGGCCAGGCGGTGGTCACGGACCGACTGAACGTCGTCGGGGTGAATGAATTCGAGCGGTTCGTGTCCGAGCCACTCCTCGGGTCGCCACCCGAGCACTCGCAGGAGCGAGGGCGATACCCAGCGAATGCTCGACCCCCCGTCAGTCTCGATGACGATGTCGGTGGCGTTCTCCGCGAGGAGCCGGAAACGCGACTCGGACGCGATGAGCGTCTCCCTCGCGACCACCTCGGCTTCGATGTCGCGCAGCGACACGATGCGTCCGGAGGGCCGTGAGGAGTCGTTGACGAAGGCCCTCGAGCGAGCGGACATCCACAGGTACCGACCGTCGGCGTGGCGGAACCTCAAACGACTCACCCGCACCGCGTTGTAGTTGCGTTCCGAGAAACCCAGGTCGTCGGGGTTCTCGGTCAAGATGAATTCGGACACGGTTCGGCCGAGCAGCGAGTGCGGCGCCCACCCCAGAATCTGTTCCACCGACGGGGACACCCACTGGACAACCTGATCGGCGTCGAGCTGCACGACCACGTCCGAGGCGTTCTCGGCCAAGAGTCGAAACTCGCGCTCGGAGCGCTCCAGCGCGATCCGGCTGGTCACGTCATACTCGGCGTCGCGCCACGAGGCGACCCGTTGGCGCTCGCCGGTTGTCTCGTCGACCACGTCGCGCGCCCGCACCGAGATCCAGTGATAGTCGCCCGTCGAGGTACGCAGTCGAACGGTGACTCGGGCGACCTCACCCTGGTCGACCACTTCGCGCGCGCTGTCCAGCTGGGTCTGGTCGTCGGCGTGGACGAACTCGGCGAAGCGCCGGCCGACGAGGTCCTCCGGGGCCCACCCCGCGAGCGAGGTGATCGAATCTGAGACCCACTCGATGCCCCCACCGGCGTGACTCAGCAAGACCACGTCAGACGCGTATTGGGCCATGACTCGGAACTTGCGGTCTGTTTCGAGCTGGACCTGCCGCCGGGCGTGCTCGTCGTCGATGTCGCGCAGGCTGCCGACGTAGCCGAGGACACCGTCGTGCTCGTCACGGATACTCCGCCCAATCAGCGCGACCCACCGGAACGTGCCGTCAGAGCCGCGCACGCGTATCTCCGTTTGGCCGGTCTGACCCCTGGGGCTCTCCGCAATCAGCGTGGCCACGGCGGCGACGTCATCGGGGTGGCACAGGTCGGCCAGTGAGCGATTCACGAGCTCTTCGGGGCGGTAGCCCTGCAGACCAAAGACCGACGGCGACACCCATTCGACGTCGAACTGCGCGTTGGTGCGAAACACGACGTCCGACGCGTTCTCGGCCAACAGCCGGAAGTGGTCCACGAGGTCGTTGCGAGCCGTCACGTCGCGCCACGTGCAGCACAGCACGTCGCCGATCCGAGTCGCGCGTATGTCGTAGCGCAACCGCGACAGTGGTCCCGTGCTGGCGTAGGCAAAGTCATCCAGAACCAGTGGCTCACCGGTGTCGGCGAGCTGCTCGTACATGGCGAGCAGGCCCGAACTCTCGATGTGCGCAAGAGTCTCGAGTCGTGTGCCGATCAGATCGGCCAAAGTGGTCTGAAGGAACTGCGTTGCTGCGGCGTTGGCGTCAACGTATTCGAGGTCGACGACTCGCCCGGCGTCGTCGCGAACCGGCCGCAGGATGACCATCGGGTCGAGCAGCGACTCCATGGCCTCGCCCAGCGTGATCACTCCGGAGTGCAGGCCGAGCAACTCGAGATCGACGTCCGACGCCTCGGTCGGCCCTGTCGGCTGACTCGTGGAGTGGTCCGATTCAGAGGGGTGGCGCAGCTTCGGCACGGTCCTCCTTCCCGAGCGGGTCCGGAGCCGCAGATGAGAAACGTGGTTCCATCATCCTAGGTGAGGATGAAAAGTTGAACACAAGAGCTTCGTCCCTCGTCGTGTCTGCCACCGCGATCAGGGACGCCGCGCGTTGTGACAAACGAGTCTTTGGATCGGTGTCGCGGTACTGACGTCTTGACCATCACCGGTACAGCGACCGCGACGATGCTCACTACACTTCGCGCATGCCGAGACTCGCGACCGGTCGCATCCTGGCCGTCGATGTCGGTGCGACGACAATCAAACTGTGTGAGGTTCGCGGCGATGGCACGCTCGTCGACGCGCCGGACCAGCGTCGCACCCCGTACCCGTGTGCGCCGGGGCGCCTGGTCGACTTTCTGGCGGCTGAAATACGCGCCCGGCAGCGCAACCTCGTGGCGGTGGGCTTCCCCGGAGACTTCCGCGACGGGTGCGTGATCGAGCCCGGGAACCTCTCGCGCTCCGGCGGCATCACGACCGACGTCGACGCCGCCCTGCACGATGAGTGGCTCAACTTCCCTCTCGAAGAGTCCCTGGGTCGCGCGAGCGGGTGCGAGGTTCGCGTCGTCAACGACGCAACGCTGGCCGCGTTGGGCTGTTACGAGGGGGTGGGCCGAGAGCTGGTCCTCACCTTGGGGACGGGGCTGGGCATCGCCCTCGTCGTGGACGGGGTGCCGGAACGGATCCGCGACGTCGGTTCCGAGGTCTTCGTCGACGCTCGCACCTACGACCAGGTCTTCGGCGAGCCGGCGCGAGCGGCCGACCCCGACCGTTGGGCGACGCAACTATGTGTCGCGGTGCACGGCTTCGTCGCCGAGTTCGCCGCGACGACGGTGCACTTCGGTGGGGGCAACGCCCGACGGGTCGACGCGGCGTGGTTTCATTTCTTGGGAGCGCACGTGGTTTTGCACGACAACGACGCGTCACTTCGGGGTGCGGCCCGCCTCTTTGCGCTGCAGTGAGTGGCTCCGAGTGTCCGGGACTCGACCGCTACGCTGCGAAGCGAGTCGAGGAGTCTGGTGAGCACGGTATTTGAATCCGAAATACGTTCCCAGGGCGACGTGCTGCGTGCGCGGGCCGCGGCCAGCGCGGCCCAGGCCGAGGTGGTCGCGACGGCCTGGCGCGACTGCGACTTCGCACTCGTCGCCGCGCGCGGGTCGTCCGACAACGCCGCGCGGTTCTTTCAGTACCTAGCCGGGCGCGAGCTCGGACTACTCGTGGCGCTGGCGGCGCCGTCGCTGTTCGAGGGTGATCACGCCATCGGTCTGGCGGGCGCGGGCGTCATGGCGATCTCCCAATCGGGGAGGTCGCCGGGCCTGTCCGACGTCATTGGCCAGGCGCGAGCGCAGGGTCGACCCAGTGTGACGATCACCAACGACGTGTCGACGCCGCTTGCCACGGCGAGCGATCTCGTCATCGACCTCGCCGCTGGACCGGAGCGCGCCATCGCCTCGTCCAAGACCCTGTCGGCCACCTGGCAGGCCCTGGCGCAACTGGTGGCGGCACTAGCCGGATCGCCCCTCGAAGGATTGGCGTCGCTGCCCGACGACGTTGACCAGGTGGCCGCATGGGCGTTGGAGGATCGCTGGCCCGTGAAGCTGCTGGACGCGCCCGCCGGGCTCACCGTGGTGGGTCGCGGCGTGGGCTACGCCGCGGCGTCCGAGGTGGCGCTCAAGATCCGTGAGGTGGCGGGGCTGCGCGTTGAGGCCTTCGCCGCCTCGGACTACGTGCACGGCCCCATCGGTGCCGACGGCTCGGGGTCCACTCTGCTGCTGGTGCTCACCACCGAGACGTCCGACGAGCTGGCGGCCACCGTGCTCGCTACCTGTCGGCGGCGCGGTATGGGCACGGTCGTGCTGCGAGGACCCGACCGCGCGCCGCAGCACGCGGATCAGGAGATCGTGCTGCCGGCCGCGCTCGCCAATTGGAGCCTCGGACTCGGCGCAGTCGTGGTGGGTCAGGTGGCGGCGTTGCGCCTCGGCGAGGCGCGGGGACGGCCGATCGACACGTCGCCGGAACTTTCGAAGGTCACCTACAGCGCCTAGCCGGGCCCCCACCCGTGGTGGTCAACTATGTTGACCGTGGGGTGCATTCAAGGGGGTTGTGGCGGCGTGGATGTGACGTGGAGTACTCGGGAAACATCGAGACCTCGCAGTGACGTTCACCCCCGCCGCGCGACGCGTGACCACTCGAGTGGACCGCTCACACCGTCGGTCGTTGTGACCGCGAGACCGGGGACCTCGACGTCCTTCGGAGAAGGAGTTGCACCATGAGAGGAACGTTGAGGGCGGGACTCGTCGGGTCGGCGCTGGCGCTGGTGGCGAGCACGTTCGTGATGATCTCGTCGGGAACCGTCGTACTGGCGACGTCCAGCGCGGCGGGGGCGTCGACCCAGGCGCCGCTGAACCTGGCCAACGAACAGGGCCTGCTGTGGCCGTGCACGTTCAATCCGTTCAACCCGTCAGACGCCGCCTATTCGGTCGGCGTGACCTACGAGACGTTGGACTTCGTCGATGCGCTCAATAACGCCAAGGTCACGCCGTGGCTGGCGTCGTCGTACGCGTGGAGCAACTCCAACAAGACGCTGACCTTCACCATCCGTAGCGGCGTCAAGTGGACCGACGGAACGCCGCTGACCGCGGCCGACGTCGCCTACACCTTCAACCTGATCAAGAAGAACGCGGCGCTTGACGTCAACGCGGTGTGGACCGTGTTGTCCAGCGTCAAGCAGTCCGGGGCCAACAAGGTGGTCTTCACCTTCAAGACGGCCGCGGTGCCCTTCTTCTACTACGTCGCCGGCCAGACCCCGATCGTGCCCGAGCACATCTGGTCCAAGATCAAGAACCCGGTGACCGACCCGGTGAAGAACCCGCTGGGTTCGGGCGGCTACATCATGTCCAAGTGCACGTCCGAGAACATCCAGTGGACCGCCAACCCGCACTACTGGCAGCCGGGACTCGGCGCAGTCAAGGTCGTCAACATGCCGGCGTTCCTGTCCAACAACACCTGCAACGAGTACCTGGCGACCGGCAAGTCGGCGTGGGGCAGTCAGTTCATCCCGAACATCAAGAGCTACTACGTGGCCAAGAAGCCCGGCAACAGCTACTGGTTCGCGCCAGTGGCCAACGTCGTGCTCTTCCCCAACCTCAAAGTCGCGCCGCTGAATGACGTCGCGGTGCGCAAGGCCATCAGTTACGGGATCAACCGCGCGCAAGTCTCCAAGATCGGCGAGTACGGCTACGAGCCTCCCGCGACCCAGACGGGGATCGTGACGCCCACCTTCTCGTCGTGGTCCTCCAGCGTGGCCTCGACCGCCGCGGGCACGAGCTACAACCCGTCCAAGGCCAAGTCGATCCTGACGGCCGACGGCTACAAGATGGACTCGAGCGGCTACTTCGCCAAGGGCGGCAAGGAGCTGGCGCTCACGATCATCACGAACGGCGGGTACTCGGACTGGGTGGCCGCCATGCAGGTGGTCTCCCAGGAGTTGAAGCGGGTCGGCATCAAGGCCAGCGTGGATGGCGTGGCGGCGACCAACTTCTACTCCGACGTCTACGCCGGCAAGTTCCAGTTGGCCTACAACGCCGAGGCCGGCGGCCCGGCGCCGTTCTACGAGATGCGCCAGTGGCTGTACTCGAAGAACTCGGCGCCCATCGGGACCGCGGCGTCGTCGAACTGGGAGCGTTTCTCCAGCCCGGCGGTCGACGCGTTGCTGAACCAGTACACGGCGACCACCTCGAGCGCGACCCAGCACTCGATCATCAACCAGTTGCAGATGGTGATGGTCAACCAGGTGCCAGTGATCCCGCTGCTCGAAGAGGTGGACTGGTTCCAGTACAACTCCAAGCAGTACACCGGCTTCCCGGGCCCGGGCAACGAGTACGCCCAGCCCGGTCTGTACAACATCCCCGACTGGGGTGTGGTGCTGCTGCACCTGAAGCCAGTCAAGTAGTGACCGCCGGACTGAGCCGGGGAGATGAGGTTCTTAGTTCGCCGTTTGGGCTTCTTGTTGGTGGCCCTCTGGGCGGCCCTGACGGTGAACTTCTTCATCCCCCGGCTCATGCCCGGCAACCCGGCCGAGGCCATGATGGCCACCTTTCGTGGCCACGTGAACCCCGCCGCGATGCACGCCTTGGAGGTGGCCTTCGGGGTTAACACCCACGAGAGCCTGCCGCGCCAGTACATCGCCTACGTGGGCAACACCCTGACTGGTCACCTGGGCAACTCGACCTCGTATTCATTGCTCCCAGTGAGCACGGTGATCATGAAGGCGCTTCCGTGGTCGCTCGGTCTCGTCGGAATCACCACCATCCTTGGCTTCGTGCTCGGCACGACGATCGGGGCCATCTCGGCGTGGCGCCGGGGCGGCGCGCTGGATTCGGTGCTGCCGCCAGTCTTCATCGTGATCTCGGCTTTCCCATACTTCTGGATCGGGCTGCTGGCGGTGTGGCTGTTCGCGCTGACCCTGAACTGGTTCCCGTTGCAGTTCGGCTACACCGAGACGACGGTGCCGGCGCTCACCTGGGGCTTCGTCGGTGACGTGCTGGACCACGCGGTGCTGCCAGCCATGACCATCCTCATTACGGCCATCGGGGGCTGGATCCTGACCATGCGAAACAACATGATCACCGTGGTAGCCGAGGACTACGTGAAGATGGCTCGGGCCAAGGGCCTTAAGCCCCGACGGATTCTCTGGCAGTACGCGGGGCGCAACGCGTTGCTGCCCAACCTGACGGGCTTCGCGATCTCGCTGGGTTTCGTCATCTCCGGCGCCATCCTCGTCGAGTACGTCTTCAACTACCCCGGGGTGGGCTTCATGCTCCTCCAGTCGGTGCAGGACCAGGACTACCCCCTGATGCAGTCGCTCTTCCTGCTGATCACCGTGGCGGTGCTGATGGCCATCTTCCTGTCCGACATCGCCACCGCGATTCTTGATCCGCGCACGCGGAGCTCGTCGTGAAGGTTCTCGGCGCACTCGGGCGCGTCGCGCGACGGGCGATCAACTTCCTGCGCCGCGACAAAAAGGCCGCAGTGGGTGCGGTCATCATCTTCGCCCTGGCGCTCGTCGCGGCCTTTCCGTCGTGGTTCATGCCCCACGACCCGACGGCCGAGATCTACACGCCCGGCGCCGGGCTGTCGCTCAACCACCTGCTGGGCACGACCTCCTTCGGCCAGGACGTCTTCAGTCAGGTGATCGCTGGCACACGCGAGTCCTTCCTCATCGCCATGATTGTCGGCGCCCTGACCACGGTGATCTCGGTGGTCATCGGGCTGAGCGCCGCGTACTCCGGGGGGTTGGTCGACGACGGGCTCTCGCTGCTGACCGACGTGGTCCTGGTCATCCCGACCTTCCCGCTCATCATCGTGATCACCGCCTACGTGAAGAACGCCAGCTTCTGGATGCTGATCTTCGTGCTGGTCTTCACCGGCTGGTCCTACGGCGCGCGCCAACTTCGGGTCCAGGCGCTGTCGCTGCGCAACCGCGACTACCTGTTGGCCGCGCGCGCCCGCGGCGAGTCGGGCTTCTACGTGGTCTTCGTCGAACTGCTGCCGCCGATGACCTCGCTCATCGTGGCCAACTTCCTCAGTTCGGCGCTCTACGCGGTCCTGGCCGCGTCGGGCCTGCAGTTCGTGGGGCTCGGCAACATCAACGACCAGTCTTGGGGCACCATGCTCTATTGGGCCCAGAACAACGAGGCCCTGGCGACGGGGCTGCCGCTGTGGGCGTTGGCACCGGGAGTGGCCATCGCGATTCTGGGCAGCGGCCTGGCGCTGCTCAACTACGCGTTCGACGAGATCGCCAACCCGGCGCTGCGTCCGGTTCGTGCGCGCAGGAAGGTCGTGGCCGCGTGAGCCTGCTCGACGTCAACGACCTCTGCGTCGACTACGCGACGCCCAACGGACCCGCGCACGCCGTGAGCCACGTCAACTTGAGCCTCGAGGCGGGCGAGTTCCTGGCCATCGTGGGCGAGTCGGGCTGCGGCAAGACGACGCTGCTGTTCGCGATTGCCCAACTTCTGACCTACCCGGCCGCTTTCACCGGTGGATCAGTGGTCTTTAACGGTCTCGACTTGACCTCTCTTAGCCCCGAGGAGTTGCGCCAGCGACGCTGGCGCGACATCTCGGTCGTGATGCAGAGCGCCATGAACGCACTGAATCCGACGCTGAGTATTGGCGAACAGTTGGCCGACGCGTGCCGCGCCCACACGGACTGGGACGGCGAGCGCATTGCGGCTCGCTCGGCCGAGGTGCTCCAGATGGTTTCCATTGATCCGGTGCACCTGGCGAGCTACGCCTACCAGCTCTCGGGCGGCATGCGCCAGCGCGCCATGATCGCGATGGCCCTGTTACTCGAGCCCCAGCTGGTCATGATGGACGAACCGACGTCGGCGCTCGACGTCGTGGCTCAGCGATCGCTCATGCGCCAGGTCGAGGACCTGCGCCAGCGGCTCGGCTTCTCGGTGATCTTCGTCACTCACGACATGAGCGTGGTGAGCCACTTCTCGGACCGCCTCGCCGTGATGTACGCCGGCGAGGTCGTCGAGCTGGGATCGACTCGCCAGGTCTTCGACCAGTCGCGCCACCCCTACACCCAGGGCCTGATGGAGGCGTTCCCGTCCCTGCTCGGCGCGCCGCGCGCGCTCACCGGGATCGCCGGCAATCCGCCCTCGCTGGTCGAGCCCCCGCCCGGCTGCCTCTTCGCGCCGCGCTGCAAGTACGTGTTCGAGACGTGCCGGGTGCTGGCGCCCGAGCTGGTCGATCGCGAAGGGCACGCGACGCGCTGTCACCTGGTCAACCCGGTGGTGGTCGCGTGAGCGAGGTCCTGGGCGTCGAGGAACTGTCGCGGCACTTTCGCGTGGGGGGCTTCCGGTCGCGCGGAACCCTCCACGCCGTCGATGACGTCACCTTCACCATCGCCGCGGGCGAGATCGTGGCGCTGGTCGGCGAGTCCGGTTCGGGCAAGTCGACGATCGCGCGCGTGCTCGCGGGGCTCTACCCGCCGACCTCGGGCCGGATCACCTTCGAGGGCCAGGTGCTCGGTACCCGATTCACCCGCGAGACGCGCGGACGCATGCCGATGGTCTTTCAAGACCCCTTCGGCTCCATCAACCCGGTGCTACGCGTCGGTCATGGGCTTCTGCGCGCGCTCAAACTGCACCGCCCCGACATTTCGCGCGACCAGCGGGTCGACGAGGCCGTCACCCTGCTGGAGAAGGTGGGGCTGAGCCCGGGCGGCGACGTGATGACCCGCTACCCGCACGAACTGTCCGGGGGCCAGCGCCAGCGCCTCGGCTTCGCCCAGGCGCTGGCCTCGCGTCCGTCGCTGATCTTGGCCGACGAACCGGTCTCGATGCTCGACGTGTCGATCCGCATCGGCTTGCTCAACGTGATGAAGGAGCTGCGCGACTCCGAGGGGGTCAGCCTGCTCTACATCACCCACGACCTGGCGAGCGCGCGCTACGTGGCCGACCGGATGATCGTCCTCTACGCCGGGCGCGTCGCCGAAGAGGGACTCACCGAGGAGGTCATCGCGACCCCCCAGCATCCGTACACGCAGCTGCTCATGTCGTCGGCGCCCGACCCGCGCCTGCCGCTCAGCGAGGACGTCGAGCACTCCGACTTGGGCGAACCGCCGAAGGTCATCGACCCGCACGCGGGCTGTCGCTTCGCCCCGCGCTGCCCGCTGGTGCGTGACGAATGCCGTCACGTCGACCCGCCCCGCGTCGACGTGTCCGCCACCCACCACGCGGTCTGCTTCGCCGTGGCCGAGTCGTGGGCATCGCGCTAGTTCCGCGGCCGCGCGTCCTCGTCGGGGGCGACGGCGAACTCGACTGGGCGCCGCGGCGCTGGGTGGTCGAGCCCGCGTGGCGCGACGTGGTCGATCTCTTCCTCGCTGACGTGGCCAACCTCATCGGTGCCGTCGAGGTCTCGACCGAGGGTGAGGCAGATCTGACGGTGCGTCGCGACCGCGGCCTCGGCGCGGAGGAGTACCGGCTGGACATCGACGACACGGTGTGCGTACGCGCCGGGGGACCGGCCGGCGCGGCGTACGCCCTCACGACGCTCGGCCAGCTGCTCGCCAGCGCGCCGCGAGATGCCGGCGCCCGCACGCTTCGTCTGCCCCGCCTGTCCATCGAGGATGGCCCCACGTGGGGGTGGCGCGGGGTCCACCTGGACGTCGCGCGTCATTTCTTTCCCCTGGCCGACGTGCTGCGTTTCATCGACCTGGCCGCCGCGCACCGGCTGAATCGCGTCCACCTCCACCTCAACGACGATCAGGGCTGGCGCGTCGAGGTGCCGGGTTGGCCGCGCCTCACGGAGGTCGGCGCGTGGCGCTCGTCGTCACCGTTGGGTCACGAGGTCGACGGCGTGGACGATCACGTGGCCCACGGGGGCTTCTACCGCGCCCAGGACCTGGCGGAGATCCGCGATCACGCGGCGCGGCGCCACATGACGATCGTGCCCGAGATCGATCTGCCGGGCCACGCGCAGGCGGTCGTGGCGGCGTACCCGCACCTGGGTCACGGCGAGTCCGTCGAGGTGTGGACGCGGTGGGGGATCTCGGAACACGTGCTCAACGTCAGCGACGAGGCGCTGGACTTCGCCGAGGAGGTGACCACGTACGTCGCCGATATCTTCGCCAACAGTCCCGTCCACGTCGGGGGCGACGAGTGCCCGACCACGGAGTGGGAGGCCAGCGCGCAGGCGCGCGAGGTGATGACGACCCACGGCTTCACCGACGCGCGACAGCTCCAGGGACTCTTCACCACGCGCGTCGCCGCGGCGTTGGTTGCTCGGGGTCACGAGGTCCACGCCTGGGACGAGGTCCTCGACGCGACGGTGCCACCGGGCACGGTGGTCACGGCCTGGCGATCGGGCGCCAAGGGCGTCGAGGCCGCGCGCCGGGGCTTCGACGTGGTGATGGCTCCGATGCAGTATCTGTACTTCGACTGGCTCAACTCCACCGCCGCCGACGAACCGGTCGCGCAGAACGCCGCGCCGACCGCCACCTATTGGGAAAAGGTCTACCGGTTTCGCGTCGTGCCCGACGGCCTCGAGTCGCCGTTGGTTCACCACGTGCGCGGGGCACAGGCGCAACTATGGACCGAGTACATCGCGACCCGCGAGCACCTTGACTACATGGCCTTCCCGCGCCTGTGCGCGTTCGCCGAAGTCGTCTGGGGGACCGCTACGAGCGTTGAGGACTTCCGCCCGCGTTTGGAGGTCCACTTAGAGCGCCTCGCCGCGCACGGCGTTGGGTTTCGCCCCCTCGATTAACTTCCCTCGCCATTGACGTGTCGCGCCAGAGGGAGTGCGAGACTGGTACGAATCGTCGCGGGTGCGATACGCATCTGCGCTGAGAGTGCTGTCGACGTCGCGCGGGAGCGCTGGCCAAGGCGCCACCCACTAGGGGGGTGATGGATGACGGAGACGTTTCCTCCAGTGGGCCCCCGACCCGGACGTGGCCGGTCCCAGACCCCACGCCGGCGTCCCGTCATCGCGGTGGCCTCGGCCGTCGTGGCCGTCGTGCTGCTCGGAGGCTCGTGGGCGCTGACCACCCGCCTGCGCGACCAGGCCCAAGCGGCATCCACCAAAGTCGTCGCCGTCACCCGGGCGACCGCCCAGTTGTCCAAGCTGGCCAACGAGGAGGACCAGTTCTTCACCGGGGTCGCGGCCTACTCCTTTAACTTCCGTTCGGCGCTCGCACGAGTGGTGGTCGCGGTCAACGCGATCAAGGACCCCCAGGCCGATGCTCCGCTGCGGGCCTTCGTGACGGCGACGCGCCGGGTCGTCAAACTCGTCGACCAGGGTGACTCTCTGGGGGCCGCCCGGGCCGAGGTGAGCGTGCAGGCCCCGGCCAACTACGCCCTGGTGGCCGAGTGCAACCGTTACGCCGCCACGCAGTCGGCCCGGGCCGAATCCACGCTGGCGCGCGCCAGCAACCTGTCCGAGGCCGTTGATCTCGGCGCGCTGTTCCTGCTCGCGGTGTTGCTCGGGATCTTCTGGTATCTCGACGCGCGCGCGGACCGCGAGCGCCACCAAGAGGTCGAGCGCACCGAGGCGCGCTACCGCGGGATCGTGGCGCGCGGCAGTGACGCGGTCTGGCTGGTCGACGAGAACGGGGCCATTCTCTTCGCCAGCGAGTCGACGAAGGGTGTCCTGGGCGTCGACGTCGACGAGGCCAAGCGGCCCCTCTTCGTGGATCTCTTCCCGGACGCCGAACGCGAGTCCCTCCGCGAGGCCCTGACCGACGTGGTCTCTGACCCGACGCGCCCGGTCACGGTCGCGGCCAGTGTCGCCGAACCCGACAAGCGCTACCTCGAGGTGGTGCTGACCAACAAGTGCGCCGACGACGCGATCAGCGCCGTCGTGGTCTCGGTGCGCGACCTCACCGAACGCCACCGCGCCGAGACGGCCCTGGAGCGTAGCGAGGCGATGATCCAGGACCTCATCGACCACACCCCGGCCCTCGTCTACGTGAAGGACTTGGACGACCACTACCTGCGGGTCAACAAGGCCTGGTCCCGGCACATGGGCCGCAGCGCGGCCGAGACCATCGGCGCGACGCCGGCCGAGCTCTTTTCGACGGCCAACGCCCAGGCCATCACGGCCGCCGACCATCTGACGTTCGAGCGCGGTCCCTACGAGGCCGAGCTCAACCTCGAGTTCGAGGGACGGCGCCGGACCTTTCTGGCGTCGCGATTCCCGCTGCTCGACACCGCCGGCCGACCCTACGCGGTCGGCGGCGTGTCCATCGACATCTCTGACCGCGTGCGCGAAGAGGACTTCGAGCGGACCCTCGGCGCCATGGTGACGGCCTCGGGCGACGCGATCTTCACCACTAGCCACGGCGAGATCGTCTTCTGGAACGACGCCGCGGCCCAGCTGCTCGGCTACGCCAGCGGCGACGTGCTCGGGTCCCCGACGACGCGACTCACCCCCGCCGATTACCGCGACCACCACCAGCGACTGTGGGACAAGGTCGGCGCCGGCCAGACCGTCCAAGCCGCCGAGACAAAGTTCCTTCGAAAGGACGGCACGCTGATCGACGTCGAGGTGACGCTGACCCCCCAGCGTGACGAGAACGCCGCCGTCTCTGGCGTCTCGGTCATCATTCGCGATGCCACCGAGCGGCGAGCGCGCCACGACGAGCTCTCACGCCAGGCTCGTACCGACAGCCTGACCGGCCTGCCCAACCGGGCCGCACTCACGGCGCACCTGGCGCGCGTGGTCAGCCGTAGCGCGTTCGACGGTTCGACCGCCGCGCTGTTGTTCTTCGACCTGGACCACTTCAAGGAGGTGAACGACACCTACCTGCACGCCGCCGGCGACGAGCTCCTACGCGTCACCGCCCAGCGCGCGCGAGCCGTGCTGCGTCCGGGCGACTTCGTGGCTCGACTCGGCGGGGACGAGTTCGTCGCCGTGTGTTACCCCGTTCGCGGTCGCGCCGACGCCGAGGAGATCGGTCGGCGCCTCGCTGACGCCGTCGCCGCACCGGTGGCCGTCGGCGCCGAACTGCTCGGCGCGACCGCCAGCGTGGGTCTGGCGCTCACGCCGGTGTCCGACGCCGTCACGTGGCTGGCCCAGGGCGACGCCGCGATGTATCGAGCCAAGCGCGAGGGACGCGACCGCATCGTGGTCTTCGTCGAAGGCATGGCCATTGAGTCGCCGGACCGCTCGTGGAACCCGTGAGAGCCCGCAGGGCGTAAGCCCGATCCTTTGTGAGTAAATCACATAATTTGGCTTTCAAACTGTGAATTAGTCACATATTCTGGGCGGGTGAACGCGTCTCGACGCCGGGCCGACATCGCCGAGCGGCTGCGCGTTGAAGGAGAGGCCTCGATCTCGGTACTGGCCACTGAGTACGGGACCTCCGAGATGACCATTCGGCGTGACCTGGACTATCTGGAGGAAGAGGGCTTGGCCCGCCGTGCGCGCGGCGGGGCCATCTTCCTGCACAGCCGTTCCTACGAGCCGCCGATACATCAGCGCGCGGGCGTGCAAGCGGAGGCGAAGTGTCAGATCGGTGCCGCCGCCGCCGCCACGGTCCTCGAGGGCGAGACGATCATCCTGGACGTCGGCACCACGACGGCGGCGATGGCCAAGGCCCTGCGCCATGACCTCGAAGTGACGGTCGTCACAAACTCTCTACTGATCGCCAACGAACTCGCGTCCAAGCCTCGCGTGCGGACCATCCTCACCGGAGGCACGGTGCGCCCCGGTGAGATGTCCCTGGTCGGCCCGCGAGCTCAGAGTGCCTTCGGCGAGTACCACTGCGACGCCGTGTTTCTGGGAATCGCCGCCGTGTCGACGGAGGGGCTGACCGAGTACAACGAGGACGACGCGCACGTCAAGCGAGCCGCGATCGCGTCCGCACGACGGGTCGTCCTCCTGGCCGACGCGACCAAACTGGGCCGCGTGACCTTCGCCGCGGTGGCGCCCTTGGCTGAACTCGACGTCCTGATCACGGATGCGGCCGAGGACCACGAGGTCGTGCTCGCGGCCCACGACCTCGGCGTTGAGGTGCGCTGTGCCGCGGAACCCAAGGAGAGGTAGATGTCGCGTTTCCACCAGATCTTCCCGGGGGTGGCCAAGCCCCTCATCGCGATGGCCCACGTGCCGCCGTTGCCCGGGACGCCTCTCTTCGACCACGTCGAGGGCGTCGAAGGTCTGATCGATCACGTGAAGCGTGACGTCGACCACCTCGTCGCGGGCGGCTTTGACGCCGTCATGTTCTGCAACGAGGGCGACCGCCCGTACCAGTTGCACGCGGGGCTGGAGGCGGCCGCGGTCATGACCCGGGTGGCCACCGAGTGTCGACCGGGCGATCAGCCCTTCGGGGTGGACTTCCTCTGGGACGCCCAATGCGCACTGGCGATCGCCGTGGGTAGCGGGGCGGCCTTCATGCGCGAGGTGGTCACCGGCTCCTGGGAGTCCGATATGGGGGCGTGGAGCCCGGACGCCGCACTACTGATGCGCAGTCGGCGCAACTTCGGCCGCGACGATCTGGCGATCTTCGCCAACGTGACCCCGGAGTTCGCCTCGTCGACGGGATCGCGTACGCCGGCTCAGATCGCCGCGTCCACCGTGGTCTCGAGCCTCGTCGACGCGATCTTGGTCTCGGGTCCCATGGCCGGGGCCGGACCGGATCTCGCCACGGTGGCCGCGGTTCGCGAGGCGCTCGACCCGCAGTTCCCGGTGCTG
>DATLSF010000009.1:0-36157 GCA_035534335.1 Acidimicrobiales bacterium | reverse complement strand
TCGCTTGGGCGGTCGAAGCACCGTTGGATCGGGAGGTTGGACGCCCTATTCGTTCTGGGTGACATATCTGGTCTGCTTGTGGCGCGGTACTGCCTGGTTCGGATCCGACTTCAGATCTGCTGCGCGGTTCAGTAACCGGTGTCAGCTGGGCGCCAATGCCTGGTTGCAAAACGATGACGTCGAGGCCCCCAATGACCTCACCTCGGACCGCCGTGTGACTGACGCAGTTCTAATGTGACTGATCATGGATGAGGTCGTCTTCGAATATCAACTCACATACGACGAATGCCGCCGCATACTCCTAGGTGCTTCTCCAAAGGCGAATCGAGCAGTCATAATCATCCTGCTCGGAATCGCAGTCATTGGCGCGGGTGGGGCGATTGCGAGCCACGAATGGATAGGGGCGTTAGCGACCGTAACTTTCATCTCGTTCTGTCTTACGATGAGAATATGGCATATGCCAAGGCGCATTTGGAAATACGGCTTGGGAATACAAGAGCCTCGGAAAGTGACGTTCAATCGAGATGGCATTGTCAGTAAGTCCGAATCCGTAGAACTCAAGTTTCCATGGTCCCGATTTTCAAGTACTAGGGAAACGAAGGAGTTTTTCGTCCTTCTCACTTCACGCAACGCACCCGAAATCGTGGTTCCGAATCGCGGTCTCCGCACCGCTGAAGATGAGAAGAGGTTGCGTTCCATACTTGAAGCGCACGCTCCGGTCACGTACGGAGACCGAGTAATCCGGCGAGGTCTGGCCATGAAGCTCTTACTGCTCAGCGTGTCTGTGATAGTCATCGTGTTTATTTACGTTGAATTCCAAATCCGTTAGGACAACTCACTTCATTGCACCGAGATCCAATCTCCAGTGCGAGGTTGCGGGTCGTTGACGTCGGTCCGTAGTCGCAGACAATCACGGACCAACCGAGCGTCAGCGCCTTGAGCTGCGTTGCCAATGAAGCGACAGTGACAGGACCTGCAAGGCCCTCCGCTCTTGGGTGGAACGCCTTGTGACCACCAGATCATGTCATGAGTTTGTGAGGGAGTTGTCAACTAAAAAAGCTCCTGGGGCGATAATGGAAGGGAGATTCACCGTTTCAATGACGTCGAAGGACGATGCAAATAGGCAAGTGCGTTTGGCGCGTCACGGGCGCGAATCGGGTCTTCGTCGGTGCATCATTTTCCGAAGGGCAGGAAGTGACCAATCGTGGTTGATGCGTTCAATACAAGCAGGATGGATAGCCACGGAGTCGATGGCGTCGTGCTATCCGTTCCCCATCGCCTCAGTCAAGGCGCCAGCCGACCGAACCACTGGTAACACGCCATGACGACCGTAGAATCCCTCAACAAGGCCGTGGCGCCGTGGATTCATCGATATCTTCGTCGAGCGTCGACCGACGCAGTCCAGTTCACGGTGGAATTGGCAGCCATTGTCGTGGTGGTGACGTACGTGACGATGCTGCTTACCGTTCGTCTTCCTTACTCGATTGGTTCGGTGCCCCTGTACAGCTGGTTGGAGTGCCTCGTCTTCCTCGCGCCGGTCATTCCGATTCTGCCTCGTCTGAGGAAGGATTCCCCGCTGCGTGGCCCGTGGCTCCTTATTGGCTTGGGTATCGTTCTCTTCGACCTGGCCGATGTCCTTCGTCTGTTGGGTCACGCGGGCGTTGTCCCGTTCGCGACCTCCTCACCTCGCGACGCGATGCTCGTCCTGTCCTATGTCAGCATCGCCGTCGCTGTCGCCGCCGTTGTGCAACATTCCTTTGGCCCGCGAGCGATCAGCGTTCGTCTCGACGGGCTTATCGCCGGCCTGGCAATCACCGCCTTGACGTCGATGTACTGGTTCCACCAGTACATCGACGTTCGTGGCCACACGCTTGTCTCCCAATTGAACATCTTCAATCCGATGCTGGTGGTTATCCTCCTAGTCCTGCTTGCCGCTGGACTCGTGCCGAACCACTTCCACTTCAGCCGCCCCGCAGCGTGGCTCCTTATCGGGCTCATCTCGATTGGCGCCGGCGACTTCGTGCAGCTAAATCGAGTGGCGATGACGTCCCACGTCCTAGACACCCTGGTCACATCGTCTCGACCGTTCGGGATGTGCTGCTTGGCACTGGCGGCGTGGCCCAGGATAGACCGCCGAGAAGAGCCCCGGGAGACGCTCGTTCCCCCTCTGGGATTGAACCTGATTCCCGTGATCTTCGGCGTCATATCGATCGCAATCCTCGCCACCGCCGTGCACCGACCGACGTCCGAAGTGACGACGTTCATGGCCCTGGGGTCACTACTTATTGTGATCCTGAGAATGGTCATGACCCAGGGCGAGATGCGTCAGCTCGGACGCTCGCATTTCGTCGACGCGCGGACCGATAACGTCACCGGACTGTCCAATCGGCGGGCCTTTTTGGAGGATGGTGAGGCGAAGCTTGCCAACCTGCGACCCGACGAACAACTCGCCCTCGTGTTGGTCGACCTCGACGGTTTCAAGGAGGTGAACGACTCGCTCGGTCACGCGCACGGTGACGAGCTGTTGAAGATCGTCGGTCGTCGCTTCGCCAAGAAGATCGGTCTTCGTGGTTCCATGTCTCGCATAGGCGGTGACGAATTCGCCTGCACTCTGTTGTTCGAGCAACAAACGGACCCGGTCGCGTTCGCCAAGGAGCTCGCGAGAGCGCTGTCGGACCCGGTGTCGGTCGACAGAACGAAGGTACGCGTGAGCGCGAGTATTGGGGTCGCCATCTGGCCACATCACGGTACGACACACACTGAACTTCTGCGCAGTGCCGATGTCGCAATGTACGAGGCGAAACGAAGCCGAGACGCCGTTCGCGTCTACAACGATGGCATCGACGAAAATACCAAGGAACGCCTAACGGTGATGAATGATCTGCGAACTGCAATTGATCGCCACCGTTTGACGCTGCATTTCCAGCCGACTCGCCACGTGCTGACCGGTTCAGTACACGGAGTGGAGGCTCTTTTGCGATGGCAGCACCCGACGCTGGGACTTCTCCAGCCGGACGATTTCATACCGCTGGCGGAGAAAGCTGGTCTTATCTCGCCCTTGACCCGGGCGGTGCTCGATTTGGCGATCACCGAACTCGCCCGCCTTCACCGAAACGGGCACGCGCTTCAGATGAGCGTGAACATCTCACAATGGGATCTGCTCGATCCGGAACTGCCCAGCTCGATTTGGCGCATGCTTGAGTGGCACCACCTCCCCGCGGATCGATTGGTCTTGGAAGTCACCGAGTCGAGCCTGTCCCAGGACCCGGCCCTGGCGAGAGCGAGCATCGAAAGGCTGAGATCCCTGGGGGTCAAGATCTCCATTGATGACTTCGGAGTCGGGTATTCGTCGATTTCGCAGCTGCTGGAGCTACCGGTAGACGAACTCAAGATCGACAAGTCGTTCATCTTGGCCCTCGACACCGACAGTCGAGCGATATCTCTCATCCGTTCCATCATCGAGATGGCACGCGCCCTTGGACTCACCGTCGTCGCCGAGGGTGTCGAGACCGCGCGCTCCTTCGAGACGATGAGCAACATCGGCGCCGACGTCATCCAAGGAAACTATGTCGGCTATCCCCTCGCCAGTGTTGACCTCGACATCTTCCTTCTCAACGAGGCGGCTCGAGACAGTGTCGTGATTGAGGACACAATGAACGCGGCGGTGGAACCAGATACCGGCAACGCGGCGGTGTAACGGGCACTAGGAACTCGTTGCCGTCCATCGGCACACTCGAATCACCACACTTCGTTGCCGGCAATGCAATCAGGCAATGCGCTTGCGCTGCGTGGGAGCCGCGCACTCACGACAAAGCACAATCGAGCCGTTTGACACCCCGCCCACGGCTGGCTCGCGAATGATTCGAACGCTTCCTCTGGAACGGCACTCGCGCATATGCCAACACGAGTGACGACTGCATCGACACGGCCCGGAGGCGGCGGCGCGAACGGGACGCACGACCGACGTTTCCTCACTGAGAGACGCCATCGGTACTGGGTCCACATCGACCTCCCACACCCCGCCGTATTTTACCAACGAACAATCACGCGAATGGTGCATCCTGTGAGCAAATACAGTCTCCAGGGTCAACCGATTGTTGAACCTTGCACTCATTGGTCCACCGTCAATGTTTGCGTTCACGTCGCATCGGCTGGTGGACCTTCTTCCTTGACCGAACGGCGGAAGACGCGCTACGCGGCCCTCACGACGAGCATGAGAAGCTTCGCCGACGGGTAAGTCGAAGGAGCTCTTTACAGCCACTGACGTGGTTGAAATAACCCAGAGGACAACCCTCACCGTGTCGAGTAGGCGCCGTCGATTCAGCGATCGAGGAGAAAATCAACCGGTCGTTCCTACTTGGGACGGAGCTCCCACGCCGTTACTGGCGTTGGTGACCGGCCCAGAGGTCAAACCTCTTTGCCCTTGTTGACGACGTTCTCGACCAGGGCCGCATAGCCCGAAGCGGTCAGCATCCGACGCAGGTCCACCACGGTCTGCACGTCGACATCCTTGTTGCGCGGCTTGGTCAAGACCAGTTCTTCGCTGCCGAGGGTGACGTGGAACTTTCCCGCAGGCGTCTCGTCAACCGTGCCCACGACACTCAGCAACGAGATCACAGCCTTCCAGTCGATGTTGTGGCTCGTGGGGTGCAGGAAGATGGACACCAGCGTGTCGCGATGGTGATTGTTCAAGTGAACCGGGTCCGACTGTTCAGCCATGTGAATCCTTTCCAGGATGCACCCTAGCGACCTCGCCATATGCTGCCGAGAAGCGGGAAGGATGACGACGGTGTGAGCACCGAAGCCGACGTGATTCCCGGTCTCGCCGAGTCAGGAAGGTTGTGATCATGGGTGAAGCTGGCAACAAGCCGCGAAAGTTCCGCCGACGTTTACCGAAGGTACCCAAGGGTGCCGAGCCCAACGACATCCACTTGGCTGGGCTCGCCAACTCGAGTGGCGGCACCCATGGCTCCCGCCTCGACCACGAATTGGCCAAGAGCCGAAGCGAGGATCTCGGAAAGTTCGGAAAGTCCATTCTCTGGTTGCTCGGCCGCCGACCTCCAGAGAGGTTGGACCCCGAAGATCACCAGGCGTCCTGACGTCGCGACATCTCGATCGTCGCGGGTAACGCGCGAGCGCCCGTTACTTTGCGCGCGCCTCCAGTGCGTCCATGTCCCGCTCCGCGTAGAGCCGGTGCTCCCACTCCTCATTGAAGATCACCAAGAGGCACTCGCGCACCGGAAAGCTGCGCGGCGGCGGCCAACCGGGCCCCTCGACGGGCTCGGTGTCGGCATTGAGTGACGTCTCATCTAGTCCCTCGATGACCTCGCGCACCGTGGACATTCGGTCTCGACGAAGTGCCATCACGGTGGCCAACGAGGGTCGCGCGCTCCGATCACGCGGCACGCCCGGAGTATCAAGCATTCCGTCCCAGGGAAGACCCAAATCGTCCCACGGCGACGGGTCGCCCAGGATGACTCGCCGTATCCAGGAGTCGGTGGCGAACACGAGGTGGCGCAGCGTCTCGATGAAGGACCACTCTCCGTCGACCGACTCGTGGAGATGTTCGGGCGCAAAACCTTGCGCGCGTTGAACGGTCTCGTCCCAGAGTCGCTCCAGGGTGTCCCACGCCTCGCGATATCCGGCGAGGTCCGTCGGACGCATCTTGGACCGAAGGGGATATCGCCGGTTGAGCTCCGCCTCGATCAAAGGCCCCACGTCGACGCCGTTCACGCTCAAGCCTTCGATCTCGCCGTAGATGTAGACATCGCGAAGTTCGACGCCCTTCATGACCACGCCATCGAAGAGGGCCTCACGAATGAGGGCATGGCTCAGATCGACGTCGTGGAAGTGCGCGTCGCTCAGATCGACATGCTCGAAGTGGGAGCCTCGAAGATCCGCGCCGGTGAACTCCGTCACGCGACGACTCTAACGTCGTCCGGTGACATCGAGCCGGGGCCTTGAGCGAGGACGCTCGACCAATCAGGACAGAGATCGAGGATGCCGGCGGGACAACCCGAACCACGAATCGCCTGGCCCATCTCGAGCGCGAAACAAGATGTTGGCCACTCATCATGGGCAACCCCGTCGACGACTTGATCCTGGATCTCCTTGAGTGGCTGGGACCCGAGCCCCGGCCCTACGCGGACGTCCTCGGCGCGTGGCGCACCTCGTGTCCGCGCCTACCCGTCTGGGAAGAGGCCAACGAACGTGGGTTCATCGAAACAGTGAACGTCCCAGGAACGGGGCCCCTGATCACCGTGTCGGCCCTCGGAGTTCAGCAGTTGCAGCGCGCTCGCCCGAAACGTCGGCACCTGATCGAACTGGACCGCTAACCGCTCGTCCACGCCTCCGTGGAACGTCCCAGGCTCAGAGCGACTCCCGCAACGAGCGCCACGATCGCCACTGCGACGATCAAGGGTGCGTAACTCCCCGCGTGAATCACGAGCATGGCTCCCGCCAGAGCTCCGACCAGCATGGCGATGACCGAGATCAACCGGCGCCCGGACTTTGCTCCAGCACCTCCCAGGAGAGCGCTGTCGGCCACGATCCCGGTGATGGTCAACGTGAGGACCGTCGTCGTCAGATCCGGTACCGCGAGCTTTCGCGCGGTCGCGTTCTGCAAGCCCATCGCGCCCGCGAGCGCCGTGATCAACAGGTCCCGGTATCCCGCGTGGAGGTTCGACCGCTCCATCACGGCCAGTGCAACGCCGACGCCGAGGAGGACCAGCTGGACGGCGCCGGCCACCCCCAGCAGCCGGCCTCGGTGGTGGGAGTGCACGGAGATGAATCGACCGCCGAGCGCCGCGCCGAAGGCGAAGGCCACCAGTGCGACGAGCGACGAGCGACGAGACGACCGAAAAGCCGGGCGCACTCGCGATGGCGAATCCGAGGAAGACGACGTTGCCCGTCATGTTGGCCACGAACACGTGCCCCAGAACGAGGTAGCTGAAGGCGTCAACGAGACCGGTCACCACTGTTAAGAGGACCAGTAACGGGGGCAAGGGTCCTTGTTTGGGGTCGTGTCCCGGGAGAAGGGTTGCGCGGAGCTCATCGAGGAACACCTTCACGTGCCCATACTTGCCGAGTCGCCGGTCACACGGGCGGCCCGGCGCGGCGCCTCGGAGTTACGGAACCAGAATCTTTTGGAACCGCCGGGCCGCGAGGGTGATCCCGAAGCCCGCCAGCACCACTAGGTACCCCACACGCATCAGCATGATCCACTGGAACTGGCCGAGGGACAAGCCCCGCATGAGTGCGGCGGACTGGTAGAGCGGCGAGAACGAGACGATCGCCCCCAGCCACCGCGGGTACTCAGTGATGGGAAAGAACGTGCCCGAGAAGAGGAAGAGCGTCAGCTGGATCACGGCCACCAGATCGAAGTCCTGCCACGAGCGCATGTAGGTGCAGGCGGCGAGACCGAGGGCGCTGAAGGCGAAGCTCGTGGCAATCGCCGCCGGCCAGCAGAGCACCACCCACGCGCTGCCCGCGTCGCCCAACGCGGCCATGCAAACAATGAACGACACGGCGTAGAGGGCGGCCCGCGCCAGGGCCCACCACACCTCGCCGAGCGCGATGTCGGTGACGTCGAGCGGGGTCGACAGGATGGCGTCGTAGGAGTGTGAGATCTTGAGTCGGAAGAAGGGGTTGAAGATCGAGTCGATCACCGCGCCGTTCATAGCCGACGTGGCCAGCATGCCGGGGGCGACGAAGGTGGAGTAGCTCACCGCGCGGCCGCCGACGTTGAGGTGAGCAATGAAGTGGTTCAGACCGATGCTGATACTGAGCAGGTAGAAGAGCGGCTCGAAGAAACCCGAGATCAGCATGAGCCACTGACTGCGGTACACCATGAAATTGCGTTCGAACACACGGATCGAGCGACGCGTACCGAAACTGGGCAGTGCGCGAGTCAGCATCAGTTCACCAACCGGCGTCGCATGGTGCGTCGTCCCCAGATGACTCCAACTGTTGCCATCGCAGTCAGATACGCGAGGTGGCCAAGCGTGGAGCTCAACGAGCCGCTCCCAAAAGCGGCTGAGCGCGCGAGGGCGACGCCGTGATACAGCGGAACGAACTGAACAACGGGCCGCAGGTACCCCGGGTACGCGGATAGCGGGTAGAAGGTGGCGGAGAAGAGGAACATCGGCACGAACGCGAAGCGGTAGATGGTGATGAAGGAGGCGTCGGTGTCGACCGACGCGGCGTAGGCGACGAGGGGTGCCGAGAACGCGAGCGCGACCAGAGCACCGATGAAAGGCATTGTCAGGCTCCACCACGACTGAAGCGCCCCGAACATCGCGATGATGACCGTGTACACGATCCCGGTGAGAAAGGCCCTCGAGGCAACCCAGGTCAGCTTGCCAATGAGGATGTCCTCGGGCTCGAGTGGCGTGGCCGCCGCTGCGTGGTACGTACGGATCCACTTGACCGATGCCAGCACCGGCCACAGGGACTCGCCCTCGCCAATCTGCATGGTTGACGTCGCCAGCAGACTCGGCGCAATGAAGTGCAGGTACGTCTGACCCGCGACGAGGCCGTGATGCGCGGATACCAGCTTTCCGACTCCGACGCCCAGCGAGGCCAGGAAGAAGATGGGAAAGAGCACGGCGCTCATCGTCGACCCACGCCACGTACGGGCGTAAAAGGTCGCGTGGTACCACCAACTGCGCCGCCACCGGGGCCAACCGGTCGAGGGGTCGAGCGAGGTCGTCATGCTCAGTCCACCAATGTCCGACCAGTCAGGCGCAAGAAGACATCTTCGAGCGAGCTTCGTCGAACCAACGCGCTCGACGGCGCGACGCCCGCGGAGTGAATCTGCTGGAGGACGTCGTCACCACGGTCGACGTACAGCAGAACCCGATCGGGCAACACTTCAATTCGTTCGGCAAACGGCGCCAGGCGCGAGTGCAACTCCTCGTGGGAGTCGGTCCCGAAGCGCAACTCGACCACTTCGCGCGACGAGTGGCGCGCAATCAGATCCCTCGGCGTACCCTCGGCGACGATAGCCCCACGGTCCATCACGACCAACCGGTCACAGAGTTGCTCGGCCTCGTCCATGTAGTGCGTCGTGATCGCGAGCGTGACGCCCTCACGCTTGAGCCGGTAGAGGCGCTCCCAAAGCAGGTGGCGAGCCTGGGGATCCAGCCCGGTCGTGGGTTCATCCAAGATCAGGAACTCGGGGCGGTTGATCAATCCTCTGGCGATCGTGAGTCGACGCTTTAGTCCGCCCGAGAGGTCGTCGACCTTGTCATTGGCCCGCTCGCTCAGCTGGGCGAACTCGAGGAGTTCGGCGGCGCGCTCACGAATCACCCGGCGCGACAGGTCGAAGTACCGGCCGAACATCTCGAGGTTCTGTCGAACGGACAGCTCAAGCTCCAGGGTGTCCTCCTGGGGCACGACGCCGATTCGCCCACGGATCTCTGGTCCGTGCTCGCTCGGGTCGAGCCCGAAGATGGTGATGGAGCCAGAGGTGGGATGCGAGACCGCTGACATCATTCGCATGGTGCTCGTCTTGCCCGCTCCGTTGGGACCGAGGAACCCGAAACTCTCGCCGCGTTCGATGACGAAGTCGATCCCCTTGACGGCCTCGAAGTCGTCGAAGCGCTTGACCAGTTGACGGGCCTCGAGAATGTGATTGGTGCTCATGACGCGCATCCTCGAAGGAGTCGAGGACCGTCGGTGTGGCTAATTGCGGTCACATCCACGGACTCCTCCCCCTTCTTCGTCTCAATAGCTCGTGGTCGGGTTCGTGATGAACCGACTTCATTGCTCGTCGACACGCCGATCAACGGCGTGCCACCACCTTCACCAGGGCCAACTTCAGGACCTCGACGACGCCCGCAGCCGGCGTCGGCAGAAGTACAACAGTAGGCGATGACTGTGACGTCGTCGAGTCACCGACGCGAGTTCGGCTGGCCGGGATCGCTACTTGAGAAGGTGCTTGGCCACGACCACACGTTGGACCTGATTGGTCCCTTCGTAAATCTGCGTGATCTTGGCGTCGCGCATGAAGCGCTCCACCGGGAACTCCTTGGTGTAGCCGTATCCACCAAGCAGCTGGACCGCGTCGGTGGCCACGCTCATCGCGGTGTCGGAGGCAAAGGATTTGGCCGCGGCACCCAGATAACTCAGGTTCTGATCAGGGTCGCCACTGTCAATGGCGGCACAGGCCCGGTAGACGAGGGCCCGGGCGGCCTCGGTGCGGATCGCCATGTCGGCCAGCATGAACCGCAGCCCCTGGAGCTCGCTGATCGGGCCACCAAAGGCGCGGCGACCCTGCATGTACGACGCGGCAAAGTCGATCGATCCCTGAGCGATCCCGACGGCCTGGGCCCCAATCGTGGGGCGCGAACGGTCCAGGGTGTGCATAGCGATCTTGAACCCCTCACCCTCCTCGCCGATGCGGTGCGAGACGGGCACGCGGACCTCGTTGAGGATGACCTCGCCGGTGGGAGACGCGCGCAGCCCCATCTTGTCCTCGTGCTTGGGAAACTCGAGCCCCCAGCCCTTCTCCACGAGAAAACAGGTGATGCCGCGACTACGTGCCCCGGGGTTGGTCGAGGCGAAGACCGTGTAGGTCTCGGAGACCCCGGCGTTGGTAATCCAGTACTTGGACCCGGTGAGGACGTAGTCGTCGCCGTCGCGCACCGCCCGGCACCGCATCGCCGCGACGTCAGAACCCGCGTCGGTCTCGGACAGGCAGTAGCTAGCTTGGATCTCCCCGGTGGCGAGGCGCGGCAGGTAGGCGCGCCGGATCTCCTCGGACCCGAAGTTGAGGATCGGCAGCATCCCGAGCTTGGAGATCAGCATCGTCACGGAGGTTGAGGCGCACGCGCGCGCCAACTCCTCGGCCATGATCGCCTGGGTCACCATGTCGGCCCCGGCGCCGCCGTACTGAGTGGGGATCCACAGGGCCGGAAGCTCCATCTCTACGCAGGCGTCGAAACTCTCCTGGGGAAAGGTCTGATCTCGGTCGTGCATCTCGGCGAAGGGCGCAATGCGCTCGTCGCAGAACGGGCGCAGGACGTCGCGAAACGCCCGCTGTTCGTCGGTCAGGTCAAAGCCCACGAGTCCGCCCTAGGCCGTGGGCGCGTCCGGCACCAGCGCGGACGCGTCGACGCCGTCGACCAAAGCGCGCTGGGACGAGTAGCTGTGCGAGATGCCCCGAAACGGTCGGGCCAGGGCGGCATCAACCAACTCCGCCCCGCGTAGCCCGAAGTGGTCCATCGCGACGCGTACGTCATCGATCATCGGCGCGCGTCCGGCCAGTCCGGCGCGCTTGGCCGCGACCAACGCCACGCCGAGCTCGACGTTGTGGCGGTCGTGTTCGTGGGCGAAGGCCAATTTCGCGATCTCGCGGTGCGCGAGACCCATGGCGTAGCCCGCGTCGGGAGCGGGCGTGCCCAGACCTCGGCCCGCCGGAGGGCGTGGCGAACGGGTGAGGCCCTTCTTCGGGGGTCGACCGATCTCCGGCGCCGCGATAGTCATCGAAGCTCGGACCTGTCCGGTAGCCGGAACTGGGGCAAACGTCGGCTGGGTCACCCATCGAGCCTACTGCCGCCTCGGCTAGCTGACCCTCGTCAGCCACCCTTCGTACTCGGGCAGCTCGCCGCGCACCGCGCGGAAGTACGTCGACTGGATCTCCTTGGTGATCGGTCCGCGCTTGCCGTCGCCGATGACGCGGTCGTCCACCGAGGAGATGGGCACGACCTCGGCGGCGGTGCCGGTGAGGAAGGACTCGTCAGCCACGTAGAGGTCGTCGCGGCGAAGCGACTCGAAGCTCACGGTGTAGCCCAGGTCGCGCGCGATGTGCACCACGCTGGCGAGCGTCACCCCACTCAGGGCACCCGCTTCAGAGGTGGGTGGCGTGGCGATGACGCCGTCACGCACGATGAAGAGGTTCTCACCGGTGCACTCACTGACCAGGCCGTCGGCGCCGAGCATGATGGCCTCGTCGTAGCCGGCCTTGATCGCCTCGACCTTGGCCAGGCTGGCGTTGACGTAGCCGCCGATGGTCTTGGACGACGTGGGGAGTGAGTCGGGGCTGTGGCGCACCCACGAGGACACCTTCATGCGCACCCCGGTGTCCAGGCTCCCCTCGCCCAGGTAGGCGCCCCACGGCCAGGCGGCGATCGCCACGTTGACCGGGGCCAGCATAGGGTTCACGCCCATCTCGCCGTAGCCGAGGTACACGATCGGTCGCAGGTAGCAGCCGTCGGTCAGCTCGTTGACGCGCACGAGCTCCTTGGCCACGTCGCACAGCTCGTCGACGGTGTAGATCAGGTCGATCATCAAGATCTTGCAGCTGCGGTGCAGGCGCACCATGTGCTCGCGCAGCCGGAAGATCGCCGGGCCCTGCGAGGTCTTGTAGGCGCGGATCCCCTCGAAGGCCCCGGTGCCGTAGTGCAGCGTGTGGCTCAGGACGTGTACGCGTGCGTCGTCCCAGTCGACCATCTTGCCGTCCATCCAGATCTTCTTCGTGGGCGTGATCGACATCTACAACCTCTCTACTATCCGCTGCGTCACCTCGGCGGTGCCGAGGGACGCAACCTCTCCCCCAAAGTCTGCCACCGCGTGCGACACCTTCCGTGCGGCGTCGTCCTCGCCGAGGAACTCGAGCATCAGGGCGATCGACGAGATCGCGGCCAGCGGGTTGGCCCGTCCGGTGCCGGCGATGTCGTGAGCCGCGCCGTGGACCGGCTCGAAGAGCGACGGGCTGGTGCGCGCGGGATTGAGGTTCGCGCTGGCGGCGTAGCCAATGCCGCCGGTGACCGCGCCCGCCAGGTCCGACAGGATGTCGCCGAAGAGGTTGTCGGTCACGATGACCCCGTACCGCGACGGGTCCTCGACCAAGTAGATGCACGCCGCGTCGACGTGGTGGTAGTCGACCGCCACCAACGGGAATCCGGATCCCACCTCGGCCACCACCCGGCTCCACAGGTCCCCGGCGTAGGTGAGCACGTTGGTCTTGTGCACGAGGGTCAGGCGCGGCCGGGTCAGGCACCCGGCGCGCTCGAAGGCGTAGCGCACGCAGCGCTCCACGCCGAAGCGAGTGTTGATCGATCCCTGCGTGGCCACCTCGTGGGTGGTGCCACGCCGCAGGACGCCCCCTTCACCGATGTAGGGGCCTTCGGAGTTCTCGCGCACGATCGCGAACTCGCAGCCCTCGGCGATCGAGCCAGCGACCCCGCGGAAGGGTCGGTAGTTCACGTAGAGGTCCAACTGAAAACGCAGGGCCAGCAAGAGACCGCGCTCCAACACGCCGCTCGGCACGCGCGGGTCGCCATGCGCCGGGCCCACCGCCCCGAGGAGAATGGCGTCGAAGGTGCGCAGCTGTGCGAGGGTCACGTCGTCGAGGACCACCCCGTCACGCAGGTAGCGCGCCGCGCCCAGGTCGAAGTCTGTGGTCACGACCGGAACCCCGACCGCCCTCACGACCTCGAGCGCCGCGTTGGTCACCTCGGGTCCGATGCCGTCACCGCCGATCACCGCGACGCGGTGGGTGCGCTGGTCACTCATCTGGCTCGTCCCCTTTTCTTCCAGTCTGCTCGGCTCGGCGCGTACCTGGCAAGCCCGGAAAGAAGGAAAGGCACGCTCGGTAGAATCGTTGTCTGTCCCCTAGTTGAGGAAACGCCATGGCCGTCGAGATTCACCGCGTTACCCAAGAGACGCTCGACAAGCTGAAGGCGGAGTATCACCACCTCACCACCATCGGACGCACGGAGATTGCGCGCGTCATCGAGTCCGCACGCTCCCTCGGCGACCTGTCGGAGAACGGCGACTACCACGCGGCCAAGGACTCCCAAGGCAAGATGGAGTCGCGCATCCGCCAGATCGACCAGGTGATCCGCCACCACGAGATCGTCGAGCGCGACGAGAACGCCCAGGTTGTCCAGCACGCCTCCATCGTCGACGTGGTCTACGAGGGCGACGCCGACGACGACTCTCAGGCGTTCTTCATCGGCTCGATCGAGGAGCGACCCGAGGATGTGCTGGTGGCCTCGCCCACCTCGCCGCTCGGCGCAGCGTTGCTCGACCACGCCGTTGGCGACGTCGTGGAGTACGACGCGCCATCAGGGACGCTGCGGGTGAAGATCGTGGGTCTGCGCTAGTGGCCGGGCGTACCGTCTACGACAAGATCTGGGAGGACCACGTCGTGGTCGCGCCCGACGGCGAGCCAACTTTGATGTACGTGGACCTCCACCTCATCCACGAGGTGACGAGTCCCCAGGCCTTCGAGGGCCTGCGATTGAACCATCGCTCCGTGCGCCGGCCCGACCGCACGCTGGCCACGGCGGACCACAACGTTCCGACCGAGCCGCTGGCGACACCCGTGAGCGACCCCGTCTCGCGCCGCCAGCTCGAAGCGCTGGACGAGAACTGTCGCGACTTCGGCATCACGCTGTTCCCGCGCGGCCACGAGAACCAGGGCATCGTCCACATCATCGGGCCCGAGCTCGGCGTGACCCAGCCGGGCATGACCATCGTCTGCGGCGACTCGCACACCTCGACCCACGGCGCGTTCGGAGCCCTGGCCTTCGGGATCGGCACCAGCGAGGTCGAGCAGGTGCTCGCCACTCAGACACTCCCCCAGGAGCCGGCCAAGACCATGGCGGTCACCGTGGAGGGAAAAGTCTCCCCGGGCGTCTCGGCCAAGGACATCGCGCTGGCCATCGTGTCGCGCCTGGGCACCGGCGGCGGCGCGGGGCACGTGATCGAGTACCGCGGCCCGGCAGTGAGCGACCTCTCGATGGAGGGGCGCATGACGCTGTGCAACATGAGCATCGAAGCGGGTGCGCGGGCCGGTCTGATCGGGGTCGACGACGTCACGATTGCCTACCTCGCCAGCCGACCGAGTGCGCCGCATGGCGCGGCCCTCGACGCCGCGAAGGCGCGCTGGCGTCACTTCGCCAGTGACGACGACGCCGTCTTCGACGCCGAGGTCGTGCTGGATGCGGCCGACATCACCCCGTCGGTGACCTGGGGCACCAACCCCGCCCAGGTGGTCGCGCTCGACGGCGTCGTGCCCGCACCCGCGGACTTCGCCGACGCCGACGCGCGTCAATCGGCCCAGCGCGCGCTCGACTACATGGACCTCGCCCCGGGTACCCCGATGCGTTCGGTCCCAGTGGACGTCGTCTTCATTGGCTCGTGCACCAACTCTCGCGTCGAGGACCTCCGCGCCGCGGCGGCCGTCGCGCGCGGCCACCACGTCGCGCCGGGCGTGCGGGCCCTCGTGGTGCCCGGATCGCACCGGGTGAAGAGTCAGGCCGAGGCCGAGGGACTCGACCGCGTCTTCCTCGACGCCGGTTTCGAGTGGCGCGAGCCAGGGTGTTCGATGTGCTTGGGCATGAACCCGGACCAGCTGCGACCCGGCCAGCGCTGCGCCTCGACCTCCAATCGCAACTTCGAGGGCCGCCAAGGGCGCGGTGGGCGCACTCACCTGGTGTCGCCGGCGACCGCCGCGGCCACGGCGGTGCTCGGTCGCTTCGCCTCGCCGAGCGAGGTGCTCGCGTGAAGCCGGTACGCGCTGTCGAAGGTCGCTGTGTCCCGCTGAGTCGCTCTGACGTCGACACCGATCAGATCATCCCGTCGGAGTGGTTGAAGCGCGTCGAACGCACGGGGTTCGGACGCGGGCTCTTCAGCGAGTGGCGCGACGACCCTCAGTTTGTGCTGAATCAACCCGAGTACCTCGGCGCGACGATCCTGTTAGCTGGAGCACGATTCGGTATCGGGTCCTCGCGAGAACACGCGGTGTGGGCTCTGATGGACTACGGCTTTGGCGCGGTCATCGCCTCCTCGTTCGGCGACATCTTCGCCAATAACGCGTCCAAGCAGGGACTCGTCACGGTGGCCCTCAGTTCCGAGGACGTGGACGCCCTCGCCTCCCTCGTGGCCGGCGACTCGCAGCTTCACGTTGCCATCGATATCCACGACCTCACCGTGGAGGTCCCGAGCACGCGGTGGCGACGCACATTCGATCTCGACCCGCTCACGCGCGAACGGCTCCTCAACGGCTGGGACGACATCGGTCTCACGCTGCGCCATGAGGGCGAGATCACCGCGTACGAGGCGGGTCACCACTCACCGAGCCTCGCGGGCGTCTTCGACGCCGCCGGGCACGTCACGTCCTGACGCTCGTACGCGCCGCGCGTAGGGTAGGACCGCGCCGACCGAGGAGAAGCGTGACCGAACACCCGCCGTCGCAGATCACGCTCTTGTCGCTCGGTGGGACGATCGCCTCGACCCGCTCGCCCGACGGCAGTGAGGGCGCCGTGCCCGGACTCGGCGCGCTCGATCTCCTCGCGACGGCCACCGGCCATCTCGTCGATGTCGCCGTCACCGCCCGGGACCTGCGCCTTCTGCCGTCGAGTGCGCTGACCTTTGACGACGTGCTGGAGGTGGCCAGCGCCGTGAACGCCGAGTTCGCGGCGGGGGTCGGGGGCGTGGTCGTGACCCAGGGCACCGACACCATCGAGGAGATGTCCTTCGCCCTCGACCTGCTGATCTGCGATGAGCGGCCCGTCGTGGTGACCGGCGCCATGCGCACGCCGGCCGAAGCGGGGCCGGACGGACCGGCCAACGTACTCGCCGCGCTGAGCGTCGCCGCCTCGCCGCAGGCCCGCGGTCTCGGGTGCGTCGTCGTCATGAACGACCAGATCCACGCGGCGCGCTTCGTAAGAAAGTCGCACACTACGAGCCCCGGCGCCTTCACCTCTCCCACCTGCGGGCCGATTGGATGGGTGGCCGAAGGGCGCGTGCGGGTCGTGCTGCGTCCCGGAGCGCTGGCCACTCGGCCGGGCCCCATCCTCGGGCCGGTGCCACCGGTCGCCATCGTGACGATGGCCCTCGGCGACGACGGTCGCATGCTGGACGCGGTGACCTCGTCGGGGTACGCCGGCCTCGTCGTTGAGGCCTTCGGCGCCGGGCACGTCCCGGGCTCAAGCGTGGCGCGACTGGCGCGAGTCGCCGCCGAAGTGCCAACGGTTCTCGCGTCGCGCACCGGTGCCGGGGCCGTCCTCGACGGTACCTACGGGTTCAGCGGATCCGAGGGCGAGTTGTTGGCCGCGGGTCTCATCTCGGCGGGTTCCCTCGACGCGCGCAAGTCGCGGATCGTGCTCTCGCTGTTGCTCGCGTCGGGAGCCGAGCGTGGCGACATCGTGCGCACCTTCGCCGCGCTCGACGGCGGAGGCGAGCAATCGGCCTAGCCGCGCCGACGGCCTACGCTCGTGGCGACCGTCAGGAGACCCCGTGAGTTCCTTCCCCTACGCCGATGAGTTCGAGGTCCACCGCACGCTGCCCGAGGAGGGCTCCGACCGCGACGTGATCCTCGCGATGCTGGGCGACATCGCCGCGCGCGAGGACCGCGCGTGGGAGGGCGGACAGTGCTCGGGCACGATGTACTGCGGCGACCACGACCACTACCGCTTCCTCAACGCCGCCTTCGCCAACTTCTCTCACGTCAACACCATCCAGCGCGACATGTGCCCCAGCGCCACCAAGTTCGAGTCCGAGATCGTGGCGATGACGCTCGACCTGTTCAACGCCGACGTTCTCGACTCCGCGCCGGTGGGACTCATCACCTCGGGCGGGTCCGGCTCGATCGCCCACGCGATGTTGGCCTACCGCGGGGCCAACGCCCAGCGCACGAGTCGGCCCAACGTGATCAAGCCCGAGACCGCGCACCCCGCCTTCGCCAAGGCCGGCCACCTCTTCGGCGTCGAGATGCGCGTGGCCCCGGTCGACCCGGTCACCACTCAGGTCGACCTGGACTGGGTGGCCGACCACGTCGACGAGAACACGGTCGCCCTCGTCGGCTCGGCCACCAACTACGGCTACGGCACCATCGACCCCATCTCCGAACTGGGCCAGCTCGCCCTCGACCGCGGCGTGGGCCTCCACGTCGACGGCTGCCTGGGCGGGTTCATCCTGCCCTTCGGGCGAGACCTCGGCCACCCCATCGCGCCCTTTGACTTCACCGTCCCGGGTGTGACCTCGATCTCGGCCGACACCCACAAGTACGGCTATGCCCTCAAGGGCACCAGCGTCGTGTGCATCGCCGATCGCTCACTGCGCAACGCCCAGTACTTCTTCCAGACCGACTGGTCGGGCGGCAAGTACTGCACGCCCGGGACCGACGGGTCGCGCTCCGGCGGTCTGCTGGCCGCCACTTGGGCGGCCATGGTGAGCCTGGGTCGCACCGGCTACCGACGCTACGCCGCCGAGATCTTTGCGACGGCCGAGAGCATGCGCGAGGCGGTGGGCTCACACCCGTCACTGCGGATCCTGGGCAGCCCGAGCTTCCTCTTCTCCTTCACCTCCGACGAATTCGACGTGTACCACGTGAACGACTTCCTGCGAACCCGGGGCTGGCGCCTCAACGGCCAGCAGTATCCCAACGCCCTGCACATGGCGGTCACTCGACCCCAGACGCAGCCCGGCGTCACCGAGCGTTGGGCTACCGACCTCAACGACGCGGTCACCTACGCGCTCGAGCACCGCGACGGAGCCGCGCGCTCGAGTGCCATCTACGGCGGCGTGGCGTCGGGGCCTTCGGCCGAGGCGAACGAATTCATTCGCGCCGTCATGAGCGACCTCATGGACCAGCAGTCGGCGCTCCCCGCCACGTGAGCGGCGACCTCGTCCTCAGCGTCGACCTCGGCACCGGAGGCCCGAAGGTCGGACTGGTCAGCGCGGATGCGAAGGTGGTGGCGTTCGAGCACCACGCGGTCACGACCCACTTCGGCGCAGACGGCGCGGCGACCCAGGACGCCGCCGAATGGTGGTCGATCATCGTCGCCGCCAGCCGGCGCCTTCTCGCGAAGGCGGACGTCGACGCGCGCGCCGTGCGCGCCGTGGCCGTCACGGGCCAGTACGCGTCGACCGTTCCGGTCGACGCCAACGGCGAACCCACTGGCCCGTGCCTCACCTGGCTGGACACTCGCGGCGGACCGTACGTTCGCCGAAGGCTCGGCGGACCCGCGTTCGGATACAACCCGCGCGCGGTCACGCGCTTCGTGCGCATTTCCGGCGGCGCGCCGTCAACCGCCGGAGCCGACCCGATTGGCCAGATCCTGTACCTGACCAACACCGACGCTGACCTGGTGGCGCGCACCCGCTGGTTCATGGAACCGGTGGACTACCTGACGATGCGCCTCACCGGCGTGGCGTCGGCCACGCACGCCTCGCGTCTCGCGGCGTGGCTCACCGACATCCGCAACCTCGCGCGTCTCGAGTACGACCAGGGATTGGCGGACCTCGTCGGGGTTGACCTCGCGTTCCTGCCGCCCCTCGCCACGTTCGGCTCCATCGTGGGGACGGTGCGCCCCGACGTGGCCACGGATCTTGGACTGGGTGGCGGCGTCGCAGTCATCGCGGGAATGCCCGACCTTCACGCGGCCGCGCTCGGGTCCGGGGCGGTCCGGCCCCACGAGACACACCTGGCACTCTCGACGACCTCGTGGATCTCCTGCCCCGTGGCGACGAAGAAGACCGACGCACTCCACTCGATCGCCACCGCGCCGGGCCTCACCAACGACTCCTATCTGGTGATCGACAACCAAGAGACCGGTGCCAAGTCCCTCGACTGGTTGCGTGCGACGTTGGCCGGCGCGGGCGCCTCGGCGACCTACGAGGACCTCACGAACCTCGCGACGTCCTCGCCTCCCGGCGCGAACGGCGCCACCTTCGCGCCGTGGTTGGCCGGTGAACGCTCACCGGTGGACGACAAGCGCGTGCGCGCGAGCTTCTCGGGTCTGTCGGTCACGACGACGGCGGCGGACATGACTCGCGCCGTGTTGGAGGGCGTGGCGGCCAACAGTGCCTGGCTGTTGCGCTACGTGGAGAAGTTCACCGGTCGACGCCTGGAGCCACTGCGACTGCTCGGCGGTGGCGCCCAGTCCTCGTTGTGGTGTCAGATCTACGCCGATACCCTCGGGCGTTGCGTCGAGCAGGTGCCCCAGCCCATGCTCGCGCAACTTCGCGGAGCGGCGACGATGGCGTCGGTGGCTTTGGGTCGCATGACGCTCGACGACGTGGCAAAGAACACGCCGCGCGGCGAGACGTACCAGCCCTCGGCCGACGCCGTTGAGGTCTACCGAGCCCGACGCGACGACCTGCGCCAGCTCTATCGCCACGAGCGCAAGTGGGTTCGGCGCTAGGCAGACCCTCGGTGCGTGAACAGCGCGCCTCGGTATGCTCGCGGCGGTGACCAATCTCGTCGTCAGCGTGCCCGACAGAGACCTTCGCGCCGCCCTCGGTGTGCCACCGGTCGGCGTCGACCTCCTCGAATGGACCATGGCGGGCGCCGCCCCGCGAAACCAGATCGACCTCGTGGTACCCCCGTACGGTGGCGGACTCGCGTCATTGGGACGCCTGGCCGGGCTGAGCACACGCCTCGTGCAAAGTCAGGCCATTGGCTACGACGGAGTGGCCGCGGTGCTACCGCCGGGCGTGGTCTACGCCAACGCCGCATCGGTGCACGAGGCCTCCACCAGCGAGCTGGCCATGACGCTGATCCTTTCCTCCCTGCGCGGACTGCCCGAGTTCGTGCGCGCGGCGTCCGTGGGCCGCTGGGCCTACGAGTTCCGACCGAGCCTGGCCGACCGGACCGTGCTCATCGTCGGCTACGGCGGCGTGGGCCGGGCGTTGGAGGCTCGGTTGATCCCCTTCGAGGCGCGCGTGCTGCGCGTGGCGCGCCACGCGCGCACCGACGAGCGCGGCGACATCTTCGACCTGTCGGCCCTCGCCGAGCTGCTCGGCCAGAGCGACGTCGTGGTGATCTGCGTGCCACTCAACGACTCCACGCGTCAGATGGTCAACGACTCCTTCCTGTCGCGCATGCCCAAAGGCGCCCTCCTCGTGAACGTGTCGCGCGGCGCGGTCGCTGACACCGACGCCCTGGTGAGCCACGCGCGCACCGGCCGCGTGCGCCTCGCCCTCGACGTGACCGACCCCGAGCCGCTCCCGGCGGGTCACCCGCTCTGGACCATGCCCAACGTCCTCATCACCCCTCACGTCGGTGGAGCGACCTCGGCGATGCGACCGCGCATGGCCAAACTGATCAACGCTCAGATCGCACGTCTGCGTGAGAACGAGGAGCCGCTCAACGTGGTCCTGCGCACCTAGGCCGTCGCGTTCGACGTCGCCGGCGGCCGCGTCCCCAACGCCACCACGTAGACATCGCAGAGATTCCAGCCGGTGCGTTGGCCCGCGATGAGCTGACCGACACCCTCGAGGGCATCGTGGACGTCGTGACGTGCCAGCAGCCCACCGAGGTCGGTGCCGCGCTGGGCGAGACGACTGACTGTGGTGTCGTCACTCCACGCCCCGGCCACGCCCTCCAGAAAGTCGCGTCCGTCCGTGGCCAGTGCCACGCACGCCCCCGGACGCCCGAGTCCGGCGAGTACCTCGGCCATGCGAGAGGCGAACTCCTGGCATCGTCCCCCTCGCCCGGCTCCCTCGACGCGAACCGTCACCTCACCAATCCCGACGAAACACACCGGATCGTCGGACGCGTCGCGCAGGCGCCGGGCCATCGCTCCGACCACCTCCGCCACGTCGCCGATCACGGAGCCCATATCCTCGACACTCATCGATCGCTGTCGCGCCTTGGCCGCGACGCCCGCGACGGCGGCGCGCGGTTCGACCAGAACACGATTCTCGTGGACCGCCTTGGGCGGCGTGCGCACGAGCGCGGCGCGACTCCTCATCGCGTCGCCAAGCCGGCGAGCCAGGTCAGGCTCCAAAGGTCCCAGACTGGCGCGGAGACGGCGACGCGCGAGACGCGAAGGCCGGTAGTCAAAGGTCAGTCCTGACGCCACCCACGGCGCACCCCCGACGACGTTGTCGACCATCACCAACGAGCGCGATCGCGGGGTCCGAGCGCGGCGTAGTACCGCGCCGCCGCCCAGAGCGGACATCGCGGCGCGCGCGCGGTTGAGGCGAGTGATGTCCCAGCCCAACGCCAGTGCGCGGTTCCATACCGCCTCGAGGTCGCCCAACGTGACGGGTGGCACCGGCGCCACGCAGATGCTCGACGCCCCGCCCGAGACGAGGAACAACGTGAGCGTCGCGTCACCCGGAGAGTCCAGAAACTCGAGCAGCCGGCGACCCGCCTCCAGGCTCCCGAGTCCGGGCACGGGATGTTCGCCGGTGACCACGACGTCGCCCGATTGGCCCGTCGTCGAGACGTCGCAGGCAACGAACCTGCGCCCCACGCGCGCGCCGAGCACCGCTGACGCCGCGGCCGACATCTCAGGTGCCGCCTTGCCTAGAGCGACGAGGTCAACGACGACATCAGACTCAGCGAGGTCGGCGACCTGCACTCGCACCAAGGCCGCCAGGTCCAACCCATCGGACCACGCCTGAGCGATCGCGATGGCCGCGCCGGAAAGTGGCGACTCGAAGCTCCCTCCCTCGTCGCTCACGCCGCGCCCTGGCTCAACCGGCGAGTTCCGCTAACGCCGGCGGTTGGCCGCCGAGACCACCGCCTCCAGCGACGCGTCCAGGATCGACGAGCTCATTCCCACACCCCACCAGGTCGCGCCGTCGTGACCTTCGGCCTCGACGTAGGCCACGGCCGAGGCCGCCGAACCCGAGGTCAGCGCGTGTTCGTGGTAGTCGCGCACGGAGAACTGGACGTCCAACTCGTCACGAAGGCCCGACATCAATGCGTCAATTGGTCCGTTGCCCTCTCCCTTGACGGTGACGTGACGACCGTTGACCACCAGCTGCGCGAAGATCCGCGTTTGGTGCTGGTCAGCCGTCACCTCGCTGGAGAGCAGTTGGATCGTGGGGTTCTCGGGCTGATAGGTGGTCGTGAACACCTCCCAGATCTCGGCGGGCGAGATCTCGGTGCCGGAGGCCTCGGTGAGTTCCTGGACACGCTTGGAGAACTCGACCTGCATCGAACGCGGCAGGTCGAGCCCGTGCTCCTGGTGCAGGACAAAGGCAACTCCCCCCTTGCCCGACTGGGAGTTCACGCGCACGATCGCCTCGTAGGTTCGCCCGGTGTGCTTGGGGTCGATGGGCAGGTAGGGCACCTCCCAGAGGTCGTACTCAGAGCCGATCGCCGTCATGCCCTTCTTGATCGCGTCCTGGTGCGAGCCGGAGAAGGCGGTGTAGACGAGCTCGCCGACGTAGGGGTGGCGCGGGTGGACCGGGAGCCGGTTGGCGAACTCGGCGACGTGGCGCACCTTGTCGATGTCGCGCACGTCGAGTTCCGGGTCGACCCCCTGGCTGAACAGGTTGAGCGCCAGGGTCACGAGGTCGACGTTGCCGGTTCGCTCGCCGTTGCCGAAGAGCGTGCCTTCGACCCGGTCGGCGCCCGCCAGCACGCCGAGTTCGGCCGCGGCCACGGCGGTGCCGCGATCGTTGTGGGGGTGCAGCGAGACCACCACCGCGTCGCGTCGGTCGACGTGGCGCGTGAACCACTCGACGGCGTCGGCGTAGAGGTTCGGCGTATACATCTCGACCGTCGACGGCAGGTTGATGATGAGTGGACGCTCGGGGGTCGGGTCGATCGCGTCGACCACGGCGTTGCAGACCTCGAGCGCGTAGTCCAGCTCGGTGCCCGTGAAGCTCTCAGGCGAGTACTCGTAGAAGAACTCCGTCGCCGGCGACGTGGACTCGAGCGAGCGGCACAGCCGCGCCGCCGCCAGCGCAATCGCGGTGATCCCGTCCCTCTCCAAGCCGAACACCACGCGGCGCTGGAGCACCGAGGTCGAGTTGTAGAAGTGCACGATGGCGCGCCGGGCGCCACGAAGCGACTCGTAGGTGCGCGTGATCAGGTCGTCGCGGCACTGCGTGAGTACCTGGATCGTCACGTCCTCGGGCACCAAGTCCTGTTCGATCAAGTGGCGCACAAAGTCGAAATCGGGCTGGGAGGCCGACGGGAAGCCCACCTCGATCTCCTTGAAACCCATCTCGACCAGCTGGGCGAACAGGGCGTACTTGCGCTCCAGGTCCATCGGGTCGATGAGGGCCTGGTTGCCGTCGCGCAGGTCCACGCTGCACCAGCGAGGGGCCCGGCTCAGTCGCCGGTTGGGCCATGCGCGGTCCGCCAGGTCGACGGGCACCGTCGCCCGGTACTTGTCGAAGGCCATGGGACTGGCTTGCTGGGGGTATCTCACCTTCATTCCTTTCGGTCAGATCCAAATCGGGGAAACAAAAAACCCCCGCGGTCGCGGGGGTGTGGAGCGAGCCGGGGCTCGCCCTACGTCAGGAGTAGCTCGCTCGTCGAGATGTTCGCCACGGAGTCATGTTATCCGTCGCATCCGTGTGCTGTCGAGGCCGACTCCCACTAGTCTCAAATCTCGTGAGCGTACTCAAGTCACTTCGGAAGATGCTTCTGCTGTCGGTGATCGCTTCGGTGGTCGCCACAATCGTCAAGAAATTAAAGTCCTCGAGTTCGTCGACACCGGTCTCCTTCGACGAGTGGCCCGACGTTCCACGCAACCCCGACGCGTAGCGCCGCCGTGCGGCGCGACATAAGGAGAGTTCATGGCTGAGATGGAGTATCGCCGGCTGGGCCGTTCCGGCCTCAAGGTCAGTGTCCTGTCCTTCGGAAGTTGGGTGACCTTCGCCAACAAGAACCAGATCGAGACCGCCCACCAGGCCGCCGAGTGCCTCGACGCGGCCAAGTCCGCGGGCGTCAACTTCTTCGACAACGCCGAGGCCTACGCGGGCGGCGAGTCCGAGCGCGTGATGGGCGCGGCGTTCAATGAGCTGGGCTGGAAACGCCACGAGTACGTGGTCTCCACCAAGCTGTTCTGGGGCCTCAACGACAACGTCAACATGCGCAACACCCTCAATCGCAAGTACCTGAGCCAGGCCATCGAAGGGTCACTCGAGCGCTTCGGTCTGGACTTCGTGGACCTCGTCTACTGCCACCGAGCCGACGCCAACACCCCGATCGAAGAGACCGTCTGGGCCATGAGCGACATGATCGATCGCGGCCAGGCCCTCTACTGGGGCACGTCGGAGTGGACCGCCGACGAGATCCGCGCCGCCTACGACATCGCCGAGCGCCACCACCTCCACAAGCCGCTGATGGAGCAGCCCGAGTACAACATCCTGCACCGGCGCCGCGTGGAGAAGGAGTACGCGCGCCTCTACGAGGACATCGGTCTAGGCACCACCATCTGGTCGCCCCTGGCGTCGGGTCTGCTCACGGGCAAGTACCTGAACGGCGTACCCGACGGCTCTCGCGCGACGCTCCCGGGCTACGAATGGCTGCGCACCATGTTGACCGACGAGGCGCGCAACAAGAAGGTGGCCGACCTCAAAGTCGTCGCCGACGAGCTCGGGGTCAACCTGACGCAGTTCTCTCTCGCCTGGTGCGTCAAGAACGCCCACGTGTCCAGCGTGATCACGGGCGCGTCGGCGGCCTCTCAGGTGACCGAGAACATGACGGCGCTCGACGTGGTCCCGTTGCTCACGGACGAAGTGATGGAGCGCGTCGACCTGATCAGCCTGTTCTGAGATCGTCGGACAGGTGAGGCTAGACGTGCGCGCCGCGCGTCACTGTCGCTTGAAGGTGAGCTCTCGCGCTACAAATTCCTCAGAGGGCGGCGAGCCTCCTGAGGACGTACTCACCGAATCCGGGCACTGAGAAGGTGAGCTCTCCCGAAACCGGGGAGTGGATGACACCTTTGCGCACCAGGTTGTCGCGCACTTGGCTCATCTCCGTCAAGGTCTTTCCCAATGCGTTCGCGACGTCCGCGCTGCGCACAGGGCCGCTCGGAGCGAGTGTCGCCATAGCGTCGAGATAACCGCGTTCGCGCGGAGTCGCGCCCTGGTATCGGGTCGCGTACAACCCGTTCTCTAGACGCGAAAGGGCCCGGGATTCAGATTGTTGGACGTGGCGCACGGTGATCACTTCGGCGCCGGCAGATAAGTCCCACGCTTCACTCGCGAAGAGTTGAAGGAAGTACGGGTACCCGTGAGCCAGTTCGACGATTCGGTCGAGCGCCGGACCCGACCAGTGGATTCCCAGCGCGGTGGCGGGGTCCTTCACAGCTCGCCGAGCGTCCCCGGGAGACAGATCGTCGAGTGGCTCGTAGCGAAATCTCTCCGCGTACGTCCGGGCCTTGGAGAGAGCGACTGGCGTGGTGGGGAGTCCGGCTGCGAGAAGGAGCACCCGGGAATCTTCTTCCTCGTCGGCCTCCAGAACCTGAAGGAGGATAGTGGCGTCTGCGCGACGGAACGTTTGCACCTCGTCGATCGCCAGGGCAACTCCGACCCCATTCTCACGAGCCGCCTTCGCAAGGATTCTCAGCACGGAGAGCGACTCGGTGTAAATGTCCGTGGGTCGCATCACACCCCGGGTGACGTCGAGCGCCACGGTGCCGTCGGGACTACCCGAGAGACTCACGCCCCCTACGCTTGAACTCAACCGCGAGAGAGATCTTCGAATCTTGGCGTGCGCTGGTAACAAGCTTGAACCACCCGCGATGATCGTGCCTAAGGCTGTCGCGACGTCGACGTCGCGACGGACCTCGAAGTAACCACATAGCCACCCGCGATCACGAAGATTGCGCAGCCCCTCCTTGAGCAGCACGGTCTTGCCGACTCCTCGCAATCCGGTGAGGACGACGTGCTGAGGTCGCCGTCCGGCCTCGACAAGATCCGCCGTGGTTTTGATGATCGCCAGTTGAACGTCGCGGCCCACCATGACCGGAGGTTCAGTTCCCGCCCCGGGGGCGTAGGGGTTGAGCGCCATAATCCTTATATTATCTCTGATAGAGATAATATGCAACTTATCCTCTCAACGACACACGCCGTCAAAGCGACCAGTCGTAGCGGATTGGCGTGGAGATCAATAGCGCCGGACTGTCAGTCGCCAAGGCTCCGGTATAACCCACGCCAACTTCGACGTCGGTAATCGCCAGACCGTCCGCGACATCGCTACCGATGGCGGCCACCAGGCCAACGCCGCGACACTTGAGTGCCGCCTCGTGGCGCACCCACATGCGAAAGAACGCGTCGGTTCGACTCGACGGCGTGGTCTTCTCCAGCGTCTCGCTGGCACCTCCCCCAATGATGCGTTGCGCGATGGCCGTCTCGTGCAGGCCCGGTCGGATACGTTCGACGTCCACGCCCACCGCGCCCGCCCGGGAGACGGCGACCAGGGCTCGGTCCCACGAGTGCGAGAGGCTGAAGGCGAACCCCCGAGCGCCGTCGACGAAGGGCTGACCCAACTCCGTCGACTCAATTTTGAGCGACGCGGGGTCTTGATCTAGGCAGGCTCCGAGAATCCGACGCAGCGAGTAGTGGGAGCGAAGCCATCGCCGGGCGACGTCGATCGAACGACTCGACGCTCCCGCCAACTCGTCGCCTGACAACCCTGCCGCCAACTCGCTGCCCTGCGGCGCTCGAGCGTCATCGAGGTCCACGATCCACACGCCGACCAGTGACAACGTACCGTCACGTTCGACCGGAACGGGACGCGTCACGGTCCACGCGGCTCCCGCCAAACCCAGCGGCGCCACGGGGCGCGTCGCGACGTGCGCGGCCTCAACGGGCGGGTGAACGGCAGGAATGATGTGCATCGAATTCACTCACCTCGGCTCAACTGCCCTACGCCCCGCCGTTTCCCACACTACCGAGCAAGTCCGCGTATGGGTCCGTCACACCATTCCCTCACCAGCGAGTGGCGGTGCCGCGCTCAGCGCAATGAGATGAGGTGTATGTCAATGATGCCGTCGGCGTCGCGCAGCTCCGCGATCACGTCGGGGGGCGTGGGCACCTCAGTCGAGAGGACCATCAGCGCGGTCTTGCTCTGAGAATCGGGGCCCACGGCCATCGAGGAGATCGACACGTTCGCGGCGCCGAGTGCCGAACCGACCATGCCGATCATGCCGGGTCGGTCGTCGTTGCGCACGACGAGCATCGAGGAGGCCGGCGGGATCTCGACGCTGTGGTCGTCGACCGTGACGATGCGCACCTCCACGCGCGTCCCAATCATCATCAGCGTTCCCGACACGCAGTGGTGTCCCGAACGCACGGTGATCAGGTTGACGTACTCGGGCGACTCGACCATCGACGTTTCGCTCCAGGTGAGCTGGTGCTCGAGCGCCATCTGCGGTGCGTTGACGAAGGAGACGCCGTCGTGTCCCGTCGAACTCAGCAGTCCCTTCAGTGCGCACAGCGTCAGGATCTTGGTGCCGGCGCCGGCGAGTTCGCCCTGGAAGAGGACCTCGAGGTCAGCCGGCTTGCCGTCGAGGAGTCCGCCGATAAATCGCCCGAGAAGTTCAGCCAGACCCATGAAGGGCTGGACCACGTTGGACACCTCGCCGGCGGACACGTTGACGGCGAACGGCACGAAGTTGCCCGACAGCGCCAGGGCCACCTGTTCGGCGATGGTCGCGCCCGCGCGGTCCTGGGCCTCGGCCGTGGAGGCGCCGAGGTGCGGCACCACAACCACCGAGGGCAGTTCGAAGAGAGGTGACTCAGTCGTGGGCTCCTTCTCGAAGACGTCCAGGGCCGCGCCCTGAACGTGTCCGCTGCGAATGGCCTCGGCCAGGTCGGCCTCGTTGATGATTCCCCCGCGCGCCACGTTGATGATCCGCACACCCTCCTTGGTGAGCGCCAAGGTCTCGGCGTTCAAGAGGTTGATCGTTTCCTTGTTGCGAGGCAGGTGGATCGTGATGAAGTCGCTTTGGCGCAGCAGCGACTCCAGGTCGACCAGCTCGACACCCATGTGGCGCGCGCGCTCCTCGGAGACATACGGGTCGTAAGCGACGATGTGCATGCCGAAGGCCATCGCGCGCTGGGCCACCAGAGCGCCGATCTTGCCGAGGCCGACCACGCCCAGCGTCTTGCCGTGCAACTCCACGCCCCCCCACTTGCTTCGTTCCCACTTGCCGTCCTTGAGGGCGGCGTGGGCCTGGGGGACGTTGCGCGCCTGGGCCAGCAGCAGGGCCATTGTCTGCTCAGCCGCCGAGATGATGTTCGACTGCGGGGCGTTGACGACCATCACGCCGAGCTCGGTCGCGCGCACGACGTCCACGTTGTCCAGGCCGATCCCCGCTCGCCCGACCACTGTGAGGTGCCGGGCGGCTTCCAGGACGGACGCGTCGACCTGGGTGGCGGAGCGGATGATGAGGGCGTCGGCGTCGCTGATGGCGCCGCGTAACTCCTCGGGCGTGAGCCCGAGTCGAACGTCGACCTCGTGGCCCGCCTGGCGCAGTTGCAGGAGCCCAGCCTCAGCGATCGTCTCGGTGACCAGTACCCGCGCCATCACGCCCTCTCTCTCGACCGCCAGGCTAAAGGCAGTGTGAAACGGGTCATCCTGCTGCGACGAGTTCCGAAAAACGTTGGAGGCCTTCAGCGAGGTCGTCGTCGCCCAGGGCGTAACTGATGCGGAAGAAGCCCTCAGCGCCGAAGGCCTCGCCGGGCACCACCGCGATCTTGATGACGTCGAGCAACGTCTCGGCCAGCTCGGCCGACGTCGACGAGACCCGGCCCTTGAGCGAACGACCCAGCAAGCCGGTGACGTTGGGGAAACAGTAGAACGCGCCCTCGGGTTCGGCGCAGGTCACGCCATCGATCGCGTTGAGCATCGAGGTCATCGTGCGACGGCGCCGGTCGAACGCCGTGCGCATCTCTGCCACGGCGGCGAGGTCGCCGTTCAGGGCGGCGACCGCGGCTCGCTGGGAGATGTTCGAGATGTTCGACGTCGTCTGGCTCTGGTAGTTGATCGCCGCTTCCATCACGTCCGGTGGTCCGATCATCCAGCCGATGCGCCACCCGGTCATGGCGTAGGTCTTGGCGACGCCGTTGACGACGACCCAGCGGTCCCCCATCTCGGGCGCCACGACTGGTAGCGAGACGTGACGCAGGCCGCCGTAGACGAGGTGCTCGTAGATCTCGTCGGTTAGCACCCACACGTCGTTCTCGGCCGCCCAGCGGCCGATCTCGGCAACCTGGTCGGGGTGGACCACGGCGCCGGTCGGGTTGCACGGCGAGACGAAGATCAGTGCCTTGGTCTTGGGCGTGCGGGCCTTTTCGAGCGCGTCCACGCTCAGTCGGAAGCCGTCCGTCTCGCTCGTCGGGACGGCCACCGCGACCCCACCCGCGAGGTAGACCGCCTCGGGGTAGGTCGTCCAGTAGGGCGCCGGTATCAGCACCTCGTCGCCGGGGTCCACCAGTGCGGCCAGCGCGGTGAAGACGGCGTGCTTGCCACCGTTGGTCACCAGAACCTGGGAGGCCGAGACCTGGAGTCCCGAGTCGCGCGCGCTCTTGTTGGCGATGGCCTCGCGCAGTTCGGGCAGTCCGGCGGTCGGTGTGTACTTGTGATTGACCGGGTCGTGGCAAGCCTTGGCCGCGGCTTCGACGATGTGCTCGGGCGTTGGAAAGTCCGGCTCGCCGGCACCGTAGCCAATGACCGGCTCGCCGGCCGCCTTCAGGGCCTTGGCCTTGGCGTCGACCGCCAGCGTGGCGCTCGGAGCCAGGCCGCTCAACCGGTCACTCACTCTGGCGCCCATGTTTCGCTCCGCTGTCGATGCCGTAAGAATGTAAGTCTATGAGTTCGCCCTCCTCGCTCACGATCCCCGCCCACCTCTTGCCGAGTGACGGACGCTTCGGTTCGGGACCGTCGAAGGTGCGCACCGCCCAGGTCGACGCACTCGCCGCAGACGCGCCGACGTTCCTGGGCACCTCGCACCGCCAGTCCACGGTGCGCGCGAAAGTCGGCGAGGTGCGTGATGGACTTCGCGAGCTCTTCACTCTGCCCGACGGGTACGAGGTGCTGCTGGGCAACGGTGGGACCACCTGCTTCTGGGACGCCGCCACGTTCCACCTGATCAGCACCGAGAGCCAGCACCTGAGCTTCGGGGAGTTCTCGTCCAAGTTCGCCGCGTGCGTCACCAACGCCCCGCACCTCAAGACTCCCCAGATCATCGAGAGCGCGACGGGGACGCACCCGGCGGCGGTCAGCGACGACGCCGTGGACCTCTACGCCCTCACGCAAAACGAGACGTCCACGGGCGTCATGATGCCGGTGGTGCGACCGGCCGACGCCACCGGGCTCGTCGCGGTCGACGCGACCTCGGCGGCTGGCGGACTCATGGTGGACCCCACGCAGTTCGACTGCTACTACTTCGCCCCACAGAAGTCGTTCGCCTCCGACGGCGGACTGTGGATCGCGATCTGCTCGCCGGCGGCCATCGAGCGCATCGAGTCACTCGCCGCGTCGGGTCGCTGGACCCCCGCGTTCCTGGACCTCAAGATCGCGCTCGACAACTCGCGACTGAACCAGACCTACAACACCCCGGCACTGGCGACGATCCACATGCTGGCGTCTCAGATCAACTGGATGAACGAGAACGGCGGACTGAGCTTCTCGACGGGACGCTCGAGCGCGTCGGCGGAGATCCTCTACTCGTGGGCCGAAGCCTCGGACTTCGCCCGGCCCTTCGTCACCAACCCGGCCCAACGCAGCCACGTGGTGGCCACGGTGGACTTCGTCGACGCCGTCGACGCCAGCGCGGTGGCTGCGATCCTGCGTGGCAACGGAGTTCTGGACACGGAGCCGTACCGCAAGCTCGGACGCAATCAGCTGCGCATCGCGATGTTCCCCGCCATTGACCCCGAGGACATCGCGTCGCTGTGCGCGTGCGTGAACTACATCGTCGGAAATCTGTAGTACGTGTGCCTGCCTGACAATCCCTTGATCCGCGCCTGTCGCGGACGTTACGCAGGCGCGTAACGCGGTGCGCCGGTGGCGACGTCGGTGGATGGGTCCTAAACACGGGGTGGCCCGAGGCGTGGCAATGTTCCAGGCTCCGCGCACCCACGGCACCACCGAGATCTCTGGCCAACTTCTCGGCGGGACGGAACTCATCGAGTGGGTTCGCGACGAGCGTGGTCTCGAACTCACGCACGACGAATCCGGGGTGCGCCTGCTCGAAGAGAACATCGACGAGTGGCGCCATGACCCCGTTCTCGGACCCAAGTTGGGTAACGAGGCGGGACTGTTCCTGGGCGGCGTTCTCGTGAACGTGATTGACGGGGCTCGCTGGGTCGCATGGCCCAACGGCCACCCGGTCGTTCGCCTCGTCAGCGGTCGCGAGGTGGACGTGACGGCCCTCGTCGCCCGGCGGATCATCGCGGACCCCACGTCGCTACTCGACGTCGTGGACTTAGCGCGGCGTGGTTAAGGCGCCCAGCCAGTCCGAGAAATCAGTCGGTGTCGCCGCCCGAGGCCTCGCTGACCTTCTGCTTGCCGGCGCCGACGAACGGCATGAGCGCCCGCAGCTTCTTGCCGATGTCCTCGATTGGGTGCTTCTTACCCGCCTCACGTAGTTCGCGATACCGCGGCCGACCGATTTCGTTCTCCTTGACCCATTCGGCGGCGAAGGAGCCGTCCTGGATCTCGCCGAGAATCTTCTTCATCTCGGCCTTCACCTGGTCGTTGATGATGCGTGGTCCGCGCGTCAGGTCGCCGTACTCCGCGGTGTCGGACACTGAGAACCGCATGCCCGTGATTCCCTCTTCGTACATGAGGTCGACGATGAGCTTGAGCTCGTGCAGACACTCGAAGTACGCGCTCTCGGGCTGGTACCCGGCCTCGACCAGCGTCTCGTAGCCTGCGCGCACCAGCGCCGTCACCCCGCCACACAGTACGGCCTGCTCGCCGAACAGATCGGTCTCGGTCTCCTCGGTGAAGGTCGTCTCCAGCACGCCGGCACGCGTGGCGCCGATCGCGTGGGCGTAGGCCAGGGCGATCTCGTGGGCGTGACCCGTGGCGTCTTGGTGGACCGCGACCAGCGACGGAACGCCGGCTCCCTCCACGTAGGTGCGTCGCACCAGGTGGCCAGGGCCTTTGGGGGCGACCATCGCCACGTCGACGTCGGCCGGCGGCGTGATCAGGTTGAATCGGATGTTGAAGCCGTGGGCGAAGAGCAGACACTTGCCAGCGGTCAGGTGCGGCGCGATCTCCAGGTCGTAGATGCTCTTCTGCTCGGTGTCGGGCAGCAGCACCATGATCACGTCGGCCTCGGCGGCGGCGTCGGAGATCCCCAACACGCGCAGCCCCGCGTCCTCGGCCTTGTGGACCGACGCCGATTCCGGCCGCAGTCCCACGCGCACGTCATATCCGCTGTCGCGAAGGTTGAGCGCGTGCGCGTGGCCCTGGGATCCGTAGCCCAAGACGGCGATCTTCTTCTCAACCAGAGCTTCGGGACGGGCGTCCTTCTCGTAGTACAGCGTGGTCATGTCAGGGGGTCCCTCTCTCGTGTTCAACTACTTCGGCGCGGCCTCGCCCAGTCTAGGGAGGGCCACTCGGCCGGTCCGGTGGAGCTCGGTCACCGGAAAGTCCTCGATCGTTCGCTCGAACTCGTCACAGGCCGACGGCGTACCCGCGAGCATGACGGTGACCGCGCCCGCGTCCACGTCGACGATCGCGGCGCCGGCGGCACCCAAGATGTCCAGCAGCGGTGTGCGATTCGACACGTTGGTCGAGATGGTGGCCAGCATCAACTCGCGTTCGACCGCGTCGTGCGGTGCGATATCACTGATCGCCACGACGTTCACCAGCTTGTCGAGCTGACCCATGACCTGCTCGAGAGGCGCGGCCTCCGCGTCGACCACGATGGTCACGCGAGAATAGCGCGCGTGGCTCTCCGACGGCGCGACGGCCAGCGAGTAGATGTTGAAGCCGCGGCGCGCGAAGAGGCCCGCGACGCGCGCCAGCACGCCGGGCTTGTTCTCCACCAGCACCGACAGGATGTGGTGACGCACCGGCGTGTGCGGCGCGCCGCCCAGGTACGGCTCGGGGCTCATCGCGCGCGGCCGGACTGGCTCGGGTGCACCATGATGTCGTCGTTGCTGGCGCCGGAAGCCACCATCGGGAAGACCTTCTCGGTCGAATCGGTGCGAAAGTCGATCACCACCGGGACGTCGTTGATGGCGTTGGCCTCGGTGATGGCCGACTCCATCTCGGCCAGGTTGGTCGCGCGGAGCCCCGCACAGCCCATGGCTTCGGCCCACTTGACGTAGTCCGGCAGGTCCGAGGAAAGGTAGACCTCGCTGTAGCGCTCCTCGTAGAACATCTCCTGCCACTGGCGCACCATGCCCAGGTAGGCGTTGTTGAGGATGGCCACTTTGATGGGGATCCCCTCGGCGCGCGCGGTGACCAACTCCTGGGCGGTCATCTGGAAGCACCCGTCGCCGTCGATGCACCAGACCGTTCGATCGGGCCGGCCGACTTTTGCGCCGATGGCCGCGGGCACGCCGAAGCCCATCGTGCCCGCGCCCCCGGAGTTGATCCAGGTGCCCGGCTCCTCGAAGGGCCAGAACTGCGCCGCCCACATCTGGTGCTGGCCGACGCCGGCGGTCACGATGGTCCCCGGCTCGGCTTGGCGCGCGATCGAGGCAATGACGTGCTGGGGGCGCAGCGGTCCGTCGGCCGAGGGCTGGTCGTAGACCAGCGGGTAGGTCTCCTGCCAGTCGTGGATCTCCTTCCACCACGCCTCGGTCGTGCGCGGCATGGCGCCCAGCGCGTCGAGCGCGCGCAGCGCCGAGGCCACGTCGCTCTGGATGGTCACCTGGCTCTGGCGCACCTTGTTGAACTCCGCGCGGTCGATGTCGACGTGGATGACGTTGGCCTCCGGCGCGAACGCCGAGACCTTGCCGGTCACCCGGTCGTCGAAGCGCGCGCCGAGGCTGATCAACAGGTCGCATCGCTGGATGGCGGTGACCGCGGCGTAGACGCCGTGCATGCCGGGCATCCCCAGGTTCAGCTCGTGCGAGTCGGGGAAGGCCCCGCGGGCCATCAGCGTCGTCACCACCGGCATCCCGGTGCGTTCGGCGAAGGCCAGCAACTCCTTCTCGGCGCGCGACTTGAGCGAGCCTCCGCCCACGTAGAGCACCGGTCGTTCGGACTCGGCGATGAGCGCCGCGGCGCGCTCGACGGCGCGCTCGTCCAACGCCACCACGGGACGATAACCCGGCAGGTCGTACTCGTCGGGCGAGGACGGGTACCACCACTCCATCATCGACTGGGTCACGTCCTTGGGCACGTCGACCAGGACGGGACCCGGTCGCCCGGTAGTGGCGACGTGGAAGGCGGCCGCGATAACCCGCGGGATCTCGTGGGCCGACATGATCAGGAAGTTGTGCTTGGTGATGCCCATGGTGATGCCGGTGATGTCGCACTCCTGGAATGCGTCGGTGCCGATTGCCGCGGTCGCCACCTGACCGGTCACCACGACCAGCGGCGTCGAGTCCATGTGGGCGTTGGAGATCGGTGTGACGATGTTGGTCGCTCCCGGGCCGCTGGTGACCATCGCCACGCCGGGTCGACCCGTCGCCAGCGCGTAGCCCTCGGCCATATGGCCCGCGCCCTGCTCGTGGCGCACCAGGATGTGGCGGATGGACGAGTCAATCAGCGGGTCGTAGACGGGCAGGATGGCGCCACCGGGCAGGCCGAATACTGTGTCGACCCCCTGTTGTTCCAGGCTCTTGATGAGTGCTTGGGCTCCGGTCAGCTGCACGATCCCTCAGTTCCCTAATACGAAAAAAGGCCTCCCTTCGGGAGGCCTCCGGCATGTCGTGGACGTGACTACCGGCGGCGCGCCCTTACTACCGCCACTAGTTCACGACTCGTCACGCCTCCATTCTGACACACCCTCGCGGGCAGGCACAAGCGAGTCAGTGCGACGTGACGGCCCCGGTTTCGGCACCCTGTACCAGCCGCGCGTACTTCTCCAGTACACCGGTGCTGTAGCGCGGCGTGAACGCGGGCGCGGATCTCCGTGCCAGCTCGGCTTCGTCGACCAACAGATCGATCGAGTTGGTCGTGACGTCGACTCGAATCGTGTCACCGTCGCGTACGAGGGCGATAGGCCCGCCCTCGAGGGCCTCGGGGGCCACGTGACCGACGCAGTAGCCGTGGGTGCCACCGGAGAATCGTCCGTCGGTCACCAGGGCGCAGTCCGCGCCGCGACCAACGCCCTTCATCGCCCCGGTGACGGCCAGCATCTCGCGCATGCCCGGGCCTGACCGCGGCCCTTCGTAGCGGATGACCACCACCGTCGCCGGCGCGATCTCGCCGGCCATGATGGCCGACATCGCGGCGTCCTCGCCGTCAAAGACGCGCGCGGTGCCCGTGAAGCTGAGCGCGTCGATGCCCGCAACCTTGACCACCGCGCCC
>DATLSF010000008.1:0-5990 GCA_035534335.1 Acidimicrobiales bacterium | reverse complement strand
TCGTAGCGGATGACCACCACCGTCGCCGGCGCGATCTCGCCGGCCATGATGGCCGACATCGCGGCGTCCTCGCCGTCAAAGACGCGCGCGGTGCCCGTGAAGCTGAGCGCGTCGATGCCCGCAACCTTGACCACCGCGCCCTTCGGAGCGAGGCTCCCCGTGAGCACGGCGATGCCGCCACGCTCGTGGATGGGGTTACTGAGCGCGTGCACGACCTGACCATCGGGCGCCGCGGCGTGAAAGTCCGCGAGGCTCCGCTCCATGGTGCGCCCACTGACCGTCAACACGTCGCCGTCCAACCGGTCGTTCTCGAGCAGGTGCGCGAGGATGACGGGCACGCCGCCGATCGCGTCGAGGTCGCTCATGTGGTACTTGCCGTGCGGACGGGTGTCGGCCAGGTGCGGGACGCGCGCGGCCACGCGGTTGAAGTCGTCGAGTTCTAGCGGCACGCGTGCCTCGTGGGCGATGGCCAGCAGGTGCAGAACGGCGTTGGTCGACCCGCCCAGGGCCATCACGACGGCTATGGCGTTGTCGAAGGCACCCTTCGTCATGATCTGGCGTGCGGTGATGCCCTTGTCGAGCAGGTTGATCACCGCCACCCCCGAGTCGTAGGCGTACTGGTCGCGTCGTGGGTCGACCGAAGGCACCGCCGCGCTGCCCAGCAGCGACATACCCAGCGCCTCGCCGACGCTGGCCATCGTGTTGGCCGTGAACATCCCCGCGCAACTGCCCTCGCCCGGGCAGGCCGCGCACTCGATGGCGTAGAGCTCCTCGTCGCTGATCGCGCCGACGGCGTTGGCGCCCACCGCCTCGAAGACCGACACGACGTCCAACGCCTCGCCGTTGAGGTGGCCCGGCAGGATGGTCCCGCCGTAGAGGAAGACGCTGGGCACGTCAAGGCGCGCGGCAGCCATCAGCATCCCGGGCAGCGACTTGTCGCACCCGGCCAAGGTGACCATGGCGTCGAAGCGCTCCGCGTGCATCACGAGCTCGACGGAGTCGGCGATCACCTCTCGCGAGACGAGTGAGGAGCGCATGCCCTCGTGACCCATCGAGATGCCGTCGGACACCGCGATCGTCACGAACTCGAAGGGGACCCCGCCGGCGTCACGAACGGCGCCCTTGGCGCGCTGGGCCAGGCGATCAAGTGGCAGGTTGCACGGAGTCACCTCGTTCCAACTCGACGCGACGCCCACCTGGGGCTTGGTCATGTCGGCGTCGGTCAGTCCCATCGCGCGCAGCATCGCGCGCGCCGGAGCGCGCTCCTTACCGAGGGTGACGTCAGTACTGCGCGGAGTGGGGTGCGAGGTCATGCGAGGAGTCTACGAAGCCGGTCCTCATCTTTCGAACGACCTCGCTTCCTACACTGGGGCCGATGCGACCTCGAGTGCTCACCGTGGTCACGGCGAGCCAGGTCTGTTTCGTCGCCCTGCTCGGCGTGTGCGTCGCGCTGAAGCCTGGACTGGTCATCAAACGCGACGAAGGCGGAGTGTCCAACTACGGCGTCCACTGGGAGACGGTGATCCCCTACACCCTGGCCTACGCGTTGGACGCCGGACTCCTGGTGCGCGCCGCCCGACTGCTCGAGGGCACCGCCAGCGCGGGCCTGCGCCGCGTGTTTTTAGCGCTCAGCCTCTTGCTCGTTCTGACCCTCGTCAGTACGTTCGACTACACCAGCGTTGCCGCATTGCATCACGTGCACGACGTCATCGGCGCCGTGCTCGTCGCCTTCGAGGGCGCGAGCGTTCCGTGGCTCTGGCGCCTCACTCGGCGACGGTTCGCGGCCGACGTGGGGGTTCTCGTTACGTTCGCCGGACTCGTCCTCTGCCTGCTGGCCAGCGTCGGCGCCTGGCACGCCCTCTTCGTCGGACAGGTCTTCGTCATTGCCGGCGACGCGCCACTGCTGGTTGGCGCGACGAAGTCCGTTAGCGGCGCGACTCCAGGTTCGCGGTGACGTCCTTGCCGTTGGCCTGTCCGCGCGTTGCCTTCATCACCAACCCGACGAAGAACTGGGCCAGCTTGTCGTCGCCGTCGCGGTAGCGCGCCCACTCCTCGGGGTGCTCGGAGATCAGCGTGGTGATCATCGCGGCCAGGTCGTCCTCGCCGAGGCGCTCAAAGCCGTGCGCCGCGGCGATTCCCGCCGGGTCGCCGCCGGACGCGAGCAACTCGCCCAGGACCGTCTTGGCCTGGGTCGCCGAGAGCTCGCCACTCTGCTCCATCGCCACGACCTGGGTGAACGCCCCCGGGCTGAGACGGGCGCGCCCGTCGAGGCCGGCCGCGACTTCATTGACCACGCGCGATAACGCCAGTGCGGCGTCGGCCTTCGCGTCCGCGGCCGCGTGGACGTACTCCTCGAGATCGAGGTCGACCACCGTCGTGACCGCGTCGAGCTGCGCGGGGGTCGGTGCGTCGAGCCTCGCGGCGAGCTCCGCGCGGCGCTGGGCGGGCAGGGGTCCCAACGTCGCGCGCACCCGCTCTTGCCACGCCTCGTCCGGCGCCAGGTCCACCAGGTCGGGCTCACGGAAGTACCGGTAGTCCTCGGCCTCCTCTTTGGTCCGCAGCGTCGAGGTCACCTCGTCGTTCTCGTCCCAGTGACGCGTCTCTTGGCGCACCACTCCCCCGGTGCCGATCAGCTCGATCTGGCGCCGGGCCTCGAAATCGATGGCGCGCGCCACGCTGCGCAGTGAGTTGAGGTTCTTGATCTCACAGCGCGTGCCCAGGGGCTCGCCGGCCCGGCGAACCGACACGTTGGCGTCCACGCGCAGTGAGCCCTCCTCCATCCGACCGTCCGACGCACCCACCGCGATCAGGACCCCGCGCAGCTCGCTCACGTACGCGCGGGCCTGGGCCGAACTGGTCATGTCGGGCCCCGAGACGATCTCGACCAACGGCACCCCGGAGCGGTTGTAGTCCACCAGCGACCGATCGGCGCCGTGGATACGCCCGGTGCCGCCTAGGTGGGTGGACTTGCCGGTGTCCTCTTCCATGTGCGCGCGCTCGATGCTCACCCGGCTCCCGTCGGGCAGGTCCAGGTATCCCCCGACGTTGATCGGCTGGTCGTACTGGCTGATCTGGTAGTCCTTGGGCATGTCGGGGTAGAAGTAGTTCTTGCGGTGGAACGTGGACGGCGACACCGTGCAGTGCAGGGCGAAGCCGATGGCCATGGCCAACTCCACCGCGCGCTCGTTGAGCACCGGCAGCGACCCGGGCAGGCCCAGGCACACCGGGCAGATCAGGGTGTTGGGCTCGGCGCCGAACCGATTGGCGCAGCCGCAGAACAGTTTCGTCGCGGTCTTGAGCTCGGTGTGAACCTCCAGGCCCACCACCATCTCGAAGCCGTCGGGCAGGCTCACGCGCGTCCCTCGGCAATCTCCAGCACGCGCGCGGCCGCCAACAGGCGCGCTTCGGAGCGTCCCGGCCCCAAGAGCTGAACCCCGATCGGCAGGTCGGCCTCGCCGGTGCCGAAGGGGACCGACACGGCCGCGTCGCCCGACAGGTTGGTCGGGATGGTGAAGACGTCGTTGAGGTACATGGCCATCGGGTCGGCCGTCTTGGTGCCGAAGGCGAAGGCCACCGACGGGGTCGTCGCCCCGATCAACAGGTCCGCCTGCTGGTAGGCGAGGGCGAACGCCTCGATCATGCGCGTACGCACCTTGAGGGCCTGGCCGTAGTACTCGTCGTAGTAGCCGGCCGACAGTGCGTAGGTGCCCAGCATGATCCGGCGCTTCACCTCGGCGCCGAAGCCGACGGTGCGCGTTGCCTCGTTCATCGCGGCCACGTCCGGCGCGTCGACGCGCAGCCCGTAGCGCACGCCGTCGTAACGCGCCAGGTTGCTCGACGCCTCGGCCGGCGCGATGAGGTAGTACGCGCTGAGACCCAGGCGGATCTCCGGGATCGACAGGTTGACCAGCGTGGCGCCCGCGTCGCGCAGCACCGAGGCCGCGCGCTCGACCGCGCTGACCACCTCGGGGTCGGACCCCTCGACGAGTTCGCTCACCACGCCCACGCGCAGGCCCGCGACCCCGTCACCCAGGTGGGCCACCAGTGTTGGCGCAGGCTCGGGTAGCGACGTGGAGTCGCGCGGGTCGTGGCCGGAGATGACCTCGAGCACGAGGGCGGCATCGGCCACGGTGGTGGTCAAGGGGCCGATCTGGTCGAGTGAACTGGCGAAGGCGATGAGTCCGTAGCGCGAGACCAGGCCGTAGGTGGGCTTGACACCGACCAGCCCGCACAGTGCCGCGGGCTGACGAATGGAGCCGCCGGTGTCACTGCCGAGAGCCACCGGGGTCATCCCCGCGGCTACCGCGGCGGCCGATCCCCCGGAGGACCCGCCGGGCACCCGCGCCGGGTCGAGCGGATTTCGCGTCGGGCCGAACGCGGAGTTCTCCGTCGAGGACCCCATGGCGAACTCGTCCAGGTTGGTCTTGCCCACCGGGACCGCGCCGGCGCCCAGCAGTCGCTCGACGACCGTCGCGGTGTAGGGCGGGCGCCACCCCTCGAGGATCTTGGACGAGGCGGTCGTCGGCACGCCGCGCTGGCACAGATTGTCCTTCAGCGCCACCGGCACGCCAGCCAGGGGTCCGGGGTCATCGCCGCGCGCCACCGCGGCGTCGACGGCGCCCGCCTGAGTGGCGGCGCCGGCCTCGTCAAGGTGGAGGAAGACGTGGAGCTCCTCGTTGCGCGCCGCGATGGCCGCGTAAGCATCGGCCAGCTCGTCGACGGCGCGGCGTACCCCGCCGCGTACGTCGGCCGCGATCTGTGTGGCGGTCCTCACGGGGCGTCACCGACGATGCGCGGGACGCCGAAGCGGTCGTCCTGGACGTCGGGCGCGGCGGCGAGCACCTCGTCGCGGTCCAGGCACGCCGTGAGGTCGTCGCCGCGTACCACGTTGGTCAGGCCGAAGGGATGTGCGGTCGGCACCACGTCCGCCAGATCGAGCGCGTCCATGTCGGTCGCGTGCTCGAGCACGCGCGAGAGCTGGCCCGTGAACAGGTCGAGCTCTTCGTCGCTCAGACTCAGTCGTGCGAGACGCGCGACCTTGGCGACGTCCTCGCGGCTGAGCGCGCTCACGCGCCGAGGACCCGCTCGACGAAGGAGAGGGTGGACAGCTCGACCAGTTCCTGATCGTTGTCGATGGTGGCCACGTGATACGAGTCGTCGAGCCAGATGTGCTCGACCGGTCCGGCGAGCGCCGCGACCAGATCGAGACTGTTGTCGGTCGGCACCGTGTGATCCTCGCGACTGGTGATCACCAGGCTCGACGCGGTGATGGTGCCCAGGGCGGCCCCGACCGTGGGCAGGTTGCTCACCAGGCTCTTGAGCGCGGGCAGGGGCCAACCCGCGTAGGCGAGCTCGTCGGCTCCGGGCTTCTTGATGTCGGGCGCGCCGCCATCGTCGAAGACGCTCAGTCCCGAGGCCAGGGCGTCGTCGAGCAGCGCCATGAGCTCGGGGACCGGGGGCTTGATCAGGGGGTTGATGAAGACGCAGCCCGCCACGCCGTCGCGCTGTTCGGCGACGAACGCCGTCAGCGCCCCGCCCATCGAAAGGCCGACCACGCACACGCGCTCGGTGCGAGCCGCCAGTTCGTCGAAAGCGCTCAGAGCGGTGCCCGACCAGTCGGACCACGTGGTCGTCAGTATGTCCTCGATCGCCGTGCCGTGTCCCGGAAGTCGCGGCAGCTCCACGGAGTAGCCGGCGTTCGCGAGTCGGTCGGCCAACGGGCGCATGGAGGAGGGATTACCGGTGAAGCCGTGCAGCACCAGGACGCCCGAGGACGACCCGGTGAAGGAAAACGGCTCGCACCCGGGGAGCACGGCGTAGGTCATAGGGGCCAAGACTACCAATGAAGTTATTGGGGCGACCCGTGTACCAGCGTTGCACAGTTCGTTACCGTGACGCGGGGAGCGACTGCGCGGCACGCCCCGTTTCGGCTAGGTGAGTGGATGAGCAGTGCGACTGCTCGTCCGCACCGTCACCTTCCCGGGACGGCC
>DATLSF010000007.1:0-40638 GCA_035534335.1 Acidimicrobiales bacterium | reverse complement strand
TAGGTGATCGTGAGCGCGACGCAGCCGTAGACGGCCGGGGACTGGTACGAGATCACCCGGATGAAGAGTCCGGGTAGCCCGAAGCCGATGATGTAGACCACCAGCAGCACGGGGATGCCGCGAAAGATGTCGGTGTAGGCGGTGGCCAGGACTCGAAACGGAAAGAGGATCGGCGAGCGGCTGATGCGAATCCAGGCGATGCCCAGACCGAAGGCCAGGATGAGGACCTCGCACACGAGGAACATCCAGACGTTGGTGATGAAGCCGCGGCCCACCGACAGCAGACCGGCCTTCGGATCGCCCACGAAGGAGCGCCACATGTTGTGGGGGCTGAAGAAGAAGTGGCGCACCGTCGCCCCGTTGGGCGACACGAAGAGGATGGCCACCAGCGCGCCGAGGATGACCAGGCTGGAGAGCGCGCTCGCCGCGACGCCGCGCTTACCGGCGAAGAGGAGCCGGCGCTTGACCGAGAAGAGTGACGGAACGTCCGACGACGGATCGTCGATCGGGCGCGACACGCTCTAGGGCTGGATGATTGGCACGCTGGTGTAGATGCCCAACCACCTGTGCGCCAGCGTCGTCAAAACGCCGCTGGCCTTGAGGGCGCTGATGCCGGCGTTGATGCAGCCCAGCAACGGGTTGTTCTTTTGCAGGAGCAGCCCGTAGTGCTCGCCGACGCTCGGGAACTGGCCGACCTGCTTGGCGATCACCTTGTTATGCGGGCCCAGGATCTGGGCGCTCGCCATGTACTGGCCGGTTGGCGTATCGATGACGATCGCGTCGATCTGCTTGTTCTTGAGCGCCTGGATTGCCTGGTCCAACGTCGAGAAGACGCGCGCCGTGCGCGTGGGCTTGATGTGCTGGTTGATGTAGGCCAGGCCTGTCGTGCCGATCTGGTCGCCGTAGAGGTAGGTCTTGAGCTGCGCCGGGCTGTGCTTGGTGACGATGGCGTTGGTCTTCAGCGCCACGATGGACTGCTCGACGTCGTAGTAGCTGTTCGAGAACGAGACGGCCCGGGCGCGCGCCGCGGAGTAGGAGATCTCGTTGATGTCGAAGTCGAAGGCCTTGGGTCCGGGCGTGTAACTGTTGTCGAACGGTTCGACCACCCACTTCACCTTCGAACTAGACACGCCCAACACCCGGGCCAGGGCGTACACGAACGCCGACTCGTAGCCCTTGGCGTTGCTGGGCTTGTTGCCCACGAACCATGGCGGGTAGGCGGGGCTGTCGGTCGCGACCGTCAGGGTGCCCCGGGTGTGCTCGTGCGAGAGTATCGAGGTCTTGCAGCTGGCCACGCTCGGAGTGGCGGCCCCCGTGGCTGACGTGAGTGTGACGCCGGTGAGCAAGGTGGCACCCACGAGTCCGGCGAGCGTGACGCGCAGGTGACGCATTGCATTCCCCTTCGACTTGATCCGCATGATCGTGGTTCGTAGTGTAACGCCGCCCTCGCGCGTAATTTGGGCCGTCGCGCACGGAACCGGCCTTTGCCGCGAGTCCACAAGCCAGTAGGATTGAGTCGCTGGGAGAGGTGGGTGAGTTCGGTTTAAACCACATTCCTGCTAAGAATGCGGCCTGTTAACGCGGGCCCGAGGGTTCAAATCCCTCCCTCTCCGCACCGACACCGAGCGCTCGTCGCTCGGTGTCGCCACGTGAGGAGACGGGTGCGCTACTGGATCGAGACACTGGGGTGTCCGAAGAACTACGTCGACTCCGAGAAGCTGTCCGGGCTCTTGGAGACCCAGGGGTACCGTCGCGCGGTATCCGCCGACGAGGCCGAACTCGTCGTGGCCAACACCTGCGCCTTCATCGAGGCCGCGCGCGAGGAGTCGGTCGAGGCCGTGCTGGACCTGGCCGAGCGGAAACTCACCGGGGCGCGCCTCGTGGTCACGGGCTGCATGGCCGAGCGCTACGGCGACGAGCTGGCCGCGGCACTGCCCGAGGTCGACCTCGTGGCGGGCTTCGGGCTGTCGCTGGTCGCACCGACGTCGGTGGCGCTGCGGACGCGCGCGGTGCCCGATTTCGATCTGCTCAACCTGCCCCGGCCGGCCAGCGCGCGGCCGTGGGCCTACGTGAAGATCGCCGAAGGGTGCGACCGGCGTTGCGGCTTCTGCGCGATCCCGAGCTTTCGCGGCGACCAGCGCTCGCGCTCGCACGCCGAGATCCTCACCGAGGTGCGCTCGTTGGTGGCCGGAGGCGTCAAGGAGATCGTCCTCATCGCCCAGGACCTGGCCAGTTGGGGCCACGACCGGCGGCGCGCGGGGCGCGGCGAACCGGTCGAGGCGCTCGAGTCGAACGTCGCCCAGCCGCTGATTGAACTGGTGAAACTCCTCGACGCCGAGGTCGAGCGAGTTCGACTGCTCTATCTGTACCCGTCGGGCCTCACGTCGGCGCTCATCGACGCAATCCTGGCCACGAACGTCCCCTACTTCGACCTCTCGCTCCAGCACGTCACGCGACCCTTGCTGCGCGCGATGCGTCGCTGGGGCGACGCGGATCGCTTCCTCGAGCGCATTAGCGCGATCCGCAGCGCCAACCCCGCGGCGTCGTTTCGCTCGTCGTTCATCCTCGGGTACCCCGGCGAGACCGAGGACGACCAGCGCGCTCTGCTGGCGTTCCTCGACGAGGCCCAGCTGGACTGGGCCGGCTTCTTCACGTTCTCCTCGGAAGAGGGGACGCTCGCGCACGGTCTGGTCAACCGGGTGGACCCGGCGCTGGCGCTCGAGCGGCTGCGCGAGGTCAGCGAGCGCCAGGACGCCATCACGGCGCGCCGGCGCGACGCGATGGTCGGGTCGCGCCAGTCCGTGCTCGTCGACGAGCCCGGGGCGGGACGCACGGTGCACGAGTGCCCCGAGATCGATGGCATTGTGAGGGTGGACCCGTCGCTGGCGGTGGGCGAGTTGGCGGAGTGTGTCGTGGTGGCCAGCCACGGCACCGACCTGGAGGCGGTACGGGCGTGACCGAGCAGCGCACCTACGGCGAGAGCGCGCTGCTGACCCCGGCCAACCTGATGACCGCCTTCCGGCTGCTGGTGGCGCCGGTGTTCATCTACATGATCATCTTTCACCGGATCTCGTGGTGGACCACGTTGGTGGGCTTCCTGGCCGCGCTGTCGGACTACTTCGACGGGATCGTCGCGCGCCGCCACGGCACGACGACGTCGGGCGCGTTCCTGGACCCGCTCGCCGACAAGGTCATCGTGCTGGGGAGCCTCTACGCGCTGGTCATCTCTCGGCCCCACGGCCTGACCGTCTTCCTCGCGCCCTCGATCCTCATCACGCTGCGAGAAGTGTGGATGAGCGTGTATCGCTCGCGCGCCGCCAAGCGCGGTGTCTCGATCCCGGCCAGCCCTTTGGCCAAATGGAAGACCTTCGTCCAGGACTGGGCGATCGCGTTCTGCGTGCTGCCGCTCACCGGCCACCACCTCGTCTACGGCGTGACCACGATTTGGATCGCCGCCGCGATGACGCTCTACACCGGCTGGCAGTACTGGCGTGACGGGCAACGGACCGGTGGCCGTGCGCGTTGAGATCGTCGCGGTGGGCAGCGAGCTCCTTCTAGGCCAGATCGCCGACACCAACTCGCAGTGGTTGGCCGAGCGACTCGCCGCCAACGGCCTCGATTCGCACTTCCACCAACACGTCGGCGACAACCACGAGCGCATGGTGCTGGCGTTTCGCACCGCGCTGGCGCGCTCGGACGCACTCATTATCTGTGGCGGGCTCGGCCCGACCCAGGACGACATCACTCGTGCGGCGCTGGCCGAAGTGATGAACGTGCCGCTGGAGCGCGATGAGGAGATTGTCGCACGCATCGCCGCGATGTTCACCCAGCGCGGTCGTTCCATGACCGACAACAACCTGCTCCAGGCCGACGTGCCCCGCGGCGCGACCGTCATCACTCAGACCCGCGGCACCGCGCCCGGGCTCATCTGCCCGGTGGGACAGAAGGTGGTCTACGCCCTGCCCGGCGTTCCCTACGAGATGCACGACATGTTCGAGCGCGCGGTCCTGGCCGACCTGCTGGGACGCGAGGAGGCCTCCGGGAGCACCACGGTCATCCTCAGTCGGGTGCTGCGCACCTGGGGGACCAGCGAGTCGGCCCTGGCCGACGCGCTCGCCGAGCGCTTCGCGGCGCTGGACGGCCAGCGAGTGACGATCGCCTTCCTGGCCTCGGGGATCGAAGGGATCAAGGTGCGTCTCACCGCGCGAGGTCAGGACGCGGCCCACGCCGCTGAGTTGGTGGCGCAGGAGGAGTCGCGGGTGCGTGCGCTGATTGCGGATCGCCTCGGCGACATCGTGTTCGGCGTCGACGGCCAGACCATGGAGGACGTGGTGGCCGGGCTGCTGTCGGCGCGCGGGTTGACGATGGCCGTCGCCGAGTCGGTCACCGGCGGGCTCATCGCGAGCCGCCTGGTGAACGTGTCCGGCGCGTCAGGGTGGTTTCGCGGAGGCGTGGTGAGCTACGCCTCCGAGGTCAAGTTCGAGCTGCTGGGCGTGACGCCGGGCCCGGTGGTCAACGCCGCCGCCGCCGAGGCCATGGCGTCGGGCGTCGCGACGTTGCTGCACGCCGACGTGGGGCTCTCCGTGACCGGGGTCGCCGGGCCCGAGGAGCAGGACGGTCAACCGGCCGGCACCGTGTTCGTTGGTGTCGCGCTCAACGGCGAGGTCGAGTCGGTCGGGCTGCGACTGCCCGGGGACCGGCCGCGAGTGCGCGCATATTCGGCGATCAGCGCGCTCGACGTATTGCGCCGCGCGCTCCAGCGCCCAGGCTCCGGATAGTTTCGTGGGGACAAAGGGTGTGGCGTGGAGCCGTTAGAGGTCAAGGTCGATCCGTCCTCCGTGGGGCTGAGCGAAAGCCGTCTCGCGCGCATTACCGGGCATTTCGATCGCTACGTCGCGGACCGGCGCCTGCCCGGGTGGTTGGCGACGGTCTCGCGCGGCGGCGATCTCGCGTGGGTCGGCCGCGGCGGTTACCGCGACCGCGAGGCAGAACTACCCGTCTCCGACGACACCATCTGGCGCATCTATTCGATGACCAAGCCCTTCACGACGATCGCCGCGATGAGCCTGTATGAAGAAGGTTTCTTCGACCTCAACGACGACGTCGGCCAGTGGGTGGAGGAACTGCGCGAACCACGCGTGTTCATCGGCGGCACGCCCGATGAGCCCGAGACGCGCCCGGCCAACGGCCCGGTGACGGTGTTTCACCTGCTGAGCCACACCAGCGGCCTCACCTACGGCTTCCAGCGCAACCACCACGTGGACGCCATCTATCGCGCAAATGGCTACGACTTCGGCTGGCCGCACGACGTCGACCTGGCGCGCGCGGTGCACGACTGGTGCACCTTCCCGCTGCTGTTCGAGCCGGGCAGCCGTTGGAACTACTCGGTGTCGACCGACGTGCTCGGCCACCTGATCGAAATCTGGACGGGCAAGAGCCTCGACGCCGTCGTGCACGAGCGGGTGATCGAGCCGCTGGGTCTCACCGACACCGAGTGGTGGTGCCCGGAGGACAAGCACTCGCGCCTGGCTGCCCTTTACGTGCCCGGGGCCGACGGCGCGACGGTGTTCGACGCGCTGGGGCGCGGAGCGAAGCGCCCGCCGCAACTTCTGGGCGGCGGTGGCGGGCTGGTCTCGACCGCGCGCGACTACGACCGGCTGATGGCGATGCTGGTGCGCGGGGGCGAGTTGGAAGGCACTCGTGTTCTCTCACGTCGCACGCTCGAACTGATGACGGTCAACCACCTGCCCGGAGGCGCCGATCTCACGACCTGTGCCGAGGACAGTTACGCCGAGGTCGACTACGCGGGCCAGGGCTTCGGGCTCGGCTTCTCCGTTGTCACGGACCCGGTCGCGAACAGGTCGCTGCTCTCAAAGGGCACGTACCTCTGGGGTGGCGCGGCCTCGACGCTCTTCTGGGTCGACCCGTTGGAGGAGTTGACGGTGGCCTTCTTCACACAGTTATTGCCCACGGGGACGTATCCCCTTCGTCGCGATCTTCAGCAACTGGTCTACGGCGCGCTGACCGAATAGCGCGGGAGTCTTTTTCCTGATCGGGCTAGGCCCACCACCGGTGATGGCGACTCCAAAGTTTATGCAACCAACGGTTGCAGATTGGCGTGACCCGCGCTACAGTGATGTGCAACCAAACATTGCATAAGGAGCCCACCATGGAGTACGCCAGCATTGAGCGAGAGATCCACATCGACGCCGCGCCCGAGGTCGTGTTCGACGTCATCACCAGCCCGTCGCACATCTGCGAGTGGTGGGGCGGCGTTGCCGCCGACTTCGAACCCGTCCCCGGCGCCAATGGTGAATTGGTATTTGGGCATAAGTCCCCGGGTGACCCCATGGTCGTGCCGATGACTGTGGTCGACGTCGTGCCGCCCAAGCTCTTTTCGTTCCGCTGGGTCCACCCCAGCGGAGAGGTCGCGACCGCCTCCAACTCGCTGCTGGTCACCTTCGAGCTCGCCGCGTCCGGCGCGGGCACCACTCTGCGAATGACCGAGAACGGGTTCCGTGAGATCGGCTGGGAGGAGGCCGTCGCGGTCGAGGCCTACCTGGATCACTGCAACGGCTGGGACACGTATGTTCCGAGCATCGGCGAGTACGTGATGCGCCTGGCTGCGGCGTCGTGAACGTCGCCGTCAACGACGACCTCTGGTCGGCGATCGGGGATCCGACGCGCCGACGAGTGCTCGACATGCTCCTGGTCGAGGGGGGCGGAACTGCGACGACCTTGAGTGGGCGGCTGCCCGTCACGCGTCAGGCGGTGGCCAAGCACCTCGACGTCCTCGACCGCGCCGGATTGGTTCACGTCACGAGGCTGGGGCGCGAGAGGCGCTACCGGGTGGATGACGCGCAGTTGGCGCGCGCCGCCGCGCAGTTGGCCGATGTCGGCACTGCGTGGGATGCCCGACTACGGCGAATCAAGCGCATCGCCGAGGCCGTTCAGCGCACCTAGGGGAAGTAGTCCTTCTGGTCGAGGTAAGAGAATCGGCGCGGTGGTCACTCGTCACCGGGTCGCGACGAGGTTATTCGAGCGACGTGGTTGGGCGCCTCGACGGCGAGGAGACGGGAGAGCTGAGTTCCAGGATCCAGTGGCTGGTCCTCCTGTCGGCGATCCTTGATCGCGACACCTGCGGTCTGCGGCGAACGCCTAACCCACCACATCCTTACTACGAACAAGTGTTCGTAGTACGGTAAAAGCGGGTGGAGCGACCGATGTCACCCGGGGTACCTAAGGTGCCCCGGGACAGTAGACAAGGAGAAACGTGATGGGAACTGACGACCGCGCCAAGGCTCTCGACGCCGCACTCGGCCAGATCGAGAAGCAGTTCGGCAAAGGGTCGATCATGCGCATGGGCGAGAACCTGCACATGAACATCGAGTCCATCCCGACCGGGGCCCTGGCCCTGGACATGGCTCTAGGCATCGGCGGACTGCCCCGGGGCCGGATCGTCGAGCTCTACGGTCCCGAGTCATCAGGGAAGTCCACCCTGGCCATGCACGTGGTCGCCGAGGCCCAGCGCAACGGCGGCGTGTGCGCCTACATCGACGCCGAGCACGCCATGGACCCCGTGTACGCGCGCGCGATCGGCGTGAACGTGGACGACCTGCTGATCAGCCAGCCCGACACCGGTGAGCAGGCGCTCGAGATCACCGACATGCTGATTCGCTCGGGTGCGCTGGACGTGATCGTCATTGACTCGGTGGCAGCGCTCACCCCGCGCGCGGAGATCGAAGGCGACATGGGCGACACCCACGTGGGACTTCAAGCACGGCTCATGAGTCAAGCACTGCGCAAGTTAACGGGCGGGATTAGTAAATCCAACACCATCTTGGTCTTCATCAATCAATTACGCGAAAAAATAGGAATTATCTACGGATGCTTCAACTACCAAACCAAGGTCGTACTAGCCGACGGTTCGACCGAGATGATTGGCAAGATCGTTAACCAGCGAATGCCCGTCGAAGTGCTCTCTTATGATCCCAAAAAAGGCGAGGTCGTTGCCAAGAAAGTCGTGAATTGGTTCGACAATGGCAAGACAGATGAGTTTCTACATTTCTCGGTTGCCGGACCGCAGAAAAGCGGTCGTGCTCGGTTCGCGGTGACGCCTAACCACCTCATCCGGACCCCAACCGGATGGAAGGAGGCAAAGGACATCGTTGTCGGCGAAAACGTGATGCAGGCAGTCCCGCACTATCTAACCCCTTTCCAGTGGCAGGCGTTGCGCGGAACATTGATGGGTGACGGTGCCATCTCGGCAACGAAGAGCGGCCGGCGAGCCCGATTCCGCTACACCCACGGACCCAAGCAGGCCGAGTACGCCGATTGGAAAGCGTCATTGTTCAGCAATCTAGGAACGTCAAGGAACGTGCGCGCCGATGGCGTGGTTGTTTACGACTTCCAGCCGTTGGCCGAGCTAGCCGAAATGCGTCAGTCGGTGTACGTCGGCGGCAAGAAGGTTCTGGATGACGATTTCTTGAAATCGCTGTCGCCGCTGTCGCTGGCGCTGTGGTACATGGACGACGCGAGCTTCTCCGTTCGATCGAAGGGCCTCCAGGTGCGCACCGAAGGCGGCAGCGGACGAGCGGAAATTTGTATCGAAGCGATGGAGCCGTTGACGCGAGACCGCCTTGTAAGCTATCTCGCAGATACGTGGGACCTACACGGAAAGCTGACGCTGCGAGGTGCAGTGCGAAAGGCTGTGCTCAGCTTCTCAACCTCCGAGACAGCAAAACTTCAAGCACTCATTGCGTCGTACGTCCACCCGAGCATGGAGTACAAATTACTGCCCCGGTTCCGCGGCCTATTCTCGGTCACGCCAGAGATAGAGCCAGTGCGACATGAACTCATGCCGATGCCTGTGCTTGAAATTGTGCTCAAGCCCCCGTTCGGTTCGAAGAGTCGCTTCGACATCGAGGTCGAAGGGTCGCACAACTACTTGGTTGACGGCGTGGTCGTGCACAATTCGCCCGAAGTGACCCCGGGTGGTCGAGCTCTCAAGTTCTACGCATCGGTTCGACTCGACATTCGGCGGATCGAGTCGATCAAAGACGGCACCGAGGTCGTTGGCAACCGCACCCGCGTCAAGGTGGTGAAGAACAAATGTGCGGCTCCGTTCAAGCAGGCTGAGTTCGACATCATGTACGGCCAGGGGATCAGCCGCGAGGGTTCGGTGCTCGACGTCGCGGTCGAACTGGGCTTCGTGAAGAAGGCCGGCGCGTGGTTCACCTACGAGGGTGAGCAGCTCGGTCAAGGTCGCGAGAACGTCAAGACATTCCTGCGCGAAAACCCCCAATTGATGGCTGAGCTCGACGGACGCGTTCGTGAGCACTTGGCGACGGCATTGGCGCCCGACGTGGTCGGATCGGTAGTCGAGCTGGACGTCGACGCGCCGCTCAGCTTGGACTAGCTAGCCCGGGGCCATTCCACGAGGCTCACCCAGGTTCAACGAGTCCTTCGTTTGCCAATCGCGCGGACTCGTTCTACGGTGGCGACGGGATGCCGCCGACAGACACTGACGGTCAATCAGATGGAGCTGCGTCCCAAGGAGGTTCTATGCCCACGGTCGCGGTAAAAGGCGAGGTCAGTGCCGAGCAAGCCATGGAGGCGCTCAGAAATAATATGGGCGTTCGCTACAAGTTCGTGGCGGGTCGCGGGGGCGGATCGTTCTCTGTCAAGAGTTCACCTTTGTTCTACGCCACAGTTCGAACGCAGCGTCAAGGGGACTCGACAGTCTTTTCCGTGCATGGCGGAGGACTCATCATTACTCGCCTGGTGAACGAACTGGGCATCGCGCGCCAGGTCGCTCAGGCTCTCTCCAAGTGGGAGCCTCCAGCGTCCTAGTGCGGGTCCTTCCCGCGACGTCGCTCATGTCGTCGCCGTCGAAGGAGTCGCTCGAAACCTGTTCGCTGGTGCAGAGCTTGACTTACATTCCGACGGAGCCGTCGACCATCTCACGAATGAGGTCGGCGTGACCATTGTGGCGCGCGTACTCCTCGATCATGTGAGTGTAGATCCAGCGCAGTGAGCACGGTCCCTCTCGGTGCTGACCCGTGTCGTCCAGACCTCGAGTAGCCGCGGCGGCTCGACTCGCGTCGCACTCGTCGTTGAAGATGGCGAGGTCGGTTTCCCAGTCAGCGTCATCGAGTGGGACCATTTCGGGGTCCTCTTCAGTCGGGTCGGACCAGATTGTCGGTGTGTCGGGCTCACTCTGAAGCACGCGGCGGAACCACCCTCGCTCCACCTCGGCCATGTGGCGCACCAAACCGTGGAGAGACAACTTGGAGGTGGCTACCGGACGGGCCTTGCGCTCGGTGTCACCGAGGCCCTCACACTTCATCACCAGCGTGATGCGATGGAACTCCAACCATCCATCGAGCATCTCGCGTTCGCCGAGTAGAAACCCTGGCTCGGACCGACTGGGGTCTTGGAGATCGCCAACCATTGACGGCACCTCACTTTCTGTCGCGTCCGATCAGTCTGGCAGAGCGCGAGTTCCGCACGCCTCTGACGCGGGCGTGGCGAGTCGCGTCGCACGCGCGGAGGGGCTGAGGGCAATGTGAGCGTAGGGCTAGCGTGACCCTGAGTGTCAAACTGACGCTTGTCCGGCAGGTTGGCTCATAGCGTGAGTGCCCACCTCGGTGTGGCCTTCACCGGATTTGCCGCCTGCCGGACACGCGGGACCGACCGGAGTGACTTGATAGGAGCCCGGTCGAGTGACCTCAACTCAGGCGTGTCCCCGATCGGCCCTGCGACTCCCAACAACGAGTGAGAGGAGCAAGACCATGATGGTCGTTGGAATCGATGCGCACAAGCGCACCCACACCGCGGTGGCGGTGGACGAACAGGGACGGCGCCACGGGGTGAAAACAGTGGCCTCGACGACGTCGGGGCACCTTGAGTTGGTGCGCTGGGCCGGGTGCCTGGGCGAGCACCGCTTCGCCGTAGAGGACTGCCGGCACCTGTCGCGACGCCGGGAGCGTGATCTTCTCGGCGCTGGCGAGTCCATCGTGCGCGTGCCACCCAAGCTCATGGCCCGCATGCGCGCTTCAGCGCGCGAGCGCGGTAAGTCCGACCCAATCGACGCGATGTGCGTCGCCCGGGCCGCCCCGCGCGAGGAGGAACTGCCCACGGCCCACCTGGACGGCCCCGAGCGCGAGCTGGGACTCCTGGTGGACCACCGTGACGACCTCGTCGCAGAGCGCACACGGGCCCAGAACCGCCTGCACTGGCACCTGCACGAGCTCGACCCTTCCTTAGAGCTCGTTCCGGGCTCGCTTGATCGTTACGTGGTCCTCACGCGCCTCTCGGCCCTGTGCGCCGCTCACCAGGGAGTCGTGGCTGAAATCGCGGCCGAACTCATCGAGCGTGTGCGCGACACGACGAGGCGCGTGAAGGAGCTTGAGCGGCGCATCGACGCCGTGGTCAAGGGACTCGCGCCCCAACTGTTGGCGCTTCGTGGATGCGGATCACTCACGGCGGCCAAGATCATCGGCGAGACGGCGGGCGTCCGGCGCTTTCGCACTCCGGCACGCTTCGCGCGCTTCAACGGCACGGTGCCGATCCCGGTGTGGTCAGCTAACGATGTGCGCGTGCGGCTCAACCGCGGGGGCAACCGCCAGCTCAACGCGGCGCTGCACCGCATTGCGGTCACCCAACTGCGCGGCGGTCTGGGCAAGGACTACGTCGAAAAGCGCATGAAGATGGGCAACTCTAAAACTGAGGCAATCCGCGCCCTGCGCCGCCGGCTTTCTGACGAGGTCTATCGTCGTCTCATCACGGACGAACTTCACCGAGCAGCCGGGGAGCCGTTGGCGGCACTCCAGGCCGCTTGACATAGGAGCATCGGGTGAGAAGTCGATTGGCGTTTCGTCGCTGGTTGGGCGCTCGGGTGCGCGCGGCGCGCCGCTACGTCAACGAGGTGGCGACCGTAGGGCCCGATGACGCCTACGCGCACGACTTCTACTACTTCGGCCGGGGCGCCGCCCTCATGGCGCCCCAGGGAGTTGTTTACAACGAGCGGTACCTGTCCATCGGCGACGAGACGCTGATTGGGCCCAACGTCTGCGTGACCGCGGGCATCGGACCGGGCCAGGAGATGTTGACCACGCCGGTGGTGCGCATCGGGAGAAAATGCATCATTGGGCGCGGCTCCCACCTCATTGGTCACTGGTCGATCGAGTTAGGTGACGAGATCCAGACCGGACCATACGTCTACATCACCGACCAGAACCACGCCTATGAGGACCCCGACCAGCCCATTGGTTGGCAGACCCCGGGCGTGGCCGCGGTGTCGATTGGTTCGGGTAGTTGGATCGGGGCGAACGCCGTCATCTTGCCGGGCACGACATTGGGCGAGCACACTGTGGTGGCCGCGGGGGCGGTGGTGCGCGGCGAGTTCCCGAGCCACGTGGTCTTAGGGGGAGTGCCAGCCAAGGTGCTGCGCCACTACACGCGTGAAGAGGGGTGGCGCGCGGGGCCGCCCGCGTGAGCCCGCGACTCGTGGGCGTCGACCTGACGCCGTTGCGAGTCTCCAAGCAGTACCGGCGTCTCTACATCGCGGGCTTCGTCACCCAGTTGGGCGGCCAGGCGACGTTCGTGACCGTACCGTTCCAACTGCGCAACCTCACCCACTCGCCCCTTCTGGTGGGCACACTGGGGCTGGTCGAATTGGTGCCCATTATTTTCTTCGGACTTTACGGAGGGTTGCTGGCCGACCGGATCGACCGGCGCCGCCTGATCCTGATGACCGAGGCCGCGTCGATGGCGACGATCCTCATCCTCTTCTTCAACTCGCTGGCCCACCACCCCCAGGTCTGGTTGATCTTTCTCGCCGACACGGCGATCGTCGCCGCGGGCTCGCTCCAGCAGCCGAGCATCTCGGCGCTCAATCAGACCCTGGTGCCCCACGACCTGCAGCGGGCCGCGTCGACCCTGTCCACGATCCGTTACACCAGTGCCGCGATCCTGGGTCCGGCATTCGGTGGTTTGATCGCGGTGGCCATTGGGCCGGCCGCGGCGTACCTGGTCAACCTCGTGACCTTCACGGCCTCGTTGGCGCTGCTCGTCACGTTGCACCCCGACCCGCGCGCGGTGGGCGCTCGTTTGGCGTCGCTGGGTGCGGGACTGCGCTACGCGCGGGCTCGCCCCGACCTCATGGGCACCTACGCAATCGACCTGCTGGCGATGGCCTGGGCGTACCCGGTGGTCATGCTGCCCTTCGTGGCCGCGCGCTACCACGAGACCTACGCGTTGTCGGTGCTGTATCTGGGCCTGCCGGTAGGGGCGCTGGTGGCCACGCTCACCTCCTCGTGGTCGCACCGCGTCTACCGCTACGGGCGCGCGGTGGCCGCAGCGGCCGCGTGCTGGGGCCTGGGCATCGCGCTCTTCGGGTACGCGTCGTCGCTGTGGCTGGCCTTCGTGGGCCTCGCGATCGGCGGAGGCGCCGACGCGGTGAGCGGCATCTTTCGCTCGACCATGTGGAACGAGTCGATCTCGCCGGAAGTGCGCGGGCGCATGGCGGGCGTTGAGCTCATCTCGTACTCCGTCGGGCCCACGGCTGGTCAGTTCCGCGCCGGCGTGACGGCGGCGTGGACGTCTTTGCGATTTTCTCTCACCCTTGGCGGGCTGGGCTGCGCCGGGTCGGTCGTCGCGGTGTCGACGGGGTTGAAGAGCATGTGGCGTTTCGACGCGCGCTCCGACGCGAACGTCGCGCGGGTGCGCGCCGAACGCGAACCCGACGGCGCTGCGCCGGCCTGACGCCTACGCTCGACCCATGGCGGGACCGACCTACCTCGTCACCGTGAGTGGGCGAGACCGCGTGGGCGTGGGCGCCGAACTCTGGGCGGCCCTGGCGCGACTGGGGGAGCGCGGCGTACTGAGCGACGTGGCGCAGATCACCATTCGCGGCTACCTGGTCCTGTGCGCCGAAGTATCCGGGGCCGACGGTCTGACCGCGGACGCGATTCGCGACGCCTTGGCGCTCCAGAACATTGAGGGTGATGGGCTTTCGGCGAGCGTGGAGCTGGTCGCGGCCGACCAGATTGGTGACGGCCGCCGACTCCTGGTGACTCTCCTCGCACCGGCCATCAGCGCGGCGCAGTTGCACGGCGTGTTTGCCGCGTTCGCACGCCACGGCGCGACCTGTGAACGCATCGTCCACCTGGCCGTCTACCCCGTTGACTGCTACGAGCTTGTCGTTCTCGGCTCGGACCACGCGGCGTTGCGCGACGAGTTGACCCTGGTCGCGCAGAGCACCGGGCTGGACCTCGCCGTTCAGCGCGCCGGCCTGCACCGGCGGGCCAAACACCTCGTGGTGATGGACGCTGACTCAACGCTTCTCCAAGATGAGGTCATCGACCTGTTGGCCGACGAGTGCGGCTGCGCCAAGGAGGTGGCTGAGATCACCAACGCCGCAATGGCCGGTGAGATCGACTTCGCCGAGTCGCTGCGTCAGCGCGTGGCCCTGCTGGAAGGACTTCCCGCGTCGGTGCTCGACGACGTGCGCGCTCGCTTGCGCCTGGCGCCTGGGGCGCGAACGCTGGTGCGCACGCTGAGTCGTCTCGGCTACGTGCCGGCCGTGGTCTCGGGTGGGTTCGTCGAGGTCTTGGCACCACTCCTGGCCGAACTTGGGGTCACACTGTTTGCGGCCAACCACCTGGAGGTGCTGGACGGCCGACTGACCGGGCGGTTGGTCGGCGACGTTCTCGACCGGGCCGGCAAGGCCCAGGCGCTTCGCCGCTTTGCGGACGAAGTGGGTGTTCCGTTGGAGCAGACGGTGGCAGTGGGCGACGGGGCTAACGACATCGACATGTTGGCGGCGGCCGGCCTGGGCGTCGCGTTCAACGCCCCGGCCATGGTGCGTGAGCACGCCGACACCGCGCTCTCGGTGCCGTACCTCGACGCGGTCCTGTACTTCCTCGGTATCAGTCGTGAGGAGATCGACGCCGAGTTATGAGGAGGCTTGACCTCTCATGACCGCAGCGCGATCCAGGCACGAAGTCAATCACCACAATCGACTGTCGCCTTATGGTCCTTGGCCCTCTTGACTCTCTGTTGGGCAATTGCGCGCGACGACTTGAAGTCCGAATCGAATGAAGCCACTCCTGCGGAGAATGTGACGGGTTTACCCGCCACGATGACGTCGTTTCGGCACTTCTTCACAAGATCGGTTAACTGTTCGCACAACTGGTCTGAGGTTCCTTCCAACTCGGCGACCAAGAACTCATCGCCACCCCATCTGACAATGAGGGCGGTATCAAGTGACTCCCTAAGGATTCGTGCCACTCCGACGATCGCCGCATCCCCGTCATCCCAAAGCTCGTCCCGCTCGTTGATTTCCTTCAAGTCGTCAAGGTCCACGAAAGCGAGTGCGGTCAGTTGCTGGCCACTCGAGAGTGTCCGATCAAGTCCTCTGCGATTCAAGAGTGCCGTCAGGTAGTCGGTATTAGCTTCTCGCCGCAGATCCACCATGTCCTTCTTCATCGCGTCAGTGTTGCGAACCAAGATGGCGGTGTTCTCTCTCATGGCAACGTTCTCAAGCAGCAACGCTTGCGCCTGCTGAGCCAGCTGGCGCGAAGTGTCAAGCTCTTGGACGAGTTCGCGCTCCTTGTCGACCTGCGCGACCCTGATTGCCAGCCACAAGAGATCCCTGCCATCAGCCTTGGGGCCGTTGACGAAGGTGACTTGGAAGCGCAAATCAATCTTCTCTGAACCGACGTCGAACGGTTCCCGCAGGAGCAGCCGGATGGTTCGAGCCCATTGTCCAGCGCTTTCACCCGCTGGTCTCTGTCGGAAGAGCGCGAACTGGTCTCCACCAACTTTGGCCACAAATTCGGCCCCGGCACGACCTACCAATCGCTCAGCAATCGCGACCAGCAGCCCGTCACCGGTCGCCTGGCCGAGTCGGGAATACACCTCGGAGAAGTCGCGAATACTGACCAAGATCACGGTGAAGCTGTCGACCTGGATTTGACCGGATGCCCCCCGCAATGCGAGCTGGTCCAACTTGCGCTGTAGGGCGCCAGCACGTGGAAGACCAGTAAGAGGGTCTCGGTCTTCGTCTCTCTCCATACTTGCTCCTTCTCGGAATGACCAGCAAGAGTCGAGACGCTGCGTCACCGAAACAGTACCGTCGCCTGGATGTCGCGAATATTGAGGGAATCATTGGATTGGAACACTTACCGAGCAGGACTGTTCGCAGTCAATCGAGCCTTAATGCGAATCCTTCATGGGAAGTGATTTCGGGGAACGTGTGCTGGAACTCGCCAACGGTTACCCGGTAGTAAGGTCGCGGTGTCGCACGGAGGGGAGGGTCGTGAGAGTCGTCATTGACGCGATGCGGTGCCAGGGTCACGGGCGCTGCTTCACTCTGGCCCCAGACCTTTTCACCTACGACGAACTAGGCAACGGTCTGGTCGTCGGCGACGGGACCCTCAATGACGACACGCTCTCGCTGGCCCGACTGGCCGAGGCGAACTGCCCCGAACACGCCATCGATATCGAGGAGTGAGATGACCGACACGCAGCCTCTCGTCACGGACTTCGCCACCGACTGGGACCACACCGATCCCCAGTGGGTCGCCGACCCGTACCCGATCTGGGACGACCTGCGCGAGCGCTGTCCCGTCGCTCACACCGAGCGCTTCGGTGGCGGATGGTTCCCGGCTACCCACGCCGGCGTCACGGCGGTCGCCAAGGACACTGAGAACTTCACCAGCCGCACGGTCGTGATCGGCAACGGCCGCCCGGGCGAGGACGCTCTGCCGTCACCCATCGGCGTCGCGCCACCGATCACCTCGGACCCGCCGTTTCACCAGATCGCGCGGCGCGTCATCCTACCGGCCTTTGCGCCGGGCCCGATCAACGCGCTCGAACCCCAGATGCGAGCCCTGTGTCGCAAACTCCTCGACGACATGGCCGGCCACGAGGTCGTCAACGGCGGCAGCGGCTACGCGCAGTTCATTCCCACGGCCGTCATCCGTCAGATGCTCGGCTTTCCAGAGGCCGACGAGGATCTCTTCCGCGACTTCGTCCACATCGTCATCGGCGGCGTGAACCTACCCGAGGAAGAGCGGATCGAACGGTTCATGCCGATCGAGGAGTACCTCGTTCGCCAGATAGAGGATCACCAGGCCAACCCGCGCGACGACCTGACCTCGTACCTGCTCAACGTCGAGGTCGCGGGCGAGAAGCTCGCCATTGAGCACGTCTTCGGGACGATCATCCTGGTGCTGATCGCCGGCATCGACACGACGTGGTCGGCCATCGGCTCGTCGCTGTGGCACCTGGGCCAGAACCCCGACGACCTGGCGCGACTAGTCGCCGAGCCCGACCTCATGCCCATCGCCCTCGAGGAGTTCCTGCGCTTCTACGCGCCGGTGACGATGGCACGTCTGGTCAAGCACGACATGGAGTACCTCGGCTGTCCCATGAAGGAGTACGACTGGCTGATGCTGGGCTTCCCGGCGGCAAACCGGGACCCGGTCGCCTTCAAGGACGCCGACAAGTTCATCATCGACCGGATGGAGAACCGCCACCTCGCGTTCGGGTTGGGCATCCACCGCTGCGTGGGCTCGAACCTGGCGCGCCTCGAACTGCGTGTCGCCCTGGAGGAGTTCATCGCGCGCTTCCCGCGTTTCGAACTGGCCGATTCGGCCGCCGTCACTTGGGCCCCGGGGATGATTCGTGGGCCGCGCAACCTGCCCCTGCGCGTTGCGTCGTAACTAGAGGCGCAGTTCGGTCGGGCCAGCCGACCACAACTCCGCCATCCACGCCTCGACGTCGTTAGCCGCGCGCGGCAGCGCTCCGGAGAGGTTGCGCGCGCCGTCGGCGGTCACCAGGATGTCGTCTTCGATGCGCACGCCGATCCCTCGGTACTGCGCGGGCACGGTGAGGTCGTTGGGCTGGAAGTACAGGCCCGGCTCGACCGTCAGCACGTAGCCCTCCTTCAGCTCGCCGAAGTAGACGTCGTTACGCGCGCGGGCGCAGTCGTGCACGTCGATGCCCAGCATGTGGCTCACGCCGTGCAGCGTGTAGCGCCGGTACATCTGTCGGTCGTGGCGCAGTGCGAGCGCCGGCTCCTCGGTGAGGATGCCCATCTCATAGAGGCCTTGGGCCAGTACGGTCATGGCCGCATCGTTGGGGGCGCGGAAGGACACGCCCGGTCGCACCGCGGCGATACCGGCCTCTTGCGCAGCCAGCACTAACTCGTAGACACGGCGCTGAGCCTCCGAGAACGTGCCGTTGACCGGCAGCGTGCGCGTGACGTCGGCGGTGTAGAGCGTGTGGTGCTCGACTCCGGCGTCCAACAGCAGCAAGTCGCCACTGTGGACCGGCCCGTCGTTGCCCGTCCAGTGCAGGATCGTCGCGTGCGCGCCGCTGGCCGCGATGGTGCCGTAGCCCACGTCGTTGCCCTCGACGCGCGCGCGCAGGCTGAAGACTCCCTCGATGACGCGCTCGCCGCGACCCTCGGCTGCCGGAAGGGCCCGCACGACGTCCTCGAAGCCGCGCACGGTGTGGTCGACGGCGGCCTGGAGCTGGGCGATCTCGAAGTCGTCCTTGATCAGTCGCATCTCGGACAGTGTCTCGGCGAGCGGCCGGTCGTTCTCGTCGGGTGCGACGAGTGCGTCGACGCGCGCGTCCACGCCGCGGCGCACGAAGATCTCGCCTGCGACCGCCGACCCGAGGTCCTTTTCGAGGTAGTCCAGGGGGGCCGTCTCGATGCCGTAGAAGATCGCCGCCTCGATCACTCCCCGGCTGGGGCCGACCCAGAGTTCGCCATAGCGCGCGTCGGAAAAAAACTCGGTGGTCGACTGGTCGCGTCGTGGGGCGACGTAGAGCGTGGAGTGTGGTCCCGAGGAACCCGGGGCAATCACCAATACGCAGTCGGGCTCCTCGCAGCCGGTGAGGTAGTAGAAGTCCGAGTGGGGACGGAAGCGGTAGTCGGTGTCGTTGGCGCGCACCTTGGGGGCCCCGGTTGGGATCACCAGGGTGCGGTCCACGAACAGGTCGGCGAGGTGTCGGCGGCGAGCGTCGGCGTCGGTCGCCATCGGGTGCACTGCGCCGTCGGGGGCGTCAGGGGCCCACCCCGTGCCCATCTGCTCGACCAGCACCCGTGGCCAGGGCGGTCGGTGGTCGCCGACCCAGACCCAGTGCTCGGACACGCGATGCTCGGACGAGACGTCCGGCGGATTCTCCGGTAAGTCACTCACGGTTCCAAACTACCCCTCGCCCCGGCGCGAGCGCCGCGCTGGCGGTGATTGACTCCGAGGTGTAAGTACCAACGCACACCGGACAGGTTCAGACGTGGCACCGGGGAGAGAGAGCCGCTTCCGGGCGATGGCCGTCGAGGCCACGCCGGTTATCGGCGCGTACCTGCGCCGTCGTCTCTACCCGTTGGACGTGGCCGACCTCGACGACCTGGTCGAAGATGTGCTGATCGTGGCCTGGCGACGCTTTGACGACATTCCGTCCGACGCAACGATTCCGTGGCTGATCGGTGTTGCACGCAACGTGCTGCGCAACGCGCAGCGAAAGCATCGCCGGATGCTGGCCGCCCAGGACCGAGTCCGCCCCGTCGTTTCGACCGCGCCCGCGGAGGAGTCCGTGGTCGCTGACGAGGGGGTACGCCAGGCGCTGGCCGCGCTCAGCGACGACGACCGAGAGATCCTGCTGCTGCACGCCTGGGACGGTCGCAGCGCGGCCGAGATCGCCGCGGTCTTCCACCTCACGACGAACGCCGCGGCCGTGCGGCTGTCGCGCGCCGAGGCGCGTTTCCGTCGCTACTTCACTGACGTGGCCGTCGAATGAAAGTTCCGCCTCCGCCGGACAGAGACCCTATGGAGGAGGAATTCATGAGGTCTATCGACGAACGACTGAAAGCCAGTGATCCCGCGGTGGCGGGCTACGAGCACCCGAGGTTCGGTGCGATGGTGGCGCGCGTCGTGGCGACACCCATTTCACGTCGAGACGCCACGTGGCGTAGTTTCCGCCTCAAGGTCGCGGCGGCGGTGGCGCTGACGGGCGCCGTCACCGGCGCGGGAATCGCCGCGCTCTCCACGTCAGGTGTCGCTCTTCCAGTTCTTTCCTTCGCTGCGGCTGCCGGTCACCAGACTGGCTCCGATGCTGCGACCAAGTACGCAGCGGAGCCAATGATGATCCTCCAGCGGAACTACGAATTCACCGGCGCCAGTAACTTTTCCTCCGCGGCCGGCTCGGCCATCGTCTACACGATGTCCGCGCCCAGCGATCCGGTTGCGACGCTTTCGAGCGCCGCAACGACCCTGGGCGTCAACGTCGGGACTCCCGCTTCGGCGGATAACGGTCAGTCCTTCTCCTCAACTGGTCCCAAGTACGCGGGATACATCATCACCGGCGGCGGGTTCGCCTCGTGGGGCATCAGCCTGACCGATCAGTCCGGCATAGTGACATCGTCGTCGGCTGAGACAACTGACGCGTTCAACGCGACGGCGCTGAGCGACGCGAGCCAATTGGGCACCTTTGACCTCGGAACACCGACGGCGACGGTGCAAGGAACTGACGCCTCTGCGCCGGTCGAGGTCAACGTTCCTATCCTGGTCGGTGGTCGGGTCACGAACCTCTCCTACGACTTCGTCTTCGCCGTGGACGGCTCGCTCGTGTCAGCCAACGGCGTGAGCTTCACGTTGACACCCCTTGGTGAGTACCCCCTGATTTCTCCGGCGGCCGGCGTCGACCAGATCAAGGACCAACTCTTCGTGGCCTCCGACGTCGCCGGGTGGACGGCGGCGAGCGGGGGTGTGCTGTCAACGGGGTCAAGTTCTACCGGTTCAGCCACGCCCGTCACGCCCCCCACCGTCGTCAATGGCTCTTCGTCTCCTGGCTCGGCGCCGTCTGACACGACCCCGCCCAGCACCGACGACACCACGACCACGACGATGCCTCCCGTGGTTGTCAACCTCACGGTCGAATCTGACGAGTATGGCGCGTACGCGATGTCGGATGGTTCGACGCTCCTCCTGCCGGTCTACGTCTACACCGGCGACGTCGTCGGGCAGGGCTACCAAGCGAGTTTCCGCGTCATCCCGGTCGACCCTGCGTACCTCGATCTGTCGCTGGCGGTGAGGCCCGGGATTTACTAGTCGCGTCTCGTAGTGTGGGCGCGTGCCGATGACGCTCACCTGGGAGGGACCAGTTGCGCTCGTGCGCTGGGACGAGGGCGAGAACCGCGTCAACCTGGATTCTCTGGCCCTTCTCCACGAACGACTGGACGAAGTCGAGGCCGAGCCAGGCCCACGCGCCCTGGTCGTGACGGGCGCGGGGAAGTTCTTTTCCAACGGCCTCGACCTGCCGCGATTCATGGAGGACCCCGCCCAGATGGGCGCCACGCTCACCGAACTGCACCGCACGGTGGCGCGGCTCTTTCTGTTCCCCGCCTACACGGTGGCGGCCCTCAACGGCCACACCTTCGCGGCCGGAGCGCTTTTGGCCTGCGGCATGGACTACCGCGTGATGCGTGAGGACCGTGGCTACTGGTGCATGAATGAGGTCGACATTGGCATGGCGCTCGACGAGAAACTGGCCGCAATCCTCTTCGCCCGACTGCCGCGTGAGACCGTGATTCACGCGATGCTCACCGGGCACCGCTTCGGTGCCAGCGAGGCGCATTCGTACGGGATCGTCGAGGAGATCGGGCCCGAGGACGAGGTAGTTTCCAAGGCCCTCGAGGTGGCGGCCGCCATGGCCGAAAAAAATCATGGGATCATCGCGGCGCACAAGCGCGTGGCGTTCGCCGAGGCGGTAGCGGTCCTCGGGTTCCCGGTTTCCTAAGGCGTCCGCCTACACCCAACCCTGGTCGCGCGCGATCTGCTCGACGTCGCCGATGCGCATTCCGCTGCGGTGCTGGAGCGTGCGGATGAGTCCGCCCGCTTCGTACAGCGATTCGTGGGTCCCGGTGTCGAGCCAGGTCGTCGCGCGCGACAGCGCCTGCACCCGTAGTTCGCCTCGCTCCAGGTAGGCCAGGTTGAGCGCGGTGATTTCCAACTCGCCGCGCGCACTCGGCGTTAGTTCGTGCGCGAGCTTGACGGCCTTCTCGTCATAAAAGTAGATACCGGGCACGACGTAGTCGCTCTTGGGGTTCGAGGGCTTCTCCTCGATCGAGATCACGCGTCCGTCGTCGCCGAACTCGACGACGCCGTAGCGGGTGGGGTCGCGCACCTGATAGGCGAAGATGAGCGCGCCCTCGACGTCCACGTTCTCGCGCAGGTGCGTGCCCAGTCCCGGCCCGTAGAAGAGGTTGTCACCGAGGATGAGCGCACACTTGTCACCGTCGAGGAATCGCTCACCCAGAATCAACGCCTCAGCCAGTCCGTTGGGACTTTCCTGCGTGACGTACGAGATACTGATGCCCAGGTGCGACCCGTCGCCGAGCAGTCGTCGGAAGGCGTCCTGGTCGTGGGGCGTCGTGATGAGCAGGATCTCGCGCAGTCCGGTCAGCATCAGCGTGCTCAGCGGGTAGTAGATCATCGGCTTGTCGTAGATCGGCAACAACTGTTTGGAGATCGCGTGGGTAATCGGATGCAGGCGCGTGCCATTACCGCCAGCCAAAACGATTCCCTTCACCCCAGTAGTGTATAGAGGACGCTTTACCCTCTCTAGTGGCCGAGGTTGGCATGCGCGCAGTGATCACCGGGGCCGCGGGGTTCATCGGCTCCAGATTCTCCGAGCTGTTTCTCGAGCGCGCCGAAGACCTCGGCTACGACGACATCGTGCTGTTCGACGCACTTACGTACTCGGGTCGACGCGAAAACATGGACCAGGTTCTGCGCGACCGGCGCGCGTCGTTTCTACACGGATCGATCGTCGACGCCGAGGCCGCCGACCGCGCGCTGCGCGGGGCCGACGCGGTCATCCACTTCGCCGCCGAGAGCCACGTCGACCGCTCCATTGCCGGCGCGCAGCCGTTCTTCACGACGAACGTGCTCGGCACCCACCAACTGCTCGAGAGCGCTCGCCGTGGCGACGTCCGGCGCTTCGTGCACGTCTCGACCGACGAGGTCTACGGATCGATCGAGGAGGGCTCGTGGCGCGAGAACCATGTCCTGGAGCCGAACTCGCCCTACGCATCCTCCAAGGCTGGCTCGGATCTGGCGGCCCTGGCGTATAACCGCACCTACGGCCTCGACGTGCGGGTGACGCGCTGTTCGAACAACTACGGCCCGCGCCAGTTCCCCGAGAAAATGATTCCCCTCTTCGTCACCAACCTGCTCGACGGACTACGCGCCCCGCTCTACGGCGACGGTCTGAACGTGCGCGACTGGCTGCACGTGGATGATCACTGCCGCGGGGTGCTGGCCGTGCTGGAAGCCGGACGGGCTGGCGAGGTTTACAACATCGGCGGCGGGACCGAACTGACCAACCAAGCGATAACCGACCGACTGCTCGAGCTGTGCGGCGCCGACGCGTCGATGGTCGAGTCGGTGGCCGACCGCCTTGGTCACGACCGCCGGTACTCGGTCGACTGGACCAAAATCAAGAACGAGCTCGGCTACGCGCCGCGCGTGGACTTCGACGAGGGCCTCGCGGACACCGTGCGCTGGTACCGGGATCATGAAGAGTGGTGGCGACCGCTGAAGGACCAGGTCGCGTGACTCTCAGCGGTGGGGCGGTGGCGGGACTCGTCATTTTGGATTCGCCAGTGTGGGCCGACGACCGCGGCTTCTTTCGCGAGTGGTTCAAGTGGTCTGAGCTCCACGAGACGGGCTACGACTTCGCGACCAGTCAGGCCAACCTGTCGCGATCGGTGCGCGACGTGGTCCGTGGACTGCACTACTCGCTCGCGCCGGAGGGCCAAGCCAAGGTCGTGACCTGCGTCGCGGGGACGCTCGAGGACGTGATTGTCGACGTGCGCGTGGGATCGCCAACCTTCGGGGCGGTCGACGTCGTGTCCCTCTCGGGCGATCTCGGCCGGTCCGTCGTGCTGCCCGCCGGCGTCGCCCACGGATTCTGCGTGACCAGCGAGGACGCGACCCTGGCCTACTTGTTGTCATCGCCGTACAACGCGCCCTTCGAACTCGAGATCAGTCCCTTCGACAAAGAGATCGGTGTCGTGTGGCCTCTGACGGGCGAGCCGATCGTCAGCGAGAAGGACGCCGGCGCGCCCTCGTTGACGCAGCGGCGCGAGGCCAACGAACTGCCGACTTATCACCCGTAACCGGGAGGCGATTCGATCGTCGTTGGTAGCGTGGCCAACGTGAGTATCGCCCCGCTTCGCCCCGTCACTCCGGCCGACTATGGCGTGCGCATCCCCGCGATTGGGGCGCAGCCCATCGTTGAGTCCGAGGCCCAGCTGCGCGCTCTGCTGGCGAGCCTCTCGGGGGTTGACGCGGTGGGGGCCGAGGCCCGCGCTGCGAAGTTGGCCACGCGCTCGATCAAGCGGGCGACCAAACTGGCGGCCCTGGACCTCGCCATCTCGATGGTCGACCTGACGACGCTCGAAGGAGCCGACACGCCCGGTCGGGTGACCTCGCTGTGCACGAAGGCAATGTGGCCGGACGCCGCCGATCCGACGGCGCCGTCGGTCGCGGCGGTGTGCGTCTACCCCGACCTCGTCGCCCACGCCCGCTCGGTGTTGGGTGCCTCACGCGTCGCGGTTGCGTCGGTGGCGACTGCCTTTCCATCAGGTCGCGCGTCGCTGGGGGTCAAGCTGCTCGACGTGAGTGACGCCGTGGGCGCTGGCGCGGACGAGATCGACATGGTAATAGATCGAGGAGCGTTCCTCTCTGGACGTCTCGGTCAGGTCTTCGACGAAGTGGTCGCGGTGAAGGCGGCGTGTGGATCCGCCCACCTCAAGGTAATTCTAGAGACGGGCGAGCTGGTCACCTACGACAACGTGCGCCGCGCGAGTTGGCTGGCCATGCTCGGCGGCGCGGACTTCATCAAGACGTCGACCGGGAAGGCGGCGGTGTCGTCGACGCTCCCGACGGCGCTGGTGATGCTCGAAGCGGTGCGTGACTTCGCCGAGTCGACGGGACGCCAGGTCGGGGTGAAGGTGGCCGGCGGCATTCGCACTTCCAAAGACGCCATCCGGTATCTGGTCCTGGTCAACGAGTCGGTCGGGTCGCGCTGGCTCGCACCGGAGTACTTCCGGTTCGGCGCGTCCTCGCTTCTCAACGATCTCCTGATGCAGCGCACCAAGCAGCGTCGCGGCGCCTACGTGCGCGCCGACGAGTTCAGCGGGGACTGACGTGGCCGGCGAACTCGAGACCTCCCGACTGGGGTCCCTGGAATACGACGCGGCACCGGAGTCGGCGTCGATCGCGCGATTGCGTCCGAGCTACGGCCTCTTCCTGGACGGCGAGTTCACCGACCCCGCGGATCACGATCAGTTCGAGACGCTCAACCCGGCGACGGCCACGCCACTGGCGACCGTTGCCCAGGCCAGCTCGGTGGACGTCACGAGCGCGGTGGCGTCCGCGCGGCGCGCCTACGACGACGTGTGGTCGAAAACCAGCGGCACCGAACGCGCGAAGTACCTCTTTCGCGTGGCCCGATTGATTCAGGAACGATCGCGCGAGCTCGCCGTGGTCGAGAGCCTGGACAACGGGAAGCCCATCCGCGAGTCGCGCGACATCGACATTCCGCTAGCCGCCGCCCACTTCTTCTACTACGCCGGATGGGCCGACAAACTCGAGCACGCCGGCTTCGGGTCGGACCCACGACCGCTCGGCGTGGCCGGCCAGATCATCCCGTGGAATTTCCCGTTACTCATGGCCGCCTGGAAGCTCGCCCCGGCGTTGGCCGCTGGCAACACTTGTGTCCTCAAGCCGGCCGAGACGACGCCGCTCACCTCACTGGTCCTGGCCGAGATCCTCCAGCAGGCCGAACTGCCCCCGGGGGTCGTCAACATCGTGACCGGAGATGGCGCGACCGGGTCCGACCTGGTCGAGAGCGCCGTAGACAAGATCGCCTTCACCGGCTCGACTGAGGTGGGCCGGATGATTCAGACTCGCGTGGCCCAGGGTGGCCAGCGACTGACGCTGGAGCTGGGCGGCAAGGGCGCCAACATCGTCTTCGAGGACGCGCCGATCGACGAGATGATCGAAGGGATCATCGACGGAATCTTCTTCAACCAGGGCCACGTGTGCTGCGCCGGGTCGCGATTGCTGGTCCAAGAGTCAATCGCCGATGAGGTGCTGCGCCGTCTGATTCGACGCGTTGAGCAGCTGCGCGTCGGCGACCCGCTCGACAAGAACACCGACGTGGGCGCGATCAACTCGGCCGCCCAGCTGGAGCGGATCACCGAGATGACGGTGGTGGGCGAGGCCGAAGGCGCCACGCGTTACACGAGTTCGTGTGTGCTGCCCGATCGCGGCTACTGGTTCGCCCCGACGGTCTTCGCCGACGTTGCCCAGTCGCACCGCATCGCACGCGAGGAGATCTTCGGGCCGGTGCTGTCGGTCCTCACCTTCCGGACTCCGGAAGAGGCCGTGGCCAAGGCCAACAACACGAAGTACGGGCTGGCCTGCGGGGTGTGGAGCGAGAAGGGGAGCCGGACGCTGTGGGTCGCCGAGCGCTTGCGCGCCGGGGTCATCTGGGCCAACACCTACAACCGCTTCGATCCCACCAGCCCCTTCGGCGGCGTGCGCGAATCCGGCTTCGGCCGCGAGGGCGGCCGTCACGGGTTGGAGGCCTACCTCAATGTCTGATCGCCTCGACGTCCGCAAGACCTACAAACTCCTCGTCAACGGGTCGTTCCCGCGATCGGAATCGGGGCGCAGTTACGAGGTGAGCAGCGCCGCGGGTGACTTCTGGGCCAACGTCGCCCAGGGCTCGCGCAAGGACGTGCGCGACGCGGTCGTGGCCGCGCGCGCCGCCCAGCCCAAGTGGTGGGCGCTCAGCGCGTACAACCGCGGTCAGGTGCTCTACCGCTTGGCCGAGATGGCCGAGTCGCGCCGCAGCGAACTCGCCGAGCACGTGGGCCAGGCCGAGGGCGTCGACGACGCCGACGCGGCGGCCAGCGTCAGTCGGTCCATTGACCGCATTGTCTGGTACGCCGGGTGGACCGACAAGATCACCCAGGTCCAGGGCGGCGCCAACCCGGTGGCCGGGCCGTTCTTCAACTTCTCACTGCCGGTGCCGTCCGGCGTCGTGGGCGTGATCGCGCCGCAAGAGTCCTCGTTGGAAGGTTTCGTCGACGCCGTCTTCGCACCGCTGTGCACCGGCAACGCCGTAGTGGCGGTGCTCAGTACTCGACGGCCGACGCCCGCGCTGCTCCTGGGTGAGATGAGCGCGACCTCGGACCTGCCGGGGGGAGTGCTGAACCTGATCACCGGGCTCACCGAAGAACTCGCCCCGGTGCTGGCCGCGCACGAGGACGTCGACGGCGTGGACCTCGCGGGTGCGCCGGACCCCGACGCGCTGGCCGCGACCGCCGCAGGGTCGATCAAGCGCGTGCTGAAACCGAGGGCGGGCGGCGACGAGTCGCTGCGTCGCCTGCGAGCCTTCGTCGAGACCTCCACGGTCTGGCACACGATCGGCCAATGACGAGCGACGCGTTCGAACTCGCACGCCAGGCCGCCGATGCACTGCGCGAACAGAGCGGCGTCGACGCCTACGACCTCGCGGTCGTCCTCGGGTCGGGCTGGCGAGAGGGGGCGGGCGCCCTTGGCCCACCCACGAGCGACGTGGCGACGACATCTCTCCCGGGCTTTATCGCGCCGACGGTGCCCGGCCACAGCGGGCGCATCCTCTCCATCAACGTCGCGGGACGCCACGTGGCCCTGGTCACCGGGCGGGTCCACCTGTACGAAGGCAACGATGTCGCTGCCGTGGTGCACCCCGTACGCACCGTGGTGGCCGCCGGCGCGCGTTGCGTGGTCCTCACTAACGCCGCGGGCGGAATTGAGCCGACCATCGCGCCGGGCACGGTGGTACTCATTCGCGACCACATCAACCTGACCGGCACGTCGCCGCTCGAAGGCCCGGCGCCGCCAGTCGGTTTCGGCGCACGCTTCGTTGATCTCACCGACCTCTACAGCGTCCGGGCGCGGGCGGTGGTGCGCGACGTCGAGCCCTCGCTGAGCGAGGGCGTCTACGCCGGGCTGCGCGGACCCCATTACGAGACGCCCGCAGAGATCACGATGCTGAGTACGGTGGGCGCGACACTCGTGGGAATGTCGACGGTCCTGGAGGCGATCGCCGTGCGCCATCTCGGCGCGGAGGTCGTGGGCCTGTCGCTGGTCTCGAACTACGCGGCTGGCGTCACGACGGCTCCACTGGACCACGAAGAGGTGCTCGCCACCGGACAGTCGTCGGCGGCCGGTCTGGGCGCGCTGCTGGCGAGCATTCTGCCGGCGCTGTGAGAGAGGACCTGCGGGTCCGCGTCGCGGCTTGGGTCGCCGCCGACCCGGACGACGCCGACCGTGCCGAGCTGGGCAACCTGCTCGATGCCGGGAACGAGGTTGAGCTCTCACGGCGCTTTGACGCGCCGCTCAACTTCGGAACGGCGGGTCTGCGCGGTCCGGTGATGGCTGGTCCAGCCGGGATGAACCGCCTGACCGTGCGCCGCGCCACTCAGGGGGTCATTGCCTGGCTCGCCGAGACGGGAGCCGACCCGACGCGCGGCGTCGTGGTCGGGCGCGACGCGCGCAATGGATCCGAGAGGTTCAACGACGAGGTCGTCGCGGTCCTGCTGGGCGCGGGCGTGGTCGTCTGGGAGATGCCCCGACCCGCACCGACGCCCTTCGTCCCGTACTGCGTCAAGGCGCTCGGCGCGGCGGCCGGCATCATGATCACGGCGAGCCACAATCCGCCGCGGGACAACGGCTACAAGCTCTACGCCGGCGACGGCGCACAGATCATCCCGCCCAACGACGAGATCGTCGAACGTCACGCCGCCGAGGCGGGAACTCCCACGCTGGGCAAGCGCGGTGGTGCGGGCCACCACGTCGTCGAAGCGAGTCTCCTGGCCACGTACCGCGACCACATGGTCGAGCGCTTCGGCGTTGACAGTGATCTGGCCATTGCCTACACGGCTCTGCACGGCGTGGGTGGCGCGCCGATGACCGAACTCTTCGCCGCCGCCGGCTTCGACAACGTGCACGTGGTAGCCAGCCAGTTCGCGCCGGATCCCTCGTTCCCGACGCTTCCTTTCCCGAACCCCGAAGAACCGGGCGCGCTGGATGAGGCCATGCGCAGCGCCGACGCCGTGGGCGCAGACCTCATTATCGCTAATGACCCCGATGCCGACCGCCTGGGGGTTGCGGTACGCGACAAGGGGTCGTGGCGCCCACTGCGCGGAGACGAGATCGGCTGGCTTCTCGCCTCCGCACTGCTACCCGGGGCTAGCCCCGGCGACGTCGTGGCGACGACCATCGTGTCGTCCGGCCTGCTCGAAGCAGTGGCCGCTGACGCTGGGATTCGTTACGTCACGACGTTGACTGGCTTCAAATGGATCTCGCGCGCGGCCGGCGACGGCGTGCTGCGCTTCGGCTACGAAGAGGCCCTGGGGTTCGCGGTCGACCCGATGGTCGCCGACAAGGACGGTCTGTCGGCCGCGCTGTGCCTGGCGCGCCTCGCCCACGGCCTCGCGCTCGAGGGTCAGACCCTGGTTGACCGGCTCGACGAGATCGAGACACGCTTCGGCGTCCACGCCGGAACTCAGGTGTCGGTTCGCGCCGAGGGGGCTGAGGGCCTCGCCGCCATTGCCGAGGTGGTGGCGCGACTGCGCTCGACACCGCCCGCGGCACTCGGGGGACTCGCGGTCACCGACGCGGCTGATCTCAGCGAAGGGTGGCGGGGCCTGCCCCCAACGGAGGGCGTGCGGTGGCAGATGGGTGAGGTTGGGAGGGTCGTCGTGCGACCTTCCGGCACCGAACCCAAACTGAAGGCCTACCTGGAGGTGGTCCAGCCGCCGACGTCATCGCTCGCCGACGCGCGATCCGAGGCGTTGAAAGTTCTCGACGCGGTTCGGCGCAGCGTGGAGGAGTTGACCGCTCTCTAGAGCCACGTATTCACCCCGGACCAGGTAGTGCGCAATTCCAGGCGCGAAAAACGTTAACGACGTTAAGGGCGGCGACAAGGCACTTCGTAGTAAACAGCGCACATGACACGACTGTCCTTCCGGCACCACCCCTTGGCCAAACTCGCCGTCGCGGCGATTGCGGTCTTTCTCGTGACCGGCAACGGCCTCGCCGGCGCCGACCCGTCATTCGCAGATGCGCACCCCGTGAACGGTCTCGCCGCGCTCAACGTGGACGGCACCGCGCTCGTCGACGGCATCTCGTGCTCCTCGAACGGCAACTGCGGAGCCATTGGCACCTATACCGACGGCAGCCGACTGAGCCAGGGCTTCGTCGTCACCGAGACGGGCGACGTCTGGGGCACGGCCGAGCCGATTCCGGGATTGATCGCCCTCAACGCCCACGGCAACGTCGATGACGTGATGTCAATCTCGTGTACGGCGACCGGAGAGTGCTCGGCGAGCGGTGACTACCTCGACGCCAATTCCGTGCGTCAGGTCTTCCTCGTCACGGAGCACGGCGGTTCGTGGGGCTCGGCCGTGACTCTGCCGCGCGATCCCTCACTGCCGGCATCACTCGCCGCGACGTCGTCGTCGATCTCGTGCGCGTCGCCCGGCAACTGCGTCGCGGGCGGCTTCTATCTCGACGGCGCCGGAACGGCCACTCAGTCGTGGGTGGCGACCCAGACCGGTGGGACGTGGGCCAACGCCATCGAACTTCCGGGCACGGCGACGCTCAACCAGGGAATCCTGGGCACGGTCGTGTCAATCGCGTGTCCCGCCGTGGGGTCCTGTGCCGCGACGGGCATCTACACCGACTCATCCAACCATTTTCAGGCCTACGTCGACAGTGAGACGTCGGGCACCTGGGGCACGGCGGTTCCGGTGCCCGGCCTGGTGTCCATCAATACCGGCGGCTTCGCGTCGGCCAATCAGCTCGTGTGCAGTTCGGTCGGTCGTTGCGCCATCGGCGGCGGTTACACCCTGGCGGGTGGTGCCGGCGAGGCCTTCGTCGCCGACGAGACCGGCGGGGTGTGGGGCAACGCTATCGAGGTGCCCGGTTCGGTCACGCTGAACACCGGGCAGAGCGCCATTGTTGACTCGATTGCTTGTCCCAGTGACGGCTCGTGTGAAGCGGTGGGCGTGTACGAGGACAGCTCGCAGAACTACCACGCGATGGTGGCGAGTGAGTCTGGCGGAGTCTGGGGGCCGGCCGCGGAGATGCCCGGCACAGCCGCTTTGAACGTCGACGGGGCCGCCGAGGCCTACGACGTGTCGTGCGTCTCGGCCGGCGACTGTCGCGCCGTGGGTTACTACCTCGACGGGTCCAACAACTACCAGGCGTTCGTAGCCACCGAGTCCGGCGGAGTGTGGGCTGGTTCGGTGGAGGCACCGGGCAGCGCGGCGCTCAACACAGAGGGTGACGCCGAGTTGACCGTCGTGTCGTGCACCAGCGACGGGGCGTGCAGCGCGGCGGGCCAGTACAAGGACAGCGCGGGCTCGCTGCAGGGAATGATCCTGGATGCCTCCACGGCGCCCGCGACGGCGCCAGCCGCGCCCGGCGTCAGCGCGGCTTCGCACGCCAAGGGCAAGATCACCGTCACTGTGCACCCAGGGTCCAACGGTGGTGACCCGGTCACGGCCTATCAGTACTCGTTGAACGGCGGCCCCTGGCGCAAGGGGTCGAGCGGCGGAACGAGATTCGTCGTCTCACATCTCAAGTCCAAGTCGAAGGTCCACGTTCGAGTTCGCGCGGTCAACGCCGTTGGTCCGAGCGGACCGTCTCGATCGGTCACGGTCAAGGTCAAGTAACCACGGGTACGCGGTCGCGGCCGATTCGCCACGGCGTCGTCCCAGGTGCGAGATGGCGCAGTTGCGGTTGTCGGCGTAGGTAGTAGACCTCACTCATGAGGCTGCGGCGAACCCCCGGTCGCCTCGCCGCCGCCTTCGCGGCGGTCACCAGCGCACTGGTGCTGGTCGCGGGCAGCGGCGTCGCCGTGGCCGATCCGGCCTTCACGAGTGCCCACCAGGTGGCCGGCCTCGCGGCGCTCAACGTCGATGGCACTGCCAACATCGATGACATCTCGTGCTCCTCCAACGGAAGTTGCGCGGCGGTGGGCACGTACATCGACGGATCCGCACACGTGCAGGGCTTCGTGACGAACGAGACCAACGGCGTCTGGGGCGCGGCGATGCCGATTCCCGGTCTGGCGGATCTCAACGCGGGCGGAGCGGTTCGTGACAACGTCGTCATCTCGTGCACCGCAGCCGGCGAATGTGAGGCCGGCGGCCGCTACACCGACGCCAATCAGGTGAAGCAGGCCTTCATCGCCCAAGAACGTGCTGGCGTGTGGGGGTCGGCCTTCGAGATGCCGCGCGACTCGTCCATTCCGGCGCCGGACGGGATGCGTCTGGTGTCGCTCGTGTGCACGTCGCCCGGCCAGTGCGTCGCGGGGGGCCTCTACTTCGTCGAGTCGGGCACGAACCAAGAGCCGTGGGTGGCGACTGAGACCAATGGGACCTGGGCCGGCGCAATGGAGGTGCCGGGCATGGCGGTGTTGGACCCCGGTCAGCTCGGAACCGTCGCGTCGATGGCCTGTCCCGCCGCGGGATCGTGCGTGTTGACCGGTTACTACGCGGACGCCGCGACGAATGACCAGGTGTTCGTCGACAGTCAGGTTGCCGGGGTCTGGGGGACTGCTCAGCCTCTGCCGGGGCTGATCGCGCTCAACGCGGGCGGTGTCGCGACCTCGTCGCAGATCGCCTGCAGCTCGGTTGGTCACTGCGCGGTTGGGGGCCTCTACTCGCCATCGACAGGGGTCTATGACGCCTTCGTCGCCGACGAGGTCGCGGGAGTCTGGGGCAACGCCCAAGAGCTGCCCGGGAGCGACACCCTGAACAGTGGCGGACTGGCCACGATCACCTCGATCGCGTGCGCGGGTGACGGATCGTGCGAGGCCCTTGGCGAATACGCGCTGGACGCGAGGACGGTCCAGGCCATGGTGGCCACCGAGAGCAACGGCGTCTGGGGCGACGCCGTGGTGATGCCGGGAATGTTCAACCTGAACCTGTTGAACAACTCGGGGGCCCTGTCGGTGTCCTGCGTCAGCGTCGGTGACTGTCGCGCCGTCGGGCTGTACCAGGACCTCTTCGGCAACATCCAGGGTTTCATCTCCACCGAATCGGGTGGCACCTGGACCAGCACCGTTGTGCCACTCGGAAGCCAAAACCTCAACGTCAAGGGGAACGGCTCGTTGGAGACCGTGTCGTGCACTCCCGACGGCGCGTGCGCGGCGGGCGGCCAGTACGAGGACGCCGCGGGATCTGAACAAGGCATGATCGTCGACGCCTCCTCGTCGACGGCCCGTGCGCCCGGCGCGCCGTCGGCCCACGCGGTCTCACGCGCCAAGGGCAAAGTCAGCGTCACGGTCCACCCGGGGACGAGCGGGGGGAACCCGATCACGGAGTATGAGTACTCCGTCAACGGCGGCGCGTGGCACGTGGGTTCACGCGGTGCGACGACCTTCGTCGTGTCGCACCTCAAGTCAAAGTCGAAGGTTCACCTTCGCGTGCGCGCCGTCAACGGCGTTGGCGCGGGTCGCGCGTCGCCACCCGTCGCGGTCACTGTCAGGTAGTTCGGTCAAACCTCACGCGCCGCGCAGCGCGGCGTACCCGGGCTTAATGACGTCATTGATGATCTCGAGGCGCTGATCGAACGGGTAGAACGCACTCTTCATCGCGTTCAACGTCAGCCACTCCATGTCGTCGAGTGTCCAACCGAAGGCCTCTGAGCACGCCGCGAACTCTCCGGACAGTGAGATTCCGCTCATGAGGCGGTTGTCCGTGTTGATCGTGACCCGAAACCGCAGTTCGCGAAGGGTCCCCACCGGGTGGGTGGCAATGGACTGGGCGGCCCCGGTGTGCACGTTGGACGTCGGACAGATCTCCAAGGGAATTCGCCGGTCACGCACATAGCTCGCGAGGTGGCCAAGAACGACTCGGTCACCCACGCGGGTGACGTCGTCGATGATGCGTACTCCGTGGCCGAGACGCTCGGCGTTACAGAACTGCACCGCCTCCCAGATCGACGGCAGGCCGAAGGCCTCTCCGGCGTGAACCGTCAGGTGGAAGTTCTCGCGTTGGACGAGGTGGAACGCGGAGAGGTGCTCGGTGGGCGGGAATCCGTCCTCCGGACCAGCGATGTCGAAGCCGCAGACCCCGTGGTCACGAAAGTCCACGGCCAGTTGAGCGATCGATTCGCTGCGGTGGGCCTGGCGCATCGCCGAGAGGATCGCGCGTACCACGATGGTTCGGCCCTCGGCCCGGGCTTGCGCTGTGCCGTCGACGAAACCGGCCAGGACGGCGGCGACCACCTCGTTGAGGGTGAGACCGCCCAACTGGTGCAGCTCGGGCGCGAAGCGGACCTCGGCGTAGACAACGCCGTCACGCGCTAGGTCGAGCGCGCACTCGGCCGCCACGCGGGCCAGGTGGTTGCTGGTCTGCATGACCGCCGTCGTGTGGACGAAACCCTCGAGGTAGCGCACGAGGTCGCTGCCGGGCGCGTCCGCGACGAACCACGTGGCCAGCGCGGCCGCGTCAGTGGTGGGCAGGCCGGTGTAGCCGATCTCGTGGGCCAATTCGATCACCGTTGCGGGGCGTAGTCCGCCGTCGAGGTGGTCGTGCAGCAGCACCTTGGGGGCTCGCACGATGGTCTCGGGGGAGATCGCCGGGCCGGACATCGGCCCAGGCTACCGAACCGGTGAGCCGTTACTCACGGACGACGTCAATCAAGAGTTGCGGAGGAGCGACCGGTTCGTCGCCGATGACGACGGCGAGCGCGAGCGGCTGACGACCTCGTTCGAGGTGCGCGTCGTCGTCGGCGTGCAGTTCGAAGATCGGTTGGCCCGCTTCGACGGCGTCGCCCACGCGCACGAGTGTCAGGACACCCGCGGCTGCGCTTACGGGGTCCTCCTTGCGCGCTCGGCCCGCACCGAGGCGCCACGCACTGATCCCGACCGCCAGGGAGTCGATCGAGGCGACGATGCCCGCTCGCGGGGCCACCACCGTCTCACGGTGCGTGGCGACGGGCAGCACCGCGTCTGGGTCGCCACCTTGGGCGCGGATCATTCGCCGGTACACCTCGTAGGCCGATCCGTCGTCGAGATAAGTCGCGGGGTCGACGCTCAGGCCGACGAGTGCGACCATGTCACGCGCCAGGGTGAGAGTGAGTTTGCGCACGTCGACGGGTCCGGCGCCCTTGAGCACCTCGATTGACTCGGTGACCTCCAGGGCGTTGCCCGCGGCGCGTCCCAGCGGCGCGTCCATGGCGGTCAGACGCGCCACCGTCGCGACGCCATGGTGACGTCCGAGGCCGACCATCGTGGTTGCTAGCGCCGAGGCGCGTGCGCGGTCCTTCATGAAGGCGCCGCGCCCGACTTTGACGTCGAGCACCAGCGCGCCGGTGCCCTCGGCAATCTTCTTGGACATGATCGACGAAGAGATGAGCGGGATCGACTCGACGGTGCCGGTCACGTCACGCAGCGCGTAGAGCCGCCGATCGATCGGCGCCAGGCCAGCGCTCGCCGCACACACCACCGCGCCGACCTCCTCGAGCTGGTCCAAGACCTCGTCGTTGGAGAGCACGGCCCGCCAGCCGGGAATGGACTCGAGTTTGTCCAGGGTGCCGCCCGTGTGGCCGAGACCGCGACCCGACAGTTGGGGTACCGCGGCGCCGCACGCCGCGACCAGCGGCGCGAGGATGATGGAGATCTTGTCGCCGACGCCGCCCGTGGAGTGCTTGTCGACCGTCGGGCGCGACAGGACGGAGAGGTCGAGGCGCTCGCCCGAGGCGATCATGCGATCGGTCCAGGTCCCCAGCTCCGCGTCGTTCATTCCGTTGAACAGGATGGCCATCAGCAGCGCCGACATCTGTTCTTCGGCGACCTCTGATCGCCCGTACGCGTCGAGCACCCACGTGATGGCTTCGTCGCTGAGCGTGCCACCGTCACGCTTGGTGGTGATGACCTCCACCGCCGAATGGCTCACGGAGTGCTCCGCGTGCCCAGGTCGGACGCCCCGAAGGCACCGGGCAGCAGGTCGCCGAGCCGCTGCGGAGCCGCCCCCGGCCCCGCGTCGACCAGCAGTTCCGCGCCGCCGTGCTCCATCAGCACCTGACGACACCGCCCGCACGGCGTGAGGGGTTCTCCGTCACCGGCCACCACGGCCAGCGCGATGAGCTCGCCACCGCCCTGTCGCGCGAGGTCACCCACCAACGAGCATTCGGCGCACAGGGTGAGCCCGTAGCTCGCGTTCTCGACGTTGGTGCCTTCCACAAATCGACCGTCGCTCGTGAGTCCGGCGGCGCCGACGCGCACATGAGAGTACGGGGAGTACGACTTGTTCGTCGCCTCGCGCGCTCGCGCGCGCAATGTCTCCCACGGGACCTCGGGAGGCTCAATCACGGCTAAACAGTACACTTCGCGTCCGTGAACCCCTTTAGCCACGCGTCGGTGGTCGTGGCTGATGAAGTGAGGGATGCACTCTCCGAGCGACGCGGCGTGGTGGCACTCGAGACGACGATCGTCGTCCAGGGACTGCCGTCGCCGGTCAACCTGGAGGTTGCGGCCGCCTGTGAGGACGCCGTGCGCGAGGGCGGATCGGTTCCCGCGACCGTGGGCGTTCTGGACGGCGCGTTAGTCGTGGGACTGAGTGCCGCGCAGTTGGCGCGCTTGGCCGATCCGCAAAACGCGAGCGCCAAGTTGTCGGCTCGTGATCTCGGCGTGGCGGTGAGTCAGAAGCGCGACGGCGCGACCACCGTGGCCGGCACGATCGCAGTGGCGGCGCGCCTCGGCATCGACGTGATGGCGACCGGGGGATTGGGCGGCGTGCATCGCGATGCTGCGTCCAGCTTCGACGAGTCGGCTGACCTCACCTCGCTCGCGCGTACGTCGGTCCTGGTCGTGGCGTCCGGTGTGAAGTCGATCCTGGACATCGCGGCGACGCTGGAACGACTGGAGTCGCTCGGTGTGCCCGTCGTGGGTTACCGCACGACCGACTTTCCTGGCTTCTACCTTCACGCCAGTGGCCACCCAATCGAGTGGTCGGTCGAGACGTCCAGTGGGGCCGGCGCGGCGTTTCGCGCGCACCGCGAGTTCGCCAGTTCGGGGATGCTGCTCGCGAACCCGGTGGACCTAGAGCGACAACTCGACCCCCAGCTACATGAAGACGCTCTGGCCGGAGCGTTTGAGGCCGCGCGGCGCCAGGGAGTCTCGGGCAAGGACGTGACGCCGGTGCTCCTTGCGGAGTTTGCGCGTCTGACCGGTGGGGCCAGTGTGGGTGTCAACCGCGATCTCGTCGTGGCGAATTCGCGTCTGGCCGGCGAGGTGGCCGCGGCGCTCGTCTCGTCGTGACCGCGCTCAGAGTCGTGGTCGTCGGCGATGTGATGTTGGACGTCGTCACCCGTCCAACAGCGCCCGTCGCACCGACCAGTGACACGCCCGCGCAGGCGAGCGTCGGCCGCGGCGGTTCAGGCGCCAACGTGGCGGCCGCCCTTGCGAGCAGCGGAGCGGCGGTGACGTACGTCGGTGCGGTCGGGCGCGACGGCGCCGCCGCGGTTGTCCTCGCGGACTTGTCTCGAGATGGGGTGCGAGCACGCCTCGAAGAGTTCGATGGGCCTACCGGTGTCGTCGTCGCGATCGTCGCGCCCGATGGGCAACGCGCCATGATGACGGACCGGGGTGTCAACTCGCGCCTCACGACCGAGCACGTCACCGCGGCGCTCGACGAACCTTTCGATCACCTTCACGTGTCGGGCTATACGGTCCTGGATGAGAACACCCGGTCGGTGGCCACTGGCGCCCTAGAGCTGGCGCGGCGTCAGGGAGCCTCGACGTCGGTCGACGTCTGCTCGGTCGCGCCGCTGCGCGCGGTCGGGTCGGCGACGTTTCTGGCCGCGGTGGCGAACGCCTCGACTCTCTTCGCCAACGAGGAGGAGGCGACTACCCTCGCGGAGCGGACCGGGCTCGACGAGGCTCTCGAACTTCTGAGCGCGCGATTCGCCGAAGTGGTCGTCACCCGTGGCGCCAACGGGGCCGTGGCCCGCCGCCGCGAGCAGGAGTGGCGCACACCCGCCACGGCGACACAGGTGGTGGACACCACCGGCGCAGGTGACGCCGCCACCGGCGCCTACCTTGGTTCGTCGCTCCTCCAGGTTTCACCAGAGGAGTCGTTGGCGGCGGCGATGGCCGCCGCCGCGCTCGTGGTGGCGGGCGTGGGTGCGCGCGGTTAGTCGCGCTTGTAGGGCAGACCGTCGGCGGCGGGGGCGCGTACCCGGCCGATGAGTCCGGACACGACGGCGATCGTGATCACGTAGGGGAACATACCCAGGATTTCAGTGGGCACGGGGATCTGGAACGTCTGCAGGTTGTCGGCCAGGTAGACCGAGAGACCGAAGATCGTCGCGGCGACGACCGCGCCCGATGGACGCCAGCGCCCGAAGATCAGTCCCGCCAGGGCGATGTACCCGTAGCCCTGGGTGATCCCTACCGTGAACTGCCCCGCAAACGCGATCAGCGCGACGCCGCCCATTCCGGCCACCGCGCCGCCCATGATGACGTTGATGTAGCGGGTGCGGATGACGTTGATACCCACCGCGGCGGCGGCGTCGGGGTGCTCGCCGACCGCGCGCACCCGCAGACCCCAGCGCGTCTTGAAGAGCCCGAAGCTGATGACGGCCACCAGCACGATCATCACGTAGAAGAAGCCCGACTCGTAGAAGAGCACCGGGCCGAGGATGGGGATCTTGGCGAGCAGAGGTATGGCGATGTTGGGCGCCAGGTTGCCCGCGTTGTACTGCGGATACGGCGTGAGGACCTGCAGGTTCAGGTACGACGACAGGCCCGACATCATGGTCACGATGACGACGCCCACGATGATCTGGTCCGACTGGTAGCGCAGAGCCAGGAACGCCAGGATCGACCCCAGCAGCGCGCCGACCACCGCGGCGCCGATGCCGGCGTAAAACCAGTTGTTCGTCTCGGACTGGATCACCGCGCCGAAGAACACGCCCCCGATGAACTGGCCCTCGATGGCGATGTTGACCACGCCCGCGCGCTCGCACAGGACACCCGACAGGGACCCGAAGATCAGGACCATGGCGACCGCCGCCGCTCCGACGAGGATCGACGTCACGTTGACGAAGTTGATTTGGGAGGGTCCGTGAGTGCGGCCAGCCCAGATGAGGAGCGCGAAGAAGAAGAAGACGGCGACGAGACCCAACCTTGCGGTCACCCAGCGTCGCGGTCGTCGCCAGAGGATCTCGGCACCCAGCGCGACGACGAGCAGGCCCAAGACGACGTCGGTCCAACGAGAGGACACGGTCAGGTTGGCCAAGTGCCACGGAACAGTTCCCGACAGGTTCACCGGGTCGAAGGTGAGCGTCGAGTGAGCTCGACCGACCGCGCCGAACCCGAAGACCCACGTCATGAACATTCCGACGACCGCGATGATTCCTCCGATGGCGGTGTCGCGACCCAAGGGCTTTCGCGCCCGGTGGCTCATTGGTGCGAGTGTCGTCGTCACGAGCTCCACCCCTGGGTCGCCAGCTGCACCGAACTCGTGGGCGCTGCACGTAGCCGGAACAGTTCCTTAACGAGGACCGGCGTGGCGACGAAGAGCACGATGGCCGACTGGATCACCGTGGCCAGGTCGAGGGGGATGCCCGTGGACGCCTGCATCGTGCGGCCTCCCACGCCGAGCGCGGCGAAGAGCAGTGAGCCCCAGACAATGCCCATGGGACGGTTGCGGCCGAGCAGGGCCACCGTGATCGCGGTGAAGCCGATGCCCGCACTCCCGATGAGAAATCCCCCGTCGATGTAATGGGTGGTTCCGGCCACCTGGGTGATTCCCGCGAGGCCCGAGAGGCCACCCGATATCAGGAAGACGCCGATGATGACACGGCGCGGCTTGATCCCCGAAACGAGCGCGGCGCGGGGATTGGCGCCGGTGATGCGGTATTCGAACCCCAGTGAGGAGCGCTCGAGGAACCACCACGCGAAGATGACGACACCGACCGCAATGAAGACCCCGTAGTTGACCCGAAGACCGGTGGACGCGCCAAAGATGGGCGAGAGGATGGCGCCGGGCTCCAGGGTGCGCGAAAGGTCGTTCTGTTGTCCCGGCTGTTGCAGGGGGGTGGAGAGCAGCGAGAAGATCAGGAAGTTGGCGATGACGTAATTGAGCATGATCGTCACGATCACCTCGTGCGCGCCGGTGTACGCCTTGAGGAGACCGGGTATGGCCCCGGCGACCATTCCTCCCACCACACCCCCGGCCAAGGTGAGCGGGATGAGCAAAACCGTCGGCAGGTGCAGGGATGCGCCCACCGCGGTGCCGGCGATTCCCCCGACGATGGCTTGGCCGTTGGCCCCGATGTTGAAGATCCCGGTCTGAAAGCAGATGCCCACGCCGATGCTGGCAATGACCAGGGGCGTGGCGTAGGTCAAGGTTTCGGAGATGGGCGTCATGGCGGCCGGCCAGCCCTGTCCGGTGGTGATCGCGTGCCATAAGGTCTGCGGGTCGATGACCGAGCCCGTGAACATGTCGCGGTACGCGGCGCCCACGTGGTTGAAGGT
>DATLSF010000006.1:0-29789 GCA_035534335.1 Acidimicrobiales bacterium | reverse complement strand
CGGATTGGAACGGATCCAATCCCTTCGAGGCGCTGCACATCCAGCACACGATTCCTAGTTGGGTCGTCGCGCTGTTCTTGATCTTCGCGATCGTTCAACTTTTCGGCATCAACTCGCTCGACCTCTACTCCTCGGGCGTGTCGCTCCAGGCGATGGGACTCAAGCTCAAGCGCTACCAGGCCGTCGTGTTGGACAGCATCCTCGCGTGTGGCCTCACGATCTGGGCCATGTTCCAGTCGACGTTCTCGCTTTACATGAAAGAGTTCGTTGGCGTCATCATCGTGTGGATCGCCCCGTGGTTCGGGATCTTCCTGTGCGACTGGCTGATGCGCAAGTACCGCTACAACGCGGCCGAGATGCAGCGAACCGACTCGGAGGGTCTCTACTACGGATCTGCGGGAGGCGTGAACTGGAACGCGATCGTGGCGTTCTTCGTGGGTCTGGTATGTTCGACCATTGCCTACTCGAAGGCCCCGCCACCGGTGAACTTCCCCTTCCACTGGATGACGCCGATCTCGAACCACTACGGCGCCTTCTTCTGCAATGGCACGACGGCGGCCAACTGCGGTCCGGCCGGCTGGTTCGGCGGCGCCGACTTCTCGGTGCCCGCGGGGATCATCATTGGCGCACTCGTCTACTGGGTCCTCGAAAAGGCCACGGGCTACGTCGGCCAGCAGGTCAAGCGTCAGAAGGAGTTGGAGCCGGCGAGTTAGTTCCCTAGGCCGCTAGCAGGCGCCGGCGTTGGTTGGCGCATCACCCGGCCCAGTCCTCGACGAGTTCGCCGGACCCGTCGGGCCGAAAGACCGGGATTGTGCCGAGGGCGTGGACCATCGTCGCGTCCTCGCCGAGGGCGCCTCGCCACACCGACGCCTCGGTGACCAAGGTGCCGATCACGACGACCTGCGCCCCGACACCGCGCAGCAGGCGCAGCGCCGCACCGGTGGACGCGCCCGTCGAGATCACGTCGTCGACGATGGCCACGCGCCGACCGGCCACGTCCTTGACCCTCGCCCGGTCGAACAGGAGACGCTGTTCGGCGTCGGTGGTGATGGAGCGAACCGGTTCACTGACGGCATCGGCCAGGTGGATCTTGGGCGTCTTATGCAAGATCACGTACTGGTCGAGTTCGAGGTAGCGCGTCACCTCGACGCACAAGGGAATGCCCATCGTGGCGACCGTCGCCACGATGTCCACGTCGTAGGGCCGGATGACCTCGGCCAGTTCGCGACCGGCCTGGTCGATGAAGGCCACGCCCATGTCGACGGTGATGAGCAGCGCCAGGGAGAGCTGGTCGCTCAGCGCCACCACCGGCAACTCGACGTGTTGGGTTCCGACGTCGACGGGGTAGCGCCGCAGGACCACGGTCGTGGAGCATACTGAGTCGATGGACCGTCCCTGGAGCACCCTCGACCCGGCCAGCGCGCGCGAGATGCTGGCCTCGGCCTACGACGAAGCCCTGATCGGACTGGGTGAGGGCGGCATCCCGATCGGCGCCGCGCTCTACCTGCGCGACGGCACGTTGCTTGGTCGCGGTCACAATCGTCGCGTCCAAGAAGATGACGCCTCCGTCCACGCCGAGACCGACGCCTTTCGCAAGGCCGGCCGGCGCCGCGACTACCCCGACTGCGTCATGGTGACCACGTTGTCACCGTGCTGGTACTGCTCCGGGCTCGTGCGCCAGTTCAACATCGGCGCCGTGGTGATCGGCGAGGCGGAGAACTTCCACGGCGGCCACGACTGGCTCGGGGAACTGGGCACCGAGATCGTGGTGCTGGACGACCCGGCGTGCACGCAACTGCTGGCTAGCTTCATCCACGAGCACCCCGAGCTGTGGAACGAGGACATCGGCCTCTAGTTAGCGCACCGGGGGGCCGAAGAGCCGATCCCCCGCGTCGCCCAGGCCGGGCATGATGTAGCCCACGTCGTTTAGCTCCTCGTCGAGCGCCGCCGCCACGATGCTCACCTGGGGGTGGCGCGCCATGACCAGGTCGACGCCGGGGCGCGCCACGATGAGACAGAGCACGGTGACGTCGGCGGCCCCGCGCTCTTCGAGCATGGAGATGACGCAGTCGAGCGAGCCGCCCGTCGCGAGCATCGGGTCGCACACGACGACGTGGGTGCCCTCGAGGCGCTCGGGCAGGCCGTCCAGATACACGTCGGGCATGAGCGTCGTCTCGTTACGGCGCAGCCCGACCAGACACACGCGGTTGTGAGGCAGAACCTCCTGGACCGACGGACTCATGCCGAGTCCGGCTCGCAACACGGGCACGATGACGTACTCGGTGTCGATGCGCACCGCGGGCGCGTTCTTGGTGACGGGAGTGTCGACGGTGGTGTCGACGACGGGGGTCGTGCGAAACGCCTCGTAGGCCACGAAGCGCGAGATCTCGCGCGCGAGACGCAGGAAGTCGGCGTTGCTCGTCGTGACGTCACGTAGTTGGCGAACCTTGTCCGCGACGAGTGGATGGTTGACGATACTCAGGCTGGGCACGAGGTCACACTACGCCCGCGTCAACGTCGGGCCGGGGGTGAGAGGGTCGACCATTACGATTGACCGGTGGCTCGACTTTCCTCCCCCGTCCTAACGGAGGAGGAAAGCAAAGATTCCAACCCCCTCGGCGGCGTTCGCTCGGCCTACGTCGGACCGCGCGCGCGCATCTCGCGAGACCGGAACCTGACCTGGTGGCGGCGAATGCTGCCGGTGATCACGTCGCACAAGGCGTCGTTCGTGACGGCCATCTCGCTCTCCTTCGTCAGCCTGATCTTTCAGACACTGATCCCCAACATGCTCAACGGCGCCATCAATCACTCCCTCGTCCACCACATCCGTCCGCTGCATACCGCGGTCATTCAAATCGTCGTAGTGGGTATTGCCGCGGGCATCACGGGGGTCATCTCGCGCCAGAACCTCTTCGCGACCGCCTACAACCTCGAGGCCGACCTGCGCTCGCTGATCTACGAGCACCTCGCGTGGCTGTCGTTCAGCTTCTACGACCGCGTCCAGTCCGGCCAACTGATCAGCCGCGCCAACAGCGACATCCGCAGCGTCCAGATGTACTCGACCTTCGCGCCCCTGATCGTCGTGCAGGCCTGCATTGGGGTCGTGGCTTTCGGATTCATGTTGAACATCGACGTGCCGCTCGCGCTCATCGCCATGATCGTGATGCCGATCCTGTACGTGGTCGGGCTCAAGATGCGACGCGTGATGTTCCCGATCTCGTGGATCACCCAGGCCCGCCTGGCCGAAGTGGCCACGGTCGTCGACGAGAACGTCAACGGCGTGCGCGTGGTCAAGTCCTTCGCCCAGGAGGGTGCCGAGGTCAACCGATTGGCCGACGCCGCGGAGGGCGTGGCCTGGGCCTACGTCAAGGACGCCCACATCCGGGGCCAGTGGTCACCCTGGGTCCAGAACCTCCCGCAGCTGGGCCTGTCGCTGGTGCTGTTCTTCGGCGGGTGGATGGTGCTCCAGGGTCACCTCGGCGTCGGCGCGATCCTGGCCTTCAACGCCTACCTGCTCATGATGCAGGCCCCCTTCATGATGCTGGGCCAGCTGGTGATGATGGGCCAGCGCGCCAAGGCGAGCGCCGAGCGGATCTTCGAGATCCTTGATGAGAACCCCGACGTGGTCGAGCGTCCGGGCGCGGTCGACCTAGTGGAGCCGCGCGGCGTCGTCGACTTCCAGAACGTGGGCTTCACCTACGCCAACGGGGCACGCATCCTTGAGGACTTCGACGTGCGCTTGGAACCCGGTGAGACCGTCGCGCTGGTGGGGCGCACGGGTTCTGGTAAGTCCACCGTCGCGCGGTTGCTCACGCGCTTCTACGACGTTACCGAGGGATCGGTCGCCATCGACGGTCACGACGTGCGTGACCTCACGCTGTCGTCGCTGCGGGCCAACGTCGGCGTCGTGACCGACGAGCCATTCCTGTTCTCGGTCTCGATCCACGAGAACATCGCCTACGGTCGTCCCGACGCGCGCGACGACGAGGTCGAGGCGGCGGCGCGCGCGGCCCAGGCGCACGAGTTCATCATGGAGCTGCCCGACGGGTACGACACGGTGGTCGGCGAGCGCGGCTACACCCTCTCGGGCGGCCAGCGACAACGCATCGCGATCGCGCGCACGTTGCTCGTCAACCCGCCCGTGCTCATCCTGGACGACGCCACCAGCTCGGTGGACGTGCACGTTGAGACCCAGATCTACGCGGCCCTGCGCAACCTGCTGGTGGATCGCACGACGATCGTCATCGCGCACCGCATCTCGACCATCGCCCTGGCCCAGCGCATCATCCTGCTCGACGACGGTCGCGTCGCGGCCACCGGCACGCACGAGCACCTGCTCGCCACGTCGCCGCTCTACGCGGCCATCCTGGCCCAGACCACTCGGGACGACGAGTAATGGCTTGGGGCGGCGGATGGGGTGGCGGTGGCACGTGGGGCGGCGGTGTCACGGCGACGGCCGCGAGCGGGTTGCCCTTCGGCGGGATCCCCGCCGAACTCATGGGCGAAGCCACCAAGATCCTGGCCACCGAGCCCCCGCGCGAGCCGTCCGACCTCTCCTTCTCCCAGATCCCCAGCGCGCGCGAACGTCAGCGACTGACCCTGGGACGCCTGGTCGGCGCCTACCCCGGCAAGCTCGCGAGCGCGTCGCTCCTCGTCATCTCGCTCAGCCTGGTCCTGCAGGTCGGGCCGAAGCTGACCGAGTACGCCATCAACCACGGCATGGTCGCCGGACACCGATCCCTGTCCGTGATCGCCGTGTGCAGCATCCTCTACCTGGTGCTCGCGCTGGCCAGCGTGTACCTGCAGCGCGGCGGCGTCAACGTGACCGGGTCCCTCGCGTCGCGTGTGATGCACGACCTGCGCATCCGGGTCTTCACCCACCTGCAGCGACTCAGCCTGGACTTCTATACCGAAGAGAAGGCCGGCGTCCTCATGAGCCGCATGACCAGCGACATCGAGAACCTCCAGCAGCTGGTCCAAGACGGAGTCAGCCAGTTCGCGCTACAGGGCCTCACGATGGTCGTGATCACGGTCATCTTGTTCACCACCAACGTGGCCCTGGCCACGTGGACCGTCTTGCTCGTGGTACCCCTGCTGTTCGTCTTTTCCATCTGGTTCCACCGCGCGTCCGAGCGCGGGTATCTGCTGAGCCGCGACCGCATCGCCACCGTGCTGGCCGACCTCTCCGAGTCGCTGTACGGCATCCGCGTGGTCACCGCCAACAATCGCCAGCGGCGCAACATCATCAACCACCGCCACGTGGTGGGCGCCTACCGCGACGCCAACATCTATACGGGCCGGGTCAACTCGATCTACGGGCCGGCCACCATCGTCATCGGCATCCTGGGCCAGGGACTGCTGCTGGGCATCGGCGGCGACGAGGTGCTGCACCACCAGCTGAGCATCGGCGCGCTGGTGGCCTTCTTCCTGTACCTCAACCGCTTCTTCGCGCCGATCCAGCTGCTGGTCCAGCAGTACAACGCGCTCCAGCAGGGACGTTCGTCGATCATCCGCCTGCGCGAGCTGCTCGAGACGCCCCCGAGCGTCGACGAGGCCCCCGACGCGGCCACGCTGGCGCCGCTGGAGGGCCGCATCACCTTCGAGCACGTGAGCTTCGCCTACGCGACCGGCGCTCCGGTGCTCACCGACGTCGACCTGGAGATCGCGCCGGGTGAGTCCGTGGCGTTTGTCGGACCTACCGGGGCGGGCAAGTCGACAATGGCCAAGCTGGCCAACCGCTTCTACGACCCGAGCGTCGGTCGGGTGCTGCTCGATGGCGTGGACGCGCGAACGGTGACGCTGCGCTCACTTCGCTCCCAACTGGCGGTGGTACCCCAGGAGCCGTTCCTCTTCGCTGGCTCGGTGCGCACCAACCTGCGCTTCGGACGCCCTGACGCCACCGACGACGAGATCGAAGAGGCCATCGACGTGGTGGGTCTGCGCGAGTTGATCGAGCGCCTCCCCCAGGGCCTGGACACGCGCGTCCACGAGCGTGGCCAGACCCTCTCGACCGGTGAGCGCCAGCTGCTGGCGCTGGCACGCGCCTTCTTGGCCCGCCCGCGCGTGCTCATCCTCGACGAGGCGACCTCGTCGCTCGACCTGCGAAGCGAGACCGTCATCGAGCGCGCGCTCGACGTGATCCTCGAGGGCCGCTCGGCCATCCTGATCGCGCACCGGCTCACGACGGCCCAGCGCGCCGACCGCATCGCGGTCATCGACCGAGGCACGGTGGTCGAGGTCGGCACGCCCGCCGAACTGATCGCCCGTGGTGGCGCCTACGCCACCATGCACGCGGCGTGGCTGGCCTCGGGCGGCCGCGACGCGACGCGCAACGACCCGAACGACTAGATCAGTTCACGCACCGTCTCGATCAACGACGCGTTGGTCTGGCCCTCCAGGGCAATGGGGTGGACCTGCAGGTGGGTCACGCCCGCGGCCTTGTAGGCGGCGATGCGTTCGGCGACGTAGCCGCGCGGTCCGCACAGCGTCGTGAGCTCCAAGAACTCGTCGGGGACCGCGGCCTCGGCCTCCTTCTTGCGCCCGGCGAGGTAGAGGTCTTGGCACAGCGCGGCCTCGCGCTCGTAGCCGTAACGCACCGCCAGCTCGTTGTAGAAGTTCTTGCCCTTGGCGCCCATTCCCCCCACGTAGAGCGCGACCATGGAACGCTGCAGCTCGCGCAGCGCGAGCACGTCCTCGCCCTCGCCGATCGCGAGCAGCCCGCCGGCGTTGACCATCAACTCGCCGAGGTCACTCGAGCGTCGCGCGCGCCCGGCGGCCAGTGCGCTGCCCCAGACGTCGTTGGCGCGCTCGGGGATGAACAGGATGGGCAGCCAACCGTTCGCGATCTCCGCGGTCAGCTCCACGTTCTTCTCACCCAGCGAGGCAATCCACACCGGGATGGAGGAACGCACCGGGTGGGCGATGATCTTGAGGGGCTTGCCCAGGCCGGTCCCCTGGTCCGACGGCAGGGGCAGCGTGTAGTGGCGACCCTGGTGCTCGAGGGGCGCCTCGCGGGCCCACACCGCCCGGCAGATCTCGACGATCTCGCGGGTGCGCCCGAGCGGGTTGGCGTAGGGAACGCCGTGGAATCCTTCGATCACCTGGGGGCCCGAGGCCCCGAGGCCGAGGTGGAACCGGCCCCCGGAGAGCGCGTCGATCCCGGCGCTGGTCATCGCGATCAGGGTGGGCGTGCGCGTGTAAATCGGCAGGATCGCGGCCCCGATCTCCACTTTCTCGGTCAGCGCGGCGAGGTAACCCATCATCGACGGTCCGTCGAAGCCGTAGGCCTCGGCCACCCAGACGAGGTCGAGGCCCGCGTGCTCCATGTCGGCGACGTCGCGCGCGGCCTGCTGGAAGCCACCCGAGTAGCCGAGCATCGTCGTGATCTTCACGTCACCTTCTTTTCGATGGTTTGCTCAGAGTAACCGAGGGAAAGTCATGACACGGAGGCCCTCTCGGCGCGCCCTACGATGGAGTGGGGCGCACGGCTCCTGGGAGTACTTAAAGGCTGGTGACAACGTGGTCACACGTCCCAATGAGGCGCATCATCACGACTTCAATCCGTGGGTGCACGTCTCGTCACTGATCGAAACGGCCGGACACCTCCTCAACCTCGACGAGGGTCTGATCAAGCGAATCACCTCGCCCGAGCGCGTGCTCGAGGTGTCGATCCCGGTGCGCCTGGACAACCACGAGATCGAGATGTTCACCGGCTGGCGCATCCAGCACAACACCGCGCGCGGCCCGGGCAAGGGCGGCATCCGGTTCCACCCGAGCGTCAACGCCGACGAGATCGCCGCGCTGGCCGCGGAGATGTCGATCAAGTGCGCGGTGGTCAACATCCCCTACGGCGGGGCCAAGGGCGGCGTGGCCGTCGACCCGGGGCGCCTCAGTCGCGGCGAGCTCGAGCGCATGACGCGCCGCTACGCCTACGCGATCGCGCCGATGATCGGACCGGACCGCGACATTCCCGCGCCCGACATCAACACCGATCCCCAGATCATGAGCTGGATCATGGACACCGTCTCGATGCTCTCGGGCCACAACCAGCCCGGGGTCGTCACGGGCAAGCCCCTCGCCATCGGCGGGACGCTCGGCCACGCGGGCGCGACGTCACTGGGCGTGACGATCTGCACGACCGCCATCCTGCAACGACTCGGACGCTTGGCCAACGAGCAGCGCGTCGTGATCCAGGGCTACGGCAAGGTCGGCGCGCCGCTGGTCAAGCTGCTGAGCGACCGCGGCATGAAGGTCGTGGGGGTGGCCGACATCAAGGGCGCGATCCACGTGCCCAGCGGGATCAACCACCTGGCCCTGGCCGAGCACGTCGAGGCCCACGGCACCGTCGCTGGCCTCGCGGACTCCGAGGAGATCTCGCCCGACGACCTGTTCACCTTGCCCAGCGACATCGCCATCCCGGCGGCGTTGGGCGGCGTCATCACCGAGGAGGTCGCCGAGACCATGGCGGCGTCCATCGTGGTCGAGGCGGCCAACGGCCCCACCACCGGTGAGGGCGCGGCGGTCCTCGCCCTGCGCGGCATCCCCGCCGTCCCCGACGTCCTGGCCAACGCCGGTGGCGTCGTGGCCTCCTACTTCGAGTGGGCCCAGGACCTCCAGGGCTACATGTGGGAGCGCGAGCTCTTCCAGCAGCGCCTCGAAAAGACGATGCACGAAGCGTTCAACTACGTGTGGACCCGGCACAAGGAACTCGACGCCACCCTTCGCGAGACCGCCCTCGCGGTGGGCGTCGAACGGATCGCCGAGGCCACCGAGTTCCGCGGCCTCTTCCCCTGAGCAACGACCGGCCGAGCGAGGCCGAGCCGACGCGAGAAGAACTCATCGAACTGGTGGCGTCGCTGCGCGCCGAGGTGGCCCGACTGGGCGATGAACTGCGCCGCGCGCGCCGCGACACCCACGAGGTACCCCCGCACTACTAAAGCGACGTCGTGGTGCTCGCGCACAGGTTGTGACGAACGGCCAGGACCTGGGCGGCGGCGGCCACCAGCGTGGTGCGCAACAGGGTGTGATGGACCACGGCGGCAACGATGGCCGCGCGCACCTGGAGAGCCAGCGACAGAGACGTCGCCGGAGCCGCCGGGATGCCGAAGAGGACCTCGTCGGACCCCGCACGCAGCGCGTCGACCGCGGCTTGGGGAACCGAGATGTGGCGCGCGCTCAGCGCGCCGGCGCTGAGCGAGTCGGTCACGATCAAGCCGGAAAATCCCAACGACGAGCGCAGGGCCTTCACGGCCGCGGCGGAGATACCCGCCGGAAGCGACGTCAGACCGGGGATCGAGGCGTTGGACATCATCACCGCCGGCGTGCCCGCGGCGATCGCGCGCTTGAACGGGACCAGACCGGTGGTCTGCAGGACCGACCAGGGCTTCGTCGCGGCCGGGGCGACGTCGGTGTTGACGTTCGAGCCGCCGAGGCCCGGGAAGTGCTTGACCACTGCGGTGACGCCCGCTTGACCGAGTCCCCGCACGAACGCGGTCCCGTCCGCCGCGGCCACCGCGGGCAATCCGCTAAAGGAGCGGTATCCGTCCGGGTCGCGCGCGCCGGGCTCGACCGCTCGCCCGTCGACGTCGAGCACTGGCGCGAGGTCGACGGTGACCCCAAGCTTCAGCAACTGAGTCCCGACGCGCTTGGCCTTGGCGGTGATCTGATCCGGGGTCAGCGTGCGGCCCATCGTCTGAGCCCACGGAATGCCCGGCACGAGGTTGGCCAGTCGCCACACTCCCCCGCCTTCCTCATCGGTCATGACCAGCAGTGGGAATCCGTTGGCCGAGGCCGATTGGACGCGCGCCAGCGTGGCGGCGAGAGTCGTCGGCGCGGTGGAGCCAAAGAAGATGATTCCTCCGAAGCCGTCCTTGGCGGCCGGCACCATCGTCGCGACAGCCGTCGCGTCCACGGGCACCACGATGGTCTCGGCGGCCAGTGCCGGCAGCGACCACGTGGTCACGACCGCCTGGGCGCACGAGAGGTTCTGAGGCGACGCCGTCGAGGTCGCCACCAGTGGCGCGACGACGAGCCCGATCAGGGCCAACGCGGAACCGGCGAGCAACAGTCGTCTCATACGTCGAGGCTACGGCGCGCGGCCAACAAACCGGCGTCGCCGCGCCCTCGCGTTGATGAAGGTTCGGTTACTGGCGCTCGCGTCGCGCGACCCGTCGCGCTCGCTGCACCGACACCGTCAACGACGCAGTCGCGAGGGCCGGCAGGACGACCACCGCCGCGGCGTTTTCGTGACCGGAGACACTGATGAGCGAGATCGCGCCAAGGGTCACCAGCGCCGCCACGAAGAGCTCGGGGGTGTCGCCCACCAGAAAGTCCCACCAGAACATCGCGAACCCCTTGACCCAGCGCACGACGAGGGGTTGGCGATTCACGCGGCCACCTCGCGCGGGACCCGCGGCGCGTCGCGACGCACCAGGCCCACCAGCGCCCAGGTCACCACGAGGTAGAGGGCGACGAAGACGAGCAGCATCACGTCGTTGCCGGGCCACTTGACGTGCAGTCCCTCGCCGGACCAGAACGTCCCGAAGCTGACCAGCATCACGCCCACGCCCATCTTCATCGCGTTCTCCGGCACCCGCGACAACTGCCGCGCCACCGCGATGCCCGTCACGCCCACCGTCACCACGGCGACGCCCGCCACCACGACCGCGAGCCCGAGCCGGTGGGCCGACGTGCCCAGGGTCAGCACGGCGATGACCACCTCGAGTCCCTCCAAGAAGACACCCTTGAAGGCCATGACGAAGGCGACGCGGTCCCGGTTCGGCGCGTCGCCGGAGGCCTCCAGGATCTTGACCGCCTCGCGGTACGCCTCGTCCTCATCGTGACGAGCCTTGAGGCCGCCGGCGCGCAGGATCGCCTTACGCAGCCACTGCATTCCGAAGATAAGGAGCACCGCACCCACCACGAGGCGTAGCACGTTGATGGGCACGTGGACCAAGGCCGGTCCGAACGCGGCCACCAGGGCGGCGAGGACCATCAGTGCGGCCCCTGTCCCCTCGAGGGCGGAACGCCATCCGCGGGTCTGGCCCACCGCGAGCACGATGGTGAGGGCCTCGACCATCTCGACCGCGCAGGCCAGGAAGACCGCTCCGGCGAGAACCACCGCGCTGGTCGAGACCGTTGTCGCTATCACCTATATCCCCTTGGACTCCATGACGAGACACGACGCCGGATCGAAATGGACTTTGACCGGGCTGAGACGATCGTACCGGGTCGTGGCGAAGACTTTGCTCAGCGACGCGCCCTCGCCCACCGACACCACGTGCTCGTACCCGCGACCGTTGAAGGCAACATCGACGACCACGCCCCGCGCCCCGCCCACGTCGTCGGCGCCACACAAGGACACGCCAGCCGCGCGCACGAAGAGGCTCACCTCGCGCGGGGTGCCGAGGTCTTCGGTCGCGACGGCTTCGATGCGCAGGTCGGGCGCGAAGGGCAACGCCACTTCATATCGGTTCTCTCCGCAGGGACGCAACGACTCGACGCGAAACTCCCCGGCCACGCCCGTGAAGCGCGCGACGAAGGCATTGGCCGGCTGGCGGTAGATCACCTCGGGCGTGTTGAACTGCACGAGGCGACCCTGATTGAGGACGCCGACGCGGTCCGACAGCGCGAACGCCTCAGACTGATCGTGGGTGATGTAGACGACCGTCGCGCCCGTGGCGCGCGTCAGGGTCGCGATCTCGATGCGGAGTTGCTCGCGCCGGTCCGCGTCAAGATTCGACAGCGGCTCGTCGAACAGGATCAGACCCGCGTGACCGGCCAACGCCCGGGCCAAGGCCACGCGTTGCTGTTCACCACCAGAGAGCTGATTGGGGAATCGGTCGGCCAGCGCAGAGATGCCCACCCGCTCGAGGAGGTCGTTGACGCGGGCGTCACGGTCAGACGTTGTCAGCGCCGAGCGCAGCAGGGGGAAAGTAATGTTCTTGCGCACGCTGAGGTGGGGCCAGAGCGCGTAGTCCTGAAACACCATGGCCAAACCACGGCGCTCGGGCTCGACGAACACCCGCGGACCCGCGACGACCTGGGACCCGATCACGATCTGCCCGCTGGTCGGACGCTCGATTCCTGCCAGGCAGCGCAGCAGGGTGGTCTTGCCCGAGCCCGACGGTCCCAGCAGCACGAGGAACGTCCCGGGGTCGATCTCAATGGAGACGTCACTGAGCGCGATCTTGTCGCCGAAGACCTTGGTCAGTCCGGTCATGGCGAGTCCGACCGCGCCCGAGACGTCGCTCACGTCTGGACCCCACTCCAACCCACGCGTTGCCATCCCCGCGGTGTCACCGCTCGATAGAGACCTAGGGCGATCACGATCACCCCCAGCATCTCGGCCAGCGTCAAGACGGTCATCGCCGTCCCGGTACCGGGATTGAAGTTGGCCAGGTACGCCTGGATCGTGACCGACGCGGGCTCCTGGCTTGGCGGGTACAGAATCTGAGCAATAGCCAGCTCCGAGATTGTCTTGGTGAAGGTGAGCAGCCATCCCCACAGCAGGATCCGCGACATCAGGGGCAGACTGGCGGCGCGCCACGCCGCGAAGCGGCCGGCGCCGTGAACGCGCGCCGCTTCGTTGAGCGATGGCTGGATCTGACTCACCGGCCCGGCCATGAATCGCGTCTGGCCCGGCAGGGCCGAGGCCACCAAGGCCAGCATCAGCAGCGGCAGTGTCTTGTAGATGTTGATCACGTCGCGCGTGATGAAACTGAGGTTGTAGAAAAAGATGTAGCCCACGCCGAGCACCACACCCGGGACGGCGACCGAGCCCAGGAGAAAGACGTCCGTCACGCGTTGGCTCCATCCACCGCGCGTCGCGACCAGGCGTCGCGCCAACACGACCGCGAGGACCCCGGTGCCCGTCGCGACCACCAGGCCCAGTTGATTGGACAACAGCAGCGGAGCGCCGATGCTCTTTCCCGAAATCGACGGATGAAAGATCTGGCTGTAGTAGAGCCAAGTGAAGTGCACTCCCGTGGGTGAGTAGGTGCCCAGGTTGCGCACGAAGGAGCCCACCACCGCGCCGAGTACCGGCACGCCCAGGGCCACAAAAAAGACCGCCGCGACCGCGGCCGTCGCCAGAATCCGGATGCGCGGGCGGAACTCGCGCCGCCGCGGCGCTTGGGTCCGGCCCGACAACTGCGCGTAGGTGCGACTGCGCATCACGCGCGACTGCAGCGCGATCGGCGGGACCGTCGAAAGGATGAGCACGGTCGCGATCACCGCGGCGATCGAGAAATTGGCGGGGTAATTGTCGATGGCCGCGAAGAGCGTGTAGGTAGCCAGTGGGAAATGACTGTGGTACCCCAGGGTGAATGCGACGCCGAAGTCGCTCATGGTCTCGGCGAAACTGATGGCTAGCGCGCTCAACAGGGCCGGCGCGATCATCGGCAGCACCGTGCGCAGGGTCAGCCAGCGGGTCGCGCCGTGAATACGCGCGGCGTCCTCGTACTCAGGCCCGAGTCCTTGAAGTCCAGCCGAGATAATGAAGTACGCGAAGGGCAGAGCCACCGTGGTCAGCACGATCACGATGCCCATCGGGCCGAAGAACTCCCCGTAGAGCCAGCGGGTGTTGAGACCAACGGCGTTGGCCGCGCCGAACGGCTGGAGCAGGTCGGTCCAACCCAACGTCATCATCCACGACGGAACGAGCAGCAGCACCCACATCCCGACAGCCCACACCCGTCGACCGAGGATGTTGGTGCGGTGGATCAGCCACGCCAACGTCGTCGCCAGTGACACTGCCAGCACCGCCACCAGGGTCGAGACCCACAGTGAGTTGATGATTCCGCGGTCCGTGTTGCCACTGAAGGCCCCGGAGATGAACCGCAGCGTGAACCACTGCGGACCCTGCTGGAACATCCGCGGGCTCACCGCCAGCAGCAAGAAGCTCACCACCGGCGCCACGATCAACAGCGTCAGGACGGCGCCGATCGCCAGACCGCTGGCGTGCGGACGGCGCCGGCCGTCGCGCGGCGGCGCGAGCGGAGCGGTCTCGACGATCATTGCGCCCTTCCCTTCGTCAGCCGGGTGCGGCGCAACGGCCGGCGAACGAACCGTGGCGCCGCACCCGAAGGAGCGCGTGGGGAGATTGAACTAGCCGTTGACGATGGTGTCGTCGAACCAAGTGTTGATCCGTGACTCCAAAGGACCCCAGACGTACGGGTTGATCGTGATCGCGTGGGTCGACGCCAACGAGGGGATAATCGCGTTTGAGGGCTTCTCCCCCTGGATCACCGGCCAGAATAGGGAGTCACCCTGCGGGTCACCCAACTGCATCGCGTGCTGGCCGGCGCGCGACATCACCCAGGCGACGAACTTCTTGGCGTCCTTGCGCACGATGGGCGGCTGCTTGGCGTCGATCCCGATCACGCTGGGCAGGGCCACTGAGAAGTTGAGGTACTTGACCTTGAGGGTGGGAAAGCTGCCGTTCAGTATGTCGCCGTAACACGCCGAGCTCTGGATGATCGCCATACTGATCTGCTGAGAGGCCATGGCGCCCAACGTGACTCCGTTGGTGGCGTTGACGACGAGGGCGTTCTGGTAGAGGCTCTTGAAGTAGTCCTCGCCGACCTTGACGGCGTGAGCCGGGGAACCGCTCTTGTACTTGGCGAGGTACGTCATGACTCCGGCGATGAGCGGAAAGGTCGGCCCCGACTGGGACGGGTCGTTCATGCCCAGGCCCTGGTACTGGGTCTCGGTCAACTGGGCCCAGGTCGACGGCACCTGGCCGGCCGACACCTGCGACGAGTCATAGCAGAGGGCGCCTACCACGGTAAGTCCGGTCGGCGTGAAACTCTTGTCGGTGGGCACGTTGGCGCTGCCCAGGGCGTTGAAGGACACGCTCGGGACGCTGTTCTTGACTAGCATGCCCTTCTTGTCGAGCTCCGCGAAGGCGGCGGCGCCATCAACCCAAAGGGCGCCCCACTTGGGATTGGAGCCCTCGGCCTGGATCTGCTGGAGCAGAGGGCCGGTCGAGTTGTCGTTGAGCGTCACGGTGAAGCCGGGGTGGGTGGCGTTGAAGGCCTTGACCATGGCCGAGTCGTACCCCTGCGCCGAATAGAGGACGAAGCCTGGATTCGAGGCTGCCCCCGCGGTGACGTGAACGAATGACATTGACGCCACCGACGCCCCCAGCGCGACGGGAACGACACGTGTGAGTACAGCATGGGTGATGCGACGTGGAATTTTCATAGGCCATGTTTACGGTGGCCCCCTAAACGATTGGTGACGCCTCGCGTACGGACAGATGAACTTTGCGCGTCGACTAGTTCGCTGAGATTTCGCTCAGCGTTCGCGGCGCCGCAACTCCTCCTCGACCGCCGCGGGGTCCAGGCCGCGACTGCGTAGCAGCAGCAGAGAGTGGAACCAGAGGTCGGCGGCCTCACTGACCACGTGGGAGTCGTCTTCACTGAGGGACGCGACCATCAGCTCGGCAGACTCCTCGCCGACCTTGCGCGCGAGCCACGGCGTCCCCTCACGCAAGGACGTCGACACGTAGGACCCGTCGTCGGACTCGGACTCGCGACGCAGGATCTTGCGCCACAGCCACGGGGTGAAACACGACGTCGATCCGTCGTGACAGGTCGGCCCGTCGGGACGGGCTCGCACCAGCAGGGCGTCGTCGTCGCAGTCGGGCACGATCTCGCTGACCCGCAACGTGTGTCCCGAGGTCTCGCCTTTTTGCCAAAGACGTTGTCGCGACCGCGAAAAGAAGTGGACGAAGCCCGTCTCGCGGGTGACCCGCAGCGCCTCGTCGTCCATCCAACCCAGCATCAGGACTCGCCCGGTGTCGTCGTCCTGGATAATTGCGGCGCGGAGTTCCTCACTCATGCGCGCACCTCGCGCAAAGTGGCGCCGCAGTCGCGCACTTCGAGACGTAGCCCGGCGAGCCCCGCCGGATTCTCGTGGACGATGGACGCGACGAGCGCCGCGTCGGCCACGTCGAGGGCCTCGGCGACGTGGCGCGCGCACCCCGCGCCCCCGGAGGCGATGACCGGAATGGCGACCCGATCTCGCACGCTGGCCGTGAGGGCGAGGTCGTAACCGGTGCGCCGACCGTCTTGGCGAATCGACGTCAGCAAGATCTCGCCAGCCCCGCGATCGGCCGCCTCTGATGCCCACGCCAGCGTCGGCGTGGACGTCGCGACTCGGCCGCCGTGCGTGTGCACCACTCCCTCGCCCGCGTCGATGGCCACGACAACCGCTTGACTCCCGAACCGACCGGCGATCGCGGAGATGAGCGACGGGTCAGCCAGCGCGGCCGAGTTGATCGACACGCGGTCGGCGCCCGCTTCGATGATCCGCGCGGCGTCGTCGACGCTGCGCACGCCCCCGCCCACGGTGAAGGGGATGTCGACGACGTCGGCTACCGCCGCGACCACCGACGTCATGGTGGCGGCCCCGTCGAGGGTCGCCGCGATGTCGAGCAGGACCAGCTCGTCGGCCCCGCCGGCCGCGTAGAGGGTCGCGAGCTCCACCGGGTCGCCGACGTCACGCAGTCCCGTGAAGCTGACGCCCTTGACTACGCGTCCGCGCGCCACGTCGAGGCAGGGAATCAGGCGCGCGTAAGGCATGACTCGAGGAACGCGAGGCCGGCGGTCCCGCTCTTTTCTGGGTGGAACTGGACGCCGAAGAAGGAACCACGCGACACCGCGGCGGTGACACCCTCCGACGTCGCCACCACGTCGGGCGACGTCACCGCGTACGAGTGGGCGAAGAAGTATGTCTCGCCCCACGGCTCGACCGTGGCCCAGCCAATGCGCGGGACCCGAGCCGCCTCGAGCCGGTGGACCGTGCCCGATACGAGCCCCAGGCCCGTGACGCCGCCGTCCTCGTCACTGGCGTCGACGGCGAGCTGCAGTCCTAGGCAGATGCCCAGAATCGGTGCGCCCGCCTCGTACCGGCGGCGCAGCGCGTCGTCGCCGCCCGAAACGGCCAGGTGATCCATGGCGGTGCGCGCGGAACCGACACCTGGCAACACCACGAGATCTGCGCCCTCGAGGGCGGCGGGCTCGCTCGTCACCCGGCTGGCCAGTCCGAGGCGCGTGAGCGCCGCACGCACCGAACGGGTGTTGCCCGCGCCGTAGTCAACGACCGCGACCTCGGTCACAGCGATCCTTTGGTCGAGCGCACCAGCGATCCGTCGCGCGTGAGGGCCTGGGCCATGGCGCGGCCGACCGCCTTGAAGGCGGCTTCGGCGACGTGGTGCGCGTTGCGCCCGGTGGCCGTGACGTGCAGCGTGATGCGCGCCGTCTGGGCGAGGGACTCGAGCGCGTGCGCGGCCATACCGGGGTCGGGGTCGATGGCCAGGACTGCGGTCGCGCGGCCCGACAGGTCGACGACCGCGTGCGCCAACGCCTCGTCCATCGGCACGCGCGCCTCGCCGTAGCGGGCCAGCCCGCGCCGATCCCCGAGCGCGTCGTCGAGCGCTGCGCCGAAGGCGCGCATCATGTCCTCGACCACGTGGTGGTCGCCGGTCTCCAAGTCCCCGACACCCTCCAGGCGCAGGTCCATGCCCGAGTGAAAGGCCAACTGCGTGAGCATGTGGTCGTAGAAGCCCTCGCCGGTGCGGACGAAGACTCGTCCCTCCCCGGGCACGCGCAGACGAACGTTGAGCGACGTCTCGGCGGTCGCGCGACGGCGTCGCAGGTAGGGGGCGGCCGGGCTCTCACCGTGCAGTTCGCACCGCAGCGCGTCCAGAAGTACGTCATTGTCCAGCTCGTCGCGGACGCTGACGCGCAGTCCCCCCTCGTAAGCGCGCACGACGATGCCGTAGGGCAGGAGGCGTTCGACGTATCCGGCCGCGTCGCTCATCGGCACGTAGAGGAAGTTCGTGAATGAGGGCAGTGGCGCCAGCCCCAGCGCGGTCATCTCGCGCGCCAGTCGGTCGCGCTCGGCCAGCTGCGCGGCGAGTGCCGGCGGTGACACCAGGGCCGCCAGCGCCAGTGCCGCCGACAACGACGAGACCGACAGCGGGGCCTGGCGCGACGTGATCGCTGCGGCGAGCGACGGCGACGCCAGGGCGTAGCCCACCCGGGCACCGGCCAGGGCGTACGCCTTGGAGAACGTGCGCAGGATGATCGCGCCGTCGTCGATGCGGTTCGTCGCGTCGACGCCCGCGTAGTCGGCGTACGCCTCGTCGATGACGAGCTGTCCGGTCACGTTGGGAACGTCGGGCAGCTCACCGGTCGGATTGTTCGGGCGACACACGTACACCAGGTCCGCGCGGGCCGGATCGTCGATCATCGTCGCTCCGGCCATGAGCGCGGCGTACGGGTACATCGAATACGAGACCGCCGGCACTGTCGCCACGGTGCCCCCGGTCGCGAACATCCTCGCCAGCAGCACGATGAACTCATCGCTACCGGCGCCGAGCGCGACCTGATCTAGGCCGACCCGGTGGCGCGCGGCGATCGCACGACGCAGGGGCTCGTAGCGGCCCCGGTCGTACTCGTTGATGTCGGCCAGTGCCGCGGCGAGCGCGGCCGGACGCGCGCTGGGTGGCGGGGCCGGGGCCACGTTGCCGTCGAAGCGAATCACGTCGCGCGGGTCGATCCCCATCCGCTCGGCGATCTCGTCGGTGGAGGGAGGCCAGCGATAGGCGTCCAACACCTCGGGCGCCGTCATCGGCGCGCCGTGGCCCGGTGCGCGGGCATGTCCTCGAGCTCCGCCAGCGCTTCGATGGTGGGGGCCAGGCGCTCCAGCCCCTCCTTGGTGACGCGCTGGACCGTGACCGCCTTCATGAAGGCCTCCAGACCCAGGCCCCCGGTCGAGCGAGCCCACCCGCCGGTTGGCAGGACGTGGTTGCCACCCGTCGCGTAGTCGCCCGCCGGCACCGGAGCGAACGGCCCGACGAAGACGGCCCCGGCGTTGCGGATGCGTCCCGCCAGGCTCTCGGCGCGCGGTCCGAGCAGGGCGACGTGTTCGGCGGCGTACCCCTCGACCTCGTCCAGCGCGGCCTCGAGGTCCTCGCCCACGCGAACCACGTACGCGCGCGAATCGGGTCCGTGCTCCATCTGCGCGGCGAGCTCCTGCTCGATGATGACCTCGTCGAAGCCCTCGTCGGCGACCACGACGACCTCGCTGGGTCCCGCCGGCAGGTCGATGGCGACGTCGCGGCTCACCAGGAGCTTGGCCGTGTTGACCGCGCCTCCCCCGGGCCCGATGATCTTGTCGACGGGCGCGATCGTGGCGGTCCCGTAGGCCATCGCCGCGATGGCCTGTGCACCGCCCAGCGCCCAGACCTCGGTCACTCCCAGGAGCGCGGCCGCCGCGGCCACGGCGGGTGCGCCGGCCGGTGGCGTGCACACCACGATCCGCTCGACGCCGGCCGCCTGGGCCGGAACCGCGCTCATGATGAGCGAGGAGACCAAACCGTTGGGCACGTAGAGGCCCACGGAACGAAGTGGCGACCACCGCCTTTCGAGCGTGACGCCGGGTGAGACCTCGAGCAGCAGGTCCGCGGGTCGTTGGGCGGCGTGCCATGTGCGCACGGCCTCGGCGGCGGCGAGGACGGCGGCCGTGGGGATGTCGCCGTACGCAACGGCCCGCGGCGGCGTGAGCCACGTGGTGGCGTCGAGGCGGCGCGACCACTCGGCCAGCGCCGCGTCGCCGCGCTCGCGCACGTCGGCCACGATCTCGTCGATCGTGAACACCCGATCGGTCACGACCACGCGGCTCACGGCACCATCCGCTCGACGGGCAAAGTGAGGATCGACGACGCCCCGACCGAGGCCAGGGCGGGCAACAGCGACCAGATCTCAGCGGCGGGGACCAGTGCGTGCACCGCCACGAGGCCCTCCGTGGCCAGGTCCATCACGGTGGGCGATCCCCGGGTGGGCAGCAGGGCGGTGACCTCGCCCAGTCGGTCCTTGGCCACGTTGAAGAGCAGGTAGCGATTCGCGCGCGCGTTGATGACGGAGGCGAGCAGAGTCGTGAGGGTGCGACGCGCCTCGACGTCGGGTGATCCGGCGCGTCCGACGAGCACCGCTTCTGATTCGAAGAGCACTCCCAAGGACCGCAGACCGTTGGTGCGCAGCGTGCTGCCCGTTGAGACCAGGTCGACGATGGCGTCGGCCAGGCCCAGGCGCGGCGAGATCTCCACCGATCCGGCGACCCCGACGATCTCGGCTTTGACCCCGCGCTCGGTGAACAGGCGCTCGGCCAGGCGCGGGTGCGACGTCGCGACGCGCTTGCCGTCCAGGTCCTCCAGGTCGCGCGCGGTGTCCTCGCTGGGCACCGCGGCCTGGAGCGAGCACCGTCCGTAGCCGAGTCGCAGAAGGACCTCGACGTCGAACTCGCGCTCGTGCACCAGGTCCAGTCCGGTGATACCGCAGTCGACGATGCCGTCTTGGACGTACTCGGGCACGTCGTCGGCGCGCACGAAGAGCAGGTCCACGTCCGCGTTGCGACAGTGCACCTGCAGGACCCGCTCGCCGGGCTCCTGGGGGTCCACGCCGCTGGCCTCCAGCAGCGACCAACTCGGCTCGCGCAGTCGGCCCTTGGACGGCAGGGCCAGCGTCAGTCGCCGGGTCATCCTCGACGCGCCGAGAGGACTGCGCGGTAGCCGCCCTCGCCGTAGTGGAGCCAGTGCGCCACTCGCGTCACGGTCGTCGTCGACGCCCCCGTGCGCCGCGAGATCTCCTGGTACGGAACGCCCTCGTCCACCAGTCGCGCGACCTGCAGTCGTTGGCCCATGGCGTCGAGTTCGTTGGTGGTGCACAGGTCCTTCAGCAGCGCCGTCATGACGCGCTTGTCATCCACCCCCACCAGCGCCGTGACCAGCTCGCCGAAGCGATGCGCGGTCTCGGGGTGCTGGTCGGCCGGAATCACTCTGCCCGTCGTCATACCAGCATGGTATCATGTTAGAACGCTAATATGCAACTGATTCCTGCCGTTGACATTCTCGGAGAGGACGCCGTCCGCCTGGAGAGGGGCGACTTCGATCGCGTCCTCTTTCGTCGGCCCGTCGACGAGTTCGTGCAACTCGTCGCGGCGACCTCACCTCCCCTCATCCACCTCGTCGACCTCGACGGGGCACGTTCCGGCACGCCGCGCCTCGAGCTGGTGCGCCGATGCGTCGCTCTGGCCAGCCCCGTCCCCCTGCAGGTGTCCGGCGGACTGCGACGCGTGGAGGACGCGCTGGCCGCCGTGGCCGCCGGGGCGTCGCGGGTCATCGTGGGCACCGCCGCGTGGGGCGACGAGACGACGCTCTCGGCCTTCGCCGCCGCGTTGCGTGAACGACTGGTCGTCGCCCTCGACGTGCGCGACGGAGTGATCGCGGTGCGCGGGTGGTCGGCGTCGTCGGGCGTCACGTTGGACGACGCCCTCGATCGATGTCGCTCGGCCGGGGTCACGCGACTCCACGTCACCGCGATCGAGCGCGACGGCACGCTTGGCGGCCCCGATCTCGAGCTCTACGCCCGCGCGTGCGCGAGCGGACTGGCGGTCGTCGCTGCGGGAGGTGTTCGCGACGAGGACCTCGACGCCCTGGCTGAAGTTGGTTGCGAGGCCGCGATCATGGGACTCGCGTATCTGACGCACCTCGGCGTCCCTCTCACGCCCTAGCAGCGCCGAGCCTCAACGGGGTTCATCCACTCTTCGATTGGCGTGCACAGTCCAGTCCGCACGTGCAACGTCCGGCGTCGTCGCCGTAGTGTGACCTCGATGCCGGAAGCGGACTTCACGGTCGAGGTGGGCGACGCCCACGTGGCCCAGGTGGGACACATCCAGGTCCGAAGGTCCCTCCCGCGCCACGGACGTCGCAACGTGGGCGCGTGGTGCTTCGCCGACCACATGGGTCCCCTGTCAGTCACCGCGACCAGCGGCCTGGATATCGGCCCGCATCCGCACTGCGGCCTGCAGACGGTGACCTGGTTGACCGCGGGCGAGGCTCTGCACCACGACAGTCTCGGCACCGAGCAACTGATTCGACCGGGCCAACTCAACCTCATGACCGCCGGGCACGGCGTGGTGCACGCCGAGGAGGCGACGGGCCAGTACGAGGGGCGTCTCGAGGGAATCCAGCTGTGGATCGCCCAGCCCGACGCCACGCGCGACGGCCCCGCACAGTTCGAGCACCTCCCCACCCTGCCGCGCGTCGATTTCGGCCACGGCGTAGCCACCGTCCTCGTCGGCGAGTTCGCGGGAATCGCGAGTCCCGCGCGCCACGACACGCCGCTCGTGGGTGTCGACCTCGAACTGCGCGGTCGCGTCGAGGTCCCGCTCCGCGCGGACTTCGAGTACGCGCTGATCGTCATGAGCGGCGGCGTCGACGTCGCAGGCTCACTGGACAGCGAAGGACAGATCGGTTATCTCGGACTCGGCCACGACTCGCTCGCCCTTGAAGCTCCTGAAGGTGCCCACGGCGTGTTGTTGGGGGGTACACCCTTCGAGACACCGTTCATGTGGTGGAACTTCGTCGCGCGCTCGCGCGAAGAGGCCGAGGCGGCTTACGAATCGTGGGTGAGACCCGACGGTCGATTCGGCGAGGTCAAGAGATTGTTGGCGCCCGTCATGACCCCCCCGCCGTACTGGCGAACGTTGGGACAGGCCCGCAGCTAACCGGAGTGGAGGTCGAGCGAACTAGGCCGGCGCTGGTTCGGGCCCGGGACCGGGCAGTCCCACAGTTCCCTCCGCCGCGACGGGCGCGGCGTGCTCGTCGAGTTCACTTTGGTCGTGGTCCTCGGGGAACTTGCTGGGGTGTCGGTGGAAGTAGAGGATCATCGCAAGTGAGACCAGCGCGAAGATCCCGAAGGCGACTAGGAGCGGAACGATCGCGACGTGGTGGATCTCATTGGAGCTACCGCTTCCCGGCGCCAGCAGTACCGCCAGGAAGCCAATCAGTCCCACGAAGCTGATCACCAGCCAGGCCGTGAAGTTCCATCTCTTGACGTGATAGCCGGGTAGGAACGGCAGCGGGAACATGCCGAAGGCCAAGCTGGCGAAGCCACCCAGGAAGGCCACGTCGAGCGCGGGCACGAGTATCAACCAAAACGGTGACGGGTGCGGTGACGTCGCCGCGTGGTACACGGGGATCGTCAGCATGAAGGCGGCGGACGCAACGACGAAGACGACGAGCGAGGCCAGGGCGTGGAGCTTGCCCCAGTCCTCTTCTCTCACCTTGGGTCGCAGCACGAAGATAGCGATCAGTCCGTAGCAGTACCCCGGAGAGAGGCCGATTGCGCGCGACGCCGCCACGCAGATAATGGCAATAACCATCCCGCCGAGGAGGACCTGGAGATGGATCTCTCGCTTCTCGCGCAGACCCCCCACCGCCACCGGCAACTGGGACGCCATCGTCACGATGCCCACGCCCAGGGCCTGACCGAGGAAGAGCCATAGCGTCGTGCGGTTCCAGCCGAACTCCGGGTCGAGGACCGAGTTGATGGCACCCGCGGCGAGGATGAACGAGAGGAAGATCCCCAAGCCCTTGAAGAAGCGTTTGACGTCCGACGTGCCGGCCCCTCGCTTCATGAACAGCTTCGGGTAGCGCTTGCGCATGCGGGCCTGTAGGCGGTGACGGTTCGCCTCGTAGGTCGAGTCCAGCCACTGGCTCGGGAAGCCCGCGGCGATCAGGCGACTGATGAGGAGCATGCCGAGGCTGAGACCTCCCGCCCCGATGAGGTTCGTCTTCAACGCCCCGAAAGTCGGCATGGCCACGGAGAACTCCGACAGGTGGTTCGCGGTGTTGACCACCGTGAACTTCGTCGTCACGGTGTGTGGACCGGTGGTGGAACACCCCAGCGACAGGTTGTGGCTGCCGAAGGTCGCGTTGCCCGGTATCACCAGACTCTTGTCGTTGAAGACATGGCCGGTGGGGTTCGCTTGGGAGACGAGCTTCTTGTCAAAGAAGACGTACATCGGTGTGCACGACGTGGTCAGCGACGCGTCGCGCAAGTCGACGCGACCTCCCGGTGGTCCCGACGCCGGCACGGTTTGCAGGGTCCCCGAGATCTTGAACGCGACGAACGTCGCGGCGCTGGAACTCCCGTGATTGCTCGTCGTCTGGCCGGTATAGGAGGTGGTGGTCGAGGTGCCGAGGCGGCTGGTCTCGGTGACGCTGGGCCGATAGTTGCCACCTGAGGTGTACACGTGCGAGGTGGTCGGGGTCGTGGTCACGGCGCTGGAACCGTCGCCGAAGTTCCAGGCGTACTTGGTGATGCCGCCGTCAGCGGACGTCGACGCCGACGCGTTGAACAGGGTGGGACGCCCCGCCCGAGCGGGCGTGACACTCAGGCGCGCGACGGGTGCCTGGTCCGGGGCTACGGCGATGCCGAAGGTGGCCGAACGCACCGCGATCGGCGAGCCCGGCCGTGCTGGCTTCGCGCGAAGATCGATGGGGGTAACGGTGCTGCTCGCGTTCGCGGCGTAGGCCGTCGCGCCGTTGGGACTGATCGCGATCCCGTCGGGCTGACTCAACGTTCCCACCGGCACCGCGGCGCCGGCGTGCGCGGGGTGCATCTTCAAGTTGATTGGCGTCAGGGTGTTGTCGTTGTTGGCGGTGTAGGCGGTCGAGCCATCCGGCGAGATCGCCACACCGAGCGGGCCCCCGCTGACGGCGATCAGGGCACCGGCGCCGACGTGCCCTCCGAGGGAGATCGGCACGACGCCGCCGGTCACCGCGACGTACGCCGTGGCGCCGTTGGGCGTAATTGCCACGGCCTGCGGACGACTCCCCAGCGGCACCGTGGTTTGCGCGCGTGACGACAGGTTGATGACACTGACAGAGTTGCCCTCGGAGTTCGCCACGACGAGCAGTCGCGCGTTGGGACTGAGCGCGATGCTCCACGGGCCGAGACCCACCTTGATCGCGGTGCCCGGCGTCGGCGGCTTGGTCCTCAGGTTGATCGGCGTCACGGAGTTGGAATTGAAGTTCGTCACGTAGGCGAAAGCGCCGTTATTGGCCACGGCAATCGCCGCCGGAGCGCTACCCACCCTGATGGGGGCGCCGAGCGAAGCCGAGCCTCCCGCCAGGTTGATCGGTGACACGGTGTTGCCCAGTGAGTTGGTCACGTAAGCTGTTCGCCCGTTCGGCGTAAGTGCGATTCCCAACGGTCCGTTGAATCCACTGATGACGTGAATCACGTGGGACTTCGGGTTGATCGACGTGACCGTGTTCTTGTTCAGGTTGGTGACGAAAATCGTTCCCGGTATCGCTCCCGAGGCCGTCGCGGCGTGCGCCGGAACTCCTAGGCCCAGCACCGCGAGGGCGACGGCTAGTGCGCCCAGTAGCGCGTCAGCTCGTGCGCGTCGTTGTAGTCCGCGCCGACCGCGCGTCGGACCGTTCCCCCCCCGCACGATGTATCAGGTCGCCTTGAGGGTTGCCACGACGCGCCGGTTGGCGGCGCGGCCCTTCGCCGAAGAGTTCGACGACACCAAGATGATTGAGATACCAGTGACGATGGTGATCGTCACCGCGGTGTCCTTTAAAGCCTTGAGATCCTTGGCCAGCTGACGCGACACGGCTTCCGCACGATTCTGGTTGAGCAACGTGTTGAAGGCCGCCGTAAAGACGTTGTCAGTGTACGCCTGCAGCTGCACCGCGTGGTACTTACCGTTCTTCACTTGGAGCGCGAGTCGGTGCACTTGCTTCAGGAGTTTCTTGCTCAGCGCATACGAGCCCTCCGCGAACGGCTTGATCGTCACTGTCTTGATTTGCGGGGGGCTGACCTGAATCACGATTGGCTTGGGCGTGATGACGAGGGTTCCCGCGACGTACTTATAGGGCTCGGTGTAGTAGCCCTGGTGCCCACTCGGCGTCACCGACACCGAAGCGTTCGAGGGTGTCACGGTGTACGCGCCGGCGGCGCTGGGCGCCCTCGTGGACGGCCCGTAGGTGGTTCCGGCGGTGCCGGTGTAGGTGTAGGTCGCCGAGGTCACCGAGGCACTATCGCCGGTCAGGAGGTCCGAAACGGTCGCTCCGGGGTGGAACGGCTTGCCGGCCTCCACGCTGCCCCCAGTGGCGGTGACGGTGAGCTTGGCGCCCGTGATGGTCAGCGTTCCGGAGTTGTAGAGGATCTGCGTGTAGTGGGCCTGGTCGGCACTGGGCGAAATCGTGATGCTGGCGTGCGAGGGGGTGACCGAATACGTCCCCGCGCCCTGGGGCACGGTGGCCGACGGCCCGTAGTTGGTCGTTCCGGTGCCGGTGTAGGTGTACGACACGGAGTTGAGATGGGCGGAATCGCCGGACATCACGCCGGTGACCGAGCTGGTCTCATTCACCGGATCACCGGCCGCCACGGTCTCGCTCGACGCGGTGACGTGCAGGACGAAACGTATCGGCGGGTTGACCATCGTCATGGTGCCCGGCGCGGAGGTCGCCGACAGGTAGGACCCGTCGGCGGCGATCGTTGCCGTCACTTGACAGGTTCCGGGACCGGTGACCGTTAGGTGTTGGGTGGAGTTGACGGCGCAGCCCGAGGCGGTACCGCCGCTCACGATGGCGAAGGTGATGGCCCCCGTGCCCGAATAGCCAGTGGCGCTCAAGGCCAACGGAACGCCAACTGTTCCACTCTTGGCCACGACCGTGATCGTCTGGGACTGTTTGAGAAAACTCATCGTCGCGGGCGCCGACGTTGCTGATGCGAAGTCGCTATCCGCGGCGATCGTGGCGGTGACGAGGCAGGTACCCGCGCCGGTGGACTTGACCCCCGAGGGGCCGCTGAGTGCACATCCGGGGGCGGTACCCCCGCCGACGACGGAGAAGGTGATGGCCCCGGTTCCGAGATACCCGGTTGCCACCAAAGGTAGGGTCGCACCGACCGATCCGCTCTGGGGCGTCACAGAGATGGTTTGCTTGCCGGGATTAACCGTGACGGTCAATGTGGCGCTCGCCGTGTCGGGGTCGTTTCCCGAACCTTCGTGACCGTCGGAGTTACCGCCGTTAGAGCTGTCGTCCGGGTCGCCGGTCGCCACGACGGTGATCGAGCACGAGCCCACGTGGGTGTAGGCGAACCCGGAGCCGTTCGCACCGACGGTGCAGCCGGCGGTGTTGGCGCCAATCGTGTACGTCCCGCTCGGAGTCTGAGTACCAGCCGAGATACCCGGGAGACTGAACGGGGTGCCGTAAGTGGTGCTCACTGAATATGACCCGTTGGATCCGACGGCCGGCGGTCCAAAGGCGAGATAATCCGTCTCGTCTGACGACGCCGAACTCGTGCCTGCGGACACGACAATGGGAGCGAAGCTCACAATGGCGGCGACCCCCGCGACGAGGGCCGCACGCGACCAGCGTCGACCAGCGTGGCCCCGTCGGCGTGGTGCATCGTCACACCCCTGTGCACGATCTGTGACTGCGAACTTTTCGCGTCTTGGCTCCACGACTCCCCCGCCTAATTGCGGACCGGCGTGCCACTCCGCAATTATCAACAATCAAACAACTCACGAAGGATAACCGTTCCCACCCCCATTCGTAAACCGAATCTTTTGTTCACATGAGGGTGGCCCTTCAGGCCAAAGCGCGACTGGATTCGGGCGCGACGTAAGGATCGGCGCCGCGCGCCGTTCAGACTCTTGGGCGCTCAGGTACATGCAACGAGACCCCCGAGGACAGTTCCCTTGATGGCCAACCCGGGGGCGGTGCCTCGCCCTTGATCGCGTGACCGGCTCGCTCACGCGCGGTGTTGCCGCGAGAGTCGAGCGGTCCTGAATCGAGCACGCGGGGTCTCGCGACGATGCGCCTTGCACGTGCGGAGCATGGATCACGATCCCCACAGGACCGAATGACGCGGACGCGAGACACCTACAGTGCGAGTTCGAACATTTCCTAAGGAGACCCTATGAGCAGCCACGCACGTGAGGGCGCCGAGGTTCACTTTCTCGTGTTTTCGGCATCACTGCGTACCGAGTCGCTGAATACACGACTCGCGGCGCTGGCGGCCAACGTGCTCGAGTCCCACGGTGGTCACGTGCATCGCGCCTTCATGCGCGACTTCGACGCACCGTCGTTCAACGGCGACGACCAAGCCCGTGACGGATATCCGTCCGGAGCGGTCGAGTTCCGGCGTCAATTGGAGCGGTGTGACGCGTTCGTCATTTCCGCCCCGGAGTACAACGCATCGATGCCGGGACACTTGAAGAACGCGATCGACTGGGTGTCGCGCTTCTCACCGCAACCACTCAACGAGCGCCACGGACTCTTGATGTCGGCCTCGCCATCGATGAGCGGGGGCAACCGCGGACTGTGGGCGCTACGCATTCCTTTTGAGCATCTCGGCGCGAGGATCTACCCCGATATGTTTTCCCTCGCCCAAGCCGACCAAGCCTTCGACAATCAAGGCCGTCTCGCCAACGAAGAACTGAATCGGCGATTCGACCACAACATCGAGGCCTTCATGAGTCTCGTCGAGGCGTCGGTCCACTACCCGTGCGCCAAGAAGGCGTGGGTCGAGTTCCTCGGCGAGCAGCCCGCGCTGTCGAGCGACCGCGTGGAGTGACGTAGCCGGACGTTCGATAGTTCCGGTCCTCGACCATTCGACTGAGCGTTGACGAGCCGAAACGACGACCGGTGGGCAGACCTACGATGTCAGCCGTGGCCCACGACGAAGAATTGGCCAATCGGATTCGCGAGCTCATCGGGGCCGACCCTGACCTCACCGAGAAGAGGATGTTCGGCGGTCTGGCGTTCCTGATCGGTGGGAACATGGCCATCTCGGCAAGTGGACGTGGCGGCGTGCTGGTCCGCGCGGATTCCAGCAAGAGCGACCGACTAGTCGCGTCGGGCCGCGCCCACGTGGCCGTCATGCAAGGCCGAGCGATGCCGGGGTGGCTCCGCGTCGACGACGAGTTCCTACGCACCAAACGCGAGCTCGCGAAGTGGGTGACGGTGGGCACGGGCTACGCCCGCTCGCTGCCGAAGAAGGGCTAGTTACTGGTTGGTGGCGACCACGACGTAGTCAGTAAATTCGACTGGCCCACCCACGAGCTCGGGGCGGTACACGGACTCGAAGAGGGCAATCGCCTCGGACTCTCCGTGGAGTCGGTGGGCCTCCTCGTCGACGAACTCGAACAGGTGGACGAACTTCGTCGGGTCACCCCTGTGCTGCCACGCGGCGTACACCTTCGTGCCCGGTTCGTTCGCCTTGACGAAGTCGACGAAGTCGGCGATGGCCGCCTTCACCCGATCCACGGCCTCGGAATTCAATTGGTAGTGGGCGGTCTGATAGATGGTCACCTCTCAACTCCTTCACTCGTCATCTCGAGTCACTCGATGCCCTCTCGCTGCACGTCGCAACTGTCATCCGAACTCCTTCGGGCCCAGGAGCTCGACGTGACTGCTAGAGCGGTACGCACCATGTCACCTTGGTGCCGCCACCTTCGGCCGGTTCGACACTCATCGTCCCTTGGAGCTTCTCGGCCCGACTGCGCAGGTTGGCCAAGCCGAGTCCGTGACCGACGGGCGACACCGAAGGGTCCAGTCCGACGCCGTCATCGATGACCACGAGCTCCAACTCATCACCGACGCTCAGGGCCACGACGAATCGCCGGCCGTGCGAGTGCTTGGCCGCGTTGGTCAATGACTCGCGCACGACGGCCAGGACATGATCGGCCACGTTTTGGGGCACCGTGTTGTCGACGGCGCCCGAGAAGGAGACCTCGGGACGGGCCCCGAGTGACGGGGCTAGCTCGTTGGCCACGGCGAGTACCCCCTGGCGCAGCCCACCCGGTAGTGCGCTGGCACCCAGCTCGAAGATGGTGGTGCGAATCTCCGCGATGGTGGCGTCAACATCGTCGATCGACCGGCCGAGTCGTTCGCGCACCAGATCGGGCTCCGACAG
>DATLSF010000005.1:0-29209 GCA_035534335.1 Acidimicrobiales bacterium | reverse complement strand
TCGCTTTGAGAATTGAGTATTCGTGGCAACAGGAACAGTGAAGTTTTTCAATGCAGAAAAGGGATTCGGATTCATCTCGCGTGAGCAGGGTGATGACGTCTTCGTACATTTCTCCAACATCCAGGGCGACGGTTACAAGAGCCTCGAAGAGGGTCAACGTGTCGAATTTGACGCCGCACCCGGCAAAAAGGGTGAGGAAGCGCAGAACGTCCGCGTCATCTGACGTAACTCGCGACTCGTCAGAGTCGCACGGTAGTTAGTTCGGACTCCAGCGACCGCGTAGAAACCCGCGTGGGCGCGGCGACTCGCCAGAGGTCACGACGTCAGACCGTTAACACGACACATAGGCCGAATCGCGTAGCGATATCGGTCGGCTCACGATGAGGTGCCCGTCGGTCGCGAACGCTTGAAGAAGTCCTTCTTTGGGGTCGGCGTGTCCTCCCGCACTTTCGGTGGTGCCCACCGTCACCAGGACCGCCTGGCCCGCGATCGGTGCCATCGAATCCTGGACTCCGTTCGAGTAGTGGACGCGAACTAAGGCGACGGACGTTCCGGCGTGCACGATGACGACCGTCATCGGGACTCCCTGGTCGGCATCGACCTCGAGGACCCGAGAGACAACGCCACTTGGTGACTTCGGGCGACACGCGGGAATCCCCTCCAGACCCATCTGCACACTGGCCCGATCGACCAGGTACGGATACAGCCAGCTCGCTCCGCGGGGCTGGTTGCGGACCGTGTGGCCAATGATGAGGACGCCCTGATGGGTCGTCCTCACGAACGTGGGGGTCGACTCGCCGAGGAAACCTTCTCCGCTCGGCGTGGGCGCCGGTATCTGGGCCGAGGCGAGCGATGCCCCGCGCCATCAAGTCCGATCAACCGACCGGTTCCCTCGGTGCCGGGAGTCGCGACGACCGCCCAACCGGAGACGGGATGCATGGAGTCGCTCGCACCCGAGCTATAGATGGCTCGAACGGTCACGATGTTCGGACCCACACTCACCAGGGTCGCGCTGCCTCCCGACGCCCCGACTCCGAACCTCGTTGACTCCACCGGATAGAACCAGTTCGCCCCCGGGGGATTGGTGACCGCCAACCCGGTCATGTACCCGACCGCATCGTGGCTCGACAGGCCCACTTCGATCTGAGGTTCGGGCACTCCCGAACTTGTTCCGTAGGCGCGGATCGCGATACCGCCACTCGTGACTCGAAGGAACGACCGGTTCACGCCAGGACCGGTGTGCACCAACGCGGTGATGGGGCCGCCGCGCCACCGGCGAGGAGGAACGAGAGGGGAAGCAAAATGGTCAGGAAGCGACGCCGTGAGCGGCGTCGGCTGTTCAGGTCGCGCGTGCTCGGCACGGGTGGGGCGGGCGGCGCGGAGTCAACGAGCGCCCGCACGAGTGCACGAATCTCTCGGTCGACGGGGTCAGCGTCTTGCATCGAGCTCCTTTCGCAACCGGGCTCGAGCACGGGCCAGATGTCGACGCACCGCTCCATCACTGATTCCGAGGTGTCGAGCCACGCGGGACGGTTCCCAGTCCTCCCAATAGGTGAGAACAATCACCGCGCGCTGGCGAAGGCTGAGTCGTCGAACTGCGTCAAGGATTTCGGGCCGAGGTGATACTCCCAATACCGGGTCCCACGCAGTCGACGCGGCCATATAGGTGACTTCGCGCCTCTTTCTGCGCCACGCGGAGCGTTGAACGCTCCTTGCTTCATTGAGCACGGCGCGAAAGAGGTAGGCACGCTTGTCGTCGACCGACGGCCATCGACGAGCCTGAACGCAGTTGAGGAAGGCAGCTGAGACGACATCTTGAGCTTCGGAAGGTCCAACGATTCCCGTGGCGAATCGAGTCAACTCGGCGGCGTTCTTCACGAAGACCTCTTCTTCGTCTCTCTCCACACCTAAAACAATGCCGCGGAGGGGAGATTCGGGTGACGCGAGTTTGGACTGATCTGTCCGACGGTCGATCGGTCTGCGTGGCCCGCATCTCTTAGGGTTTCATCGGGGTTCTCCCCGATTGGCCCGACGGACTGTCTCACCGAGAATTGGTCTGTGATCAATTGGTGGCTCGGCGCGTCGCGAACGATCGCCTCCCGTGGCGCCAGGACCTGTGACGCACCGAGTGAGTGGGCAGCTGGCAGCAGCCGAGACGAGGGGTCGACATGAGCATCGCGGCTGACTCTGACGTGCGCTCGATCAAACGGAGTTCGCTGTCACGTCGCAAGGTTCAGCGCTGGCTGGTCCACGTTGGTCTGATCGCCACGGTGATCACGTCACTGGTTTTGGAACCGGTGATGGTGATCCACGTGGCCTTCGGAGTGGCTTTCGCGGTTTTGGTCGGTATTCACCTGGCCCAACGTCGACTGGTCTCCAAGCGGCTGTCTCTCCGGTTGCTCAGATTCCGACAGATGTGGTTGCCCGCGGGCAGGTTGGCGTTGGCTGATGGTTTCCTCTTCATCATTTCGATTGCAATGCTCCTCTCGGGGTTCTGGGACCTGTGGGCGCCTCACCATACAAAGTTTCGGTGGCACGCCATCACCGGGGTTGTGTTGACGTTCTACCTGGGCGTGCACACGGTGAGGCGGTGGCGACGTCTGCGCTTCTCTGAGATTCGTTGATACTGAGACATCGCCGTTTTGACTCAACCAACTACGACGCGGTGAATACTGACGCCACGTCGCATGACTGAATTCGCGAGGGGCATAGTCGTCGTCGAGGTGTGGGACCGACTGAGAATCAATCACGAAGACGTGGACGTCGGAATCGATGGAAACACCGGCCTTGATGGTGTCTCGTCTTATCGATTGAGCAGACAGTGGCGGGCGACGACTGCGTCGAGCAAACCCTGACCTTCGAAAAGGTCGTCATTTGGATCCCACCACACGAAGCTGTGCAACTCGTCACTCTCCACTAGGTCTGGAGCGTCGCCTACAACGACCAGAAACACCGCGGCCACATATCTCGTCGCTACGTCCCCGAAAGTGAAGGCTGCCTGTGCAACGAGGGAGACCGCGTCGACGTGGATGCCGGTCTCTTCCGCAAGTTCTCTAGTCGCGGCGTCGTGTGCTGACTCACCCACCTCCACCGTGCCGCCCGGAAGTTCCCAAAGCTGCCGATCGACGTTGCAGCCGAGCAGCACCCTGTTGTCCCACTGAACCACGACGAGGGCGCAGTCGGCAAGGACGGAACCGTTGAGATCCTCAAATGATCCGCCGCTGACGAGCTCGAGTGATAGGAGACTCCTGCCATCCGCGTCCGAGATCGGGTACTCCGTCACGTGCAAACCGTAGGTGGTTTGCCACGAGACCCGTATTAGAGCTCGGCGAGGGCGTAGTCGACTTCCGGCTCAGCGGGTAGGTCGCCAATGGTCTGGCCAGACTTGGCACTGACGACTGCCTTCGCGGGGGCCCACAGGAGCACCACCGCGACGACGAGGCCGAGCGCGGCCAGGCCCGAACCGATGAGGAAGATCTCGTGGTAGCCCGCAACCAGCGAGGAGAGCGCGTTGTGTCCCTGTGCCTCCAGGCTGGCGGTGCGGCTCGCGGACAGGGTGCCGAAGACGGCGAGCCCCGTCGAGGAGGCGAGCCACATCGACACGTTGACGATGCCGGAGGCCAACCCGGCGTCGGCGGCAGGAACGTCGGCCATCGCCAAGGTGAGAAGGGGAACCGCTGACACGCTCATCCCGACCCCGAGCAGCAGGAACGCGGGCAGAATGCCCGCGACGTAGTCAACGCCGACACCGGCGCGCGACAGGATCACGAGTCCCGCAATCACACCGGTGAGACCGGGCACGAGGAGTCGCATCGGTCCGAAGCGCACGAGGAGCCGACTGGTGAGCCCCAACGACATGGCCGCCATCGACAGGGTCATCGGCAGGAAGGCCACGCCGGTCTTGAGCGGCCCGTAGCCGAGGACCCGCTCCATGTAGAGCGCCCCGAAGAAGAAAACGGCAAACATGGCCGAGAACGTGAGACCGCGTACCACGCTCGACGACGTCAGGCTCTTCAGCTGCAGCACGCGCAGGGGCACGATCGGACGGGTCACGCGCGCCTCAAGGACGAAGAACGCCATGATGAGAATTAACGAAGCGGCGGCGAAGCCGATCGTGTGCGACGACACCCACCCGTAACCGGAGGCCGTGACGACCGCGTAGATCCCGACCATGAGCGACAGGGTCATCAGGACCGACCCGGTGACGTCCAGACCGTGCGCGATGCCGAGGCCCTCGTTTTCCTTGATGAGGACGGAGCCAAGGATGAGTGTGAGGATCCCGATGGGAACGTTGATGATGAAGATCCAGTGCCAGTTGACGGCCTGAGTGAGGACGCCGCCGACCAGCAGGCCGATGGAGCCACCGCCCACCGCGACGAAGAGGTAGGCGCTCATGGCCTTGGCGCGCTCGGCGGCGCCCGAGAACTCAGTCACGATGATCGCGACGATCACCGAGGTCGACACCGCGCCACCGAGACCCTGAAGGAAACGCGCGACGATCAGCATGGACTGGCTCTGAGCCAGGGCGCACGCGAGAGACGACAGGGTGAAGATGCTCACGCCGGTGAGGAAGACCTTCTTGCGTCCGATCAGGTCGCCTAGACGACCGGCGAGCAACAGGAAGCTCCCAAAGGCGATGAGGTAGGCGTCCACGACCCAGGTCAGGCCGGAGGCGGAGAAGCCGAGACTGCGTTGGATCGAGGGGAGGGCCACGTTGACGATCGACGAGTCGAGGGCGTTCATGAGCATGGCCAGGCAGACGACAATGAGGGCAATCCAGCGGGTCCTCGGAATAGTTCCTGATGGAAGGGTCGAAATTTGCGTCATCGGCGGCTACCTCTCTCGCTACACTTGGGGGAACTAGTCAGATGGTCTGTACCATCACCTAACTGATATAATCATCATAGCATGACTATCGACACCTCACTACCATTAATCCCGATGGATGAAAATTCGTCCACTGGACCGATCCTGCTGCTGGTGCAGCTGACTCGCCTGATCAACCGTCGCAGCACGCCCGACCTCCTGGGACAGACCCTCAAGGAGTTGGCGGTGCTGTCGTACCTACGCGACTTCGACGAGGTGAGTCAGCAGACGTTGACCGACGGTCTGTGCATCGACGCGAACTACTGCGTGCTGATTCTCAATGAACTCGAGTCCGACGATCTCGTGGAGAGGCGGCGAGACCCGGCGGACCGCCGTCGTCACCTCGTGTCAATGACCGACAAGGGGCGCCGCGCCCTGCACCAGGCCGAGCGGGCCCAGCAGAGTCTGGAGGACGAGATCCTTGGTGCGCTCAGTGCCGAGGAGCGTTCCACGCTGTCGCACCTACTTCGTAGGGCCATCGACGCCCAGACGTCCGTCGCGACAGCGGGAGACTCCGCCAAGCATTGATCCGGGCCACGATCGAGATGGTGCCGACCTACCGAGCGCCGATGAGCGGGCTCCTGTCGGCAGGCGTCCTGCGATCTTCTTCGTTGGTCGTGAAGGACGGCACGTAGTGCGGCGTTCTCCCGCGGACGGCAAAAAGCCCTAACCCAAAGATGGCGCCCCCGACCAGGGCGCCCTCTTTGGGTTAGGGGGACTAGTTACGCCGGCTGACCGCGGTGGAGCGGGGGAGCGCCGAGGGCGATCAGGGCGTTGATCCGAGCGGCGTCGGCTGCGTCGACGGCCGCGAGGAAGGTGAGTCGGTCAGCGCGACGCTGCGCCGAGGTCGTGGCGCTGAGCAGCGCGGTCGCGTACGCGGACTCCGCGGCGGCGACGGCTGCGCGGCGCGCGATGTTCGCGGCCTGGAATCCCTGAACCCACGCCGTGCCGTTGAATCCGGCGGGCGGGGACGGCGGGTCACCGGCGGCGGTGATGGCCGCAACACGGGTGTTCAGTGCGGCCGCAAGTGAGGCGTCCAGGGCGGCTCGGGCGGCCTGGCGCTCTGCCCTGGTGGTCGCCACGTCCATAATTGCGTCAAAGCTGACGCGGGCCGACCGGACGGACGCGCGGTAGGACGCGTTGATGGCCTGGAGCCCGCGGACGTACGCGATCCACGAGGCCCGGAAGGTGGTCCAGGCGGTCGATGTCACGTTCGTCGTCGTTGTCACGGTGTCCATGTGCGTGGTCGTCGTAGGTGTACCTGCGAAGGCGGCGGTGGGGATGCCGATTCCCATGGCGGCAACGATGCTCAGTGCCGCTGCGGACTGGATGGTCTTGATCTTCATGGTGTTCCTTTCAATGGGACAATCCCACGGTACGTACGCAAACTGTGCTTTGGGTGTGAAGTCCCTGTTGGTTCCTGAGAAGTGAAGTTCGATCACATCGAACCATTGGACGTGGGTTCACAAGCCAATGAAGATGGCGTCGAGTGCTCACGCTGTAACGCAACCGTCAATTTCCAGACAGTATGGATGTGCAATTTCGGCAGGAGGAGCCAACGTGTCACAGGAATATGAGGCCAGCCCAGAGGCAATCTCTCGGTTGACGCCGCGTCAGTATCAGGTCACCCAGGAGCGCGGCACGGAGCCGGCGTTCTCCAACGAGTTCTGGGACTCCAAGGAGTCGGGCATCTACGTCGACATCGTCTCGGGCGAGCCGCTGTTTGCCTCGACCAAGAAGTTCGATAGCGGGTGCGGCTGGCCGAGCTTCACGGCCCCGCTCGAAGTGGGCAACGTGGTGGAGCTGAAGGATCGCACCTTCGGGATGACGCGCACCGAGGTCCGCTCGACCCACGGCGACAGCCACCTAGGCCACGTCTTTGACGACGGCCCGGTCGACGAAGGCGGACTGCGCTACTGCATCAACTCGGCCGCCTTACGCTTTGTTCCCTACGAGGACCTCGAGGCCGAAGGGTACGGTGAGTACCGAGCACTGTTCGAAGACGCTTCAATGGAAGGGAGGTCGTAAACATGCCTGAGACGACCGAGACGGCAGTACTGGCCGGCGGGTGCTTCTGGGGGATGCAGGATCTGATCCGGCGCCGTCCGGGGGTTCTCTCCACGCGCGTGGGGTACTCCGGGGGCGACGTCGCGAACGCGACCTACCGCAATCACGGAACCCACGCCGAGGCGATCGAGATCATCTTCGACCCGTCGGCGACGTCCTATCGCGACATCCTCGAGTTCTTCTTCCAGATCCACGATCCGACGACCCTGAATCGTCAGGGCGGTGATCGCGGCACGAGCTACCGCTCGGCGATCTTCTACGTCGGCGACGAGCAGCGGCGCGTCGCCGAGGACACCATCGCTGACGTTGAGGCGTCGGGCCTCTGGCCCGGACGGGTCGTGACCGAGGTCGCCCCCGCCGGACCGTTCTGGGAGGCCGAACCCGAGCACCAGGACTACCTGGAGCACTATCCCAACGGGTACACCTGCCACTTCCCTCGACCCGGCTGGGTGTTACCGCGCCGGGACCAGGTTGCGGGTCAGTCAGTGGCGTCGGGAACGGCCGAGTAGTCGTTTTGCCGAGAGGCTCCGGCACCGCTTCCCACATCTCCTCGGGAGCACGAGCTCCCAGAATGTCGTCGTCACCGCAGAATTGGCTGGCCAGGAATGCTCGCATGGCGTCAGGTGTGCTGACACCCGTGGCGCAATGGGGGCTACCAACCTCGACTCGGAACGTTCGCTACGAGACACTCAGATTGGTTCACGCACCGAGGTAGTGGAGCTCTTGGTGGTCGTCGAGCCGAGGGATGCACTGAGCAGAGGGGGAGTCCGTGAACGAATTCAAGATTGTGGCGAACATCAAGCGGCCGGCGCAGGACGTGTTCGCCGCGCTCGTGAACTTTGACCGCGTACGCGACTGGAACACGAGCGTCATTGACGTTCGATGGGACAAGGATCGCCCGCTCGACGTCGGGAGCCCTCTTGTCTACGTTGGGCGTTTCCTGGGCAAGAACTTCGAGTCAGCCGCACAGATCACCGAGTTCGTACCCGGCAAGAGGTTCTCGTCCAACTCAACGTCTGGTCCGTTCTATATGGAGGTCGAGAACTCCCTGGAGCCTCACGAAGGGGGCACCAAGTTGACGTCGATCTTTCGTGGAGAGAGTCGGGGATTCTTCAAGCTCGGCGAGCCGGTGCTCGTCCGACTGGCCAAGAAGCTGTTCCAGTCGGCCACCGATGACATGAAGGCGCTGTTGGAGGCCGGAGAACTGTAACCGCCGATTTGTACGCTGGCCCGATGGAGGAGCCGTCGCCACTCGTCGTCGGTGTCCTCCTCTGCGGCGGCGCAAGTCGGCGCATGGGATTCGACAAGACGCAACTCATCGTCGACGGAACAACGATGGCGGCACGAACTGCCGGGCTCATGCGGCAGGTGGTGGTGTCGGCGGTTGAAGTAGGCCCAGGGCTGTCGGGACTTACATCTGTACGCGAGGACCAGCCGGGATCGGGTCCACTCGCGGCGATCAGCGCCGGCTGGAACGCCGTGAGCGATGACGAGCACACGGGGGCGTTGGTCGTGGCGGGCGACCTTCCCTTCGTGTCGGAACCACTCCTGCGGCTGCTGGTTGAGTGGGAGTCGTCGAGGTCAGTCGTTCCCGTGGTCGACGGTCGGGACCAACCCCTGTGTGCGAGATGGTCGAGGAACGACCTTGCCGAGGCGCGTGAACTACTTTCTCGCGGCGAGCGCTCGCTTCGGCACATGTCGCGACGCGCCGACGTTGACTATCTCGATGAGTCGACGTGGGGTCGCGTCGCCACCTGGCGCGAATTCGCTGACGTCGACACCCCCGAGGACCTACGTCGACTCGGACTCATCGATTTGGATCGAGGCGAGGAACGTGACCGGGGCCCCCAGTACGGTGCCGCAGCGCCAGAGGAATACCTCTGAACCATCTCTTATTTGGACGGTCAGTCGCTGTCGGGTGAGTCGCTGGCCCGAGGAACGCGTTCGGCCATCTCCTGAGCCGCGGCCAGGGTCACGCCAGCGCGTCCCGCGAGCCAGCAGGCGATCGGCGCCGCAACTCGTTCGGAGTCGTGCGACGCGGTCGCCGCGAGCGAGAGGATCGCCTCCGTCTCGGCCTCGGTGGGCGGTTCCATGCCCAGTTCCTCGGCGAAGGCGGCCAACCAGAGTGCGGCGCTGCTCACGGGTCGAATGCTATCCGGCCCCCGATTCCGAGTCCGGTGGACGCGCGGTGCTACCTCGCCGCGTTCGGACGACGACGCGTCGCCACGGGTCACGCGGCTCTCGTACTGCCGTGCGGAAACGGGTCGGGGTGGACGTACTCTGGTGGGGGGTGTCGGAGACCGACACCGGGTCGCGGACGCGGCTCGGTGGATCTGCGGTGTTCCCCCGGACGACGACGTCGGAGGGGAGGTGGACGTGGGACGGATTACGGCGACCCGGATGGTGACGCGCGTGACGGTGGGCGAGGCTCCACGACGTGAACCGGACACCCTGGCCGGCGAAGAACCCCTAGAACTGCGAGTGGGCGGTCGCTCCCTCGCGGTGACCATGCGCACTCCCGGCGCAGACTTCGACCTGGCGGCGGGGTTCCTGGTTAGCGAAGGTGTGGTGACCCGACGCGAGGAGCTCGTGGCCATGCGCTACTGCGCCGGCAAGGACGAGACCGGCCAGAACAGCCTGAACGTGCTCGATCTCACGCTGGCGCCCGGCGTGGCCGCACCCGACGACAGTGTCGCCCGGGCCTTCTTCACCACCAGTTCGTGCGGACTGTGCGGGAAGGCGTCGATTGACGCCGTGCGGACCCGATCCGCCTTCACGGTCGCCGATGACCCGCTCCGCGTGACGCCGGAGTTCGTGGCGGGGTTGCCCGATCAGTTGCGCGCCGCTCAGAGACTCTTCGAGACCACCGGTGGTCTGCACGCCGCCGGCCTCTTCGACGCGGCGAGCGGTGAGTTGCTCGCACTGCGCGAAGACGTCGGACGCCACAACGCGGTCGACAAAGTGGTGGGCTGGGCCCTGCGGGAGGGGATGGTTCCGATGCGCGGGTCCGTTCTGTTGGTCTCGGGTCGGGCCTCCTTTGAGTTGGTGCAGAAGGCTCTCATGGCCGGGATCCCGATGCTGTGCGCGGTGTCGGCCCCCTCGTCGCTCGCCGCTGACATGGCTGAGGAGTCGGGCATGACCTTGGTGGGCTTCCTGCGCGGCCCGAGCTTCGTCGTGTACGCCGGTGCCGATCGGCTGGTGAGCGCTGACCAACTGGCCGGGTCCTCACCATGAACGTCACCGGACCTGAGGGCTGGAGCGACGCGGCGGCGGCCGCCGTCATCACCGCGCACGCGACGCAGCGAGGTCCACTGCTGCCCGTCTTGCGCGCCCTGCAGGAGAACTTCGGGTACGTCGACGAACGGGCCATCGCGCTGGTCGGCAGCCTCCTCAACGTGTCGCGTGCGGACGTCTACGGCGTTCTCACATTTTACTCGGACCTGCGCACGTCGCCCCAAGGGACCACTCGCCTCCAGGTCTGCCGGGGCGAGGCCTGCCAGGCGGTAGGCGCTCACGCGCTGGCTGAGCACGCTCGCACCTCGCTCGACGTTGACTTCGGTGAGACGACGAATGACGGGTCCTTCACGCTGGACGAAGTCTTCTGCCTGGGTAACTGCGCCCTCGGGCCCACGGTGGCCCGCAACGGAGAACTGCGCGGCCGCGTGGACCCGTCGGTCTTCGACCGACTGGTTGACGATGGCGCGACGGGTGGTCAATCGTGACCACCGTCTACGTGCCGGGCGACTCCTCGGCCCGCAGCGTCGGCGCCGACGAGGTCGCGGTCGCAATCGCGGCCGAGGCCGCGACGCGCGGGGCCGACGTGACGATTGTGCGCAACGGGTCACGCGGGATGATGTGGCTAGAGCCCCTGGTCGAGGTCGCCACCGAGAGGGGGCGCGTGGCGTACGGCCCCGTGAGTGCCGACGACGTCGCGGGACTCTTCGACGCTGGATTCCTGGTCGGCGCCGAGCACTCGCTGGGGCACGGTGCGACTGAGGAGATTGCTTGGCTGTCAGAGCAGGACCGCCTGACGTTCGCGCGCGTCGGAGTGGTCGACCCCTTGTCACTGGCGGACTACGTCGCGCACGGGGGCCTCGTCGCACTCGACGTCGCGTTCACGATGACTCCCGAGCAGATCTGCGACACGATCACCGAGTCGGGATTGCGCGGACGCGGCGGGGCGGGTTTCCCGACGGGGCGTAAGTGGCGCACCGTGCTCGACGCACCGGACACCCCCAAGTTCGTGGCGTGCAACGCCGACGAGGGTGACAGTGGCACCTTCGCCGACCGAATGCTCATGGAGGGCGATCCCTTCATGCTGATCGAGTCCATGGTGATCTCGGGATTTGCGGTGGGGGCTCACGAGGGCTTCATCTACCTTCGATCGGAGTACCCGGGGGCGACCGCGACCCTTCGCGCGGCGATCGCCCTCGCCTACGAGGCGGGACTGCTCGGCGCCAACGTGCGCGGCAGCGGCTTCGCGTTCGACCTCGAGATACGCGTGGGCGCCGGCTCCTACATCTGCGGCGAGGAGACGGCGATGCTCGAGAGCCTCGAGGGAAAGCGCGGTGTGGTGCGCGCCAAGCCGCCGCTACCGGCCATCGAGGGACTCTTCGGCCAGCCCACCGCGGTCAACAATGTGCTGTCGCTGGCCAGCGTGCTACCGATCCTGACGCGCGGCGCCGCGTTCTACCAAGACCTCGGCGTCGGCCGCTCGCGCGGGACTCAGGTCTTCCAGCTCGCCGGCAACGTGGCGCAGGGGGGGATCGTCGAGTTGGCCTTCGGCATCACGCTCGGTGAGATGCTCGAGCGATTCGGCGGCGGCACCCGCTCGGGGCGCCCGATTCGCGCCGTGCAAGTGGGCGGGCCGCTCGGCGCGTACGTGCCGCCCGCGCAGTTCAACCTGCCGCTCGACTACGAGGCCTTCGTCGAGGCCGGGGCCATGTTGGGCCACGGCGGCATCGTGGTCTTTGACGACACCGTTGACATGGCGGCCCAGGCCCGTTTCGCGATGGAGTTCTGTGCGCTGGAATCGTGCGGCAAGTGCACCCCGTGCCGGGTGGGGGCGGTGCGCGGCGTTGAGGTCATCGACAAGATCGTCGCCGGTGACGACGTACAGAACAACACGGTCTTGCTCGAAGAGCTGCTCGAGGTGATGACCGACGGGTCGCTGTGTGCCATGGGGGGACTGACACCAATGCCCGTGCGCAGCGTGCTGGTCCACTTTCCGGAAGACTTAGGCTTGAACAGAAGGAGTCCGGCATGACGCTCCTGACCGAGACCGACTACGGAACGCCCGCCAAGGCGGGCGAGGCCACGATTCCCGTGACCATCGACGGCGTGGCGTTGAGCGTCCCGGAGGGGACGTCCGTGATGCGCGCAGCCGCGATGGCGGGCGTCGCCATCCCCAAGCTCTGCGCCACGGACTCGCTCGAGGCGTTCGGGTCGTGTCGGCTCTGTCTCGTCGAGGTGGACGGGCGTCCCGGAACTCCGGCCTCGTGCACGACGCCGTGCACGCCCGACATGGAGGTCACCACGCAGTCACCCCGGTTGGAGAGGCTGCGCCGAGGGGTGGCCGAGCTCTACCTGTCAGACCACCCGAGCGACTGCTTCGAGGGCCACACCTCGATCGACTGCGAACTGCACGACGTGGCCGAGCGGCTCGGGCTCAACGAGGTGCGATACGGGTTCGACGGCGAGAACCACCTGGACGCCGCCAAGGACGAGTCCAACCCCTACTTCACGTTCGACGCGACCGAGTGCATCGCCTGCTCGCGTTGCGTGCGCGCCTGCAGCGACATCCAAGGGACGTTTGCCCTCACCATCTCGGGCCGCGGCTTCGGATCCAAGGTCTCGGCCTCGGCCGGCGAGACCTTCATGGGATCGGAGTGCGTGTCGTGCGGCGCGTGCGTGCAGGCCTGCCCGACCGGCTCACTGGTCGAAAAGACGGTGATCGCCCGAGGCGAGCCGGATCGCTCGGTGCTCACCACCTGCGCCTACTGCGGCGTGGGGTGCTCCTTCAAGGCTGAGGTGCGCGGCGACCAGGTCGTGCGGATGACGCCCGACAAGAACGGCGGGGCCAACGAGGGCCACTCGTGCGTGAAGGGCCGATTCGCCTGGAGCTACGCCTCGCACAAGGACCGCCAGCTCTCGCCGATGATGCGCGAGAAGATCACCGACGAGTGGCACAACGTCTCCTGGGACGAGGCGATCAGCTTCACCGCTCGGCGGATGCGCGAGATCCAGGACACCTACGGTCCCAACTCCATTGGTGGCATCAGCTCGTCGCGCTGCACCAACGAGGAGGTCTTCGTCGTCCAGAAGATGGTCCGGGCCGCCTTCGGCAACAACAACGTCGACACCTGCGCACGCGTGTGTCACTCGCCGACCGGCTTCGGACTCAAGCAGACCTTCGGTACGTCGGCCGGCACGCAGGACTTTCGCTCCGTCGAGCACTCCGACGTCATCTTGCTCATCGGGGCCAATCCGACCGACGCCCACCCCGTCTTCGCCTCGCGCATGAAGCGGCGCTTGCAGAAGGGCGCGCAGCTCATCATCATCGACCCGCGCAAGATCACGTTCGTGCGCACGCCGCACGTCGAGGCCGCGCACTACCTGCAGATGAGCCCGGGCACCAACGTGGCCGTGATCAACGCCATCTGCCACGTGATCGTCACCGAGGGCCTGGTGGACACCCAGTTCGTGGCCGAGCGCTGCGAGACCGACGCCTACGAGCAGTGGGCCCGCTTCATCGTCGGCGAGGAGAACAGTCCGGAGGCGACCGAGGAGGTGACCGGCGTGGCGGCCGCCGAGCTGCGCGCCGCGGCCCGGCTCTACGCGTCGGCCCCCGCGGCGTCCATCTACTACGGACTGGGCGTGACCGAGCACAGCCAGGGCTCGACCATGGTCATGGGGATGGCCAACCTGGCCATGGCCACGGGCAACATCGGGCGCGACGGGGTGGGCGTCAACCCACTGCGCGGACAGAACAACGTCCAGGGCTCCTGTGACATGGGTTCGTTCCCGCACGAGTACCCCGGGTACCGTCACGTGTCCGGTGACGACGTGCGTCGCCAGTTCGAGGTCGAGTGGGGAAAGGACCTGTCGGCCGAACCCGGGCTACGCATTCCCAACATGTTCGACGGCGCGCTCGAAGGCTCCTTCAAGGCGCTCTTCATCCAGGGCGAGGACATCGCCCAGTCGGACCCGAACACCCTGCACGTGAAGTCCGCCTTGGCGGCACTCGACCTGTGCGTGGTCCAGGACCTCTTCCTCAACCAGTCGGCCGAGTTCGCCCACGTGTTCCTGCCCGGGACCTCCTTCTTGGAAAAGGACGGGACCTTCACCAACGCCGAACGACGGATCAACCGCGTGCGCCCGGTGGTGCCGGCGGCCCAGGGCAAGCAGGAGTGGGAGGTGGTCTGCGAGGTCGCGACCGCCATGGGATACCCGATGCACTACGACGCGGCCAGCGAAATCATGGATGAGATCGCGCGCACCACGCCCACCTTCGCCGGCGTGTCCTTCAAGCTGCTCGACGAGGTCGGTTCCGTGCAGTGGCCCTGCAACGCCGCCGCGCCGCTGGGCACGCCGATCATGCACATCGGTACCTTCGTGCGCGGCAAGGGCCACTTCGTGGCCACGCCCTTCGTGCCGACGCTCGAGCGCACGAGCCGACGATTCCCGCTGCTGCTCACCACGGGTCGGATCCTCAGTCAGTACAACGTGGGCGCCCAGACGCGTCGAACCGAGAACATGAAATGGCACGCCGAGGACGTGCTGGAGATCAACGTCGCCGACGCCCAGGACCGCGGGATCGAGGACGGCGGCTGGACCACGCTCACCAGCGCGGTCGGCGAGATCGCCCTACGCGCGCAGTTCAGCGACAAGGTCCCGCCCGGCGTTGTCTACACCACCTTCCATCACCCACTGGGCGGCACCAACGTGATCACCACCGAACAGTCGGACTGGGCGACCAACTGCCCGGAGTACAAGGTCACCGCGGTGCAGGTGCGCGCGCGTCTGGCCGCACCGTCGAGCGCCGAGATGGATGAGATGATCTCGATCCACTCCAAGAGCGCCGCGATGGACCACGCCAGCCAGGTCCGTCCCGACGGCGACGCTACGAGAGGCGACCTCGTTCGCATGTCCAACCAGATTGCGGCCAACTTCGCTCACTACGGTCCCGAGCGCGCCGCGGTGGAGACCGCCAATCACCTCGCGCAGTTCTGGCCACCCTCGATGCGCGATGAGCTGATCAGCGACCACGACCTGACCCACTTGGACCCGGTCGTGGTCGAAGCCGTCATGTTGATGCGCGAGGCCGTCCTCGCGGCCGCGGGAGACTGATCTAGGGCGCGAGTGCCTGTCGCGCGCGGGCCCCACTGGCCTCGGCCGACGCCACGAGTTGCCTGGCGCGACGGTGACGCTCGTCCTGTGGCCACGAGGCCAGGTTGAGTGCCACCAGCGTCGCGGCCGATTGGGCCGCCGCCACTGCCAGGAGCGCCGCGGTCACCGCGTCGCCCACGAGGTTCTCGTTGCCGCCCGCGGCCAGGCGGGCCGCGATCTCGGCGGTCTCGGTCGCGACGACCGCGACCTCCAGCGGCACGTTGGCGGCACTGGACAGGGCGTCGGCCAGTGCTCGGGCATCGCCCGTGCGCTGGGCCTCTACGACCTCGCCATAGACGATGGCGTCGTCGTCGCACAGCGACGCGGCCCGGTCACGCAGCCCGCCGGCGGCCGTCGCCAGTTCGGCCGAGTCGTTCATGGTCCGCGCCGACAGACGCGCCGCCTTCACGCACAGGCTTGCGGCGAGGGCCGCGGTCAGGGCCGCGACCGACCCGCCCGCGGGGGCGGGCTCGGGGACCGAGACGCGGCCGAGGAACTCATCGAGCGACAGGTGGCGAAACTCGGGATCGCTAACTGAGTCCAACGATCTCGCCGTGCTCGTCGATGTCGATGCTCTCGGCGGCCGGGTGGGCCGACAGTCCGGGCATCGTGCGCATGTCCCCACTGATCAGGTAGACGAACCCGGCACCGACTGAGGCGCGCGCCTCGCGCACCGGCATTCGCCACCCGGTGGGTGCGCCGTGCTTGGTCGGGTCCGAAGAGATCGACAGGTGGGTCTTGGCGATGATGACCGGCAGCTCGCCGAAGCCCTGCTTCTCGTAGTTGTCGAGCTGGCGACGTGCCGCCGGCAGGTAGTCGACTCCGGCGGCCCCGTAGACCTCGGTGGCGACGATCTCGATCTTCTCGCGCAACGTGGCGTCACTGGGGTACAGCAGGTGGAAACGGTTGGGCTCGTTGGCCGCCTCCACGACCGCCTCGGCCAGTTCAGTGGCCCCCTTGCCGCCCTCGGCGAAGTTGGTGCACACCGCGGCACGCACGCCCATGTTGCGCGCGATCTCGCGGATGGCCTCGTGCTCGGAGGCAAAGTCGCCCGGGAATGCGTTGATCGCCACCACCGGGCTCACGCCGTGGATCTGGATGTTCTCGATCTGCTTGCGCAGGTTGGCCCCACCCACGTGGACCTCGTCGGGGTTCTCCTCGAGCATCGCGGGTGGCAGGGGGCGACCCGCAACGACTTTGTGTTTGCCGGAGTGCACCTTGAGGGCACGCACCGTGGTGACCAGCACCGCGGCGTCGGGGGTGAGACCCGACGTGCGGCACTTGACGTTGAAGAATCGCTCGGCGCCCATGTCGGCGCCGAAGCCGGCCTCGGTGATCAGCAAGTCGCCGGCGTGGATCCCGATCAGGTCGGCGACGATCGACGAGTTGCCGTGGGCGATGTTGCCGAATGGCCCCGCGTGGACCAGGACCGGGGTTCCCTCGATCGTCTGGAGAAGGTTCGGCTTGATGGCCTCGCGCATGATGACCGTCATCGCTCCGGCGGCCTTCAACTGCTCGGCGGTCACGGGCACGCCCTCGTTGGTGTAGCCGACCACGATGCGCCCGAGTCGCGCGCGCATGTCGGCGAGCGACGTCGACAGGGCCAGGATGGCCATGACCTCGCTGGCGGCGGTGATGTCGAAGCCGCTCTGGCGCGGGACGCCGTCCTCCTTGGTGCCGAGCCCGATCACGATGTTGCGCAGCGAGCGGTCGTTCACGTCGAGCACGCGGCGCCAGGTGACGTTGTGAGGGTCGAGGCCGAGCGCGTTTCCTTTGTGCAAGTGGTTGTCCAGCATCGCCGAGAGCATGTTGTGCGCAGCCGTGACGGCGTGCATGTCCCCGGTCAGGTGCAGGTTGAACAGCTCCATCGGCACGGCCTGGCTGTAGCCGCCACCGGCGGCGCCGCCCTTGATCCCGAAGGTGGGGCCCATCGAGGGCTGGCGGATGGCGATCGTGGCGCGCTTTCCGATGTGGTGCATTGCCTGGCCCAGTCCGACGGTCGTGGTGGTCTTGCCCTCGCCCAGCGGAGTCGGGGTGACCGCCGAGACCACGACGTACTTCGCCTTAGGCCGATCAGCGAGTTCCTCGATGGCCGCGAGCTTGATCTTGGCGACGTTCTCGCCGTAGTACTCGAGCAGCTTCGCGTCGATGCCCATGCCCGCGGCGACGTCGGCGATCGGGCGTAGCTGTGCCGCGCGGGCGATCTCGAGGTCGCTGGGCATGGACATGGGACTCCTTAGGAGGAAGCGATCACGCGCGCAGCGGTCAGTAGTCGACAGCGGCGCAGCACCGGATCGATACTACGCCGCACTCTGGCGGCGACCGTTCCACGCGACCGTTGCTTGGACGTTGGTGGACTTCGTTCCATGACGTGGAACTCGCCGCGCCCCGTCACTTAGCGCACGCCGGCTACCACAGGGTGGAGAGCTGGACCGCGACCTCGCCGGCGCCGTCGACGCGAGCGAGCGTGGGCTCGTCGTTCGCGCTCTCGCTCGCCAGGCATGAACCGTCCTCGTGCAGTGTGGAGCGCACGCGGTCGCTCAGGAAGCGCGACGGCTGAGCCCACGAGTGGTCGTCACGCACCCGGTGGTGGTGATACCGAAGTGGCACGTAGATCGCGAGGCTTCGTCGCGCCCGCGTCACGGCGACGTAGAACAGCCGGCGCTCCTCTTCGAGGCCCTCGGGCGATCCCAGTGACATGTCAGCGGGGAAGTTGCCGTCGGCGGCGTGGATGACGTGGACCGCGTCGAACTCCAGGCCCTTGGCCGAGTGCACCGTCGAGAGCACCAGCCAGTCCTCGTCGACCATCGGGGGACCGGCCAGGTCGCCGGTGGAGGCCGGCGGCTCCAGCGCGTGGTCGGCGGCCACGTCACTCAGGAGCGTGACCCCGGCGCTGGCGAGCACCAGCGCGCCCAGGTCCTCCAGGCGTGGCGCGGCGTCGTCGTACGCGGCGCTGATCAACGGGGCGACGGCCTGGCGGATTCGCTCGGCGTGCAACTCTATGGGTTCTCCGGTGCGCCGGCACAGTGCTTCCACGAGGCCGCGCGACAGTTCCTGAGCCTCGTCGGGCAGTGTGTTGCACGCGTCGGGCCAGCGTCGACGCGTCTCATCGAGGGACGCCGAGAGTGCGCCGTCGGGGTCGCGCAGGGCGTTGAGGGCGCGGCGCGCTCTCGCCGGACCAACCTCGGGCAGGAGTTGGAGCAGACGGAACCACGCCATCTCGTCACGGGGATTGTCGGCCAGACGAAAGGCGGCGAGAAGGTCCTTCACGTGGGCCGCCTCGAGATAGCGCAGCCCGCCGTATTTGACGAAGGGGATACGCCGCCGAGACAGTTCGAGCTCGAGGTCGGCGCTGTGATGCGATGCTCGAAACAGCACCGCCTGTTTGCGTAACGCCACACCACGTTCGTAGATCTCCAGCACTCGGTCCGCGACGATCTCGGACTGGTGGCGCTCGTCACGGCACTGCACTACCGAAGGAGTTGTTGCGCCTTTCATCGGCGATTCCTCACGCAGGTGGGAGGCAAAACCCTCCGGCGCGTCCCCGGCGATTGCGTTGGCGACATCCAAGATGGCGGCCGACGAGCGATAGTTGACGTTCAGGGTGATCGTCGTGAGGCCCGTGAAGTGGTGAGCGGCGTCGAGCAGAAATCGTGCGGACGCCCCACGGAAGCCGTAGATCGCCTGGGCGTCGTCGCCCACGATCGTCACTCGCGGGTCGTGGCGTCGCAGACCCACCAGGACGTCCAGCTGCAGTTGGTTCACGTCCTGGAACTCGTCCACGAGGATGTGGTCGTAGACGGACCCCAACTTCTCGCCCAACGCGGCGTCGGCGACCGCCACCCGCCAGTAGAGGAGCAGGTCATCGAAGTCCAGGAGTCCCAGATTGCGCTTGCGCGCGACGTAGGCCGAGAAGATGGTGGCGACCTCCTCGACGCTGTCGACGCACCACGGCGTGTGCTCCACCATCACGGGCCCCAACGGCGTCTGCGTGTTGACCACCCGGGAGTAGAGCGCGGCGAGGGTGGACTTGCGCGGCAGGCGCCGGTCGGTGCTCACAACACCCAGTTCGCCTCTCACCAAGTCGATGAGATCAGCGGCGTCGCCGTGATCGAGCACGCCGAAGCCTTCCGGAAGTCCCAATGACTCGTGGTGACGTCGCAGCGTGCGGTGTGCCACCGAGTGGAAAGTTCCGCCCGCGACACGGCGTGCCTGGTCCGACCCGTGCAACGCGCGCACCCGGCTGACGATCTCGCGCGCGCTGCGACGCGTGAAGGTGAGCAGAAGGATCCGTTCGGGAGCCACACCACGCTCGAGCAGGACCTCGACGCGGGCCGTCAACGTCGTGGTCTTGCCGGTTCCGGGGCCGGCGAGTACGCGCAACGGTCCATCCCCGAAGTTCGCGGCCGCGCGCTGTCGTTCGTTGAGTTCCTTCGTCGAGGCCGCCACGAGCCCGACGGTAGCGACAGGGTGTCGCACACCCGATTGAACGTGCCGGCCCAGAGCCGTCGCCGCCCGGCAAAGACTCTGCCTAGGCTGAACGCTGGCGCGACGCCACGATCACGATGTTTAGTGAGCCCACCCAGATCGAGAGGGACTGACCGATGACCATCGACACGCCGCAAACAGGACTGGAGATCCGCTCTCTGGTGACTCTGGAAGGAGAGCTCGAGGTCTCCCTGACCGAGGTAGCAATCCCGGAACTCGCTCCGACCCAGGTGTTGCTCAGCGTCGAAGCGGCGCCCATCAACCCCTCGGACCTGGGACTCCTCTTCGCCGGAGCTGACATGACCAGCGCCTCGGTGGGTGGAACCCCCGAACGACCCGTCGTTACCGCGCCCTTGGAGTCTGGCGCCATGCGCGCCCTGGCGGCGCGCCAGGGCCAGTCGCTCCCGGTGGGCAACGAGGGGTCCGGGACGGTGATCGCCGCCGGGTCGTCTCCTGACGCCCAAGCCCTCGTCGGTCGAACCGTCGCCGTCGCCGGCGGATCGATGTACGCCGAGTACCGGTGCGTTGATGTCTCGATGTGTCTGGTACTGCCCGAAGGGACAGCCGCGCGCGCCGGGGCGTCAGCCTTCGTCAACCCGCTGACGGCCCTTGGAATGGTCGAGACCACGCGGCGCGAGGGCTATAGCGCGCTGGTGCACACCGCCGCCGCCTCCAACCTGGGTCAGATGCTCGTGCGTCTCTGCCAGGAAGAAGAGGTCTCGCTGGTGAACATCGTTCGCACGCTCGAGCAGGAGGAGATCCTTCGGGGGCTCGGGGCGGTTCACGTGTGCAACTCGTCCTCGTCGTCGTTCATGAGCGACCTCATCGAGGCGATTGAGGCGACGTCAGCCACGCTGGCGTTCGACGCCACGGGGGGAGGGACGCTCGCGAGCCAGATCCTGACGGCGATGGAGGTCGCCTTCTCCAAAGACGCCGCGTCCTACAGCCGCTACGGCTCGAGCACGCACAAGCAGGTCTATATCTACGGCGGGCTCGACCGCAGCCCGACCGTGCTCACCCGCAGCTTCGGCTTCGCGTGGGGGCTGGGCGGCTGGCTCCTCACGCCGTTCCTGATGGGTCTGGAACCCGAGAGGTTCGCGGCGCTGCGCGATCGGGTGGCCACTTCGCTCACGACCACGTTCGCGAGCTCGTACGCGCGAGAGGTCTCCCTGCGCGAGGCGTTGCAGCCGGACGCGTTCTTGGCCTACGCGCGTCAAGCTACCGGCGAGAAGTTCCTCATCGCCCCTCACGCGCCGTAGTCGCGCAGCCCCAACGTCGCAAGCAGTGGCTCTGCTTGTTGCTTAGGGACCACTCTCTGAGACAGTGGCGTGCAGCGTGAGATCGTTCGACGAGTCACCAACGCCGATCTGGTACACGCCCGGCACGGTGGTCATCGCCGTCCCCTGGTACGAGGCGAAGTCGGCTGTGGGGATCGTCAACGTCACAGTTTGGGAGGCACCGGGTGCGAGGGTCACGCGCGCGAAGGCCTTGAGCGCCTCCGGGGGCTGCTGGGCCGACGCCGGATAACTGAGATAGGCCTGCACGACGTCCGAACCGGGTTGGGTCCCCGTGTCGGTGACGGTCACCGCGACTGACGACGCGAATGGCAACGACTGCATTGTTAAGTCCGATAAGGCGAATGTTGTATAGGACAGGCCGAATCCGAAGGCGAACAACGGGGCCACGTCGTTGGCTTGATACCAGCGGTAGCCGATGTCCAGCGAAGCCGGACCAGATCCGAGGTCGACCACCGCGTCGTTGCCCGGGAACTGCGAGGTGTTTGTGATCGGCGTGGCTGCGGCGCTCGCCGGCCAGGAGATCGGTAGGTGACCCGACGGATCGACCGCGCCGGTCAGGACCGCGGCGATGGCCGCTCCGTCGGCCTGACCGGGGTACCACGCCTCGAGGACGGCCGACACGTTCGAGAGCCACGGCATCGCCACCGCATCACCGGTGTTGAGCACGACGACGGTGTTGGGGTTGGCTGCGGCCACGGCCGATATGAGTGCGTTGTCGTCGCCGGGCAGGTTGAAGTTCGGCTGATCGTTGCCCTCGGTCTCGGCGTCACCGACGAAGACCACCGCTACCTGGGCGGCCGCAGCGGCGGCCGCGGCGGCGGCGAGTGACGAGGTGAGGTCCTGGATGGAGTAGGCGGGCGTCGCGTTTTCCGTGACCTGGAACCAGGTGGCCGACACCGTGTAGGTCTGAGCGCCGATGAGCGAGAGGGTTGCGGTGAGCGGCGCCGCGTAGTCGAGGACCCCGGCCTGGGAGGCGACGACCTGACCGTTCAGCGACACCCACGCGTCGCCGTTCTGTTGGAAGGTCAAGAGGTAAGAGCCTGACTCGGGGGCAGTGAAGGTGGTCGACCACGTCTCCCATCCGGCCCCGGTGAGCGGAGTCGTCGCAGTGGCCACCGGGGCCGTGATGTTGGTGCCCGGTTGGTACGCCTCGTACGCGTCTGGGACCGCGGGTGGCGTCGTCTCGACGGTGACCGGCGACACGGTGGTGAGCGAGGGAACCGGGGCTCCCGGCTCGTAGATGATTCCGGTCGAGGGGCTGAGCGCGAATTGCAGGGCGGCCAGCGGAGTCGACACCGATGTGGGAATGACGCGCGAGCTGCCGCCCCCACTCGTCGATGGTGTGGTGGTGGCATCGGTGCCGATGACGGCGACGGAGGCGACGTTGTTGGCGAAGGGGAGCGCATTGCCAGAGTTCTTGAGCAGCACGACCGACTGCTCGGCGGCGTTGAGCGCGGTGGCGCTGTGCGCGGCGCTGGTGGCCGAGGCGGAGATCGATCCGGTGATCGGTTTGGTGATGAGCCCCCCGGCGAACATGGTGGTGAGCACGGTGGCGACGGCGCGGTTGAGCGTCGCAATCGACATCTCGTGAAACCTGACCATGTCGATGACCTGGTTCGCGCTGTAGGGCTTGATCATCGACATGCCGGCGCCGAAGGCGGCGGCCGGATCGATAACCGACTGGAAGTCCGAGCGCACGATGCCCACGAAGCCCCACGAGGCCAGGGCCGCGTACAGCGCCGGGTCCTGGCAGGTGTTCACGCCGTTGATCAACCCGTAGGCGCACATGATGCCCGCCACGTGACCCTGTTCAACGGCGACCTGGAAGGGCGGGTCGTAGAGCTCGGCCAACGCCTCGTCGCTCACGAGCTGATTGAGTCCGGGGCGCGCGGTCTCCTGGGTGTAGGGACCGAGGTGTTTGGCCATCGCCAGAACACCGGTCGACTGGATGCCCGTGATGTCGGCGACGCCCATCGCTCCGGTGAGCACGGGGTCCTCTCCGAAGGTCTCGAAGTTACGACCGTCGAGCGGGACGCGGGCCAGATTGAGGTCCGGTCCCTGCACCACGCTGAAGCCCTTCGCGCGACTTTCAGAGCCCTGGACCTGACCGACCGCGTGAGCGAGAGAGGTATTAAAGGACGCCGCGACACCCAGTTCAGCGGGCAGCTGCGTCACCTTTCGGGCGTTGTCGCCGACGCCACTGGTGCCGTCGACAAGGGTCAGGGCGGGGATGCACAGCGAAGGAATCGCGACGTTGGTGTTGGTGATCTGGCCGTGGTCCGCCGGCGACAACACGACGAAGTTGGCCTTCTGGCTGAGTGACATCTGAGCCAGAACCTCCTGGGCCAGCTGCGCCGGAGCCTCACTGTGGGCTCGGGCCTGTGCCAACCACGGGCAGTTGGGCGCGACGGGCACGGAACTGGTCACGGCGAACGAGGGCGTCGGACTCGCGATGAGGACGCCAAGTACACAGGCACCCGCGGCGACGAAGTGAAGCCGGGACGAGCGCAACGAGCGGCGCTGAACGCTTCCGCGCACCCGGGCACGGGGCTGGAGGTCACGCACTCGAAGGGAGTTCCCGAGTGGTCCGGTCGGGATCAGGACGTCGCGCAGGCGCTGGGGTGCCCTTCGCTAAGTCGAATGTTGGCCACGTCTCAGCGTATGTCCGCACGGATTCTCGTGGGCATGCGTAGGGTGGAGGTAACGACGGGTCCAGACTTCGCCTTTGCCGTACGGGACACTAGGTCTCGAATTGAGCAAGGAGAAGGTTCCGATGATCATATTCGGACTGGCAATGCTTTTAATTGGGTTCCTCACGGGCATACCCATCTTGTGGACGCTCGGTCTGATCGTCCTCGTGGTCGGAGTGGCCCTGTGGATACTCGGATCGGTGGGCCATGCGGTGGGCGGACGACGCCACTTCTTCTAGGGGCGAGCGCAGGACGAGCCAGGGGCTCGACGTCACAATAGGTATGTGACCGGTGGTGACTTTGACCTCGCCCGATTCGTAGAGGCCCAGGACCGAGGATTCAGTTTCCGCGGCGCCGTTGACGAACTCGACCGCGGGCGCAAGCTGGGCCACTGGATCTGGTGGGTATTTCCCCAGCTCGCCGGACTCGGACAATCGGACAGATCCCAGTTTTACGGAATCTCCTCGCTGGCCGAAGCTCGGGCGTTCCTCTCGCATCCAGTGCTCGGCCCCCGCCTTCGTGAGGCGACCCTGGCGGTGCTCGGTCATGCCCAACTCGGCGCCCGGGTCATCCTGGGCTCCGACGACGTCAAGTTCAGGTCGTCGATGACACTGTTCGCGCTCGCCGCGCCCGAGGAGCAACTCTTTCGCAACGCGATCGACACATTCTTCGCGGGGCGTCTTGACGAGACGACCGAGCAACTCCTCGACGCCTAAATCTGGTTCGACCTGCACGGGCGCGGCGTCGCCGGCGCGTAGAATCGGTCGGTGAAGTTTCGTTCCCCCTGGCAGTCTCGGTGGACCCTGGCCCTGTTAGGGCTGGTTCTCGCGGTCACTACGGGTGTTCCCCTCGCGGTCTCGGCCGACACCACGACGACGACGACCACGACCACCACGACGACGACAACGACAACCGTTCCCGTCACGACGACGACCGTCCACCGAGTTCGTCACCATAAGCCCAAGATTCACATCGGGCCGGTTCTGGTCTTCGGCGACCACGGTCCGGCCGTTGTATGGCTGCAGCGGCGTCTCGCCGTCTTGCACTACTGGACCGGAGGTGCGACTGGGGTGTTCGCCGACGGCACCCAGCAGGCCGTATGGGCGTTTCAGAAGGTCGCCAACCTGCCGCGCGACGGTGTCGTCGGCCCCCTCTTCTACAAGGCGCTGGCCCGCAGTGCCGAGCCGACACCTCACAGTCACCAAGGGATCATCGTCGAGGTCGACCTCAAGCACGACCTCGTCCTCATCGTGAAGAACGGCAACGTCAAGACGATCCTCAACACGTCCACGGGCGGCGGCTACACCTACACCTCGGGCGGCGTGACCTCCGTGGCAATCACCCCGACCGGACGCTTCCAGATCCTGCGTGAGGTGGACGGCCTCGTGACGGACTCGCTGGGGCAACTGTGGCGGCCCAAGTACTTCTACAGCGGCTTCGCGATTCACGGTGACAGTTACGTCCCCGCGATCCCGGTGTCGCACGGGTGCGTCAGGGTGAGCAATGAGGCGATCAACTGGATCTGGTCGACCAACCAGATGCCCATCGGCACCCACGTCTGGGTCTACGGCTAAACCGATTCTCGCGCGACGCCTCGATAGAGTCGCGACAATGATGGTGGGCACCAACTCGACTCGCCGGACCTTGTGGCGGCACCACAGAGATTTGGTGAGCGTCTCGTGACCGAGTCCAACGCACCACGTGTTCGATTCGATGACATGCGGGGACGCCGATCCATCATCCTCGGCAGTTACGAGACCGAACTGCGTGCCGAGACACTCGAGGACGTGCGCGACGTACTTCGTAGCGCAGAAGCCGCCGCGCGTCGCGGTCTCTGGGTTGGTGGTTTCGTTTCGTACGAAGCGGCGCCCGCATTCGATCCTGGGCTCGCGGTGCGCTGCGATGCCGCGCCCGCGGTCGACGTTCCGTTGGCGTGGTTCGGGCTCTTTCGCTCGGCGGCCGCGACCCCGCTCAAACTCCCGCACGGTGCGCGTCGGACTGACGACGTTGAGTGGGACGTCGAGATGCCCCGCGAGGAGTATGCGCTGCGGGTCAAGTCGATCCTGGACGAGATCGAGATGGGTAACGCCTATCAGGTCAACCTCACCAGCCACCTCACCAGTCGCGCGGCCGTTGATTCGCGGGACCTCTATCGCCGGCTCTTGCACGCCCAGCAGCCGGCGCACGCCGCACTCATCGAACTGGATGACGTGGCGGTCGTCAGTGCGTCGCCCGAGCTGTTCTTCGAATGGGACACCACGACGCTGCGGAGCCGGCCGATGAAGGGGACGATGCGGCGAGGTCGCTGGACCGTCGAGGACGAGGCCAAGGGGCAGGAACTCGCGACGTCGCCCAAGGACCGCGCGGAGAACGTCATGATCGTTGACCTCATCCGCAATGACCTGAGCAAGGTGGCTCGGACCGGATCCGTGAAGGTCTCGGCGTTGTGCGAGCTCGAGGCGTACCCCCACGTGTGGCAGATGGTGTCCGACGTCAGCTGCACGACGCGCGACGACGTGGGCGTGATCGACATCTTCGACGCGATGTTTCCGTGTGGTTCCGTGACGGGCGCGCCGAAACAGAGCGCCATGGGGGTCATCGCCTCATTAGAAACGGCTCCGCGCGGGCTGTACTGCGGCGCGGTGGGGTTGATGGCGCCTTCGCGCAGTGGTGTGCGCGCGAAGTTCAACGTCGCCATCCGTACGGCGGTGATCGAGAGAGCGCGCGGCACGGCGAGCTTCGGCAGCGGCGGCGGTGTCGTGGCCGACTCCAGTCCGGAGGGTGAGTACCGCGAATTGGTTCTCAAGTCCGACATGTTGAACTCGCCGGTGGGCCAGCCCATCCGACTGCTCGAAACGTTCCGGTACACGCCCGGAGGGGCGAACGATCACGTCGACGAGCACCTCGCTCGACTCCGCGGCTCGGCCGAGTTCCTCGGTTTTCGTCTTCGCGACGGGCTCGACACCTACCTCGCGTCGCGACTTGTCAACGCGAGCGAGTCGCGCGTTCGACTGTTGCTCAGCCGCAACGGGCGGCTCGACGTGCAGGTCACTGTCGCCCCTGACGCCCCAACCAAGCCGGTGCGACTTGCCATCGACGACGAAGCGGTCGACAGCCAGTGGGTGATGCTCTTTCACAAGACCACTCGACGCGGCGTCTACACCCGGCGACGTCGTCGCCACCGGAGTGTCGATGACGTCATCATGGTGAACGAGCGCGGAGAATGCACCGAGACGACCACTGCCAACATCGCCGTTCTCGTCGGATCACAGTGGCTGACGCCGGCGTTGGCGTCGGGATGTCTGCCGGGCGTCGAGCGAGCCCGACGCATAAAGTCCGGAGAGCTCGTCGAAGCGCGACTGACGCCCGACGACGTCAGGTCGGCCGTCGCGGTCGCGGTGCTCAATTCGCTGCGCGGATGGCGTGACGCCGTCGTGGTGGACCTCGCTGGTCGCTCCTCGTCACGAGAGGTCAACTAGGTAGAGTGACGCCCAAGCCCCGCGTCCGATCGGCGTTCTAATGGTCTGGTGGCGGTTGATGGGGTGTGTACGCAGGGGGAGCGGGTGAAGCGGGACCGATACGACGTCGTCATCGTGGGGGGTGGCTCGGCCGGCAGCGCGCTCGCGAACCGACTCTCGGCTGAAGGGTCCACCCAGGTGCTGGTCTTGGAGGCGGGACGCCTGGACTACCGCTGGGACGTCTTCATTCACATGCCCGCGGCGCTCACCATCCCCATCGGGAACCGCTTCTACGACTGGAAGTACGAATCCGAGCCGGAGCCGCACATGAACGGGCGCAAGGTCTATCACGCTCGCGGCAAGGTGCTGGGAGGCTCCAGCAGCATCAACGGCATGATCTTCCAGCGCGGCAACCCGCTGGACTACGAGCGCTGGGCCGCCGAGAAGGGCATGGGTCAGTGGGACTACGCCCACTGCCTGCCGTACTTCAAGAAGATGGAGACCTGCTTGGCCGGCGGCGACGAGTACCGCGGGACGGCGGGGCCGCTCATCTTGGAGCGCGGGCCGGTCACCAACCCGCTGTTCGGCGCCTTCTTCGGCGCGGTGCAGGAGGCCGGCTACCAGCTCACCACCGACGTCAACGGCTACCGCCAGGAGGGGTTCGCGCCCTTCGACCGCAACATCTACCGCGGTCGGCGCTTGGGCGCGGCGCGGGCGTACCTGCACCCGGTGATGAATCGGCCGAACCTGGAGGTCCGCACCCGGGCCATGGTCACGCGCGTCCTCTTCAACGGCCATCGGGCCACGGGGGTCGAGGTCGTCGAGGGCGGCACCGCGCGCGAAATCACTGCGGGCGAGGTCATCCTCTGTGGCGGCGCGTTCAACACCCCGCAGTTGCTGCAGCTGTCCGGCGTCGGCAACGCCGACGAGTTGGGAGCGCTCGGAGCCAAGGTGGTCGCGGACCTACCGGGCGTGGGCGAGAACCTGCAGGACCACCTGGAGGTCTACGTTCAGCACCTCAGCACACAGCCGGTCTCGGTGGCGCCGTCGCTCAAGTGGCGCAACCGCCCCTGGGTCGGAGCGAACTGGCTTTTCTTTCGAAAGGGGCCGGGAGCGACAAATCACTTCGAGGGTGGCGGCTTCGCGCGAAGCAACGATGACGTTGCCTACCCGAACCTAATGTTCCACTTCCTGCCCATCGCCATTCGCTACGACGGCTCGGCCCCGGCCGGCGGGCACGGATATCAGGTCCATATCGGACCGATGTACTCCAACTCGCGCGGCTCGGTGAAGATCACGTCGCTCGACCCCACGCTCAAACCGGCGCTGCGCTTCAACTACCTCTCGACCGACGAGGACCGCCGTGAGTGGGTCGAGGCCATCAACGTCGCGCGCGACATCTTGCGCCAACCCGCCTTCGACCCGTTCAACGGGGGCGAGATCTCGCCCGGACCGTCGGTCGCCACCGACCAGGAGATCATCGACTGGGTGGCCCGCGACGCCGAGACTGCGCTGCACCCATCGTGCACGGCCAAGATGGGAACCGACGACATGTCGGTCGTTGACCCCTCGACCATGCGCGTCTACGGACTCGAAGGTCTACGCGTCGTCGACGCGTCGGTGTTCCCCTTCGTCACCAACGCCAACATCTTCGCGCCCGTGATGATGGTCGCCGAGAAGGCGGCCGACCTCATCTTGGGAAGCACCCCTCTAGAACCCTCCGAGGTGGACTTCTACCGCCATCGGTTCGCCGGATAAGACGAGGCTCCGTTTTCGATGTGGGTGCCGCAGTGCCTGGCGGCACTGTTACGGGTCATCTCCAGAAGCGCTCTCATTTTCTGAACGTCATTAAGGCGCGTCGGTGATCGAAGGAAGGTACCGTGACGAAGATAGAGCATGAAACAACCGGGACTGGAGAATCTGACTCCGTCGACGTTGAAGAACCCAAGAGTGT
>DATLSF010000004.1:0-4468 GCA_035534335.1 Acidimicrobiales bacterium | reverse complement strand
CGAGCCACCGAGCACCATCAGGCGATCGCCTGATTTGATGACGGTCTCACCGTTCGGTCGAATGACGTCTCGCCCACGCTCGATAGCGGTGATGAGTACACCGCGCGGTATCGACGTTGAGCGAAGCGGCAGGTCGACCAGGGGGGACTGGTGCTCGACAACTATCTCCCGGATTCCAGTGGACCCACCCAACTCGGACACGTGACGCAAGCTGGCCTGCATCATTCGGCGGTAGTTACGCACGATGTCCGAGATGGCGATCGTTCCGACTACCCGTCTCTCATCGTTAATGACGGCCGCCCACGTCTGGGGCGTTGAGGTCAAAGTATCGAGGACGACGTCCAAGTGCACCGATTCGTGGATTGGTGCGAAGGTGGCATCGATCAGGCCATCGACATCGAGGACTTTGGTGTCCCCGGTCACCTTCTCCAGCGCCTCCAACGTGACGACACCGAGGTAGCGCCCCTGTGAATCAACCAGCGGCGCGGCCCTGACTTCAGTTTTCTCCATCTGGACCCGAAACGTCGCACTATCGCCGGGCTCGGTCAGCACGCAAAGTGCCGGGGCCATCGCCTGCCGCGCATTCGCGAGAGTGAGGAGTGGAAGCCCCGTAAGAATGCGGTGCGCGGGAGACTCGGCCCGGCTGCGTAGCTGGCTGCGGTAGATGGTGTCGTCGTTGCGCCGCACGATGAGCGTCGCCAGGCCGACCGCCAGCATCGCCGGCACGATCAATGAGAGCGTTCCCGTCATCTCGGCGACCAACAGCATCACCGCGAGCGGCGCCCGCGAGATGCTACCGAAGCAGGCCATCATCCCAACGATGACGTAGGGCGCGGGGTCGTGGCCGAGGCTCGGCACGACCGGTTCGAGCAGGCGCCAGACGGCGGCCCCGACGAAAGCGCCGATCACCATGCCTGGACCGAAGATGCCGCCCGATCCGCCCGATCCAATGGAGAGCCCAGTCGTCGCGATGCGCGCGAAGGGCAAGATGAGAACGATCGAGAGAGGGATGTGCAGAAGCTGGGCTCCGAGGCCCACTTGTATCCAGCCGTAGCCGGTGCCGAGCACCTCGGGAATAGCGAGGCCGATGCATCCGACGATCAGGCCACCAATCGCCGGGCGGACCCAGCGCGGAATCGTAAGCCGGCCGAAGAACGCAGCCATGCCGTAAAAGCTCTTGGCGTAGAGCAGGCCCACCAACCCGCCGAGGATGCCGATAACCCCGAACCACCCCAACTGCACGGCGCTGGTGAGTTGGTAGTTCCCGACGTAGCCAAAGAGCGGTCCGAATCCCTCGAAGGACCCCCACACCGCGTAGCCCACGATGGACGCGATGAACGATGGCAGCAGGGCTTCGACCTCGAAGTCGTCGCGGTACAGGATCTCGGTGGCGAGCACCGCGCCACCAAGAGGGGCGCCGAAGATCGCCCCGATTCCCGAGCCGATCCCGCTCGCGACGGTGATGCGCGCGTCCGAGGGACTGAGGTCGAGGAACCGGGCGAGGAACGAGCCGAACCCCGCGCTGATCTGGCCCGTCGGCCCCTCTCGCCCGCCCGAGCCCCCCGAACCGATGGTGAGTGCCGAGGCCACGATCTTCACGAAGACGGTGCGCAGCCGCACGCCGCGGGGGTTGTGGTGCACCGCCGCGATCGCCGCGTCGGTACCGTGCCCTTCAGCCTCGGGCGCCACGGCGAAGACCAGGACCGCTCCGGCCAGCGCGCCCACGCACGCGATGAGCGGGATCGCCCACGGTCTGGCGAAGTGGGAGGACGCCACCGCTCCCCCTTCGCTCGCGGGCAGAGGGACCTTATATCCCGCGAGCACCTGGAGGAAGACGTACGTGGCGAGGCGCAGCGCCTCGTAGAAGACAACGGCGCCGAGTCCCGCGATGATGCCTACGGCCGTGCCCAACACGAGCCACTTCTGGGTGTAGGTCGCCGACGTGAGCCACCGGCCGATGCGCACCTGCGCAGAGCGCATTCCTCGTTGCCACCGGCGTGTACCGGCGAGATCGTTAAGGGGCATCTAGAGGTCCCAGCCAGCTAACCAGTCCTGTTCGGGGACCTCACCCGCCGCCGCCGCAAATTGGCTCAGGGCCTGTACGAGAACGGTCTGCTCCTCGGGGGCGATCGTGCTGAGGATCGCTTCGATCTCATGACGGCGTCGATCCGTGACGGTCCTAACCAATTTGACGCCCTTCTTCGTCAGCGCGAGGCGGACCTGGCGACGGTCGTCTTGTTCCGAATGACGAATGATTAACTTCTTTTTCACGAGACGGTCGCACATTCGTGTCGCGGTGGCCGGCGTCACCCCGACCGCCTCGGCCAGCCCGACGAGATTCTGTGGCCCCCGCGACGCGAGCACGACGAGGGTCCGGTACTGGGTGAGCGTGACTTCCTCGGCGATGTCGGACAGCGACCGAGCCGCGACCGCGACGAGAACCCGGCTGGCCGACAAGACGGCGTCGATCACCGAGTCGGGCGATTCGGAGGAAATTGAGTTCATACACTAATTATTGCATATACTAAGGACATGACGTGCCCTCCGTTCTTTGACCAAGATCTTGCAGGTTGACCAACAGCTGTTCTCCCGTCGCGAGGCGAGTGACCGTGAGGAGACGTAGCGTCGGAATCACCAGGCGTGTGCCATGTGAAGGAGCGACATGTCGAGTGCGAGTTCTGACGGCTCCCCGTCCGAGGGTCGTGGAGCGAAGCCCGGATCAAAGTCCGACACGATCAACGACCTGAAGACCCTGCCCCTCGCCGAGGTCGAAAAGCGCCTGGCGTCGTCGCCGAAGGGTCTCACCCAGGCCGAGGCGACCACGCGCCTGGACCAGTACGGGCCGAACGAGATCGAAGCGAAGAAGGTCAACCAGTTCTTGAAGTTCCTCGGTTACTTCTGGGGACCCATCCCCTGGATGATCGAGGCCGCCGTGATCCTATCGGCCGCGCTGGGCCACTGGCCCGACTTCATAATCATCCTCATCCTGCTCCTCGCCAACGCCGGCATCGGGTTCTGGGAAGAGCACCAAGCCGGCAAGGCCATCGACGCCCTGAAGGCGGAGCTCGCAATCAAGGCGCGGGTACTGCGCGACGGCCAGTGGACCAACCCGCCTGCGCGAGAGCTCGTCCCGGGCGACGTCATCCGGCTGCGCCTGGGCGACATCGTTCCCGCCGACGCGCGTCTGCTCGAGGGGGACCCGGTCGAGGTCGACCAGTCGGCACTGACCGGCGAGTCACTTCCCGCCACGCGCAGTCCGGGCGACGCGGTGTTCTCCGCGTCGATCATTCGCCAGGGTGAGATCGGTGCTCTCGTTTACGCCACGGGCACGAACACGTACTTCGGCAAGACCGCCGAACTCGTCCAGGACAGCCAAACCGTCAGCCACTTCCAGCGCGCCGTGCTGAAGATCGGCACGTACCTGATCATCCTGGCCGTCGCGATGGTGAGCGTAATCATCATTGTCTCGACCATTCGCGGCGACCCGTTCTTCACCACGCTGCAGTTCGCCCTCGTGCTCACCGTGGCCGCGATTCCCGTCGCCATGCCGACGGTGCTGTCGGTGACCATGGCTGTCGGCGCGCGTCTTCTCGCGAAGAAGAAGGCCATCGTCAGCCGGCTCGTAGCGATCGAGGAATTAGCCGGAGTGGACGTGCTCTGCACGGACAAGACCGGCACCCTCACCCAGAACAAGTTGACGCTCGGCGACCCGTTTGCGGTGGAAGGAGTCTCAGTCGACGACGTCATCTTGGACGCGGCGTTGGCGTCGCGCGCCGACGACAACGACACCATCGACTTGGCGGTTCTCGCGGGCTTGGAGAGCGGTCAATCATTACGGGGATATCACGTGGAGCACTTCCAGCCGTTCGAGCCGGTCGGCAAGCGCACCGAAGCGACCGTGAAGGCCGCGAAGGGCTCCTCGTTCAAGGTGACCAAAGGCGCGCCCCAGGTGATCCTCGAACTCTCGGCCAACGCCAAGCAGGTGAAGACGAACGTCGACCAGGCCGTCAACAGGTTCGCCGCGCGCGGATTCCGCTCCCTGGGCGTCGCGCGCGCGGAGGGAAACGGCGCCTGGCAGTTCCTCGGCGTGCTGCCCCTATTTGATCCGCCGCGCGTCGACGCCAAAGCGACCATCGCCACCGCGCGCCAAATGGGCGTCGAGGTCAAGATGGTCACCGGCGACGCGCTCGCGATCGCGACTGAGACGGCCAGGACTCTCGGGATGGGCACGGACATCCTGGACGCCGCCAGCTTGGGCGACACGAAGCGCACCGAGACCGCGGCGATGTCGAAGACAGTCGAAGGCGCCGACGGCTACGCCCAGGTGTTCCCCGAGCACAAGTACCACATCGTCGACGTCCTCCAGCAGCGCGGCCACATCGTCGGCATGACCGGTGACGGCGTCAACGACGCCCCCGCGCTCAAGAAGGCCGACTGCGGGATCGCCGTGTCGGGTGCGACCGACGCG
>DATLSF010000003.1:0-132608 GCA_035534335.1 Acidimicrobiales bacterium | reverse complement strand
AGAAAGGTTGTCCCTAGTACGAGAGGACCGGGACGAACGCAGCTCTCGTGTGACAGTTGTCCTGCCAAGGGCATGGCTGTTTTGCGACCTGCGGGTGGGATAAGCGCTGAAAGCATCTAAGTGCGAAGCCCGTTTCAAGATAAATTCACTCACTGGATAACCAGGTAAGGCCCGTGGCCAGACGACCACGTTGATAGGCCGGAAGTGTACGTGCGGTAACGCATTCAGCTGACCGGTACTAATCGGCCGAGGGCTTGGAGTTTGATGTTCGTGCTCGTTCTAGGACGCTCAAGGAGCCGGCGACGCCGGTTCGGACCACGAGAGTGGTCGAGCGCATGGTTTCCGGTGGTTATGGCGGTGGAGATATACCTGTTCCCATTCCGAACACAGCAGTCAAGCCCACCAGCGCCGATGGTACTTGGGGGTCCCCCCCTGGGAGAGTAGGTCGCCGCCGGATTTCTTGAAAGACCCCTACCGAAAGGTAGGGGTCTTTCGCTTGTATGGATGTCGCCAGAGCCCGATAATCGGGGTCAGCCACCTGGTGGCATCTATCCAGTGGAACACGCCAAACCCGATCGATTCTCGAGGATGTCGCGCTTCACGTGGTACCAAGCGCGCACCTGCCCGTCGGTCACGGAGGGCGGGCCGAGAGCGCGACGAAACAACGTCGAGACCGCAGCGGGGTCGGGTCCGATGGGCGACGCCATGAGACCAACCAGCACGGTGCCCACGTTGTAGTGGCGTAGGAACGTTCGTGCGTCGCACTCGAGGTGTTGGCTGAGCACCGGCACGGACCCGCCGGATCCGGTCGGGCTGTACGCCTCACCGAGCAGGTACGCCTCGACGTCGGCGGGAGTTAGGGCCGCCGGTGTCGCGTAGGAGTAGTTCCCGGCCGACGGACCCGTCGAGAAAGCGCCGTATCCTCCGAGGATCTTGTAACGCACCTGGGCGACGGCCTGCCAGACCTGCGGCTCGAGATCGTAAATGGACGGATACGGATAGGTGAGTACGACGCTGTTCGCGGGAATACGGTCGACGGCACTGCTCGAGAAGTACGGGGGAACAGCCGCCGACACCGATGGGAGTGGCACCTTCGGAAGGAGTGTCAACACACAGAGTATCCAAAGTGTGTAGAGGAGAATGCTTCTAGTGTTCGCCCATAGCGAGTTCAGCGCGAACGGCGATTTGACGGTGCTCGCCTCGGCGACCGGAATTGCCCGACGGTGCATCTCGTCCAGGCCGAGTGCCACGAGAGCGCCGGCGAAGAATGTGACGAGCAGCCCAAATCGGACCTGAATGACATTCCTGAAAATCACCAGATTCTGGACGAGTTGGTCCGGTAAGGCAATGGCCGTGCGGCTGTTGTTGATGTCCACGTGATCGCCCAGCGAGAGCACGAATGTCACGAGCATCATGGATGCGCAGAATCGAATCCACGGACGACGCCAATACCTGACCACGATCAGGATAATGAGCACCAAGAGAGGTACACCCAAGTAGCTTCCGTTCTCCGAGCTGTTGCCGAACGTGAGACCGGAGCCAATGGCTCCCAAGTGTCCGAGCGTGAACACCTCTCTTGACGTGGGCAGGAGCGGGCCGAGAAGGTCGGCACCCTCGCCACCGGGACCCGGCGGGCGGAGTCCCGCGTAGTGACCTTGACCGTAGAACGTCACGTACGTCGGGTACGCCACACAGGCGATGACGATGCCCGCCGCCACGCCTAGTCCCCGACAGGAACGGCGGATCGTCGGCCACACCGACGACGCGGACGAAGCGCCGCACGCCACTACCCCTACGAGAGCGACGAGCAACGTGATGGCGCAGATCTCCGGCGTGATGAAGAACTGGGCGACGGTGAGTAGTCCCAGCGCGACACCCCAGCGCACTGGATGTCGCTGTTCGCGCCGAAACAGCTCGTAGACGGAGAGGAGTATGACGGGTGGCAAAGGTACGAAGCAGAGATTCAGGTGGTACAGGCCCTGGGTCAGAATCCAAGGTGAGAAGCCGTAGAACGCACCGCCGACGAATGCAGCGACGTCCCACGCCACGAAGCGGCGCACCACGAAGAACATGGAGGCCGCCGACAGCGGAAAGGCCAACCACACCAGGAGGTTCATGCTCGCGACTGGACCGAAGAGCCACGTCAGAGGCGCCGTGAGTAGACCAAGAAGAGGCGTCGAAGTGTTCTGCGCGATGTCAATGCCGAAGGGATAGTTGAGTGTCGTGGTGTAAAAAGGGTTGAGGACGTGGACCAGCGCGTGAGCGGTCCACCCGAGGAACCAAACCTCCTGGTCGAAATCGCCAGCTCCGAGGATTCCAAAGTTGTCCGTACGCAGTCGGCTCGGATCTCCGGGCCAGCTTGGCCAGCTGACCACCAGTGCGAAGGCGGCGTAGAGGACCATCGCAATGACGGGACCCTTGGGAAGAGTGCGTAACCGACTATGAGCCCTCACCTGGATCCGCCGGACGCGCGAACGAAAGGTGGTGGCATCATCGATGAGGGACTCCACCGCGAATGCGCTCTCGTCGGGCCGGCTCACGAGCCGTCCGGAGGACCCTCAAGCATCGGACCCTCACACGGGGCACGGTGGGTGTCTCGCCGGTAGTGCGACGGTGTGCGGGAACACAAGGCGTCAGCGGAGGCCACGCGGAAAATCGTATCGGGAACTCACAAGAATTACCGGGACGAGTCAATACTGTGACGGGCGTAATAGGGCCAGTGATACGCCAAAGAGACCCACGCTATGAACGGTGAGAACGAGCAATCTGGCTGTGGAGGAAATGCGTAGCGTGTTATCCCGGTGGCGCCTTGCACAAGAATGAGATTCGCCGGGCTGCTCGTCTAAACAGGACCCTCAAGCCCAGATAACACCTTGGATCTTAGGGCTGCGACTTACCGCCAGGGTCATTGAGTCGACCAGCACCCAGCCGAAACGAGTGAGGAAGTGGGGCTTCACTTATGACTCTTTGAGGTGCCAGTTTCTTATCTGACACTGGTCAAAATACTCTAAAGTTGGTCTCCGCGAAGTACACCCTCGCCGTGATGGGGTTGATGCATTGTGACACGAGCATTCCACGAGTCGCGAATTCGTGAAGTTATCATTGAGAAATCCAGAAGGCTGTTGGGCGACGTCACTTGCAAAAAGGAACCTGGAGTGACCGTTAAGACGAGATCAAAGTGTCAATGAACGGGGAACTTGATTATCAGCGACTTCATACAGCGCTTCGGCGGGTCAGAGGAGACCTCGTCACAACGTCATTTTTGTGACGTCCGGAGCCCGTGCTGGAGGATCAGCCGGGCATGAAGTCCATCAGATCTCGCATCGTGAGCCTGGGCGCGCCCTCGCGACGCCAGGCGTCGAAGGCTCCGGATACCGCGACACCTACGACGCCGACCTCGTCTGAATCACCCGAGAGCGCTCCCGTTCGTCGCGGTTCGACGGTGGTGAACGGTGATGCCCGTCATGACACCGCTGACTGGCCATCGGCTGTTGGACTGCCGATCGTATCCGACCCGCGCGAGGAGAGGTCGGATGTCATCGCTACTATTCGTCGTTTCATCTCGCAAAAGTGGGTTGCCGATTCACCGATCGTCATATTGGTCATTGTCTACATCTGTTACTTCAGCGTCGCGAGCCTGAAACTCCTCGCAGGTCGCGGCTATCCCTCCTTCGATCTGGCGATCTTTGACCAAGGCGTCTGGTTGTTGGGTCACTTTCACGATCCCTTTGTCACCATTATTGGCCGGAACCTGTTCGGCGACCACGCGCAGTTCATCCTGATACCGGTCGCGTTCGTCGCCCGCCTCTTCCCAGAACCCGAGGGACTCCTCGTGCTGCAGTGGACGTTCATCGGCGCCACCGCAGTGCCGATCTATCTCACCGCGCGCAAGCTGACCGGAAGCCGCGTCATCGCCACTGCGCTGGGTGCGGCGTTCCTCCTCAACCCCACGACGCAGCAGGTCAACGTGATGCAGTTCCATCCAGAGTGCTTCTTGGTCTTCTTCATCGTGACGGCCGTGTACGCAGCCATCGAGTCGCGGTATGTCCTGCTCTTCGTGATGGTGGTCCTCGCGCTGCTCGTCAAAGAGGACGTGGCCGCGATGGTCGTGCCCCTAGCTCTCTGGATCTACTTCCGGCGCGACAAGAAGGTTGGGGGCCAGATCCTGGGAGTCGCCGTCGGCTTTGCGCTCTTAGACAACTTCTTGCTCATCCCGGCCTTTCTGGGACATCCCACGATCTACACCGACCGCATTCCCTTCGGAGGTTTCCGAGGAGTGATTCGGACCGTGATTCGATCGCCCGGCCAATTCATCGCGTATCTGCGAGCCGACGAGCGGCCGTACTACCTCTGGCAGATGGGATTCGCGAACGGGTTCGGTTTTCTCCTCGCCCCCGAGGTAGCCGCAATTGGCGTCTTGGTCATCATCGAGAACGTGCTGAGCAACAACATCTATATGCACACGTCCACCTTCTGGTATTCGCTGCCGCTGGTGGGCCTGCTCTCAATCGGCTCCGCTTGGGCGGTGGGACGCCAAAGGACCGAACGCAGAAAGAATCTGGTCACCGTGGTCGTCTTCGTCGGAGCACTGTGGTCGTGTGTCCTGTGGGGATTCGCCCCCTTCTCGAACTCGCGGATTTACGAGGGGGTCGATCAGCAGAGCGCGATGTTCAAGGCAATGACCTACGTGGAACGGGGGATCCCGAGTAACGCATCGGTCTCGGCGTACTTCATTCCTTGGAACACCGCATTGGATCACCGCACGCAGATCTACTCGTGGACGAACCCGTTCTTCGACAACGCCTACGGATTGCCGAGCCAAAGTGGCACCCGGCTACCCGCGGCCAACCACGTGGAGTACCTGGTCCTGCCGAATCCATTGCCGAGTGGCGTCGATACGACCACCTTTGCCGCCATCAGTTCGGACTACCACGTGGTGCGATCGGCAGGCGGGTGGCGCCTGTACAAGAAGAACTAACTGGGTTCCCGCGAAGGTCGCTCTCGATATCCTCGATTCACCTCGGCTACGACAGATCCGTGCACACGCGCTGCCTCGAGAGGAGACTTGAGGGCCCAGCGGTAGGCTTCACCAGTGACACCGCGTCCCCCGAACCCTCGTCGAGCCACGTCCTCAACACCGTCGCGGGGCTCGCGCCCGGGTCCGGGTCCTGCGCCACGAGGGGGGCGACCGCGACCTGACTCAGGGGCTCGGGGCTCCAGGGACGCTTCGGGTTCGAACCGTCCGGCCCGTGCGCCCAAAGGTGCGAAGGGGTCGGGGGCCCCGGGCCAGGACCGCGACGCGTCACGTTCGAGTCCTCCGCGGAGGGGTCGTGACGCACCGCGTCCAAGTAACGGGCGAACGGTGAGGGGCAACGAGCGCACCGGTGGTCCACGTCGACCGCGAGACGAATCCGAGGATCAACCGGGTCGTCCAACGGCGAGACGACCGCGCGACTCGGGCGCCGTTAGAAGGACATCGGCCAGTCGAGGATCTTCCGCGCCGAGTCCCCGTGGCGACCGACAGGACGACGAGCGCGGTCGGCGAACCACGAGTCCGCGAGGTCGCGACGCAGAGTCCGCGCGGTCGCGTTCGTCGCGTGGTGCCCATCCGGATCGCTCGCGTAAATCTCGGGGAGGACCCGCGCCGCGCGAGTTGACGCCGGAGCAGGCTCAACGTCGGCACGCCGGCGACGTGGCGCGCCAGAGCGGATGGGGTGGCGTCGCGCGCAAAGGGGCAGTCAACATCACGTCCACGGGGCGCGAGATGGTCTCTCGTCCGGCGGCCCGCCCAACACCAGTGCCCAGCGAAGAGTGGGTGCAGGAAAGTCGGCCCGCGCGCCCCGCCGCGGTGGCGACCCCGCGACCGCGCGCGCCGTATGTCTTGCCCGGCGAGATCGCGGGCGACGTGCGCAAGGCGTTTATCGGCACCAGCTACATGCGCGAGAAGGCCGTCGTCACGCTGACGCGCGCGGCCGAGGCGTACGACCGACGACGCTTCGACGAGGCGCTGCGACTCGGGCGCACTGTCTCAGACGCCGTCCCGGGCGTGGCCCCGGTGCGCGAGCTGAGCGGACTCGCCGCCTACCGCGCCGAGCGCTGGAACATGGCCAAGATCCACCTGACCGCTCACTTTGAACTCACGGGCAACCCCGAGCACCTGCCACTGGTGATGGACTGTGACCGCGCCACGCGACGGTGGCGCGCCGTCGAAAAGGTCTTCCGGCTGGTGGGGGAGGCCGAGCCCACCGCCGAGGTGTTGACCGAGGCGCGTATCGTCATGGCGGCGTCCCTGGCCGACCAGCGAAAGTTCACCGACGCGGTCGACCTGCTGGTGCGCGCCGGGGGTACCAAACAGCTGCGCAACCCGTCGTTCCGTCACGTGCGCCTGTGGTACGCGCTGGCCGACATCTTCGACCGGGCGGGCGACGTCACCTCGGCCCGTGAGCTCTTCGCCCGGGTGGTCCTGGCCGATCCGGACGCCTACGACGCCCGCGATCGTCTGGCCGAACTGGGTCCGGTGGTGCGTAAGAACCGACCACGTCGGGCGGCCCCGGTCTCCAAGAAGAAGGTGGACTAAAGACCGGCGCCTTTCGAGGTCATGCCACCGAGGCCCACCAAGGCACGGGCGTGCTCGATCTCTCCTAGGTGGCGCACTGCGTGCTGGTAGATCCAGCACTCCAGTGCGTCACTGCGCGTGATGCCGGCGTCGCCACCCACACGGGCCGAGAAGGTGTGGGCCAGGTCGGGTCCGTAAGGCGCGGGGACGATGACGTCGTCCAACGACGCGACGTCGATCGCGGACACGAAGGCGTCGGTGACCGAGAAGACGAGGCCCTGGAACTCGGTGAAGGCGGCCAGGTCGCCGATGCGCTGGTGGACCATTTCCTCGACGCTGCGGCTCTTGCCGTGGTCGACCACGCCCAGTCCGAGTCGATCGGCCCACGCGTCGCTGAACTGAGGGTTGGGGCCGCCCACGAAGCACAGACTGCCGTCTTCGATCAAGACTTGATGGACAAGGGAGAAGGCGATGGGCAGCACGCCGTCGCGTTCGACGTGATTGATCTGGGCGAGGCTCATCTGCGCCAGCGCCTCGCGGTACAGCGCGTGCACCGCGCCCAGACGACGCGTCAGAGAGGAACGGTAGGCGTCGTCCACCTCCTCAGTCTGGCCGACGCGTCCGGGGAGAGCGAACAGTGCATTCTTGTAGACTTTGACAATGGACATCGCGTCATTGCTGGGTGACGAAGCGTCATCGCTGCTCGACCACAAGGCCACCGCTTTTCCCAGGGAGCTGCTGACCCTGCCGGGACCGGACTTCGTGGGCGACGTCCTGGCCTGGACCGACCGGTCGCCCACGGTGCTGCGCAATATCTCCACGCTCTACAACCACGGGCGCCTCGGGGGCACGGGCTACCTGTCGATACTTCCCATCGACCAGGGCGTCGAGCACTCGGCCGCGGCCAGTTTCGCCCCGAATCCCGCCTACTTCGACCCCGCTCGGCTCTGTGACCTGGCCATCGCTGCCGACTGCAACGCCATCGCCACCACCCTGGGCGGACTGGGCGCAGTCTCGCGCCGCTACGTGCACCGCATCCCGTTCATCGTGAAGCTGAACCACAACGACCTGCTCAACCTTCCCAACCTGTCTGACGAGATTCCCTTCGCCTCGGCCCAGCAGGCCGCTGATCTGGGTGCAGTGGGTGTGGGCGCCACCATCTACTTCGGCTCGCCCGAGTCCGGGCGTCAAATTCGCGAGATCTCGACGGCGTTCGCCGAAGCGCACCGCCTCGGAATGTTCACCGTGCTGTGGACCTACCTGCGCAACCCCGCCTTCAAGACCGCCGAGGTCGACTACCACCTGAGCGCCGACCTCACCGGTCAGGCCAACTACCTCGGAGTGACGATCGAGGCGGACATCATCAAACAGAAGCAACCCGAGAACAACGGTGGCTACGTGGCGCTCAAGTTCGGTAAGACCGACCCGCGCGTGTACTCCGAACTGACCACGGGCCACCCGATCGACCTGACACGTTGGCAGGTGGTGAACTGCTACGCGGGCCGTATCGGCCTGATCAACTCGGGTGGCGAGTCCCAGGGAAACGACGACCTGGCGGGAGCGGTGCGCACCGCCGTCATCAACAAGCGCGCCGGCGGTCAAGGTCTCATCGTCGGGCGCAAGGCCTTCCAAAGGCCGATTGACGAGGGCGCCGACCTGGTTCACGCGGTCCAGGACGTCTATCTCGATTCCGCGATCACGGTCGCCTGAGCCGACCCATGGCCGACGCCACGGACGCCGGATGGCGCACGTGGGCGAACCTGGTCACCCTGGTTCGGCTGGCCCTGTTACCCGTCTTCTTGTGGCTGCTGTTCGGCACGGGGCACCGCGCACTAGCCGCCTGGCTCCTGGCCACGTTGGGCGCCACCGACTGGATTGACGGGTTTTTGGCGCGACGACTCTCCCAGGTCTCCAACATCGGCAAAGTCATCGACCCGGTGGCCGATCGGCTCTTGGTCATCGTGGGCCTGCTGGGCGTCGCCGCGGCCGGGGGAGTGCCGTGGTGGTTTGCCGGCACCACTCTGGCTCGTGAGCTCATTGTCTCAGTGATGACGCTGGTGCTGGCGGCCCTGGGGGCCGCACGCATCGACGTGCTGTGGTGGGGCAAGGTCTCGACCTTCGCGCTCATGACGACGTTCCCGCTCTTCTTGCTCACCACCAATGACCACCACGCGCCCCTGGCCACCTGGCAACACGTCGTTCGCGACGCGACGTGGGTGGTCGGGCTGAGCGGACTCGCGCTGGCCTGGGTGGTGCTCACCGGCTACGTTCGCCCGGCCGTCAACGCTCTGCGCGTTGGTCGCCGCGCCCGGCGCGTCGGATAGATTCGGGCCATGCTGATACCCGAGGAACTGCGCTACTCCCGCGACCACGAATGGGCCCGAGACGGTCAGGGAACCGTACGAGTCGGCATCACCGACTACGCCCAAGACGCCCTCGGCGACGTGGTCTACGTGGACCTACCCAAAGTGGGAGCGAGCGTGACCGTGGGGGGAAAGCTCGGTGAGGTCGAATCGACCAAATCGGTCTCGGAGATCTACTCGCCGGTCGCGGGAACGGTGAGCGTGGTGAACGCCGACCTGACCGCGACACCCGAACTCATCAACTCCGACCCGTACGGCGCAGGGTGGATCTGTGAGGTCACGACGGAGTCGTCGAACGACGTCGCGAACCTGCTCGACGCGGCCGCGTACCGCGAACTGACCAACGGTTAGCCCCGGCGGCGCCGGGGAATCTTCTGTAGGGTGGCTGCCGTGCACTGCCGTCGGTGTGGGGAGATCCTCAACGAGAACGCCAACTTCTGTTGGGCGTGTGGGGCACCTCAAGTGGTGGCGACGTCACCGGAGACGGTCGCGGTGCCGGTGGTCTACGCGCCGGACGCCCCGCAACCGGGAGCGAGTCGCAATCCGCGCGGCGCGCACGGTGACGAATTGGTGATCGCATCGGGTCAGAACGCTGGCACGCGCTTCGAACTCGGCAAGGAGACCACGTCGGCCGGCCGGCACGAGAACTCCGACTTGCTGCTCGACGACGTCTCGGTGTCGCGCCACCACGCGGTGTTCACGCGCACGGCCAGCGGCCGCATCACCTTGCGTGACCTCAATTCGCTCAACGGCACCTACGTGAACGGCGCGCGCGTCGAGGAGACGACGCTGCATTCGGCCGACGAGGTGCAGATTGGCAAGTTCAAGCTGGTGTTTTGGGAGGCGGCACTATGAGCGTGAGCGGGGGGAGGATGAAGATCGGCGAGGTGCACGCACTGCTGCGACAGGATTTCCCGGACATCGAACTCTCCAAGATCCGCTACTACGAGGACAAGGGGCTCGTCGAGCCCAGCCGTAGTCGCAAGGGATACCGTCTCTACTCCGATCGCGACGTCGCGTGCCTGCGCGAGGCGATTCGCCTGGCCCAGGAGGAGTTCGTGCCGCTGCGGGTGGTCCGTCTTCGACTCGTCGAACAGGGGCTACTGAACGACGGCCCATCCTCGGTGGCGCGCCAGGTTGCGCGCGACGCCGCGGCCCCAATGGTGACGGCCCCGATCCCCGCGGTCGCGCCCGCCGCGCGTCCCGCTCTGTCGGTGGTGCGGCCCTCGTCGAACGACGCGAACACGTCAGCGCCGGCGACCGAGTACGCCGCACCGGAGTCGCTGCGCGAGCTCGGACTTGACGCCACCGTGCTCAATCAACTGGTCGGCCTGGGGCTGGTGGCGCCGTCGTCGCTGGTCGGCGAGACCACCTTCAGCGAGATTGACATTCGAATCGCCCAGGCGGCGGGGGCGTTGTTGTCACGCGGCAGTGACGGACGGTTCCTGAGTGCGTTGCGCCGTGTCGTCGAGCGAGAGGTCGGCGTCATCGAAGACGTGACCGAACCGCTGCGTTCACCGTCACGTCGCATGACCCGCGACGAGACGCGCGCGGCCGTCGCCGCGGTGACCAGTGAAGTCGAGACCTTGCGCACACTGCTCTTGGAGCGCGCGCTCTCGACGTACCTCGGGCACTGACGGAACGTCCGTGCGCACCCGGGTCTAGGCTCGAATCGTGGTCGAGGTCATTCTGCGGGCCGTGCGCGTCGACGTGGGGACTTCAACGCCGCTGCTCCTGCTCGAGGAGGTGGGCGGCGAACGGGTGCTGCCGATCTTCATCGGTGCTCCGGAGGCGACGTCGATCGCTTACGCCCTGCAGAAGCTCGAGACACCACGTCCGATGTCCCACGACCTGTTGGGCCACGTCATCACCGCACTCGGCGCCAAGGTGTTCTCGGTCGAGATCACCGAGTTGGTCGACAACACCTTCTTCGCCAACCTGCGACTCGTGCGCGACGGCGCGGAGGTTGAGGTCTCGGCACGACCGAGCGACGCGGTGGCGTTGGCGTTGCGCGTGGGCGCTCCGATCTTGGTGAACGACGAGCTGATGGCCGCCGAAGGACGCGTCATCGAGCTTGAGGACTCGGAAGAGGCCGACGTCGAGGAGCGCTCGGAGTCGGACCTCGTGGCGGAGTTGCGAGAGTTTCTCGACAAGATTCGCCCCGAGGACTTCAACCGGTGAGTCGAGCCCTCAAGTCGCTCGCCGTCTTCTTTGCCTTCGTCGCGATCTACACGCTGAGCCGCTACGGGCACTCGACTACAACCACGACCACCTCGTCGACGACCACCGTGGCGGTGACCACCACGACCACCGCCTCCAACACCGGGTCCACGACCTGTGCGGGGAGTGACTTTCGCGGCTCCTTCAACCAGGGCCAGGGCGCCGCGGGCACCGTCTACGCCAGCATCACCTTGGTCAAGACCACGTCGGGGTCGTGCACGATCAAGGGCTGGCCCATCCTGACGCTCCAGGATCGCCTCGGCGCCCTACTGCCGTCGTCGACGGTCGACCTGCCCTCGGCCAACGCGCCGATCCAGTTCAGCGACGCCCGGGCCAACCACGCCCCGGGTCTCGTCACCCTGACGGACGGCTCGACGACAACGTTCTCGCTGGCGTACTCCGACGTTCCCACGGGCGCCACGACCTGTCCGTCGGCCCAGACGGTGTCGGTGGCGCTCACCAAGGGCGGCTCGACGGTGGCGGTGACGGCGCAGTATCCGCCGGCGCCGTGCAATCGCGGACTGATCTGGGTGAGCCCCTTCTACTAGTCGCGACGTCGCGGTCGGGAAGGTTCAGTTCGCGTTGCGCGGCGACACGGTCACCAGTATCCGGCCCCGTGTCGTGCCGCGGGCGACGCTGCCAAATGCGTCAGGCAACTCTTCCAACGTCACGACGTGATCCACGAGCGGCTCGAGGTCGACGGTGGTAACGACTTCGCCGAGGGTTGACCAGACCAGCTCTCGTTTCTTGATCGGCATCTTCACCGCGTCGACGCCCAGCAGGCTCACCGCGCGGGTGATGAAGGGGTACACGGTCGTGTCGATCTCGGCGCCCGCGACCAGACCGCTCGCGGCCACCGCCGCGCCGTAGCGCAGGCTGCGCAGGATCTGGGGCAGGGTGGCGCCGCCGATGCAGTCAATGGCGCCGTCCCATCGTTCGCTCGCCAAGACCCGTTCGGGTCGGTCCGCGACGTCGGCGCGTCCGATCACCTGCGCCGCGCCGCGCGCCCGGAGCCACGGGGCTTCGTCGCTGGAGCCGGTCGAGGCAGTCACGTCGTAGCCGCGTGCGGCCAGAAACGTCACGGCCGCCGAGCCGACGCCGCCAGTCGCGCCGGTCACCAGAACCGACGCGCCCGGCGCGAGGCCGTGCGCTTCGAGCGCCAGGACGCTGGCCATCGCCGTGAAGCCGGCGGTGCCGATGACCATGGCCTCGCGCGTGCTGATGGTGTCCGGAAGGGCGTTGAGGAACCGCCGAGGTGCGTAGACGAGGGTGGCGAAGCCCCCGTCACGGCCGACACCGAGTTCACCGCCGTGAACCGCGACGCGCGTGCCGACCGGCACCGCGGGATCGGTGGAGGTCACGACCGTGCCGGCGGCGTCGACGCCGCCGATGAGACGGGGGACGCGACGAACGCGGCTGCGGGGGGAAGCAACCAGCGCATCCTTGAAGTTGACGCCGCTGTAGTCGACCTCGACCAGGAGATCGTCGAGTTCGGTGGGCGAGACGCTGACGTCGCGCACACCGAACTCGAAACTCTCTCCGGACTCATCGATGACGAAGGCCCGCACGAGGGCCACCTTACGTTCAGCTCGGGATCGGCCCCTACGATGAACGGCGTGGCGACCGTGGCGCTCAATGGGCACCCCACCTGGTTCACGCGCGGCCGCGGGCGCGGCACGAAGGTTGTGCTGCTGCACGGCGGGCTGAGTTCGAGCGCGAGCCCCTTGAGGTCCATCGGGCCGCGACTCGCCGAGGAGTTTCGCGTCGCCGCCTTCGACCGACGCGGACACGGCCGCACGGCCGACACCGTCGAGCCCTTCCACTACGAGGAGATGGCCACCGAGACGATTGCGTTCTTGGAGTTCCTGGGGGGTCGCAGCCACCTGGTGGGGCACAGCGACGGAGGAATCGTCGCGCTGCTCACGGCACTGCGACGACCCGACCTCGTGAGGCGCGCCGTGGCAGTCGGGGCGAACTTCCATCACGACGCCGTCGCCACCTCGGGCAGCCTGACGTTTGAGGGTCCCGACTTCGAGGAGTGGGCCGAGAAGTTCGGCGCGCAGTCGCCCGACGGCGCGGCTCACGCCCGCGTCGTGGCCGACAAGTCGCTCACCCTGTTCGCCACCGAGCCGAACATGAGTGCGACGGACTTCGCGATGATGTCGCGTCCCGTGCTCGTCATGTCCGGCGATGACGACGTGGTGCCACTCGCGCACTCGATCGCGCTCTACGAGTCGATGCCCGACGCGCAGTTGGCGGTCGTACCGGGCAGTTCGCACGCGGTGCTCAAGGAGCGGCCAGCCGAGTCCGCGAGGATCATTCGCCGATTCCTCACCCAGCGACTGCCCCCTATGACCTTGCAGCCGGTTCGTCGCACGACGTCGGGCTCGTAGTTCGGCGACCCGCGTGGCTCAGGGAGTTCCGGGCCCGTCAGTAGGCTTCTTCGCGTGGTGACGCGATTTGCGGAGGGTCGGGCTGACCTGGTTAGTCGCTGGACGTCGCTCGGAACCCTTACCAGCGACGCGGTTCTCTACGGGCTCGCCGCGCTCTTCGCCGTGGGACTGGGCTGGACGTCGCGACAGCCCGCGCAGTGGCACTGGGGCTACCTCGCCTTCGCGCCGTACGCGGGCGCCGCGCTCATTGCGGTGGGGCTGTCGTGGCGCCACCTGCGCCGCGAGACGCTGACCCGTCTTGCGTTGCTGGCGGTCGTGGTCCTGGGCGCCGTGGTACTGCCGCTGATCCTCGAGGCGCGTTGGCGCCAGCTCGACGACCACCCGGGCCTCGCCCAACCGGAGGTGGGGGTCATCGAACGCGCCGGTAGGTACCTGTACGAAGGTCAAGACCCCTACAAGACCTACGAGAGGAACGGCCACCTGGTCAACGCGGTGCCGGGACTCCCGGCCTTCGAGTCGTTCTTCCCCTACTTCCCCTTGATGGGGGTGTTCGGCCTGCCGTCGGCCGAGACCCACCTCGGCCACGGGCTCACCGACGCGCGCATAGTGATGTCGCTGATGACATTGATCGTCTCGGGCGTAGGTATCGGCCTGCTGAGGGCCACGCGACGACAAAAGATCCGCGTGATCCAAATCTTGCTGGCCCTGCCCACCGGGGCGCTGTTTCTAGCCACCGGCGGCGACGACATGCCCATTCTGGCGCTCTCGTTGCTCGGCGTCGCCGCACTGCAGCGACGCAACAGTGTCCTCGCCGGCGTCAGCCTGGGCGTGGCGGCGGCCATGAAACTGACGGCGTGGCCGCTGGCTCTTGGAGCATTGCTCGTGGTTCGCCGCGGTGACGAGCGCCGTGCGTGGCGCACGACGGCGTTGATCATCTTGGCCATCGTCGCGGGCACCGTGTTGCCCTTCGCGGTGCGCGCGCCGGTGGCCTTCATGTCGAACGTCTTCGCGTTCCCGCTCGGGCTGACCAAGGTGGTGTCCCCGGCGGCCAGCGCTTTGCCCGGACACCTGCTCACGACGCTGTGGTCGCCGCTGGGTCACGTCTTGGCGCCGCTCGCACTGGTCGTTTTCGGCTACTACGGCGTGCTCTACGCGCGGCGCCACTGGCCGCTGAGCCTCTCGCAACTATTGGGTCTGCTGGCCGTCTTGTTCACGGTCCTGATCTGCGCTGCGTCGGCAACGCGCGTGGGCTACCTCATCTATCCACTCAACTTCGCGCTGTGGTCCCGAGTGACCCAGGTGCAGCCACCGAGGGAACTGGAACTGGTCTAGATACCGCTGGTGTTCTGGTAGATCCGAAAGTCCCAGTAGGTGGCGTTCGCGGAGGCGTGCTCGACGGTGACGCCGATCACCCAGTAGAAGGTGTCCGATCCCGCCTTCTGGAAGAGCAGCTGGGCCTGTCCGCTGCTCGATCCGCGTGAGAAGAGGTTCCAGCCGCGCGCCGGCAACTGCGCGTTATAGAAGCCCAAGACCTGCCCGGACGTCGCCGTGGTCTTGAGCGCCTGCACGCAGTCGTAGTCGCCGGCGCCGCTGTTGGGGTGACTGGTCGCGGCCGTGGTGACAGTCGTCACCGGCACCACGAGCGCGCTGGAGATATTGGCCGGGGGACTGCCGGCCTGTTGACACCCGGCGAGGAGGTGGCCCGTCTCGGCCGCGAGACCCCCGACGATAACTGGCAGGGTCGACGTCGGGGGCTTGACGTGCGGATTAGCGATGAAGTTGATGGCCAGGAAGATCACGAGAGTGACGACCGCCACGCCCAGGACAATCGCCGCCGGAATGATGCTGGTCGTCGTGGTCAGCGGGGGCCTGACCTCGTCGTTCACTCGTTCCAGCCTAGGTGGTCGATTGGGCCGTGGCCGTGGCCCAGTCGCCACGTCGCAGCACTCGTGAGCGCCGCGAGTACGAACGATTTGGCGTCACGAACCGCGTCGGGGACGGACCGACCGAGGCCCAATCCCGCGCAGATGGCCGCCGAAAGTGAACAGCCTGTTCCGTGGTCGTTGGCCGTTGCAACGCGTGGCGCGTCAAAGAGCACGACGCCCTCGGCCGAGACGAGCAGGTCCGGTGAGCGACTCTCCGTCGCGGCACCGGCCATGAAGTGGCCGCCCTTCACGAGGACGAACGTCGGGCCCCACATCAAAATGGTCCGAGCCAAGTCGGCCATGTCGTCGAGCGTCGTGACGTCCGCCACGTCTACGTCACAGAGTGCGGCCGCCTCCAGCAAATTGGGTGTCACGATCTGGGCGTGCGGGATCAACATGGTGCGATACGCGTCCCGGCCACCCGCGCCGATGAGCTCGTGGCCGGTCGACGAGATGAGGACGGGGTCGACCACGAGGTGGGGGAGTCGCCCCGCGGCGGCGAGTTGAGCGACGGCCTCAACGGTGGGTGGCTGACCGAGCATGCCCGTCTTGACCGCGCTCACGGTGAAGTCCTCGAGCACCGCGTCGACCTGGGCCACGACCATGACTGGATCGATCAGCGTGACCGCGGCGACGCGCGTCGTGTTCTGCGCGGTGACCGCGGTGAGCGCACTGGTGGCGTGAACATTGAAGGCGGCGAACGTCCGCAGGTCGGCCTGGATGCCCGCGCCACCGCCGGAGTCCGAACCCGCGACGGTCAACGCAGTGATGGGTTCCACGGCGTTAACCCTACTGACGACAAGTTTTCGGTCACTACGCTGGCTGCGTGGATGAACTCTTCGTCGTGGGTTCCGTGGCGTCGCCGTCGCGGCTCGTCATGGGCACGGGCGGGTTCCGTTCACTCGAGATCCTCGAGGAGTCGATCGTGGCGTCGCGTTCGACGATTGCGACCGTGGCGTTGCGTCGCGTCGACCCGAGTGTCGAAGGCTCGATCTACGACCTGCTCACGCGCCTGGGCGTGTCACTCCTGCCCAACACCGCGGGTTGCTTCAGCGCGGACGAGGCGGTCAAGACCGCGCGTTTGGCTCGCGAGGCCTTCGGAACGTCGGCCATCAAGCTCGAAGTGATCGGCGACGAGACGACGTTGCTGCCCGACACCACCGAGACGCTGGCCGCCGCCGCGCGCCTGGTCGCCGAAGAGTTCGAAGTGTGGGCGTACACCTCGGACGACCTCGTGGTGGCCCAGCGGCTCGAGCAGGTGGGCTGCGTCGCCGTGATGCCCCTGGGTTCGCCAATCGGGTCGGGCCTCGGGGTGCGCAATCCGCACGCGCTGGGCCTGATCGCCGAGCGCCTCCACGTGCCCGTGCTCCTCGACGCCGGGGTCGGAACCGCGTCGGACGCGGCGCTCGCGATGGAGTTGGGCTGCGACGGGGTCCTGGCGGCGTCGGCGATCAACCGAGCGATCGACCCGGTTCGCATGGCCGGTGCGATCCGAGACGCGGTCCTGGCTGGATACGGCGCCCGGGTCGCGGGCCGAATTCCGCCACGTTTGGCCGCGGAGGCCTCGTCGCCGTCGCTCGGTCGCCCGGACCTGTTTGTATCGTAGTCCCCGGTAAACTACACTCGTGTAGTCCTCAGCGCGACGCCGGGGTCGCCTCAGTCGGGAGGGGAGCGATGCGAGAGTCACTTACGACGCGGTTCAGCGGGCCTACGGTGTGCCGCCTGACCGGAGTCACCTATCGCCAACTCGACTACTGGGCGCGCACCGACCTCGTTACGCCCTCGATCACCGCGGCCTCGGGCAGTGGCTCGAAGCGCGCGTACTCCTACAGTGACCTGCTCGAGGTCAAGGTCATCAAGTCACTTCTCAACTCCGGCGTGTCGCTGGCGCGCGCCCGCCAGGCCGTCGAATGCCTGCGCAGCGCGCTCGGCGCCGACCTGGCCTCGAGTTCGCTCGTTCTCAGCGACGCCGGATCGGTTCTCGCCCACAGCGACGGGGACCTCGTGGATCTGTTGCGCGGGGGCCAGGGAGTCTTCAATATCGTGCCACTGGCCAGCGTGGTCGCCGAACTCACGACCACGCTGCGCCTCGAAAAGAACGAGACGTCGGAGAAGGAGACCCTCTCGGCGTGACGGCCAGACCGTCGGCCCGCCTCGGGCGTGGCCGGCACCCCAGCGCGGTAGCGCCGAAACCGGGCCGCTTCGCGCACCCCAGCGAGGAGTTGTTCGCGTCCTTGCTCAGCCTCTACGGCCTGCACTGGTCGTACGAGCCGATCGAGTTCCCGCTCGCCTGGAACGAGCGCGGCGAGCCGACGCGGGCCTTTCGACCCGACTTCTTCGTGGCCTCGCGTGAGCTCTTCATCGAACTCACCGTGCTCGAACAGCGCCACGTCACGCGCAAGAATCAGAAGATCCGAGAGTTCCGAGCTCTCTATCCGCAGATCAATCTTCTCGTGGTCTACCAACGCGATTTCACGCGCCTGCTGACCAGTCACGCCCTGGGGACGTTGTCAGACTTCGCGGCCTAGCATGGCCCTCGTGACCGACCGCCGGCCCTTTCTCTATGACCGTCACGTCGAGCTGGGGGCCAAGATCGTTCCCTTCGGTGGCTGGGAGATGCCCCTCGCGTACGCGTCGGGCACGGTGGCCGAACACCTGGCCTGTCGACGTGACGCGGTTGTCTTTGACGTCAGCCACCTGGGTACCGTGCGCTGTGACGGGCCATCGATGTTCGCCGAGCTGCAGTCGGTTCTCACCAACGACCTCAACAAGATCGAGGCCGGCCGCGCCCAGTACACGCACCTGCTGAACGATGAGGGCTTCGTCATCGACGACATCATCGTCTGGTGGGTGGGCGAGGACCGGTTCGACGTCATGCCCAACGCTTCGAACACCTCGGGGGTCCTCGGCGCGCTGAGCGGCGTGGACGTCACCGATCAGCGCTGCGTGCTGGCCGTCCAGGGACCCAACGCCCGCGACCGCGTGACTCGGGTCGACCCGCGGTTCGGGACCGTTGGTCGGTTCCGGGTTCACACCTTTGACTACCGGGGGGTGCCGGTGCGCGTGGCGGGCACCGGCTACACCGGCGAGGCCGGAGTCGAGATCGCCGTGGAGAATGAGGCGGCCGTCGACCTGCTGGACGCCTTGGTGGGTGCGGGCGTGACGCCGGCCGGCCTGGGCGCGCGCGACACCCTGCGCCTGGAGGCCGCGCTGCCGCTCTACGGGCACGAACTCACGACGTCGTCTACGACGTTGGAGGCTCGACTCGGGTGGGTGCTGGGCTGGGACAAGGAGACGTTCCGTGGTCGCGACGCGGTCGCCGCCGAGCGCGAACGCGGCCCGCGACGACTCCTCACCGGTGTCGTCACCGAGAATCGCCAGCCGCTGCGCGACGGCGCGGTGGTGTTGGTCGACGGAGAGCCGGCGGGGCCGTTGACGTCGGGCAACTACTCGCCGGTGCTCGAGCGCGGCATTGGACTGGGACTCCTCGCCGGCGACGTCGCGGCCGGCACCGAGGTCATCGTCCAGTTGCGCGGTCGAGAGGTCGCGGCGACGGTGGTCCCCCTCCCGTTCGTCGCCAAGGCGAAGGCGCACTGAGGTGGCCGACTATCTTCCGCACACGCCGGCCGAAGTCGACCAGATGCTGGAATTCCTCGGACTCGGCGAACTGGACCAGCTGTTCGAACTGATCCCTGCGGCGGTGCGCCTGGCGGGTGGGCTCGACCTGCCGGAGGGACGCAGCGAGCCCGACGTCGCGGCACAGTTCGCTCGCTACACCGCGGCCAATCGCGCGACGTCCGCGCTGACCTGTTACGCGGGTGCCGGCGCGTACGACCACGAGGTTCCGGCGGTCGTGCGCGCGCTCGCCAGCCGTTCGGAGTTCGTCACCGCGTACACCCCGTATCAGCCCGAGGTCGCCCAGGGAGTACTCCAGGCGGTCTTCGAGTTCCAGACGATGGTCTCGCGCTTGAGCGGTCTGGCCATCGCCAATGCCTCGCTCTACGACGGCGCCACCTCGCTCGTCGAGGCACTCAACATGGCTCACGGCGCGACGGGGCGGTCCAAGATGGTGATCTCGGCCGGCGTGCACCCGCACTGGCGCGCGGTCGTCGCGACTTTCGCGCGCGGCACCGGTCACGAGATCGTCGAAGTGGGACTGCGTGACGGCGTCACCGATTGGGCGAGCGTCGACGTGACGGACGCCGCGGCGCTGGTCGGGGCGTATCCGAACTATCTCGGTGTGCTCGAGGACCTCTCGGTCGCGCGTCGGGCGGCCGACACCGCCGGCGCCTTGTTGGTGGTCGCGGCTGATCCCGTGGCTGCGGGCGTCCTGCGACCAGCCGCCTACTGGGGCGCCGACGTCTGCGTGGGCGAGGGACAGCCATTCGGCACGGCGCTGGGCTTCGGCGGACCCTACTTGGGCCTCTTCGCCTGCACCCTCGACCAGGTGCGACGCCTGCCGGGTCGCATCGTCGGAGAGACGGTCGACTCCAGCGATCGTCGCGCGTTCGTCACGACGCTGCGCGCGCGAGAACAGGACATCCGCCGCGAGAAGGCGACGTCCAACGTCTGCACCAATCAGACCCTGATGGCGGTGACCGCGGCGGTCCAGTTGGGCTGGTTGGGCACGCGCGGTCTGCGCGAGGTGGCGACCCGCGCGGCCCAGGGCGCGCACTATCTCAGTGCGCGACTGCGCGAAGTGCCCGGAGTGGCGCCCGTCGCTACCCAACCGTTCCTTCGCGAGTTCGCGATCCGGGTGCCCGATCGCGCCGATGAGGTCCTGGCGGCCATGGCCGATCAAGGAATCCTGGGCGGACTCTCTGCGCTCTCACTCACGCGCGGGCCCGACGCCTCGCTCGAGGACATCGAGGACGTCGTGGTGGTGGCGGTGACCGAGCGCAGAACCCGCGAGGAACTCGATCGCTACGTCGACGTGATGCAGAAGGTGGTGGCGTGATGGCGTGGGCCGGCGGACGAGCGGCGTCGGCGCCACTCATGGGCGACGCCACCGAGCCCACCATCTTCGAGCTGTCCGTTCCGGGCCGGTCCGCCTACCAACTTCGTACGACCGACGTGCCGGCACCGCCGCTCAGTGACCTCGTTCCCGCTGTCCACCTGCGTGACGACGTCGTGGACCTGCCCGAGGTCTCCGAGCGCGACCTGGTCGGCCACTTCACGCGCCTGTCGCATCGTCAGTATTCGGTGGACCTCGGTGCGTACCCGCTCGGTTCGTGCACGATGAAGTACAACCCCAAGTTCTGCGACCAGGTCGCGGCGGACCCCGGACTCAACACGGTGCACCCCGGCGCGCCCGCCGAGTTGACGCAGGGGTGGCTCGAGATCCTGGTGACCCTGGAACAGCGCCTCTGCGCGGTGACCGGCATGGCCGCCGTCACGTTGCAGCCCGCGGCGGGCGCCGCGGGAGAGCTGACCGGGCTGTTGCTGATGCGCGCGTTCCACGACTCCAACGGCGACAGTCGGCGCCGCGTGATCATCCCGGACTCGGCGCACGGGACCAATCCCGCGTCAGTGACCCTCGGCGGCTACGAGGTCACCACGGTTCCGTCCAACGACCGGGGACTGGTGGACCTCGCCGCGTTGCGCGCGGCGTTGGACACTGACGTCGCCGGCATCATGCTCACCAATCCCAACACCATTGGACTCTTCGAAGAGGAGATCTCCGAGATCGCCGCCGCGGTGCACGACGTGGGCGGCCTGCTCTACTACGACGGCGCGAACCTGAACGCGATCCTCGGCGTGGTGCGTCCCGGCGACATGGGCTTTGACATCGTGCACATGAACCTGCACAAGACCTTCGCCACGCCCCACGGTGGGGGAGGGCCGGGGGCCGGCCCGGTGGCGGTATCCGCGCGGCTGGCGCAGTTCCTTCCCGGACCGCGGGCCGAGCGCACGGCCTCGGGTGACTACGCGTGGGTCGAGGCGAAGCATTCGATCGGGCGGGTTCACGGCTGGCACGGCAACGCCTTGGTACTGGCGCGGGCGCTGGCCTACATCGACGTTCACGGTGCCGAGGGTTTGGTGAGGGTGGCTCATCACGCGGTGCTCAACGCCAACTGGTTGCGCCGACGTCTGGACGCGACGCTGCCCGCCGCGTACGACCGGATGTGCATGCACGAGTGCGTGCTCAGCGCCACCCAGCTCAAGGCGAAGACCGGGGTGCGGGGCCTCGACGTCGCCAAGGGACTGTTGGAGGAAGGCTTCCACGCCCCGACGGTCTACTTCCCGTTGATCGTCGACGAGGCCCTCATGTTCGAGCCGACCGAGACGGAGAGTCCCCAGACACTCGAAGCTCTGGCCGAGGCGGTCGAGCGCATCGCCCAACGCGCCGAGACCGATCCGGAGGGCCTGCACCGCGCACCCCAGACGACGCCGGTGTCACGCGTCGACGAGGCGCGCGCCGCGCGTCACCTGATCGCGACCGAGGACGCCGCCGAGCGTTAGCGCGAGTCGGGACGATCAACGTCGCCGATGTGCGCCAGGATGCGGCGTAACAGGCGCGCGAGGTCACGCTGTTCGGTGGCCGTCAGCGAGCCCACGGCCAGCGTCTCGTGCGCGTTGAAGACGGGGAAGATCTCCTCGATGAGCGCGGTGCCCGCGCGCGTGAGACCGATCGAGACCCGTCGACGGTCGTCGCGATGAGGAATGCGACGAACCAGTCGTCGTGACACCAAGGTCTTGACGACGCCGGTCAGCGTGCCCTTGGTGACGCCCGCTTCGGCCGCGACGTGCCCGGTCTCCTGACTGCCCCAGATCCAGAGCACCCACAAGACGGTGAAGGCCACCCAACTGAGGTCGTACGCGCTGAGGACCTCACGCTCCATGTGATTGCGCACGGCCGCGCCGGCGCGGTAGATGTTCGAGACCGCGCTCATGGCGTTGAAGTCGAGGCTTTGGCCGGCCAGGCGTGCGCGGATGTCGCGCTCGGCCGCCGAGACGACCGAGGACGAGGAACTGGCGATCCGGCGCGACACCGCTACGGCTCGAGGGTTCGGCCCCCGGCGAACGTCGAGCCGACGCTGCGGAAGTAGCCGCCAATGATCTCGCGAGGTGCCAACGAGGCCAACTCCTCGGTGGGCGATTCGAAGAGAGTCAGCGACGCGTCGCCCATGAAGGCTGGCCCCAGCTCCACGTCGACCCCCGACATGGTGACAACCTCGGCCAGGCTGTCGCGACCGTCCAGCTCGATTCCGGGGATCCACCGGTGGTGCAGCATCGCGTGGGAGTTGACGAAGCCGGCGCCGGGGGATTCGCCGGTCAAGGTGACGGTGGCGTCGGCCAGACGGCGATCCCCGGCTGCCAGGGTCATCCCGAAGCGTCCGCCGGCTTGTAGCCGCGGGCCCGCGCGCCCCACGCTCACCGGGCGGGTCTGGTAGATCGAGCCGAGTTTCTTTGGGTACCCCTGGAGGTAACCGCGCACCAACGCGAAGTCGGTGTCGACCCAGATGAATAGGCAGCGACTGTAGAGCTGGCCGTCGTAGCGACAGCGCACGACCACGAAGGCCTCGCGGTACTGGGCGCGCACGGGGTCCAGAAGCTCGGCCCCGTCGGCGCCGCAGCTCTGCCAGTCGGCCCAGATCATCGCCACCGCGCCGGGGTCCTCGTCGTCGTGGGCCAGCGACACCTCGTCGGGCAGCAGCGCGGCGATCGACGCCGGGTCCGTGCGGTATTCGACGGTCAACTGGTCCCCGGAGTAGTGCCAGGGCGTCGGCGGCAGGATCGACGCGCGCCCGCTGGGCGTGCGCGGGAAGGGCAGGCCGTGCAGGGTCACCGGCCCGTCCATCCGCTGTCCGGTCGGTCGAACCAGATGTGAACCTGGCCGGTGCCAATGGAGTTCTCGTAGGCCGAGAACAGTCGTCCCGGGGCGACGCAGTCCGGCCCACCGAGCGCCGCCACCATCATCTGGTAGTGGGCGAAGCGGCCCTCGGGTTTGAAGGCCGCGAAGTTGGGCAGGTTCGCCAGGACGGCGGCGTGGTCGCCTCGCAGCAGTGCGTCAATGACCTCGTGATCAGCGTCGCGCGCACCCGGCGTGAAGATGTGCTCTTCGCCGGCCGCCTCGTGCTCGCGCAGGGTGCGCAGCGTGTGAAAGGTGTGGCTGAGTGCCCCGGACGCGATGAGAACCACGCGCAGGTCGGACTCGGCCACCGCCTGGGCGATGACCCGGCCCACGGTCGCGAAGTCGCGCGGCTCGGCCGTCTGGCAGGTGCTGACCGACACCCAGGCCTCATCGTTCTGAAGAAAACCCAGAAAGTTGGTAGTCGCGTACGCAATGGGGAGGTGCTCGTTGTCGATCGGGGTGATCCAGCAGTCGGGCGTCTGGTCAGCGATGCGCCCGACGCGGTGGGCGAACTCCGGGCTCCCCGCGATGTCGTAGGGCACGCTCGACATCCCGCGGGGCAGCTCTTCGGAGGTGAAGAATCCCTTTCGCCGTTGGTGGGCGGAGATCACGAACTCCACGGTCGTGAACCAGTGGCTGTCAAAGACGATCACCAGGTCGGGCCGTAACTGGTCGAAGACCTGGCGTCGCAGGTCGTGCAGCCCCGTGTAGAGCGTGCTCTCCTTGCCGTTGTTGAGCTGGCGACGAACGTCGTCGGGCAGCACGATGGTGGGCACGTGGGCCAGGAGCCCTGCGCCGACGATCTCACCCATGGGTCGTCCCCTCCTTCACCTGATAGGTCTTGAGGTCGCTGTAGAAGTCGAGGGCGTAGTCGCCGCCCTCACGGCCGATACCGCTGATGCCCGTGCCGCCGAAGGGCGCCGTGAGGTCGCGCACGAGAAACGAGTTCACCCAGACCGTTCCCGCCCGCACCGCCGCGCCTACCCGATCCGCGCGGGCGCGGTCGCTGGTAAAGACCATCGCGCTCAACCCGTAGGGGGTCGAGTTGGCCAGCGCGACCGCCTCGTCCTCGTCGGCGAAGCTTTGCACCGTCAGCACCGGCCCGAAGACCTCACGCTGGACGATCTCGTCGTCATTGCTCGCGGGCTCGATCAACGTCGGCTGGTACCACAGTCCGTCCGGGGTCAGTCGCTGTCCCCCGAAGACGATGCGGTCACCGTGGTCGCGGGCGCGCTCCACGAAGCCTTCCACCCGCGAGAGGTGCTCGGGATGAATGAGCGGCGACACCGTTGTCGCCGGGTCGCGGCTGTCGCCCAGCACGTGGCGCTGGGTCTCGGTGGTGAATCGGTCGATGAAGGCCGCGCGGACCGACTCCTGTACGAGCAGCCGCGTCCCGGCGAGGCACACCTGGCCCGCGTCGTCGTACATCAGGGCCGCCTTTTGGGCCGCCAGGTCCAGGTCGGCGTCATCGAAGACGATGAGCGGTCCCTTGCCACCGAGCTCGGCCGTGAAGGGCGTGAGGTTGTGAGCCGCGGCCACCCCGATGGCCCGCCCGGTCTCGGGCGAACCGGTGAAGGAGATGCGCCGCACCCGCGGGTCGGCCACCAGCGCGGCACCAGCCTCATCGCCGAGACCCTGGATGAGGTTGAAGACGCCCGGTGGCATTCCCGCCTCGTCGACGAGGTCCATCAACAGCGAGCAACTCAGCGGCGACCACTCGGCCGGCTTGAGCACAACGGTGTTGCCCGCCGCCAGCGCCGGCGCGCACTTCCAGGTCGAGAGCATGAACGGGGCGTTCCAGGGCGTAATGACGACCGTCGGGCCGGCCGGCATTCGCTGGACGAAGTTCTGGGTGCCGTTGGACTCCCACTGGCGTCCGACGTAGTTGACGGCGAGGTCCGCGTAGGCCCGGAAGTTCCGGGCTCCTCGGGCGATCACGCGCAGACGAAGACTCTCTTCGAGCATGCCCATGTCGAGGGTCTCGACGCTGGCGATGGGATCGATGTTCGCGTCGATGAGGTCGGCCAGTCGGTGCAGCAGCTCGCCGCGTTCGTAGGCGGTGAGCGCGGCCCACGCGGGGAAGGCCTTCACCGCCGCGGTGACGGCCGCGTCGGCCTCGACCGGTCCGCCGCGGGCCACGTCGGCGAGCTTCAGCGACCAGTCGAGCGGGGACCGATCTTCGAAGGTGCTCTCCGAGGACACGCGCTGGCCGTTGATGTAGTGGTCCGTCGACACCTCGACGTCGCCTACCTTCACGCGAGGGTTCACTTGGTGTACCTCGGGGCGACCCGCGGTGACGGGAGGGAGTCGCGGTCGGTCGGCGCGGGTCGGCGCTGGCCACGGTACTCCCAGTCGCCACCCAGGGCGGTGGACAGGACCTCTTCGGTGGCCGTGGGCTGGGCGCCCACCTCATCGCTGACGGGCTCGGGTGAGGCCACGATGTGATTGGTCAGCGCGCCGAGCCCCTCCACCTCGACCGTGACGACGTCGCCGGGAGTGACCGGGCGCGAGACGGCCGGCGTGCCCGTCAGGATGAGGTCTCCGGGCACCAGGGTGATGAGCCTCGCGATGTCAGTGACGAGGTAGTCCATGTCCCAGGCCATCTCGTCAGTCGAGCCGTCCTGGCGTACCACACCGTTGACGAGCGTGCGCATCGACTTGTGACGAAAGTCCCAATCGGTGACCACGCCGGGTCCGACCGGGCACATTGTGTCGGCGCCCTTGACGCGCAGCATCGAGCCGGCGTCGGTGTCGCGAAAATCGTGGAGGCCGAAGTCGTTGGCGATCGTGTAGCCCGCGATGTAGTTCGGCGCATCGGCGAGTGCGATGTTGCGCGCGGTGCGGCCGATCACGATCGCGACCTCACCTTCGTAGTTGAGGTAGTGGCAGTTGGCCGGTCGCACGACCGCCCCTCCGTGGGCGTTGAGGGCCGAGATGGGCTTGTGGAACCAGGTGGGCGCGGGCGGCAACTCGATCTGGAACTCGCGGACCCGCGAGACGTGATTGAGGTGACAGCACAGGATCTTCGTCGGCGCGACGGGTGCGAGGTGCGTCGCCGCCGAGGCGTCGACACGTCGTCCATCCGCGACCACCAGGTCGTTTCCCTCACGTCGGACCTCGACCACGTTTCCGTCGAGCAAGATGCGGCGATACTCCAACGCGCCTCCGCGAATCGTTTGCACTCAAATGATTAATTCACTCTACAAACCGGGGCGCCGCGTCGTGCTACTTTCGCCAGAGTTAGAGGGGAACGCCATGACAGACGCATTCGACCGAGTCCGGATCCTGTGGCCGGACCACCTCGGGTTGGCGCGCGGAAAGTACGTGCCCGCGAGCCTGGCCGAGAACGGCTCACACCATTGCACCGGTACGTGGGCGTTGGGGTACGACCGGGGCATGACCCCCGGGACCGTGGGCAGCTTTTGGAGCGAAGGTCTGCCCGACCTGCACGCCATCTACGACCTGTCCGAGATCCGACCGGGCTGGGAGCCCGACACTCGCGTCGTCGTCGCGGACCTGCAACGCGAGGGAGAACTGGTCTCGGTCGCCCCGCGCACGGCTCTGCACAAGGCCGTTGCCGACTGGCGCGCGTTGGGCTATGAGCCGATGGTCGGGATGGAGTTCGAGGCGTTCGTGTTCGAGTCCGACGACGCGGGGGGGTGGCGCCCCCTGGAGACGCCGGGCGCCTTCGTCTACGGAACCGGACCGAGCGTGGACCCGCGCGGGATGATCGACGCCATCTGGGAAGCGAGCGTGATGGCGGGTATTCCGCTCGAATCGGTCAACTCCGAGTACGACACACCGCAGTTCGAGTTCACCCTGCGCTACCGCGACGCCTTGAGTGCCGCCGATGACGGCTTTCTGTTCAAGGTGTTGGCGCGTGAAGTGGCTCACCGTCTGGGGCTACTGCTGACCTTCATGGGAAAGCCGATCAGCGATCGTGGCGGGTCCGGGCTGCACGTCAACTTCTCGTTCACCGACGACAAGGGGCAGAACGCGATCAACAATCCGAGCGCCGCTGACGGACTGTCGGACCTCGCCAAACACTCGATCGGTGGGCTCATGGCACACCACCGGAGCCTGGCCGGCCTGTGCGCGCCGACGGTCAACGCCTACAAGCGCTTGCGACCGGCGTCCCTTTCGGGGTACTGGGCGAACTGGGGCTACGACCACCGCGGAGCGACCGTGCGGGTGCCCTCGGAACGCGGCGCACCGGCGCGTCTCGAACACCGGTTGAGCGACGGGGCCGCGGTGGTGCACACGGCCGTGGCCGCGGTGCTCCAGGCCGCTCGACTGGGCGTCACCCAGAAGGTGTCACCCGGCCCCGCCGAGGGAGGCAACGGACTGGACACCATCGACGCGACCATCGGCGTGCCGGCGTCATTGAAGGACGCCCTCGATGAGCTTGAAGCGGACACGCAACTGGTCGAGGCCGTGGGCGCCGATCTGGTGGCCCAACACATCGGTGTCAAGCGCACGGAGTGGGAGCGATTTGCCGCCGCCACGACGGACTGGGAACTGCGCGAGTACCTGCCGTTCCTCTAACGCCCAGCGAACGGCTCGAACTGCCGCCTTGGCTGCGGTCCTTGCCTCGTGGGGCAGCTAACGCCAGGTGACTCGGACGGGTAGGCGTTTGATTCCGCTGATGAAGTTCGAACGCAGGCGCTCGGGAGTCCCGTTCATGTCGATCTTCGACCATCGAGACGCGATCTCTTCGAAGAGCACGCGCATCTCCAGTCGGGCGAGGTGGGCACCCAGGCACAGGTGGGGACTCTGCAGGCCAAACGACACGTGGTCGTTGGGGGTGCGATCGGGGCGGAATTCGAAGGGTTGGTCGAAGTGCGCCTCGTCGAAGTTGGCTGACGAGAACCACATGACCACCTTGTCGCCCGCCGCCATGGTCTGGTCGTGCCAGACGGTGTCCTCGGTGAGCGTGCGGCGAAAGTGCATGGTCACCGTTGACCATCGCAACATCTCTTCGACCAGCGCCTTGCGCTCGTCGATCGACATTTCCGGGAGACGTTCGTAGAGATCGGGCCGTTCGATCAGTACCAGCAGTCCTGCCGTCATTGAGTACCGGGTGGTGTCATTGCCCGCCGCCACCATCAGCGTGAAGAAGTTCTTGAGAGCCAGATCGTCGAGGGTGTCACCATCCACGTTCGGCTGGAGCAGCGCCGTGAGGACGTCGGGCGTCGGCGTGATCCGCCGTTCCGCCAGGGCCTGGGTGGCGTATTCGAACAACTCGATGGCGACGGGACTGCGGAAGGGGAGCAGTCGGTAGTCCGTGGTGTCGACCTGGTCGACCACGTAGTCGGTGAAGTCGGGGTCGGTGTTGCCGATCAGGGCGTCGCCACGCTGCACCAACCACTCCTGGTCGTCGTGGGGCAGTCCGAGTAGGCGGCCGAGCATTCGCATGGGCAGTTCGCGCGCGATGTCGTGGACGAAGTCGAACTCCGTCTGGCCGATCTTGGAGTCCAGGATCTCCACGGCCATCTGGCGCACCGCGTCCTCGTACTCGGCGATGGAACGAGGCGAGAACGGCCGGCTCACCAGTCGGCGCAGTCGCGTGTGCTCTGGGGCGTCCATCTCCATCATGGTGCGTCGCGCTTCGGTCTCGTCGGGGGCCATGTCTTCGAGACGGATGCCGAAGCGACTCGAGAACAGCTCCGGAGTGCGGCTCACGTGCAGGACATCGGCGTGGCGCGTGACACTCCAGAAGCCACGACCACCGTCGCTCTCCTCAGTCCAGTGCACGGGGTCCGTGGCGCGCAGTTCGGCGAAGGTGTCGTGGGGCACGCCGTTCACGTAGGTGTCGTGAGCGGTGATGTCTTGAAGTGGCTCGGTCATGAATCCCCCGGTCCGGATGTTTGCTTCCAAACGATTGGGCCATTACAGCACAGCGCACACGAGACCCGTACACTCTAGGGGTGGCAAAACCGCTTATCGGCTTGACTGGTCGCCGGTGGCCGGCGACCTTTCTAGGCGACAACGTCCCCTTCGCTATGCGTGAACTCTCCTTCGACCTGCATTTCTCGGACTACCCGAAGTCGGTCGCCGAGGCCGGGGGGCTGCCGGTGGAGTTGGCGCGCGACGCCGACGTGGCGGGAGTCGTCAATCGCCTCGACGGCATCGTCTTCAGCGGGGGAGCGGACCTCGACCCTGCGCTCTACGGCGCCGAACATGACGCCGAACTCGGCCAGCTCGAGCGCGACCGCGACGAGTGGGAGATGGCGCTGTTCAACGCCGCGCGCAGCGCATCCCTGCCCATTCTCGCGATCTGTCGCGGTTTTCAATTGGTGAACGTCGCCTTTGGCGGCACGCTCACGCAACACGTGGACATCGACGAGGGGGCCGGACATCCGCAGTGGAACGTCGACGGTCGAAAGACGACCCACGACGTCAGCGTCGTCGAAGGAACCCTCACGGCGTCGCTTCTTCCCACGAGTTGGTCGGTCAACTCCCTGCATCACCAGACGGTGAGTGAGGTCGGCCCAGGACTGATTATCTCGGCGCGTGCGAGCGACGGCGTCGTCGAGGGTCTCGAGACGCCCGAGGGTGACCTGTTGGCCGTTCAGTGGCACCCAGAACTCCTCGCCAAGCCCGATCCCACCTTCCAGTGGCTCGTGCGCGAAGCGTCGACACGACTTTCTACGTAGTCCGTCGCCCGCATTGCACGAAGGTTCTTGACTGAGGTCGTTTGACCCCGTACGTTTGACCGAAAGCCGCTGGGGAAATGTCCGAGCGACGGTGAACGGGGGATGGCATGGCCGAGGAGATGACGCAGCAGGCTGCACTGGGCGGCAAGAGGAAACTCGGTCTGATCGACACGATCGCCCAGTCGGTCGGGTTGATGGGGCCGGTTTTTTCCATCGCGTTCTTGGTTCCGTTGGTCGTGGGCATCATCAGCGCGACGGGCAACGGAGCCGGCAACGCGGCCGCGCTTTCGGTGTTGATCGCCCTGGTCGGGGTGGTGGGCCTCGGATGGATCGTGGCCGAGTACACGCGCAAGATCCAAGCCGCCGGCTCGCTCTACGACTACGTGACCGACGGGTTGGGTAGTCGCATCGGCACCGCCGCCGGATGGCTGTACTACCTAGGCATGATCGCGCTCGGCTCGGCCATCCTGCCCTTGATCGGCGGGATCATCCACGACACCATCCAAGGCGAGTTCAACCGTGCGCCGCTGCCGTATCCAGTCTGGGACATCCTGTTGTTTCTCCTCGTGGGGAGCATCATCTACTTCGGGGTGGTCTTGTCGACGCGCGTACAGCTCACGCTCGCGCTGATCTCGGTCACGGTAGTGCTGGTCTTTTCGATCTTCGTCATCGTCCAGAGCGGGGGAGTGCACCACATCTCGTCGGGCTTCTCCCCCTCGGGCTCGCCGCTGCACTGGAAGGGCGTGTTCTTCGGTGTCCTCTACGGCGTGTTGCTCTTCACCGGATTCGAGACCTCCGCCAACCTGGCTGAGGAGACCGACGATCCGCGACGTAACATTCCGCGCGCCGTGCTCATATCCGTGGTGGTCATCGGGCTGTTCTATGTGGTGGCGAGTTTCTCTCAGGTTGCGGGGTATCACTTCAACCTGAACCTGTTGGGCAAGAACGCGGGCGCACCCCTGTTCACCCTGGCTGGACCCAAGGCCGCGGGAGGCTACGCGTCAGTGGGCATTCGACGCCTCGTTGAACTCGTCGTGATTATGGACATGATCGCCGTGCTCATCGGGTGCGCGGTCTCGGCGTCGCGCGGCGTCTTCGCCCTGGCCCGAGACCGACGCGCGCCGCGTCCCCTCGCGTCCGTGTCGCGCCACGGCACGCCGTTCGGTGCGAGCGGGTTCGTGCTGTTTGTCTACGCGGTCGTCATCGTGCTGGTCGCCACGACCACCGCCGCGGCACTGCCCAAGAACCCCGAGTACTTCTCGATGTTCAGTTGGTTGTCGACCTTCGGCGGATTTGCGATCGCCGTGATCTATCTGCTGATCTCAGTCGGTGCTTTGAAGGGCCTGCGCTCGACCGGAAAACTTGTGCAGCTCTACGCGGCCTGCGCCGTTGGGGGCGTCGTGACCGCCGCCGCCATCTACGGTGCGATCTACAAGGTCACCTCGCCGACGGTCTGGGCACCCTACATCGCACTCATCGTTCTGGGCGTGGGCCTCGCGGCCTCGTTCCTTATGCCCGACGCACCGGTGGGCAAGGCCGACTTCAGCGGACTGAGCGAGGCTGAGCAGGGCCCGATCAAGATCTAAGCATTCGATCGCCGCGCGTTCAGGCGCGCGGTGGGCGCCACAGTGAATAGAGCGCAGGACCCTCGGCCAGTGGCTGCAAGGTGTTGCGAAGTTCGTAGCCGAAGCGCGCGTAGTACGCGAGGTTGTCTGCGTTCTGAGTCTCCAGGCTCGAGCCGACACCCCCGGCGTCGACGCGGGGGAGAGCCTCGTGCATCAGGGCCGTGCCCACGCCCCGGCGCTGCTCGGACGGTTCCGTCATCAACAACTGGAGATACCAGTGTGGGTCCTTCGGGTGCGTTACGGCCGCGGCCTTGACGTAGGCGTAGCCGCGGCGCATCGTTCCGGGGCGACGCATGAAGGCCCGCAAGGTGCCCGAGACCTGGGACAGCTGCGTCTTCACGGACTGCGGGTAGCGTCCCGTCGGCAGCCACAGCGCAACGCCCACGATCCGGTCGCTTGACGCGCGCACCGTGCGCAGGTGGGCGCCGCGGCCCGCGTGGGCCATGACGGAGCGGTGGACCAGGTAGAGACCGCGCTGGCGCATCGCCTCATCGGGTATCACGAAGCGAAAGAAGGGGTCGTCACCGAAAGCGCGTACCGCGAGCGCCGCCGCCTCGCGGAGCTCGGCCGGTCCCAGAGGTCGATCGTCGACGGTACGGGCCTCGGGCACGACGCCGAGCCTATTCAGTGCGCCAGCGTCATCCCCAGGAGCAGGGCCGACGCGCACAGCGCGGGGGTGGCGACCACGAGCGTGGCCGCGTAGCCCCAGTGGTGCTCGCGTTGCAAGACGGCGGGTATCGCGAAGGCCGAGGAGAAGGTTGTGAGGCCCCCGCAGAACCCGGTGAGCGTGACGGCCCGCCAGGTGGCGTCTGCGGAGGCCACGAAGCGGTACGCGACCCAGCCGGCGACGAAGCAGCCGAGCGTATTGGCGAGGACGGTAGCCCAGGGCCGCAGTGTTGGGTGGTGCCGACGAACCGCGTACTCCATGAGGTAGCGCACCACGCACCCGACGGCACCGGCGCCCGAGACCGCGAGCAGCGTCATGAGTGGTGGCGGCGGTGGTGGCCCACCAGTCCGAGTGCGGCCGCCGCCACGCCGCTCGCGACGGCCCCCAGGGCCACGGCGAGACCCCCACCCGCACAGCGGTGCCAGACGGCCGCGATACCGAGGAAGAGGCCGCTGTAGGACGTCAGGCCGCCGAAGAAGCCCGTCACGAGTACCAGGCGCCACAGATCGTTCGGGTCGTGGTGGCGCAGGGGTCCGCGCAGCAGCCATGTGGCGACGTAGGCGCCGACGACGTTGAGGGCGAGGAGGATCCACGGGATGTGGCTCACCCAGTCGGTCGAACTCGACGACGCGCCCTGGACTTTCATGGAAACGTCACGAAGCGCTGTACCGACCGCTCCACCCGCTGCAACGACTCCAATGGCCGCTGCGAGCTGACGAGGGGAGAGCGTGATGGAGGGCCGCATTGGTACGTTGACGCTACTTTGCTGGCGTCTTGACGCTGATGATGCGTCTGTCGAACGTGACCTTCGAGTCTCACTCTAACTTTACATAACGAACATTATCGGCGAAGTATCCACATAACGCTGGTATGATTGCCGTCATGCGCCGGGCCCTCCTTGTCCTCCTCCTCGCGGCGTCGACTGTCGGCTGGCTGGCCATTCCCGCCGGTGCCGAGGTCAATGCCGCCGACGGCAGCCGCGTGCACCTCTCCTTCGACTTCAGCGACAACAGTGACCCGGCGTCGGCGAGCAACGGATCTTTCAACATCATCGCGGACGTGTTGCCCGAGCACACCCCGGGCGTCGTGCGCATCGTGGCGATCGCCCCGGCGGACTCGGGCCTCGACAACCTGGTCTGTCGCTACCAGGCGGTCCAGGACAGCCAGGTCGAGTGCGGCTTCAACTTCACGACCAGCGGTACCTGGGAGATCAAGTCCCAGTACGCCCCCACGCGGTCCTCTGACGTGTCCGCCTCCGCTGTCACCAACATCGACGTCAGCAACTGACCAGGCGCCCTCGAGGCGCCCGCAACTCCCCCAGCTCCCCTGCTTCTGTTGTTCCATCTCCGCGCCCTTGCGTGACGCCCTACACTTCGCGAAATGGCTGACCTGTTCGACGTCTCGGGAAAGATCGTGCTGGTGACCGGTGGGAGTCGCGGCATTGGCGAGATGATCGCGCGCGGATTCGTCGAGGCCGGCGCGGTGGTGTACATCTCCTCGCGCAAGGCCGAGGTGGGCAACGCCCTCGCCGAGGATCTCTCGCGCGTCGGCGTGTGCGTGTCCATTCCCGCGGACCTCTCACATGAAGACGAGTGCCGGCGCCTGGCTGAAGAGATCGCGCGGCGTGAGGATCACCTCGACGTGCTGGTCAACAACGCCGGGGCCGCCTGGGGCGCCCCGATGGCTGACTACGACGAGAGGGCCTTCGAGCGTGTCCTCGCGCTCAACGTAAAGGCCGTCTTTCACCTGACGAAGTTCCTGCGTCCCATGCTTGAGGCGGCCGCGACGCCCGACTCCCCCGCGCGGGTCATCAACATCGGGTCGATCGATGGACTGCGCCCTCCCTCCATGGAGACCTACGCGTACTCAGCGTCCAAGGCTGGCGTCCATCAGCTGACGCGGCACCTCGCCGTCTTCCTGGCGCCGCGCGTGACGGTGAACGCAATCGCTCCGGGGCCCTTCGAGTCCAAGATGATGCACGCGACGCTCGAGGCCTTCGGCGATCAGATCGCCGAATCGGCGCCGATGAAGCGCATCGGCAAGCCGAGCGACATGGCGGGAGCGGCGATCTTCTTGGCCTCCCCCGCGGCGAGTTACATCACCGGTGTCGTGCTGCCCGTTGACGGAGGACTGGCGACGCTGAACTAGCCAGCTTTCGTGCCCAGCGTCACCTTGATGGAGATGTGATGAGTCCCGCGCACGATCCCCAGGGTGACGACGTCGCCCGGCTTGAGGGCGGTGATGACGTTCGTGACGTCCTGAGCCGAGCTGATGTTGGTGGAGTTGATCTTGACGATGATGTCGCCCTGGCGCACGCCCGCCTTGGCGGCACCGGTGCCGGGGATGACACCCTGCACCAACGCGCCGCTGGAGACCGAGAAGCCGAACTGGATCTCCAGCGATGGGGTCATCGACATGATCTCCACGCCCACGAACGCGCCGTGACTCACGACGCTGGCGCCGGACTTGAGCGAAGAGAGCAACGACAAGATGGTGGCGTCGGGAATCGCGAAGCCAATGTTCTGGGCGTTGGTTCCGTCGGGCAGCGTGCCAGCGACGGCGGTGTTCATGCCAATTACGTTGCCCTGGGAGTCGAGCAGCGGCCCGCCGGAGTTCCCGGGGTTGATCGCCGCATCCGTCTGGATCATGTTGTTGAGCGTCTCACTTGACGTCGACGAACCGGCGGTCACCGTGCGGCCCAGCGCCGACACAATCCCCTGCGTGACGGTGGGCGTGCCGGCGGCGAGTCCCAAGGCGTTGCCGATCGCGACGACGGCGTCGCCGGCGACGAGTGAGTTGGAGTTACCAAAGGTCACGGGCGGAAGTCCCGACGCACCGTTGATACGGATCAGGGCAACGTCATTGACGGAGTTCGTGCCGATCAACGTTGCCGGCAGGGCCTTGGTTGAACCGGTGCGGGTCACGGTGATGGTTCCCCCACCGACCGCGGCCGCGATCACGTGATTGTTGGTGACGACCAGACCGTTCGACGAGATGATCATCCCGGTGCCCTGGTCCTCGGAACCCGGACCGCGCACGTCAATGGACACGACGGACGGCACTACCTGTCGCACAAGGGCCGGAATCGTCTTGCCGTTCGGAAGCACGGCGCCACCGGGTGCGGAACTCACCTGGTTGACCGACACGCCGTTGCCGCCCGACGACGCCGGCGCCGCGTAGTGGCCAGCGAGACCGCCGACGAGCGCGGCGACGAGGAGCAACGACACCCGAGTGGGCCATACTCCTCGAGACGGCCGCTCCTGGGACGACAGGGCCGGCGCGTCCACGAATTGTGGGGCCGCCGCGGGGACGTAGGCGGGGTCTTCCCCGTCCCCGGGCGGCGGCGCCCACGGCTCCGGTGACATCGCGGCAGGCTCGCCGGCGAGTTCGGACGTCGCACCCGCGGCACCGACCTGGGTGGGCTCGGGCAACGCGGGAGCTGGCGACTCGGGCTCGTCTCCTAGGGGTGGGGTGATGTCACTCATGGGGCCATGCTAAGCACCGCAATCTAAGTTTCATCTAAACCGCACCGAAATATTTCTGGCGGGATCAGCGACTAGATTGGTTCACTATGTCGCGTCGAATTGACATTGAGATCACCAGTCTTAATGGTGAAATCGCGACGTGGCGTGCCGCGGGAGCCAAGTTGCCCAAGGGCGTTCTCAACACCTCGCTGGTGCCCGGCGGAGCCGTCGTCGGCACCGTCTACCGAGCGGACATTGACCAGTTCATGGAGGGCATCGAGGTCCTATCCGTGGCCCCCGCCAAGACCGCGTCACCGGTTGACCCTCGCAACGAACGGGTCGAACGAATCGTCGTCGCACCCTCCGGACCCGACGTGGTCGTGACCTACGCGCCCAAGGGCCGAGGTCCGCGCCGCGACACGGACCGCGACCGTCCACCGCGCACCGGCAGCCGACCCCCGGGCAAGGCCCGCACGGACCGCGAGCGACCGCCTCGCGAGCCCCGCTCGGCGAGCGACCGACCCGACCGCGAGCGTCCCGCCCGAACCCCGCGTCCGGACCGTCCCGACCGTCCGGCCCGAGGCGAGCGAAGCCCGAGGACTGAGCGTCCCCGCGGTGAGCGACCCGAGCGCACCGAGCGACCAGCCCGCGGCGAGCGTCCCGCTCGAGGTGAGCGACCCTCGCGCAGCGCGCGTCCGGCCCAGCCGCCCATGACGACGACAAACCGCAACGCGTTACTGGCGACGCTCTCGCCCGAGCAGCTTCCGGTGGCGGAGCAACTCCTGCGCGGCGGGATGCCCGCCGTACGCGCAGCGGTGGCCGAGCAGAACAAGAACGCAACGGCCCAGGGCCGTCCGACGATCGACGCGACGACCATCGACCGCATCGCCGAAGAGCTCCTGGGAAAGACCAATCTAGCCCTGTGGCGCGACCGCGCAGCGGGCGCCATCGGTGCGGGGCGCGAACTGCGCCTACGCGACCTGCGCGCGGTGGTCACTTCGGCCAAGACGGTATCGCTCGATGAAGAGTCTCGCGCCCAACTCAAGGAGCTCCAGGCGTCGCTCACCACTCGACTGGACACCCTGCGTACCCAGTGGAGCGAGAAGCTGGAGGCGGCCCTTACGTCCAAGAACGTTCCCGAGGCGTTGCGCCTCGTGGCGCGTCCGCCCGACATGTCGACGCGCGTCAGTGCCGACGTCGCCGCGCGCGTGGTGGCGATGACCTCCGAGGTTCTCATCTCAGAGCAAGACGGGGCGCAGTGGCGTCAGATCGTCACGCTGGCCGCGGAGACGTCGATCCGGCGAAACGTCAAACCACAGGGAATACCCGACGATGACGAAAGTCGTGCCGTCGCCCTGAAGAACGCGGGCGCCATCCCGGAACTGGCCAAACTCCTGGGGATGAAGGTTCCCCCTCCCCCACCGCCGACGCGTGCCCCGCGTCGGCCAGCTATTCGCCGCGCATCGTAAGAAGCCGCGCCTTGAGTCCTAAGGACTCGTAGAGAGACTTCGTGGCCCGGTCTCCGGGCAGTGCGAATGCGTCCAGGGGCGGCACATCCATCGCAAACAGGCTTTTCGCAATGTCGCGGGCGACGCCGAGGCGCCGCGACACCGGGCTCACGTAGACGCCGACGATCGTTCGGTGGCGCACGATTGCGAAACCTACGAGCAACTCGTCGCGTTGTTCCAGCATCACGCAGTCGGTCGCGACGAGTTCACTCAAGGGATCCAGCGAGTCGGGTAGGACTTCAGCCAGGAGTTCCGCCCCGCCACGGATGGTGGTCACCGCGTCGAGGGCTTCACCCCACAGTTGGCGCAGCTCCGCGGAGACCTCGGTCGCCGGTGTCAGGCTCACGCGCTGTCGCGACTCAGACGCAGTCGCGACAGAGTGTCTTTGACCGGTCGGCGAGCTGGCTGGTCTTCTTGAGCAGTCGGCACGACGCGCACCGAAACTCGTCGTCCTGCTTGGGCAAGATCGTCTCGGCCGGGTCCACCACCGTGTCGGTCTCACTGACGACCTCGTCGTCCTCCTCGGCGGTCGTGGAGCGCCGAATCGTCTCGGCCAACACCTCGTCGAGCGCCAACTCCACGTCGACGTCGTCGGCGACCTCCTCGTCCTCTTCGACGACGGGCACCTCGGCGACGACCTCGTCTTCTTCCAGGGCCACGGCGACGTCGTCTTCGTCGTCCTCATCAGCGACGACGTCCTCGTCGTCTACAAGCTCTTCGGCGACAACTTCCTCGTCAAAACCCTCGGCGAGTTCCTCCTCGTCAAAGACTTCCTCGGTATCGCTCTCACTGGCCATGTGTCAATTCCTCTTTCGCAGCGCGAGCAGTGTAGAGCCTTTTTTCCTGCGACGAAGCCCTTTCGGACCCCCGAGGCCGTAATCACCGGATTATTTGGTTTTTTGCCGGTTCCGCTCCGCGGTGCGTTCGGCCTCCAAGCGCTCGAGGTCGACGTCGGAGAGATCCACGAAGCCCATGGCGTCGGCGATGGCCCGATGGCCCGCCACGTCGCGGATCTGGCGGGCCATCTCCTGGGCCACCCGGCGATAACTGGGGTGTCCCTGGGGCCCGGAGCGCAGCTCGATCAGGTGCATGGCCTCGCGCGCGTTCATCTGGATGCTGTAGCGGATCCGGTACGCCAGGGCCACCGCGTACTGGCTGAGCTCGGGCAGGTCCTGGTGCAGCTCGTGGTAGAGCTCGGCCGAGCGCGCGAGCGACTCCTCGAAGCGTTCGGCGAGTCCCGCCTCACGGATCACGTCGGGCACGTCGTAGCCGAGGTCGACTGTGAGGGGCTGCCACTCGATCGTGAGGAGGCGGTGGCGCTGCAGGTCGCGGAAAGCGCCGTAGTCGGTGACCAGCTCGAAGCGGTAGTCGGTGCGCTCGAAGGCGCGCCCCGGCCGGTGGCGCCGGTTGAGGCGGCGCCCGACATACGTCCTCACCAGGTGGGTGCGCTCGAGCTCGTTCATCTCACCCACCCGGCGAACGATCTCGGCGTCGGACATCGACGACGCCTCAAAGACAATGGCCTCGGCGACGCGTTGCTCACCCTGCGGATCAAAGTCCACCAGCCGCACCGACTCCTCGTCGGGCGGCGGGTCGGGGTCGCGCCACGTCGTGCGCACCAGGTCGCGCGCGGCCCCGTGCGTCTGGGCCAGGTACTCGACCCACGCGCCGCCGCGCTCGGCCACGTTCACGCGCTTGAGGAACGACGGGATGACCTTCATCAGCTCGGTCATCATCAGGTCGGCGTAGTCGCGCACCTCGGGCAGGGCGTGGGCGCGCATGCGCAGCAGTAGCGCCTCGTAGGCCTGGCCCGAGGCGTAGATGCCGAGGTTCGAGATGGCGCTGGCCGGCAAAAGTCCGCGAGTGGCGTCCAGGGCCTTGGCGCGAATGGCCTGGCGGTAGACAAAATCGGTGTCGTCGGCGGTCTTGGGAAAGCGACGCGTCAACCACTCGGTCAACTCGCGCAGCAGGTCGGCGTAGGTGTCGAACATGCGGTCCATCTCGCCCACGTAGCGCGCTCCGCGCCGCGACTCCAGGATCGCCGGGTCCCGGTAGTAGCGGTAGAGCCCGTTGGCCAGGCGCCGGTCATAGCCGAGGTAGCGCGTGGACTGCTCGAGGTAGCTCATCAGTCTCCCGCGCTCGAGCACCTTGGTCAGCACGTTGCTCGCCTGCTCGCACGCCAAATGCACGCCGCCCAACTGGGCGACCGAGTCGTCGCCGTACTCGTAGAAGATCCGCTGGTAGAGCTCGGCGGCGCGGTCCAGGCCCACGGTCGCGTCGACCGAGAAGTCGCCGGCGAGGTCCAGGTCGCCCACGAACTCGTCGAGGAACAGCCGTCGCAGGCTCTTCGATGAGCGCGAGTAGCGCGCGAACAGGGCTCCCTTGACCACGTCGGGCAGGTTCACCAGGGCGAACACCGGTCCCTCGAGGTTGGTGAAGTACCGCCGGAGGATCGCGGTCTCCTCGGCGGAGAACTCCTCAACGACGTAGGGGTGCATGGATTTACGAGACTAGGGCCAGTTCTCCGTAAGGGGGTGGACGCCGGTACCGGCCACGACGACGCTTCGTAACACCAGGTCGCGCGCGGTCGCCGCGGCCTCGGCCACGTCGGAACGCTCGTGAAGACGGGCCAACTGCTCGCACAGGTCGCCTACCTGCTTGGCTTGTCGCACGAAGTCTCCGGGCGAGGTCAACCCCACTTCGACGTCGGCGAGGTCCAGCACGGTGCCCAGCGGCGCCCCGCGCGCCCAGGCCGCGATGACGGAGGCGAAGCGCCCGTCGGGCTCGCGCGCGTGCGGGACGTGATAGCGATCCTCGACCTCGTGCGTGGCGATGGACAGCAGCGTGATCTCGCGGATCCTCTCGTCCATCGTGTCGCGTCGCTGGGGGCCTAGTCGGTCGTGGATCGTGCGACGCTTCTTGGTCGAGACGCTGGCGCCGGCGTGCGGCGTACGGCTCGCGCGCTTCGCCTCGTAGGTGAAGGCGCTGAGCACCCCGGCGAGCGACTCCGGCTCGAGGCCGTCGAAGACCCCTTCGGCGACCGCCTCGGCGATCAAGAGGTCGCACTCGTGGTAGATCGCGCGCAGGAGTTGACCGGACGGAGTCAACATCCAGCCCTGGGCGTAGCCGAGTTCATCCATCACGTGGTGACGCGCCACCATCTGCTCGGTCAACGGACGTCGCGAACCCGTCGGTCGACGGTCGGCCTCGAACTGAGCGAACGAGCGGCGCACCACGTCCAGGGCCGTGTCGAAATCGAAGTGGTTCACCAGGTTGGCGGTCAGGTTGTAGGTGGGCCGAAACGACGAGTGCAGGTCCGAGGGCGGAGCCGTGGCGACGCGCGCGACGTCGACGAGTGACAGGTCGGTCGCGAAGCAGACCACCGCGTGACCTTCGTCGTCGAGGCCGCGTCGACCCGCGCGTCCGGTCATCTGGGCGAACTCGGCGCTAGTGAGTGACTGGCGGCCGGCGTCGGAGTACTTGGTGAAGCGCTCCAGGGCGACCGACCGCGCCGGCATGTTGACGCCCAGCGCCAGGGTCTCAGTCGCGAAGACGACACCCAACAGGTTGCGTTCGAAACACGCCTCGACGATCTCGCGGAACGCCGGCACCATCCCCGCGTGGTGCGGGGCCAGACCGCGTCCCAGGGCGTCGAGGAACTCCGCGTACTCCAGCGCGGCCAGGTCGTCGTCACGAAAGACCTTGAGGCGTGATTCGGCGATGGCCTCGATCTCGCGGCGCTCTTCGGCGTTGGTGAAGCGCAGTCCGTCGCGACGACACTGGTGGACGGCGTCCTCGCAGGCGGCACGCGAAAAGATGAACACGATCACCGGTAAGAGGTCCTCGCGCTCCAACGCGCGCAGCAGCTCGCTGCGGCGCGGGGCGAGGAAGGGCGGCGGCGGGGCGCTCGACTTCGGTCCGTGCCACTTCGGGCCGGGTCGGAACCGCCGCGTTGAGCGCATGACGTTGTCGATGCGGCGCGCCTCGTCGGACAGTCGAGTGCCGTCGAGCAGGTCGATCACCTCGGCGCTGCTCTGTCCGCGCCGCACCAGGGCCAAGTGATCGTGCAGCGTGATGGGTCGCTCGAGTTCGACGATCACGGTCGTTGGCCCGCGCACCTCGCGCAGCCAGTCGCCCAGGAAAGGAGCGTTGCCGATGGTGGCCGAGAGCGCGACGAAGCGCACCACCGACGGCGTCAGGATCAGCACCTCCTCCCACACCCCCCCGCGGAACGGGTCCTGCAGGTAGTGCACCTCGTCCAACACCACGAGGCCGAGGTGGCGAATCTGATCCGAGTCGGTTAGCAGCATGTTGCGCAGGACCTCGGTCGTCATGACGACGACGTCGGCACTGCGATTGATCGAGGTGTCCCCAGTCAGCAGGCCCACGCGGGCGGTACCGAAGAGTCGGGCGAGCTCGTGGTACTTCTGATTCGAGAGAGCCTTGAGCGGTGTCGTGTAGAACGCACGAGTCCCGGCAGCCAACGCGCAGGTGATGGCGTACTGGGCCACGAGTGTCTTGCCCGAACCGGTGGGCGCACTGACCAGCACGTCGACACCCTCGTCGACGGCGTCCAGTGCGGCGACCTGGAAGTCGTCGGGGGCGAAGCCGAGCCCCTCGACGAAGCGTTGCCGCTCGTCGATCGGGCTCACAGGTGCAGCAGCTTGCCGACCGCGATGGAGAGAAAGTAAAAGGCGGTCAGCGGCAGCGCGAGGGCGAACATCGACAGGGGGTCGCCGCTGGGCGTGAAGACGGCCGCGACGATGGTGATGCCGATGAGTGCGTAGCGCCAAGAACGTAGAAGTTGGCGCGGAGTCACCAGGTGCGCGAGTTCGAGCGCGACCAACACGACCGGGAACTCAAACGTGATGCCGAAGATGAACATCATGAGCAGGAACAGACTCAGGTACTGATTGGGGTTGTAGTGCGCCACCAACGTGTGCCCACCGATGGACTGCAGGAACCGCAGGGCGTGGCCGAAGCTGAAGAAGGCAATAATCACTCCCCCGGCGAAGAAGAGGACCGACGCCGCGACGAACGGCACCGCGTAGCGGCGCTCGGTCGCCTTGAGACCGGGAGTAATGAACCGCCAGACCTGCCAGAAGACGATCGGCGACGCCAGAAGCAGACCGCCGAAGAATCCGATCTTGATGCGCAGGGTGAGTCCGTCGAGCGGGTTGGTGACCAGGAAACTGCAGTGATCCGGACGCGCCCGACAGTAGGGCTCAGTGAGGACGTGCAGGATCTGCGGGTAGAAGATGAAGGCCGCCACGCCGAGTACGAGGACCGCACCCGTGGCCACCATGAACCGGTGACGGGCTTCGGCGAGGTGCTCGGCCAGCGTCATACCGGACGCCGCTTGGCGAAATTTGGCCATGGCTTAGTTGAGCGACGGGTCTGGGGGGCCGGACCCCTCGATGGGCCGGGGTACGCGCGGCCTCGGAGGGGGCGCGATCAGGTCAAGAGCCGGTTCCTCGACCGGAGGATCCTCGGCCGATGGAGTGGGTTGCTCGCGTGACTCGCGCGCGTCGGCGCGGTCGGCCAGCTGGTTGAGCAAGTTCACCGGGCTGCGCGCGATGCGCGCGATCTCACTGGAACTTGGCAGGTCCGGCATGACTTCGCGCACCTCGGACTCCACCCGTTCCTGAAGTCGCTTGAGGGACCGCCAGGCTGTGCCGAGTCGGTGGGCGACCTCCGGTAACTTGTCCGGCCCGAGCAGTACCAGCACCACGGCCACGATGACCAGGATTTTGATGGGACTCAGACTGAACATCGCCCAAGTGTACGACGACGGCCCGAAATCACCCCTACAGGAAGCCGATTCGAGACGGCGGCCATATTCGTAGGAACACCTTGCCGATCAAGTCCTTGCGCGGGACGCTGCCCCAGAAACGACTGTCACACGAGTCCGGGTGGTTGTCGCCCATCACGAAGTAGGAGTTCTTGGGCACGGTCACGTTGCCGATGGGTGTCTGCAGCGGTTCAATGTGTGGCCAGGTTTCGTGCAAGAGATGACCGTTGTAGTAGATCTTGTTGCCCTTGGAGGTCAGGTGATCGCCGGGCAGGCCGATGACGCGCTTGACCAGGTCCGAGACGGCGTCACCGCAGTGCTCGGCGGGGGGCGCCTTGAAGACGACGATGTCGCCGCGGTGGATGGTGCCGAAGTCGACGCTGAGCTTGGAGACGAGGATGCGGTCGCCGATCTGCAGTGTCGGCTCCATGGAGGCCGACGGTATATAGAACGTCTGCACCACGTAGCTGCGCATGACGAATGACACGACCACGGCCAGCACAATGATGATGGCCCACTCGAGGACGAGGCGACGGTGCCGGCGAACGAATCGGGGCGCGGGGGGCGTCACCGGGTCTTCGGGATCTTCCACGGCGACCGGCGCCGAGGGGGTGGAGTCGTCGGTCACTTCGATAGGTTAGTCGCGGCGTTCGTGGCGCTCGAGAGAGACCAAGAGCTTCTGGAAGCGCTCGTCGTTGCTCTTGAACGGATCCTTCAACAACACGGTGCGTTGCATCTCGTCGTTCAACTTCAGGTGGACCCAGTCGACCGTGTAGTCGCGGCGCCACTGCTTGGCCGCCCGGATAAAGGTGCCGCGCATGTGGGCGCGCGTCGTCGCCGGGGGAAGCTGCGCGGCTCGGCTGATGTCCTCGTCGGTGACCATTCGGCGCACGTGGCCGCGCGCCTGGTGGCGGTAGAACAGCCCTCGCTCGTAGTTGGTGTCGTGATACAGCAGGTCAATCAGGGCGATCTTGGGGTCGGCCAGGCTCAGCCCGGAGCGCTCGCGCTCGCGCTCGATGATCTGGAGTTTGGCGATCCAGTCCACGCGGTCGGACAGCATCATGGGGTCGCTGCGATACTGCTCGATGACCTCGCGCCACAGGCGCACCGCGCGGATCTGATCGGGCGGCAGGTGGTGGGACTGGGAGAACAGCTCGGCCCGCTCACACAGGTCCTCTTGGATCTCGAGGGCGGTCATGTCGCGCCCACTGCTGAGGCGCACCGGCTCCTTGCTCCACAGGTCGTAGGAGATGTCGCGCAGGGCGTTGATCGGCGACGCCATGTTGTAGTCGCGCAGCACCGTGTTGCGGTCCTCGATCATGGCCAGGATGACGCTGGCGGTGCCGACCTTGAGGAAGGTCGCGAACTCGGACATGTTCGAGTCGCCCACGATGACGTGGAGCCGGCGGTACTTCTCGGGGTCGGCGTGGGGCTCGTCGCGGGTGTTGATGATGGGTCGACTACGCGTGGTCGCCGACGAGATCGACTCCCAGATGTGCTCGGCGCGCTGGCTCATCGAAAAGGTCGTGCCCTTGGCGTTCGTCACGACCTTGCCGGCGCCGGTGAATATCTGGCGGCTGATCAGGTAGGGGATGAAGACCTGCTCGAGACGATTCAGGTCGTCGATGCGCTCGATGCAGTAGTTCTCGTGACAGCCGTACGAGTTGCCGGATGAGTCGGTGTTGTTCTTGAACAGGTAGATATCCCCGCGGATTCCCTCGTCGGCCAGCTGTCCCTGCGCGTACGTGACCAGCTCGCGCAGGATCGTCTCGCCGGCCTTGTCCTGGGCGACCACGTCGGACAGCGTGTCGCATTCGGCCGTCGCGTACTCGGGGTGACTTCCCACGTCCAGGTAGAGGCGACTGCCATTTTCGAGGAAGACGTTACTGGAGCGTCCCCAGGCGACCACCTTGCGGAAGAGGAATCGCGACACCTCGTCGGGGCTGAGTCGGCGCTGTCCGCGCAACGAGAAGGTGATGCCATACTCGGTCTCTATCCCGTAGATGCGCCTCAACATCGTGGTGCCCGGCGCATACGCGTCACTCTCGAAGCCTGCTCACGTCATCGTCGCCCAGGCGCCGGAACGTCCGACGCCCTCCGCCGTCTTCCAGGACGCCCACCTCGAGGTCCGACGTCGGGATCGCTCGATCGGGCCCGGCGAGCGCGGCGATGGCGTTGCGCAGCGTCACCGTGAGCGGCTCGAGGGTCTGTTCGGACTCGGCGAAGCGGGCCTTGATTGTCTCAGCGTCGCCGCCCAGGACGGCGAAGCGCGGTTCGTCCGATATCGTCCCCTCGTAGGCGATGCGGTACAGCTTGGTGGGTCGGAACTGGTTGCCCAGCTGGGCCACCAGGATCTCGATCTCCAGCGGCTTGGGCCCCTCCGTGAACATGTCGCCCACGTGCTGGGCGTAGTAGTTCGCGAGTGCTCGCGCGTCGACGTCCTCACGCGAGTAGGTGAATCCAGTACCGTCGGCCCACCGGATGCCGGCCTCGCGAAGCCGGTCGAACTCGTTGTACTTGCCCACGCCAGCGAAGGCGATGCGGTCGTAGATCTCCGAGATCTTGTTGAGTGACGCTGACGGATTCTCGGCCACCATCACGACTCCCACGTCGTAGATGGCCGCGACAATGGAGCGACCTCGGGCGATGCCCTTCTGGGCAAACTCGGCGCGATCCTTGATCAGCTGCTCGGGCGAGACGTAGAAGAAGTTGCTCACCGCAGGGTCCCTCCGGCCAGGCCCTTTGATTCGGTGCGGCGCTCGTTGATTGTTCGGAATCGTTGCGCGACGTCCTCGGGCGCCAGCTCGCGGAATCCGTCGGCGTTGAGGGTCACCATCATCGGGAAGATCTCACGAACGAAGTCCGGTCCCCCCGTCGACGGGTCGTTGTCGCCAGCCTCGTAGAGCGCCAGCGCGCCGAGCTCCAGAGCGCCTTCGAGGTCGAGGTCGCTGCGAAAGCCCAGTCGCAGCGTGTTGTCCGCGAACGGTGACCCCGAGCCGATGGTGGCGAAGTCGAGACGCTCGTAACAGCCGCCCGCGCCGTCGTATTCGAAGATGCGCCCCACTTGGTGGCTGGGGTCCCAGCCGGCTAACAGGGGCACCACCAACAGGGGCGTCGTTAGGTTGTTGCGCTGGATGATCGGCGAGAGGTAGTTGGCCTTGCCCTCCAGACTCAACGTCGCGTCGGTCATCTTCTCGTAGTGCTCGAAGGAGAGCTGGGCCATACGGATGAACTCGAGGCCGCGCGCCGCCGCGCCCGACATGGCGATCGCGGTGAAGCCGTCGGCGGGCTCGATCTTTCGCACGTCGCGGCTGGCGATGTAACTGCTCGTCGCCTGACGGTCACCGACCATCACGACACCGCCCACGTAGCGAACCGCGATCACTGTGGTCGCGTGCGCCGAGGGGGCGTCGCCCGGCCAGGCCAACGACGTCAGTCCGGCGTTCTCAGCGAAGCGAAAGAAGGACGGCCCGGGGTCGTCCCCGGTGCGAAAGAGCGGAAGCCCCATCCCTACTGGCCGCCCTTTTGGACGTAGTTGCGGACGAACTCCTCGGCGTTCTCCTCGAGGACCTCGTCGATCTCGTCCAGGAGCTCATCCAGGTCGGCCTTCAACTGCTCGCCCTTGGTGGCGTCGACGGACACCTCGCCGGTCACCGGCGAGGTACGTCCCGTGCGTTGCTTCTGGATTCGCTCTTGTTCGGTCATACGTCTTTTCTACCTGTCTAATGCGGCGAGGAGTTCGTCGGCTGTCTGACTTGTTTCTAGCAAGTCAGCGGTCATTTCTGCGGTACCCCTTAGCGGATCCATCATCGGGACGCGCTGCAACGGTCCCTCGCCGAGGTCAAAGACCACTGAGTCCCAGTTGGCGGCCACGATCTGCTCGGGGTAGCGAGCGACGCACTCGCCACGAAAGTAGGCCCGCGTCGTGCGTGGCGGGTTGTGAACGGCTTCACGAACGGCCGACTCGTCAACCAACTCGACCAGTCCGACTCGCCGCGCCAAGGACCGTTCGGGGCGCAAATCGTGAAACTGCAGGTCAATCGCGCGTAGGCGCGCGTCGGTGGGGCCGAGGTCGTAGCGCAGGCGATAGCCGTCGACGACGCGCCGTTTGGCCACCCACTCCACTCGGTCGGCCACCGAGTCGGGGTCGTCGCGCACCCCGTCGAGCATCTCGCGCCAGTGGCGAAGGATGAGGTCCACCTCGCCGGGCGCGGCCACCGCGTCGGCCCCGCGCGCGGCGGCGTACTGCGACGCGAGCGTCCACAGGAGGTCTTGGAAGTCCCAGGCGGTGCGCGAGGCCCCGTCGTCGCATTCGGACGTCGTCGTGAGCGACGGGTCGAGGGCGTAGGCACGCACGGCTGCGACCGGGTGGCGCGGCATGGCGGGAAAGACGTCGGGGCCGCGGTCCTCGAGGACCGCCAGCAGCAAAGCGGTCGAGCCCACCTTGACAAACGTCGCCACCTGGGAGAGGTTGGCGTCGCCGATAATCACGTGCAGACGCCGGAAGCGTTCCGCGTCGCCGTGGGGCTCGTCGCGGGTGTTGATGATCGGGCGCTTCAGCGTCGTCTCAAGGCCAACCACCTCTTCGAAGAACTCGGCGCGTTGACTCACCTGGAACGCCGGCGCGTGCGCCAACGCGTCCTCAGTCTCGGCACCTACCTTGCCGGCGCCGACGATGATCTGGCGCGACACAAAGTGCGGCACCATGGCGCGAACGACGTGCCCGAAATCCACCTCGCGCTCCAGCAGGTAGTTCTCGTGCGTGCCGTAAGAGTTGCCCTTGCCGTCAGAGTTGTTCTTGTACAGGGTGATCTGCTCGTGGTTCGCCAGACTCTGGTTGGCCACCTCGAGCGCGCGACGGAGGACCTCTTCGCCCGCGACGTCGTAGAGGGTGGCCTCGAGGGGGGTACGACACTCGGGCGCAGAGTACTCCGGGTGCGCGTGGTCGACGTAGAGACGCGCCCCGTTGGTCAGGACGGTGTTGGCCAGATGCGTCTCGACGATGGGTGCGAAGGCGGTGAGTCCGGGAAGCCCTCGCGCGTCCAGGTCGGGCGTCTCGCCCTGGAAGTCCCAGTTGATCCGGGCCCGGCCCTGCTGGGCGTAGGCGTTGACAACCAGGCTGGACGCCGTGATGGGGTCGCGGTCGGGTCCGCCCGCGATGCCGAACTCCGTCTCGATGCCGAGAACCTTGGCGATGGCCATGGCCTTAGAGGTACTGGCCGGTTCCGACGTGCGCGATCGAGCGACCGCCCTCGATCTCAGGTTCCTCGCGGTTGATGAGAGTGCGGATGAAGATGATGCGCTCGCCCTTCTTGCCCGAGATGCGAGCCCAATCGTCGGGGTTGGTCGTGTTGGGCAGGTCCTCGTTCTCGCGGTACTCCTGGCGGATGGAGAGCTTGAGGTCCTCGGCAATGAGGCCGCGACCGTTACCGGCGATCTCTCGCTTCACCGCGAGCTTCTTGGCGCGCCGAACGATGTTCTCGATCATGGCGCCCGACGCGAAGTCCTTGAAGTAGAGGATCTCTTTATCCCCGCCCTGGTACGTGACCTCGAGGAACCGGTTCTCGTCGTCGACGCGGTACATGTCGGCGACGGTCTCTTCGATCAGCGCCTGGACGGCCTTGGAGCGATCCCCGCCGCCGAGATCCACCACCGCGCCCTCGTCGAGAGGCAGGTCGGCGTGCAGGTAGCGCTGGAAGATCTGGGCCGCGGCGTCGGCGTCGGGCCGCTCGATCTTGATCTTGACGTCGAGTCGTCCCGGGCGCAGTATCGCCGGGTCGATGAGGTCCTCGCGGTTGGTCGCGCCGATGACGATGACGTCGCGCAGGGATTCGACACCGTCGATCTCGGCGAGCAGTTGGGGCACGATCGTCGACTCCATGTCCGAGCTGATCCCCGAACCACGCGTGCGAAAGAGCGAGTCCATCTCGTCGAAGAAGACGATGACCGGGACGCCTTCTTCGGCCTTCTCTCTCGCGCGTTGGAAGACCAGTCGGATCTGACGCTCGGTCTCCCCCACGTACTTGTTGAGCAACTCCGGGCCTTTGATGTTGAGGAAGTACGAGCGAACATTTCGGTTGCCACTAAGTTCGGCCACCTTGGCCGAGAGCGAGTTGGCCACGGCCTTGGCGATGAGCGTCTTGCCGCACCCGGGAGGACCGTAGAGGAGGATGCCCTTGGGCGCCGGCAACTCGTAGTCGTGAAAGAGCGCTCGGTGCAGATAGGGCAGCTCCACGGCGTCGGTGATGGACTCGATCTGCGCGTCGAGGCCGCCGACGTCGGCGTAGCTGATGTCGGGCACCTCTTCGAGGACCAGCTCCTCGGCCTCTTGGCGCACCAGGCGCTCGGTCAGCAGGTTCGAGCGCAGGTCCAGTACCAGGGCGTCGCCGCTGCGCAGTTTCACGTCGCGCAGGCCGTCAGCCAGCTCCACGACCCGTTCCTCGTCGGCGCGCCCGTAGATCAGTACGCGGCGCTCGTCGAGCACCTCCTTGACGGTGACCACCTCGCCCTGGCCGTCGGGGTCGCGCACGCCGATGACCGTGAAGGACTCGTTGAGTACGACCTCGTCGCCGCGCGCCACCTGGCCCGGGTCCACGCCCGGGTGCAGCGCCACGCGCATCTTGCGCCCCGAGGCGAAGACGTCGACCGTGCCGTCATCGTTGAAGTCAACGAAGGTGCCGTAGACCGCGGGCGGTTGGGTCAACTTCTCGACTTCGTCACGCAACGCCGCGATCTGGTCACGCGTCTGTTGAATGGTGATAGTCAACTTCTCGTTATTCGAGCGAGTTTGGGCGACCTGGCCACGTGCTTCCAGCAGCTGCTCTTCGAGCGCCTCGATTCGCCGCTGGGCGGCTTCGATCTCGCTCAGGGCGCGCTCGCGCGCCGACGCGTTCGCGTCGCTGGCGTGCTCGCTGCCGTCTCGCCGGTCCATGAATCCACCCTAGGTGCGGTCGCGACATGTATGGGGGTCGCGTGAATCCCGGCCGCTAGAGTGTCCTGACCGTAATATTGCCCCGGAGGCTCATGTGAAGGTGTGGATTGACCAAGACCTGTGTACGGGTGATGGTCTTTGTGAGGAGATCTGCCCGGAGGTCTTCACACTGCTCGACGACGGTCTGGCCTACGTGAAGCAGGACGGACTAGTCAAGAACGAACCGGGCGGCGCCGAAGGCGTGGCCGCGGTGCCCGCGGGCATGGAAGACGCCGTAGTCGAGGCCTCCGAAGAGTGCCCCGGCGAGTGCATCTTCATCGAAAAGGACTAACCAGCGTCCGTTGCTCGGGCCACGCGCCGCGCTGAGGTGAGGAACCCGGTGTGGGCGACCATCCGGTGGTCCGGCCGCACCGAGCGTCCGTCGACGTGCCAGGTTCGGCGCAGGATCTCCACCGTCTCTTCCAGGCCGAACGCGTGGGTGCGCAGCGTCTCACGCAGTCGTTGCGTCTGGTTGATCGTCGGCAGGTAGGCGAGCAGGATCCCCCCGGGGCGCAACGCTGCCTCGGCGTGGGCCACTACGGCCCACGGTTCGGGCATGTCCAATAGCAACCGATCGAGGTCGCGCTCGTCGATGCCTAGGGTGACGTCGCGGATGTGGACTTCGTAGGGAACGTCGGTACCGAGGAGCGCGTGCACGTTGCGCTCGGCGTCCTTCGCGAAGTCCTCACGGATCTCGTACGCCGTAATGATCGCACCGGCGCGCAGCAGGGTCATCGATAGCGCCCCGGAGCCGACGCCCGCCTCGAGTACGCGCAGTCCCGGAGCGATGTCCGCTTGGAGAAGTATCGCGCCCAGGTCCTTGGGGTAGATGACCTGAGCGCCTCGCGGCATCTTGAGAACGACGTCGGACAACGTGGGACGCAGGACCAAGAAGGAGCGCTCCGTGTTGCCACTGACCACCGAGCCCTCTTCGACGCCGATGACGTCGTCGTGCTGGACGATGCCGGCGTGCGTGTGGAAGGCGTCGCCCTCGCGCAGTGTGACCAGATAGCGCCGGTCTTTGGCGTCGATCAGCATGACGCGCTCGCCCGCTTCGAGGCGTCCGCGACTCACGCACCCACCGGACCGCTCGGCTTCTTCGTCGAACGAGATCGCTCCAACAGACGCAGCACCAGTACGCCGACGGCGACCGCGAGCCAACGCCCCGAGCGCAGGACCCACGCTCGGCGAAGCGTCGCGCGAAGGACGACGCCCAGCAGTCGCCCCAGGATCAACTCGAACGCCCCGCGCGTCCCCGCCGGCCCCGGAGCCACCCCCAGACGTAGCCCGAGACCAGGCCACCGAGACCCGCGCCGGCGACGACGGGATTGGAGGGTTTGGCTCCCCCGCCCATGCCCGCCGGTAGCAACGCGCGGATCTTCGCTTCGAGCTCGCGGCGCGTCGGCGACGGTTCCTTCACGACTTCTCCTTCAGTCGACGAGGACCGGCTCCGCGCACGACGCGCCAGGCGGTGAGTGCCACCACCACGATGGCGAGGCCCGCCACGATGAAGTACGGGATCCACGACAAGCTGCCGCGAAAGACGGCGAACTGCTCCTGGAAGAATCGCAGAACTGCCAGCAGCAAGAGCACGACGCCACATCCCACGAACACGCTGCCTAGCGCCCCGTAGAGGGCGAAGCGACCGGTGTCTTTCAGTGGCTGGAGGGTCTCCTCCTTGACGTAGCGCAGCGCCACGGCTCCGACCTCTTCGAGGTCTTCGCGAATCGATGTGCCGCGCAGCACCTTCAGCCACGGAGGACGTTTCACGTGGCCAGCCTACTCAGCACGTGTCCTGGCCAGGAAGGACGAGTGGGCCCGCGCGACCCCTCGACCCTCGGCGTCGATGATGTGCGCCTCGACGAAGATCACGACCTTGCCGGCCTTCAGAACCTTGGCCGTGCAGGTCAGCTTCTCGCCGGCGCGCACCGCACCCAACAGCGAGATCGTCATTTCAGTGTTGACCACTGAGGCGCGCCGTCCTTCGAGGGCGGTGACGGCTGACGCACCCATTGCCGAGTCGGCCATGGCCGCGAGGAACCCCCCCTGAATGAGCCCCGCGGGGTTGGTCATGCGCTCGTCAGCGACCATCGTCCACACGGTCGTGCCGGGGGTCGTCTTGTCGACGCAGGTGAGACCCAACGTGAGGTCGCAGTTCGGCGGAATCTGCAGCGTCACAGCCCGAGGCTATCTCCGTCATCGCGAGGTTCCTCGCGACCAAGTCGCTAGGGTTGCGGCCGTGGGCGATCAACTCTTCGCGGGGGCCAACGACCTTGAAGGTCGGGTGATCCGCGAGATCATGGCGCTGGCCATGGACGCACCGGCGAAGGCCAAGTCGGGCCACTCGGGCACGGCGATGGCATTGGCTCCGCTTGGCGTGACGCTCTGGAACCGAGTGATGCGTCACGACCCGACGGACCCATCGTGGCCGGACCGCGACCGCTTCATCTTGAGCAACGGCCACGCCTCAATCCTCCAATACGGCCTGGCTCACGCCTTTGGGTACGCGGTGAGCAAGGAGGACCTGGAGTCGTTTCGCCAGCTGCACTCCATCACGCCGGGACATCCGGAGGCTGGCCACACCCCCACCGTGGAGGTGACCACTGGTCCCCTCGGCCAGGGCATCGCGGACGCCGTGGGTATGGCGATCGCTGAACGGGTGCTGCGCACCCAGTACGGCCCTGACCTGGTCGATCACCGTCACTGGGTGCTCGCTGGCGACGGCTGCCTGGAGGAGGGCGTCAGTCACGAGGCGGCCTCTCTGGCCGGATTCCAGGGACTCGACCGACTCACGGTGGTCTACGACGACAACCACATCACCATCGACGGTCCGACCGAACTGGCCTTCCGCGACAACACCCCCGAGCGCTTTGCCGCCTACGGCTGGCACGTCCTCAACCTGGGTGAGTCGGCCAACGACCTCGACGTACTCGAGGCCGCGCTGCGCGACGCGATCGCCGAGACCTCGCGACCCACCCTGATCGTCCTGCGCTCGCACATTGGGTACCCCTCGCCTCAGATGATGGACACGCGTGAGGCGCACGGTGACCCGTTCAGCGCCGAGGCGATCACGGTAGCCAAGTCGCTGCTGGGCGTGCCCGACGTGGCCTTCGACCTGGACCCCGAGTTGCCCGCTCAGCTCGTCGCAACGTTGACCCACCGTCGCGACGAACGCATCGCCTGGCAGGCGCGACTGACGGCGGCCGGCGACCGCGGAGCGGCCTTCGTCGCGCAGCTCGAGAACCACGGCGCCCTCGTTGGCGAGGCCCGACCGGAGAGATTCAACGCGGGAGCGGGCGTCGCGACCCGCAAGGCGATGCAACGCGCGATGGACACCTTCGCCCCGATGATGCCTGGCCTCACCGCGGGGTCCGCCGACCTCACGGGCAACACCGGTGTGATCTTGACGGACTCCTCCCCCCAGGGAGCGGGCCAGCCCGGTGGGCGACAGATTCACTTCGGCATTCGCGAGTTCGCGATGGCGGCCACCCTGGTGGGGCAAGCCCGCCACGGTGGGATCCGTCCGGTCGGGTCAACCTTCTTCGTGTTCAGCGACTACATGCGCCCCGCACTGCGATTGGCAGCGATGAGTGAGGCGCCAGCGCTCTTTGACTTCACCCACGACTCGGTCGGCGTCGGAGAGGACGGCCCGACGCACCAGCCGGTCGAACACCTCATGGCGCTGCGCGCCATGCCCAACCTGCACGTGGTGCGTCCGTCGGACGCCAATGAGACCCTCGATCTCGTCGAACGCCTCCTGCGCGACCCGCAGCAACCCCCGACGGCGCTCGTCCTGACACGCCAGGACGTGCTGGTCATGGACGGCGGCGACGCCGACGCCAGTGCGACGAACGCGTGGCGCGGTGGGTACGTGGTGCGCGAAGTCGCCGACGCACGATTCACGTTGGTGGGCACCGGTTCAGAGGTCAGCCACTGTCTCGCGGCCCAGACGCAACTCGCCGAGCGCGACGTTTCTACCCGTGTCGTCGCGCTGCCGTGCTGGCGATGCTTCGACGCCCAGGACGCGTCCTATCGCGACGCCGTGTTGCGCAGAGACCTCCCTTCGGTCTCACTCGAAGCGGGCGCCACGCTCGGCTGGACCCGCTACGTCGACCAGGCGCTGGGCATCGACAGCTTCGGAATGTCGGCACCCGGCGCCAAGGTGTTCGAGTATTTCCACATCAACGCGGCGGCGCTGGTCGCCCACGTGGAGGCATCACTATGACGCAACTGCACACTCTCTATGAGACGTACGGCCAGAGCCCGTGGATCGACAACATCCGGCGCGACTGGCTCGACGACGGCACCCTGGCGTCCATGGTGGGTGACGGCGTCCGGGGCGTGACGAGCAATCCCTCCATCTTCGCCAAGACCCTGTCGACGTCCTCGGCGTACGACGAGTCCATCGCCCAACACGCCACGATGGACCTCGAAGCACTCTTTGAGACGCTGGCCGTAGCTGACGTGCGCGACGCCTGCGACGTCCTGGCCGGAGTGCACGCGAGCGCCCGCGACGACGTCGCGTCCGGTCGTCGGCGCTACAGCGACGGCTTCGTCTCCCTGGAGGTCTCGCCGCGTCTGGCCAATGACACCGAGGCCACGATCAGCGCCGCGCACCGTCTCGCGGGGGCGGTCGACCGTCCCAACGTCATGATCAAGATCCCGGCCACGCTCGAGGGACTCCCGGCGATCACCGCGGTGTTGGGCGCGGGCATCAACGTGAACGTGACATTGATCTTCTCCTTGCAGCGCTACAGCCAGGTCCTCGACGCGTGGATGTCTGGCCTGGAGTTCGCCGCCGCGAACGGCCACGATCTCGCCAGCCTGGCCAGCGTCGGGTCGTTCTTCGTCTCGCGGGTGGACACCGCCATCGACCCGATGCTCGCCGACGGCGACCCGCGACGCGGCACCTCGGCGATCGCCCAGGGCGCGCGGGCCTATCAGCTCTACCGCGATCGCACGGCCGGCGAACGCTGCGCCGCTCTGTTGGCCGCGGGCGCTCAGGTCCAGCGACCGCTGTGGGCGTCGACCTCGGTCAAGAACCCCGCCTATCCCGAACTGCTCTACGTCGAGTCCCTCGTCGCCGACGAGACGGTTGACACCATGCCCGATGCGACTCTGGCCGCAGCCCGCGACCACGGCAACTTCGCTGACTCGCCACTGTTGGACCCCATAACCACCAGTGCGAAGGCCGCCGAACTGGATGACCTGCCGCCTCAGGTCTCCCTCGACGAGGTCACCGCGCACCTCGAGACCGATGGCGTCGCGTCCTTCGCCGCCGCCTACGAGGACCTGCTGGAGACTCTGGCGAAGAAGCTCGACCACCCGGAGGCGTGACGGCGACGAAGCGGTCAGTTCCGGAGCGTCGTCGGGGCCCGGACCTTCGAGCGACCGCCGTAGGATGCTACGCATGTTGAGCCCCGAGGTCGCGCCGACGCGAGCCGACCTGCTGAGCGCGACCGCCGGGGAGCTGGCCGCGTCGGCCTTCGCTCGTGCCCGTGCCGCGCACGGCAACGTGGTGACCTACTCGCCCAAGGTCTTCATCCCACTCACCAAACTGTGCCGCGACCGCTGCGGCTACTGCACCTTCGCCCAAGCGCCCGCGCACGTCGCGTCGCCGTACCTGCACCTCGACGAAGTCATGGCCATCGCCCAGGCCGGGCGCGACGCCGGCTGCACGGAGGCACTTTTTACCCTCGGCGAGCGTCCCGAGTTGCGCTACGACGAGGCCGCGCGCTGGCTGGCCGCGCGCGGGTACCGATCGACAGTGGACTACGTCGCGACGGCGGCGCAGATGGTGCTCGAGAGCACCGGTCTCTTGCCCCACGCGAACGCCGGCGCGCTGTTCGAGCACGAGCTGGCCCAGCTGCGTACGGCCAGCGCCTCTCAGGGCATGATGCTCGAGACACTGGCCGACGTGACGGCGCACCGGCTGGCGCCGGACAAGACGCCCGCGCGCCGTCTCGAGACCTTGCGACTGGCTGGCGAGCTCCTGATCCCCTTCACCACCGGCCTCCTGGTGGGCATCGGGGAGGACCGCGCCGACCGACTGGCCACCCTGGCGGCGATCGCCGACTCCCACCTTCGCTACGGCCACGTCCAGGAGGTCATCATCCAGAACTTCCTGCCCAAGGCGCGCACCGCCATGGCCCGCGAACCCGCGCCGTCGGCCGAGGAGTTCCACTGGACGATTGCCGCCGCGCGCCTCATGCTGCCGAGTGACGTCCACCTGCAGGCGCCGCCGAATCTCTCGGACGACCCCGCTTCTCTCTTGGCCTTCGGCATCGACGATTTTGGTGGTGTCTCTCCCGTCACGCGCGATCACGTCAATCCGGAGCGCGCCTGGCCGGCGATCGACACGCTGTCACGCGCCTGCGCCCAACTGGGCTTCAATCTGGTGGCGCGACTGACGGTGTACCCGTCCTTCGTCGCGCGCGGCGCAGAGTTCCTCGATCCGAAAGTCCGCCCGGCGGTGCTCGCGCACGCCGACGCCGGATTCTTAGCGCGCGATGACGACTGGTTCGCGGGTTCGGACGCGGCCCCGCCCGCTCCCAACTCCGGCGGGACAATCACGGCGCCGGTCCAGGAACTTCTCGGCCGCTTCGAGCCCGGGTACAACTTCAGCCACGACGAGTTGGTGACGTTGCTGAGTGCGCGCGGGCGCGACGTGACGAGCGTGAGCGAACTGGCTGACGAGGTTCGGCGCCAGTTAGTGGGAGACGACGTGACCTTCGTCATCAACCGCAACATCAACTACACCAACGTGTGTACCTTCAAGTGCCGGTTCTGCGCCTTCTCCAAAGGGCCGTTGTCGCTCAACCTGCGCGGCGACCCTTACCTGTTGACGCTCGACGAGATCAGCGATCGGGTCCGCGAGGCCGAGGAGCGCGGCGCCACCGAGGTCTGCCTCCAGGGCGGGATCCACCCGAAGTTCGACGGTGACTACTACATCGACGTGGTGGCGGCGGTGCGCGCCGGGTCGCCGACCATTCACATTCACGCCTTCAGCGCCCTAGAGGTCTTTGAGGGAGCGCGGCGTTCCAAACAGGACCTGGCGACCTACCTGACCCGGCTGAAGGACGCGGGACTGAAGACCCTTCCCGGCACGGCGGCGGAGATCCTCGACGACGACGTGCGTCAAGTGCTGTGCCCGGACAAGATCAACTCGGACCAGTGGCTGGCGGTGCACCGCGCGGCGCACGGCGTGGGACTTCGCTCGAACATCACCATCATGTTCGGCGCCGTCGAGGGCGTGGAGAGCTGGGCGACGCACCTCATGCGAACTCGTGACCTGCAACGTGAAACGGGTGGTTTCACCGAGTTCGTGCCGCTGCCCTTCGTGCACATGGCCACACCGTTGTTCCTCCAGGGTCGCAGTCGGAGGGGTCCGACCTTTCGAGAGGCGCTACTCCTGCACGCCGTGGCGCGCCTGCACTACGCCACCGTCATCAACAACATCCAGGTGAGCTGGGTCAAGATGGGCGTCGAGGGATCACGGCGCATCCTGGGCGCGGGTGCCAACGACGTCGGCGGGACGTTGATGGACGAGAACATCTCGCGTGCCGCAGGCGCCGTCCACGGCCAGGAGATGGACGCGGCGGCCCTGGAGCGGTTGGTCGAGCCGCTCGGGCGACGCCTGGTCCAGCGCTCCACGCTTTACCAACGCGCGTGAACTCCGATGAGGTCATCGACCAATTCCTAAAGGGCCTCGATAACGCCCATCTGCCTCCCGAGCGCGAAGCCATCTTGCGCACGCTGGTCACGAGCCTGGTGGCCCTCGTGGCGCTCGACCCGGACGACGGGGACCTCAAGGTCGCGGCCACGGTGTTAGATGAGCTCCTCGACGCGGCGAATGTCTTCTCCCCTTGGCGAGAACGCCCCAAGTTCACGGTCTTCGGCTCGGCGCGCACCAAGCCTTACTCTCCGCTCTATGAGATGGCCTCCCAACTCAGCGCGGCCATGGCCGCGCGCGGTTGGATCACCGTGTCGGGCGCCGGGCCGGGGATCATGGAGGCCGCCGCGCGCGGCGCGGGACGCGAGAACACCCTCGGCGTCAATGTGGAGTTGCCGTTCGAGCAGAGTGCCAATCCCTATGTCGACGCCGAGACACGCCTGGTGGAGATGAAGTACTTCTTCACCCGAAAGGTGGCGTTGACCAAGGAGTCGATCGCCTTCGCCATCTTCCCTGGGGGCCTGGGCACGCTGGACGAGACCTTCGAGATCCTGACGTTGCTGCACACCGGCAAGTCGACCCCGGCGCCGGTCGTGCTCGTCGACACGCCCGACGGTACCTACTGGTCGGCCTGGGCCGACTTCGTCGACGGCGCGATGATCAAGGCCGGGTACCTCGACGACGCCGACACCTGCCTGTTTCGAATCGTCCGTTCGGTCGAGGACGCGATTGGCGAGGTTGAGCGGTTCTACTCGAACTTCGTCGGATTCGCTCTCGAGGGCTCACTGGCGCACGTCGCGTTGAAGCAACCGGTGACGCCGTCACTGCTTGACGCCCTCACCCGCACGGTTCCGGCCTTCGCCGCGGGCGCGGGGTACCGGGTCGACGAGTCGGGACTGCTCACGTTCGACTTCGACGGGCGCCGCTACGTGAACCTGCGCCAGGTGATCGACGTCGTGAACGCCGACTACTCGGTCTGACCGCGCAGCAGCGCCTCGGCCTTGACCAGGCTGCGGCGCACCTTGGCGAGGCGCCGCTCGAGTTCCTTGGCCGACTCGGCGTCATCGTCACGCAACTGGGCACGCACCGCGTCGAAGAGCACGTCGCTGACACGTTCGGCCAGGCGCGCGACCTCGTCGGCCAGGCCGTCCAGGGCCTCGCTCACGACAGTGTGATGACGTCGAGCTCACCGGCGCCGTACTGGGCGCGCAGCACCTTCTTGTCGAACTTGCCCACGCTGGTCTTGGGCACGGAGTCAATGAAGCTCCAGCGCTCGGGCAACCACCACTTGACGACGCGCTCGGCCAGGAAGTCGCGTAGCTCGGCCGCGGTGGCGGTGGCGTCGGCGCGCAACACGACACAGCACAGCGGGCGCTCCTGCCAGCGTTCGTCCGGCACGGCGATCACCGCCGCCTCGAAGACCGCGGGGTGCGACATCACGGTCACCTCGAGGTCAACCGAACTGATCCACTCGCCACCGGACTTGATCACGTCCTTGGTGCGGTCCGAGATCACCATGAAGCCCTCGCCGTCCAGGGTGCCCACGTCACCGGTGCGCAGCCAGCCGTCGTGGAACTTGTCAGGGTCGTCCACACCGAAGTACGAGCCCGTGACCCACGGACCGCGGACCTCGAACTCGCCCACGGACTTGCCGTCCTTGGGCAGGATGGTGCCGTCCTCGGCCACCAGGCGCACCTGGACGCCGGCCACCACGCGTCCGGCCTTGGCGCGGTAGTCGAGCTCGGCCGCCGGTGGTGTTCCGGCCGGGGGGATGGACACCGCGGCCAGCGGGCTGGTCTCGGTCATGCCCCAGCCCTGGACCAGGTTGACGCCGTGGCGGTCGCGGAACGTCTCGATCATGTGGCGTGGGACCGCGGAGCCGCCCGCGACGATCTGGCGCAGGCTGGAGAAGTCTGCAGTCGCGTCCAGCTCGGCGACGCGCAACACGTCATTCCACACGGTCGGCACCCCCAGCGACGTGGTCGGGCGCAGTTCGGTGATCATCTTGACGATGGGCTCACCCTGGAGGAACATCTGGGGCATGATCAACTCGCAGCCGGCCAGGAAGGCGGTGTAGGCCACGCCCCACGCGTTGACGTGGAACATGGGCACGATGAGCAGGCACCGGTCCGCCTCATTGAGGCCGGTGGAGTTGGCCGACGTCGAGGCCATCGAGTGCAGCCAGACCGATCGGTGCGAATAGACGACGCCCTTGGGGTTGCCCGTCGTGCCCGAGGTGTAGCACATGATGGCGGCGTCGCGTTCGTTCACCTCGGGCCACTCGAATCCGGGGCGCTCGGCGTTGACCAGGGTGTCGTAGTCCAGGGTGGGTCCGAGGGCACCACTGTCGTCGGGGCCATTCACGATGAAGTGTTCGACATTGGGAATCTGGTCGCGCACCTTGGCAAGCATGGGAACCAGGACGGCGTCGACGATGATCACCCGGTCCTCAGCGTGGGTGATGATGTAGCTCAGCTGTTCGGGGAAGAGGCGGATGTTCAGCGTGTGCAGCACGGCACCCATGCATGGCACGGCCAGGTACGCCTCGAGGTGGGCTTGGTTGTTCCACATGAACGTGGCCACGCGGTCGCCGCGACCGATCCCCAGTCGGGCGAGTGCGGCCGCCAGCTGCTCGGCGCGCTTGGAGACCTCGAAGAAGGTTGCCTCCTTGACCCCGTCGGGCGTGACGGTCAGGACCTTCTTGTCCGCGTAGAGCCACTCGCCGTGGCGCACGATGTCGGTAATGACAAGCGGTGCGTCCTGCATCGTGCTGTCCATGGGTCCCCCCTCGTCTGGTGACGATGCTACAAAGCGTCGCGAGGCGCGGCGCTCACCACGACACGGCGTAGGGCTCGAGCGGCGCAGGCAGGGCCGTGACGCCGCCGCGCAGGTGGGCGTCAACGGAGGCCGCGGCGCTGCGGCCCTCGGCGATGGCCCAGACAATCAGGCTCTGGCCGCGCACGGCGTCACCGCAGGCGAAGACCGGGCTGGCCCCGCCGAGGGACTCGAGACACCACGAGGGGTTGACGGACAAGGTGTTTCGTGGCGTCAGCTGTGACGACACTTCGGGGCCGAGGCCCGCGAGCTCGGGTCCAATGAAGCCCGCGGCGATCAAGACCAGGTCGGCGGGCGCGCTCACCGTGTCATCGTTTGCGTGGTCGCGCAGCACGATCTCGGTGACGTGGCCCGGACCACGAAACTCGAGCGTCTCGGTGGAGAATCGCCTGTCGCCACCCTCGTCGTGGGCCGGGGCACTCTTGAAGATGCGCGCCATCGTCGGCCAAGGTTGGTCGTCGGGCCGTTCGTTGGGTGGGCGGCCCAGGATCTCGATCTGGGTCACCGACGCCGCGCCCTGGCGGTGCGCGGTGCCGAGACAGTCGGCCCCGGTGTCGCCACCGCCGAGGATGACGACGTTCTTTCCGCACGCGTCGAACCGCGAGGGCACCGCGTCACGGACGGCCCGGTTGGCGGCCTCCAGGTACGTCATGGCGGCCATAACACCCTCCAGATCAGCGCCGGGGACGTCAATGCGCCGGGGGGTCGTGGAACCCAGCGCCAGCACGACCGCGTCGAAGCTCCTGCGCAGTTCCGCGAGCTCGCCCTCACCCACCGACGCGTTCACGTGAAAGACCACCCCGGAGTCGCGCATCACGGCAAGACGCCGGTCCAGCACGGACTTTTCCATCTTGAACTCCGGGATGCCGTAGCGCAGAAGCCCGCCGATGGCGTCGGCGCGTTCAAAGACCTCCACGGCGTGCCCGACCGCGCGCAGCTGGGCCGCGGTCGCGAGCCCCGCCGGTCCCGAACCCACCACCGCCACCCGTTGGCCGCTGTCGTCGACGTCCGGTGCACGCACGCTCAGTCCCTCGGCGAAGGCGTGCTCGGCGACCTCATACTCAATTCGCTCAATGGTCACCGACGCGTCGACGATATTGAGCACGCACGCCGACTCGCACGGCGCGGGACAGAGCCGTCCGGTGAACTCCGGGAAGTTGTTCGTGCGCAGCAGCGCGTCGGCCGCGTGGTCCCAGTGCTGTCGAAAGATGGCGTCATTGAACGTCGGGATCGGGTTGCCCAGGGGGCAACCTTGCGTGCAGAACGGGATGCCGCAGTCCATGCACCGGCCAGCCTGGGCGGCAACCTCGGCGTCGTCCTGGGCCTCGTAGACCTCGCGCCAGTCCCGCAGTCGAACCGGTACGGGCCGGTACCCGGGGCCGCGCCGCGGCGTCTCCAGAAATCCGGTGGGCTTACCCACCGCGTTCCTCGTCGCGGGCGCGCTGGTACTCCGACGACTCGATTCGCACGAACTCCATTCGCGCCCGACGCCAGTCCGCGAGCTGGCGCGCGGCCAGCTGTGACCCCGTCTCGCCGTGAAAGCGCGTGAGCAGGATGCGCAGACGCTCGTCGTCGTCGGACTCGAGCGGGTCGATTTCGTAGACGCCGGCACTCAGGTGGTCGTGCACCGTGTCGCCCGGGTCGTAGAGGTACAGGGTGCCCCCGGACATCCCCGCGGCCAGGTTGCGCCCGACGGCGCCCAGGATCACGATTACGCCGCCGGTCATGTACTCGCCGGCGTGGTCACCGGCACCCTCCACGACGATGGTCGCCCCGGAGTTGCGAACGCCACAGCGCTCCCCTACGACGCCGCGCACCAGGATCTCTCCAGCGGTGGCGCCGTACCCGAGCACGTTGCCGGCGATGATGTTGCCCTCGCTTTCGAAGGTCGACTCCCTGGACGGTTGGATCACGATGCGTCCGCCGGAGAGGCCCTTGCCGGCGTAGTCGTTGGCGTCGCCGGTCAAGTGAATCGTCACGCCGGCCGGGAGGAAGGCGCCGAGGCTCTGACCGGCTGAACCGATGAAGTCCAGGACCACGGTGTCCTCGGCGAGGACCCGAGCACCGTGAGCGCGGGTGAGGGCGCTGCCGGTGAGGGTACCCACCGCGCGGTTCACGTTGGTAATCGCTCCGGCGTAGTGGAACGTCTCGCCGCGCAGGGTTGCGTGAAGCGCGTCGTCCCGGAAGTTCCAGTCGAGGGCCGCGTCCAGACCGTGGTCCTGGGCGACACTCTGGTGGCGCTGGTCCGGTGGCACGAGCGCCAGCAGACCCGCCAGGTCGAGATCCAGGTCCGCGTCGGCGCGGGTATCGGCGTGCAGTCTGGTCGTGTCGCCTACGACCTCTTCGAGCGTGCGCGCGCCGAGCAGGGCCAGGTACTCACGGACCTCCTGAGCCACGAACTGGAAGAAGTTCTCGACGAACTCGGGCTGTCCGGTGAAGCGTTCGCGCAGTCGCGGGTTCTGCGTCGCGATCCCGACTGGACAGGTATCCAGGTGACACACGCGCATCATGACGCACCCCGACACGACCAGGGGCGCCGTGGCGAAGCCGAACTCCTCCGCGCCGAGCAGGGCCGCGATGATGACGTCGCGGCCCGTCTTCAGCTGGCCGTCGACCTGAAGGACGACGCGGCTGCGCAGTCCATTGCGGGCCAATGTTTGGTGGGTCTCGGCGAGCCCAATCTCCCAGGGCGTGCCCGCGTGCTTGAGCGAGGTGAGGGGTGCCGCCCCGGTGCCACCGTCGTGGCCCGAGATCAAGATGACGTCGGCGTGAGCCTTGGCTACACCCGCGGCGATGGTGCCAACGCCCTGCTCGCTGACCAGCTTGACGTGCACGCGCGCCCGGTCGTTGGCGTTTTTCAAGTCGTAGATGAGTTGCTTCAGGTCTTCGATGGAGTAGATGTCGTGGTGCGGCGGTGGCGAGATCAGCCCCACCCCGGGCGTCGAGTGGCGGGTCCGGGCGATCCACGGGTAGACCTTCGTGCCGGGGAGTTGGCCACCTTCGCCGGGCTTGGCACCCTGGGCCATCTTGATCTGCAGGTCGTCGGCGTTGACCAGATATCGGCTCGTCACCCCGAAGCGCCCGGAGGCGACCTGCTTGATGGCCGACCGGCGATTAAAGCGAGGGTCCGCCACGTCGTAACGGTCCTCGTCCTCGCCTCCCTCGCCGGTGTTGGACCGCGCCCCGAGCCGGTTCATGGCGATCGCCAGGGTGGTGTGCGCCTCTTCGGAGATCGAGCCGTAGCTCATCGCGCCGGTGGAGAAGCGCCGGATGATCGACGCCGCGCTCTCGACCTCCTCGAGCGGCACGGGTGCGGCGGCCGGCACCAGCTCGAGCAGGGCGCGCAGCGTGGCGCGATCGTGGCGCTGGTCGTCCACGGCCGCCGAGTACTCCTTGAAGATGTCGTAGCGACCCGCGCGCGTGGCGTGCTGGAGCTTCTGGACGGTCCGGGGATTGAACAGGTGCACCTCGCCGTCGCGGCGCCACTGGTACTCGCCGCGGTGGGCCAGGGCCACCGGCTCTCCCGGGTGCGGATGGTAAGCCCGGGCGTGCAGCGTCAACACGCTCTCACCGAGGTGGCGCAGCGTGACGCCGCCGACGCGTCGGGGCAGCCCCGGGAAGTAGCGCGACACGACTTCGTGACCCAGTCCCACCGCCTCGAAGAGCTGGGAGCCCACGTAACTGGCGACGGTGCTGACCCCCATCTTCGACATCACCTTGACCACGCCCTTGGTGAGCGCCTTGGCGTACTGGTAGCGGGCCTCGAAGGACCCCGGCGCGTCGAGGTCGCCCTCGGCCACGAGCGCGTCGATCGACTCATAGGCGAGGTAAGGACACACCGCCGATGCCCCGAAGCCCAGCAGGACCGCTACGTGGTGAACCTCGCGCACGTCACCGGCTTCAAGTATCAGTGCGGCGTCTGTTCGCAGGTGCTCATCCACCAGGCGGTGGTGAACCGCCGAGGTGACGAGCAGGCTCGGAATGGCCGCGTGTTGCGGCGACGTGTTGCGGTCCGTGACGATGACGATGTTCGCGTGCGCGCGCACGAGTTCGACCACCTGGTCACAGAGCTCGTCGACGGCTCGGGCCAGTCGCTGTCCCGGGTCCGACTCACCCTCGACCTCAAAGAGTGCGTCCACGACGACCGGATGGAACCCGTCGACGGCCCCGTCCTCGTCGACGTAGCGCAGCTTGGCGAGATCCTCGTTGCTCAACACCGGTGAGGCCAAGACGATCTGATGGCAGTGACGAGCCGAGTCGCCGAGCAGATTGTCCTCGCCGCCGATGCTGACGCGCGTCGAGGTCACCAACTCCTCGCGAATCGCGTCCAATGGCGGATTCGTGACCTGGGCGAAGAGCTGGCTGAGGTAGTCGAAGACTGACCGCGGCGCCCTCGACAGGGCGGCGAGCGGCGTGTCCGTGCCCATCGACCCGATGGCCTCCTCACCGCTCGCGGCCATAGGGCGAACGATGAGGGCAAGGTCCTCCTCGCTGTAGCCGAAGTTGACCTGCTGGCGAAGTATCGACGCGTGACTGGGCGTGAGCATCGCGCGCGCCCCCAACTCGTCGAGGGACACCTGGCTCACCAGCCAGTCGCCGTAGGGCGCGCGCGATGCGAGGTCGCGCTTCACCTCTTCGTCGTCGATGATGCGGCCCTGGGCGATGTCAATCAGGAACACGCGGCCGGGCTGGAGGCGACCCTTGCGCTCGATCTGGGCCGGGTCCACGGGCAGCACGCCCACCTCGCTGGCGAAGATGACCCGCTGGTCCTTGGTCACCCAGTAGCGCGCCGGGCGCAGGCCATTGCGGTCCAGGACCGCACCGACCACCCGGCCGTCACAGAACGTGACCGACGCCGGGCCGTCCCAGGGCTCCATGAGAGCGGCGTGGTACCGGTAGAAGTCACGGCGCACCGGGTCCATGGCCGTCGAGCGTTCCCAAGCCTCGGGAATCATCATGAGGATCGCGTGGGGCAACGAGCGTCCGGCGTGGACCAGGAGCTCGACGACCTCATCGAAACTGGCCGAGTCGCTCAGCCCCTCGGTCACGATGGGCGTTAGGTCGCCCACGGGCAGCGGCAGTGCGTCGGTGTGCAGCGTGCTCTCGCGCGCGGTCATCCAGTTGCGGTTGCCCCGGATGGTGTTGATCTCGCCGTTGTGCGCGATGTAGCGGAAGGGCTGAGCCAGCTCCCAGCGCGGCAGGACGTTGGTGGAGAACCGGCTGTGCACGACGGCGATCGCCGAGACCAGTGCGTCGTCGCTCAGGTCAGCGAAGTAGTGGCGCAACTGCGGGGCGGTGAGCATTCCTTTGTAGATCACCACGCGAGATGAGCACGATGCCGCGTAGATGGCCACGGTGTGTTCGATGATCTTGCGTGCGCAAAACAGCGCGCGCTCCAGGTCGTCGCTGGCCATGGGGCGTGTCGCGACCACGAGCTCCTGGATGAATTCGGGTTCGCCGGCCGCGGCCGACTTTCCCAGCAGTGACGAGTTCACCTTGAGGTCGCGCCACCCCCCCGAGGCCAGTCCGACCCTGGCTAATGCGGGGTCGATGACCTCGCGTGCCGCCAGCCAGTCCACTGGCGCCGGGACCATCCACTGGATCACCCCGTACTCACCCGCCGGTGGCACGGCCTCAAAGACGCGACGGATCATGGAGTCGGGCATCTGGACCAGGATTCCCGCGCCGTCACCGGAGTCCGGGTCCGACCCCGTGGCTCCTCGGTGTTCGAGGTTCTCCAGGATCGTGAGGGCGTCGAGGACGGTGGCGCGACTCGGCCGACCCGTCAGGTCCGCGACGATTCCCACGCCGCAGGCGTCGTGTTCAAATGAGGGGTCGTAGAGTTCTGTCATCTTCGCGTTGTCCGTCGGGGCAACGCTGACCCGCCCCAACTATAGCGAAGGGCCTTTGCCAACCCTCGACCTACGCTGGGCTCGTGAAAGGCGAGTCACGTTCCGTCATTGTCGTGGGCGCCGGGATCGTCGGCCTCACGAGCGCGTATCGGCTGGCGCGTCGCGGTCACCACGTCACACTCATCGACCCACGTCCGGGCCGTGGGGCGACGTGGGCGGCCGCCGGGATGATCGCGCCGTCGGCGGAGATCCTTCCGGGCGAGCAAGAGACCTATCGGCTCCAATTGGGTGCGCTGCCGGCGTGGCGAGGACTGGTCGAGGACCTGGAGGAACTCACCGGAATACGAGTGGGCGTGTACGAGACGGGCACTCTCTATGTCGGTTGGGAGCCCGGAGACCGTGCCCTGCTGCGACAGTTCACCGAGGTGGCGGACAGTTTCGCCGCACCATTCCGGCACTCTCATCGAATCGATGAACCGGCACTCTTCAGCGGACTGTCCGACCGGGTGAACGACGGCGTCGTATTGGCCGGTGACGCCTGGGTGGACCCCGACGAGGCCGTGAGGGTCCTTCGTGAGGCCCTGAGCCGGCTCGACGTGGAGCTCGTCACCGAGTCTGTTGTCGAAGTCAGTGGCGACGAACGCTCGGTGATCGCTCACACGCCGAGTCGTCGCGTGAGCGCCGACACCGGACTGCTCACTACCGGGTGCTCTGCCCTCCCCTTGGGCTCGCACGCCAGCGGGCTCAATCTCGTACGACCCGTCCGAGGTGTCACGGTCCGAGTCCAGGGGTTGGAAACCACCGACAGTGCGATGGTGCGCGCGTTCGTCCGTGGGCATCCGTTCTACTTGGTCAACCGCTCTGGTGGCCGCGGCGTGTTAGGAGCGAGTTCCGAAGAACGGTCCGCGGCGGCCGTCGAGGTCGGAGAACTACACCGGATCTTGCGCGACGCACTCGAGCTCGTCCCGAGCCTCGAGAGCGCGGAGATCCTCGAAACCCGTGTCGGACTCCGTCCGGCGAGCCCGACGGGGCGACCCTTCTTCGAACGACTGGAGCCGAAGGGATGGGGGTGGTCATCCGGTTACTACCGCCACGGCGTGACCCTGGCGCCGTGGGCCGCCGACCTCGCCGTGGCCTTCGTGGAGGAGTTGTGATCCGGGTCAACGGCGTTGACCGAACCAACGAGAACGAGACGGTCGCCGAACTCGTCGAGCGACTCGGAATCGAGGCCCGTGGTGTTGCGGTCGCGCTCGACGGCGAGGTTGTTCTCCGCTCGAACTGGACCAGCACGCCGGTACCCGATGGTGCAGCAGTGGAGATCGTGACCGCCGTTGCCGGCGGATGAGAGGAGAACTCGTGTCAGTAAAGGACCTGTTGGACGCGCTCGACGAGCGCATACTCGACGCCCTTCGCGCGAAGGCCACCGGCGAATCGATCGCGTATCTGTGCGAGGCGCGCGCGTGGTTGACCCATCCCGACCAGTCCCACGGATCGCATCGACCGAGTGACTGAGCAGCCCCCGGCTAGCATTGACCCCTCACGGGCTGTGGCTTAGTTTGGTCTAGAGCGCTCGGCTGGGGGCCGAGAGATCGGGAGTTCAAATCTCCCCAGCCCGACCAAAGCGTCATCGCACTCAGCTCATCCGGGCCACAAAAATGCGCCGCGATTTCGCTGACTAGCGTTCGAACGTGGAAAAGGACGAACTGCTGCGCAGTATGACCACGACCCACCATGACGCGGCATTACTCGTTGAGCGGATTGGCGACGACCGATTGTTAGATCCAGCGATGGATGACTGGACAGGCAAGGATGTGCTCGCGCACTTGGCGTGGTGGCAAGATCACTCGGCGCAGGTGATCGCCGCCCTGTGCGCGGGCCGTGTTCCCGACGATGAGTCCGATCCCTCAAGGACGACCGACGAGATCAATGAGAGTGTTTTCCGCGAGCATGTGAATGATCCTCCGGAGGAGACGCGGGTCGCGTTCTCCCAATCTTTCGAACGGCTTCTGGCGGCGGTCCGTGGCCTCACCGACGAGGAGCTCTTCGACCCGAACCGATGGCCCTGGCTACAAGGAGCGCCACTTTCAGAGATGCTTCAGTGGGACACCTCGCGTCACTACGAGGCGCATTTGGAGGACTTGGCGCCCCTCGCCCGGAAGGCCGAGATGTGAGCTTTGTGAGATCCCACATGGGCTGTGCCGCGTTGCCGGGGAATGCCGAGACAGATTTGGAACCAGTCACTAGAAATCCTGACGGTAGAATTGGATGACGTAGGCCGGACTGGACCCCGGCGTTCGCGGCACACGCGCGAAAGAGGCGGTACCTAGAGAGGGTGATTCCAACCACTGGTTGGACTCGGTATGCAAGAGAAGGACCCCTTCGTCCTGCGCCATCTCGCCCACGCCCAGCCCGAGTTGTGGTGGCTTGACTCGGACCCCCTGGAGCCGGCGGCGCATCCGGCGCTCATCGGAGATCTGGGTGCGGACCTGTGCGTCGTGGGAGCGGGTTACTCGGGCCTGTGGACAGCACTTTTGGCCAAAGAACGTCAACCCGAGCGCGACGTGATCGTGCTCGAGCAGTACGAGACGGGCGCGGGTGCGTCGGGTCGCAACGGGGGCTTTTGCTCCGCGTCACTCACCCACGGCTTTCGCAACGGCCTGCGGCGCTGGCCCGACGAGATGGCCATCATCGAGCGACTGGGTCGAGAGAATCTCAACGAGATCGAGGCGACCATTCGCCGCTACCACATCCCGTGCGACTGGGAGAGAAACGGTGAACTTCGTGTCGCCGTGGCCCCGTGGCAGATGCGCGAGATGACCGAGGAAGCGCGCATCCGCAATGAGCTGGGCGACCACGTCGAGGTGCTGTCACGAGACGAGGTGCAGGCCCGCGTTCACTCGCCCATCTACCAGGGCGGCCTTTTCGACCCGGACGGCACGGCCCTCGTGGACCCGGCACGCTTGGTCTGGGGGCTGGAGCGCGCGTGCCTCCAAGTGGGGGTGAGGATATTTGAGAACTCCAAGGTGGAGTGGCTCGAGGACGTGGACGACGCGGTCCGGGTGCACACCCCCTACGGTGCGGTCACGGCGGCGCGGGTGGCCCTGGCGACCAACATCTTCCCGTCGCTGGTGCGTTCGGCGCGCAAGTACGTGGTGCCGGTCTACGACTTTGCGCTGGTAACCGAACCGCTCAGCCCGGAACAACTGGCGAGCGTGGGCTGGTCGGGTCGCGAGGGCATCTCGGACTCCGGTAACCAGTTCCACTACTACCGAATGACCAAGGATCACAGCATCCTGTGGGGTGGCTTTGACACCGTCTACAACTTTCGCGGCAAGGTCCGTCGCGAATACGAATTCAACCCATCGACCTACGCGACGTTGGCCGGACACTTCTTGAACACGTTCCCGCAGCTGGCCGGCATCAAGTTCACGCACGCGTGGGGCGGCGCCATCGATACCTGCACCCGTTTCTCGCCCTTCTGGGGAACGGCGAACGCGGGCAAGGTCGCCTACGTCATGGGCTACACCGGCCTGGGCGTGGCGTCCAGCCGTTTCGGCGCGGCCACCATGCTCGACCTGCTCGACGGACTGGACACTGAGCGCACTCGACTCGCGATGGTCCGCTCCAAGCCGCTGCCGTTCCCGCCTGAGCCGCTGCGCTGGCTCTTCATCCGTCTCACGCAGGCGGCCATCCGCTCGGCCGACGCCCACGAGGGTCGGCGCAATCTGTGGCTGCGAATGCTCGACGCGTTGGGTCTGGGCTTCGACTCCTAGGTGTGCGGTTTTCGTCCTTACTCGGCGTGCCCGAAGGACTCGATCACCTTTCGCTCCTCGGCGCTCAACTCGCGGGGTTCATCGCCGCGCGCCATCTTCTCGCTCTGCACGTACTGACGGATGCCCTCGACCACGTCGGGGTTGGCCAGCGTGGTGATGTCGCCGACGTCGGCGAAGTTCGAGACACTCGCGATGACGCGCCGCATGATCTTGCCCGAGCGTGTCTTGGGCATGTCCGAGACGATCCACACGTTCTTGGGTCGAGCAATGGGACCGATCTCGGTGACGATCATCTGGGACACCTTGTCCTCGATGGCCTTGCTCGCGGTGTAGCCCGGCTTGAGGGCCACGTAGAGCTCGACGGCGTGCCCGCGCATCTGGTCGACGACGGGCACCGCGGCCGCCTCGGCGATCTCGTCGACCATGATGGCCGCGGACTCCAACTCCTTGGTGCCCAGCCGGTGCCCCGAGACGTTGATGACGTCGTCGACCCGGCCGAGGATGCGGTAGTACCCATCCTCGGCCTGCATGGCCCCGTCGTTGGCGAAGTACGGCCAGTCGTGCCAGTCGGTGCTCTTGGGGTCCTTGTTGTACTTCTCGTAGTAGGTCTTGACGAAACGGTCCGGGTCGCCCCAGATGGTCTGGAAGATCCCCGGCCACGGGTTTCGGATGCAGATGTTGCCCGCAACGCCACTGCCCGCCGCTACCGCTTCGCCGTTCTCGTCGAGGATCTGCGGGAAGATGCCCACAACCGCTGGCCCGCAACTGCCCGGCTTCATTGGATTGAGCGCCGGCAGGGTGCTCCCCAAGAAGCCGCCGTTCTCGGTCTGCCACCAGGTGTCGACGATGACGGCCTCCCCCTTGCCCACGACGTCGTGGTACCAGCGCCACACGTCGGGCTCGATCGGTTCGCCCACCGTCGTCATGTGCTTGAAGTGGTAGTTGTACTTCGCCGGCTCGTCCGGTCCGAGCTTGCGCAGCATCCGGATCGTCGTGGGCGCGGTGTGGAAGGTGGTCACGCCGAGCCGCTCGGCGATGCGCCACGCCCGTCCGGCGTCCGGGTACGTCGGAACCCCTTCGTACATGACGCTGGTCGTGCCCAGCGAGAGCGGTCCGTAGACGATGTAGGAGTGTCCGGTGATCCAGCCGATGTCGGCTGCGCACCAGTAGGTGTCCTCGGGGTGGATGTCTTGGTAGTACTTGGACGTCCCGGTCACGTAGGCCAGGTAGCCGCCGGTGCTGTGCTGGCAGCCCTTCGGCTTGCCGGTCGTGCCGCTCGAGTACATGATGAACAGCGGTGCCTCGGCCGGCATGGAGACTGGCGGCACCTTCTTGTTCTTGAACTCGGGCATAAGCTCGTCGATGAAGTAGTCACGGCCGGGGACCATTGGGGACTGCGAGGCGTACTGACCCGGGTGGCGGCGCCACACGAGGACCTTCTCCACGATGACGCCCTCTTCGGCGGCCCGAGCGACGGCCTCGTCGGCCTTGACCTTGTGGTCGACGAGCTCACCATTGCGGTAGTACCCGTCCATCGTGACGAGGATCTTGCTCTTGGAGTCCGCGATGCGTCCCCCGCAGGCCGCGCCGGAGAATCCGCCAAACACCTGGGAGTGAACCACGCCCAGTCGCGCGCACGCCAACATCGAGACCGGCAGTTCGGTGACCATGGGCATGTGAAAGGTGATCACGTCGCCCGTTGCCACTCCACCGAAACCCTGGAGCAGCGCTGCGAACTCGTTGACGCGCTCGTAGAGCTCTTGATAGGTGACGACCTCGCTGGGCGCGTCTTCGGGTTCGGGCACCCAGATGAGCGCCGCCTTGTTGCGATCCGTCTTCAGGTGCCGGTCGACGCAGTTGTACGAGGCGTTGAGCTTGCCACCGACGAACCACTTCCAAAAGGGTGCCTTGCTGGTGTCCAGGGTCGTGTGCCAGTAGTGGTCCCATGAGAGCAGGTCCCCGTACTCCTTGAAGCACTCCGGGAAGTTCTCCTCCTTGAACCGGTCGAAGATCGCGGGGTCGTTGGCGTTGGCCTGACCGATGAATTTGGCCGGTGGGTAGTAGTAACCCTCCTCGCGCCAGTGGACCGCAATCTGGGCCTCGGACGTCTCGACCGACTCAGAATCGGTCTCCGTCTTGCCACTCTTGGGCGACATGGTCTCTCCTCTCCGCAAAACGAGTGCGAGCGGACCCTCCGCGATCGAGACGCCGCGCCACTAGGGAAAATACGGCCACGGTGCAGATCGCGTTGACCTTCGCGCTCTCTCGAAGTTCCTACCACAGATCTTGCGATTCGACAATCGACGCGTCTTTCGCGGCAGCGCGATGGAGCTCTACCAGCGAATGGTGAGTGTTTCGTCGCCGCTAAGAGAACTGGCCCCACCGAGTTGGAGTACTTCCCCAAAATGCTGACAGCGCCCGAACCTCTCGGCCGGGCGCTGTCAGCGGTTGGGTCCGGTGGCAAGCCACCAGTGACACGTACTCTAGCCGCGCCTCTCCGGGGGTACGAGTTTTCCGGGGATGGCTCGCGGATTGCGCGGAATCTGGTCCGTGAGCCTTGACCGTCGTTGTCCTTTGACACCGACCGAGACTGCGTCTCACCTGTTCGACAAGGGCGCGCAGACGCCAAAGCGCCCGGGCCGTGGCCCGGGCGCTTTGGAACAACTCGTCGAACGACCTACATGGACATTGGCTTGGGCTTGTTCAACGGTCCCACGGGAAGGACGACCTTGCCGTGCGTGTCGTTGATCACTCCCGCCGCTGAGGCGTACCAGGCAAGAGCCGCCGTGACGAGGCCGACCCATCCGCCCGCCTTGATCCACGTGACGTGGCCGGCGCCCCAGTTGCCAATCGTCAACAACACGAAGGTCACTGTCAAGGCGACAAAGACGGCCAGCACCGCGCCGGAAGTCCGGAGCGCCGCAATGGTCATGTATGCCGTGAAAATCGTCCAGCCCAACAAGTAGATCGCTACTGTGTCCGTTCCCGCCGGAATTGCCGGGATCTTGAGCAGGACGTAGAAGCTGATCCAGAATGCACCATACGAAGTGAACGCCAACGCTCCGAATGTGTTCTTGCGATGGAACTCCCACATCCCGGCTGCGAACTGGGCGATACCGCCGTAGACCAGAGCTAGCGCAAGAGCCGCCGCGGCTCCGCCGCCGTGCCAAAGGTGAGCGTTCCATGAACTGAGGCAAAACGTCGTCATGGCGAATCCGGCGAGGCCCAACGGCCCTGGATCTGCCACTCTGTGTTCGTCAGCCATTCAATACCCCCAAACCTGTTGTCGAGGCGCCAGGGTTGGCCCCCGGTTCATATTTAAGACCGTTCTCATTCTCACTGCATGGATGCAAGTGAACGGACAGGGTGTCGGCGTCACGCGCCGGTATTAAACCTGATGACAGGTGAGTTCTGAAAGTGCCTACTGATCGAGCGCGTGGCGGAATCCGGCGAGAAACGACTCAACCTCGTTGCTGTCTCCCCCATCGAGCAGGATTTTCACGAGCGCCGATCCCACGATCACGCCGTCGCTGGCGCTCGACACCTGCCGGGCCTGGTCCGGCGTCGTGATCCCGATTCCCACGTAGCAGGGGCGGTCGCTGTGTCGTCGCACCGCTGCGGTCACTCGATGGGCGTCGCCGGACTCTTCGGCGGCTCCGGTGACCGCCATGCGCGCCGACGCATAGATGAAGCCTTGACTGGCCGCGGCCAGGCGTTGAACGCGATCGTCGGGTGTCGAGGGCGCGACCAGGAACACCGTCGCGACGTCGTGCTCGCCGCAGGCCGCACGCCAGTCATCACTCTCCTCGAGCGAGAGGTCCGGCGCGATCGCACCGGTGACACCCACCTCGGCCAGTCGCCCAGCCGCGCGTTCCAGCCCGTAGTGCAAGAACAGGTTGTAGTACGTCATGGCGACGAGAGGCACTGCTGCGTCGAATCCGTCGAGGTCGCGCAGGATGGTGTCGATTGTCGTACCACGCGCGAGGGACCGTCGTGACGCCTCCTGAATGACGACGCCGTCCATCATGGGGTCCGAAAAGGGCAGCCCGATTTCGACGAGGTCGACGCCCGCCTGAACGGCGGATTCGACGTGGCGAACCCAGTCGTCGCTGAGTCCCGCCACGACGTAGGCGACGAGCGCCTTGCGTCCGGTGTCGCGCAGTGTGCGCAGCGCCGACTCCAGACCCGTCACGACGACTTATCCAGCAGTGCACGGACCTGAGCGACGTCCTTGTCGCCGCGCCCGGAGAGATTCAGCAGGACCGTCGATCCGTGGGGTACCGACCGACCCGCCGCCTGGGTGAGCCAAGCGACGGCGTGCGCCGTTTCCAGAGCCGGAATGATCCCCTCGAGCTCGCTGAGCAGGCGCATCGCCGGAATGACGTCGTCGTCACCCACGGCGTAGTACTCGGCTCGCCTCGTCTTGGCGAGGTGTGCGTGCTCGGGACCGATGCCGGGATAGTCCAGGCCCGCCGAGATGGAGTGCGCCTCCTCGATCTGGCCGAACTCGTCCTGGAGCAGGAGAGACCGCATCCCGTGTAAGACGCCGGGCGTGCCGTTACCCACCGCCGAGCCACCCGCGGCCTCGATCCCCACCAGTCGCGCCGGACCGTCGGCGAAGCCCGCGAAGACGCCGGCGGCGTTCGACCCGCCACCAACGCACGCCACTACCACGTCGGGCGTGTCCGCACCGAGTTCAATGAGCTGCTGCGCCGCCTCGCGGCCGATCACGCTCTGGAACTCTCGCACCATCCACGGGAAGGGATGCGGACCCATCACCGATCCAATGCAGTAGTGCGTGTCACTGACGCAGGTGACCCACTCGCGCATTGCCTCGTTCACCGCGTCCTTGAGTGTGCGGCTGCCGGAGGTGACGGGCACGACCCGCGCGCCCAGTAATTCCATCCGAAAGACGTTGAGCTCCTGGCGTACCGTGTCGACCTCGCCCATGAACACGGTGCAGTCGAGCCCGAGCCGCGCCGCCGCCGTGGCCGTGGCCACGCCGTGTTGCCCCGCACCCGTCTCGGCGATGACGCGACGCTTGCCCATCCGGCGCGTCAACAGCGTCTGGCCCACCACATTGTTGATCTTGTGCGAGCCCGTGTGAGCGAGGTCCTCTCGCTTGGCGAACACGGTGACACCGAGGTGCGCCGATAACCGAGCCAGCGGTGTCACCGGCGTGGGACGACCGGCAAAGAGGCCCAGCACCTCGTCGAACTCGGCTTTGAACCCCGAATCACGCCAGGCCGAGTCGAACTGTTGCTCCAACTCGAGGCACGCGGGCATCAACGCCTCGGGGACGAACCGACCCCCGAAGTCGCCGAAGTGGCCCAAGTCGTCCGGCCGCGCCATCGCGGAGTCCGGACTCACAACGTCACTCGTCTCTCGAAGGAACGTCGGGCCGCAACGATGAACTCTCTAACTCGCTCGGCGTCCTTTACCCCCGTCGCCGACTCGACGCCCGACGAGACATCTACCCCCCACACATCCAGAGTGTCAATAGCGTCGGCAACACTGTCGGGCGTGAGCCCACCCGCGGCGATCACGGGCCGTGTGAATGACCTGAGCCCCAACGCGGTGAACGAGTGCGCCCGGCCGCTCCCCGGGACGGGTCCATCGATGAGCACCGCGTCCACGACCGTGTCATCAAACACGGTGAACTCCGGCGTGCCGATCGACAGGGCCTTGATCACACCAATGTTCTCGGAGTGAAGTGCCCTCAGCAGGTCGGTGGACAGCTCCCCGTGCACCTGAACCACGTCAGCGCCGACTCCGGCGAAGATCGCGTTCAGCGACTCAAGGTCTCGCGAGTCCACCACCGCCACCCGGACCAGGCGACCGGAGACCGCCTCGGTGATTGCGCGGGCTTCTTCGACGTCCACCCGACGCGCCGACGTCGTCAGGATTACGCCCATGGCGCTCGCCCCGGCGTCGGCGACCGCCACGGCGTCGCGCACGTTGGTCACGCCGCAGATCTTCACAAATGCCCCAGAGCCGGTGAAGTCACTCACGAGCGTCTTTCGGAACCCCGCAGAGATCTCGCACCGCAGCCGCCGGGTCGTCGGACGTCACGAGGGCTTCGCCCACGAGCACGGCGTCGAATCCCGCGGCACTGGCGCGCTCCACGTCGTCACGACTGGCCAGCCCTGACTCGGCGACGCGAACCACGTCGACAGGCAGCGAGGCGGCTACGCGGACGGCACGCCCGACGTCGACCTCGAACGTGTGCAGGTCGCGCTGGTTGACGCCGACTGTCGTCGCGCCGGCGTCTATGGCGCGACGCGTCTCGAGCTCGTCATGGACTTCGACGAGCGCGTCCAGGCCGACGCGCGAGGCCACGTCCAGAAGGAGTCGCAGCTCCACGTCACTCAGGGCCGCGGCGATGAGCAGAACGCCCGCCGCCCCCATCTCCGCCGCGTCGATGACGTCGTTGGGGCCGACGGTGAAGTCCTTGCGCAGCACGGGCAGCTCGACGCTACGATGAACCGCCAGCAGATCTTCGCGAGAGCCAGCGAAGTACTCCTCGTCGGTCAGCACTGAGATGGCGGCGGCTCCCCCACGTTCGTAGTCGCGAGCCAGCTGAACGGCGTCCAGTTCCCGGGCCAGCCAACCCTTCGAGGGTGAACGACGTTTGACCTCTGCGATCACCGCCACGGTGGACGAACCGCGCAGCGCTCCGCGCAGGGAAGGACCCTCGTGTTGTATCCGGTCCACGCGCCCTCGCCACGAACGTTCGTCGCGCGCCGCGCGCTCGCGATGATGAGCCACGATGTCGTCCAGATACGTGGCGCCCATCACGAAAGAGTACCGGCGGCCCGGCGGCCAATCGTCAGGCGCGGACTAACTTGTCGCTATGTCGGCGAGCCGGTGGTGACAAGTTCGACGTTCTCCGCGGACGTCCTGCGACCGTTGGTGGCCGGAACCGATCTCGAACGCGCCGCGGCTCGTGACGCGCTCAGCGAGGTGTTGGCGGGCCGCGTGGACCCGGTGCTCGTCGCGGGATTCTTGACCGCGCTCACCATCAAGGGTGAGACCGCCGACGAGATGACCGGATTCATCGACGCGATGATCGGTGCGGCGACGACGTTCTCCATCGGGCCCGACGTCATGGACATCGTGGGCACCGGCGGTGATCACCTCGACACCGTCAACGTGTCGACGATGGCGGCACTGGCCGTCGCAGGGTGCGGTGTCCGCGTGGCCAAGCACGGCAACCGCGCCGCGTCCTCCTCCGTCGGCTCGGCGGACGTTCTCGAGGCGTTGGGCGTGCGATTGGATGCCCCCGCCGAGGTCGTCACCAACTGCGTGCGCGAGGCCGGCATCGGTTTCCTCTTCGCCCCGACGTTCCACCACGCCCTCGGCGGCCTGACGCCGATCCGGCGAGCGTTGGGCTTTCGCACGATCTTCAATGTCCTCGGTCCCCTCGCCAATCCCGCACTGGTCGAGCGCACCCTGGTGGGCGTGGCCCAGGCGCGCCTACTCGAGCCCATGAGCCACGTCCTGCAGGCTCGCGGCATCGTGCACGGCATCTTGGTGCACGCCGACGATGGACTCGACGAGCTCTCGCTCGGATCGATGTGCACGCTGTACACGGTGACGCCGTCGCAGATCCTAGATCGACGTGTCGACGCCGGTCACATACTGTCGCGCCATCACGGGCCCGAGAACCTGCGCGGCGGCGACGCCGCCGCGAACGTGGCCGCCGTTCGGTCCTTCGTGGCCGGTGACCTCGGCGCGGTGCACGACGTCGCGTGCGCCAACGCCGGCCTCGCACTCATCGTGGCGGGCCGCGCGACCACCCTGCAGCAGGGCTTTGATCAGGCCACCGCCAGCGTGCTCGAGGGTCGCGCCGCGACCGCGCTCGAGCGCCTGATCGAGGTCTCGAACTCCTAGAGCTGTCGCAGCTCCCGTCGATACCACAGTGCGTTCTCCACGTAGGACGCCGCGCCCTCTTCAATCGCCGCGAGGTCGCTGGCGCCCTCGCGCATGACCGCCGGGACGCCGACGGCCAACGCCCCCGGCGGGACGTCACTGCGATTGCGCACCACGGCGCCCGCGGCGACCGTGGCGCCCGAGAACACGTTGGCCTCGTGCAGCACGACCGAGCCGCTCCCCACCAGGGCTCGGTCGTGAATGACGCACCCTTCGAGGTGCGCGAGGTGCCCGATCACGCAGTCGTCGCCGACCACCGTCGGGTACTCCGGCACCGCGTGGACCACGGCGCCGTCTTGGATCGACGTGCGTTCGCCCACCACGATCGTTCCGTAGTCGCCGCGCAGGACCGCTCCGGGCCAGACCGACGAGAACGCCCCGATGTGCACGTCGCCGATGACGATGGCGTCGGGGTGCACGAACGCCTCGGGATGGATCGTCGGCGTACGCTCACCTAGCGCGTAGATCGGCATCGACGCCTCCTAGTGGCTCAACCACGAAATTAACTGATAGATCCGCCAGACGAGGTAGATCGCCGTCGCCACGAGGAAGAATCGCCATCGCCAGGGGATCGGCGTGGCCTCGGGCTCGCTCACGTCTAGGCCGCAGACCTCACAGACCTCGCCCTCGACCGGCCGGTCGCAGGTCTCGCACCATCGGGCCACTACTCCACCCGCACCCGTACCCGTAGCGGCGTGTTGCCCAGCTCGAAGCGCTCGCGCAGGGAGCGCTCGACGTAGCGCAGGTACGTCGGCGCCAGCCGTCCGGAGATGAACAGGGTGAAGGTGGGCGGCTCGATGGCCCCCTGGACCGCGTAGCGGATCTTGCCCGTGGGCGAGGGCTGGCGCACCTGGAGGTCGCGCACGGCGCGATTGAGCGCGCCGGTCGGCACGCGCTGGACGTACTCGGCCGCCGCGGTGGCCAGCGCGGGCAGGAGTCGGTGCACCCCCTTGCCGGAGGTGGCGGTGGTCTTGAGCACCGGGGCGTCACCCAGAAACGCGAGCTTGTCGGCCACGCCCGCCAGGACCACGGGACGCTCCTCCGTGGGGACCAGCTCCCACTTGTTGAGCACCACGATGGCCGGGCAACCGGCGGCCCCGATGCGTTCGGCCAGCCGCTGATCCTGACCCGTGGCCCCGGTCGTCGCGTCCACGACGAGCACAGCGACGTCGGCCCGGTCCAGGGCTTCGAGGCTGCGCAGGACCGCGTAGGTCTCCAAACCGGCCTCAGTCTTGGCCCGCCGGCGCATACCCGCGGTGTCGATGAAACGCACGGATCCCACGCTGGTCTCGACCACGGTGTCTATGGCGTCGCGCGTCGTGCCGGGCAGGTCGTGCACGACGGAGCGTTCCTCACCGATCAGGCGATTGAAGAGCGTTGACTTGCCCACGTTCGGCCGACCGACGATCGCGACGCGCAACGTCTCGTCGCCCGGTTCGGGCTCCGGTTCGGGCTTCGACGTCTCCAGGTGGTCCACGATGAAGTCCAAAAGGTCACCTGATCCGCGGCCGTGCAGGGCACTCACCGGATGGGGATCACCCACGCCGAGGGAGAGGAACTCCCACATGGCGCCCTCGCGGACCGCGTCGTCAACCTTGTTCACGACCAGGGCCACCGGTCGGCCACATCGAAGGACCCATCGCGCGGCGTGGCGATCCTCGTCAACCGGCCCGGTCGCCGCGTCCACCACCAGCAGCACCAGTTCGGCGTCGGCCAACGCGGCGTTCGCCTGGGCAGACACCTTCGTCTCGAGGTCGTCCCCCGAGGGCAGCCAGCCCCCCGTGTCCACCAGGTCGAAGGTGACGCCTGACCACTCGGCCTCGACGCTCTTGCGATCGCGCGTGACACCGCGGTGCTCCTCGACGACGGTCATCCGACGCCCCGTCAGGCGATTGATGAGCGAGCTCTTGCCGACGTTGGGCCGTCCCACGACGGCCACCCGCGGGTGGTTCACGACAGGGCCGCGACGGCCATTCGCCGCGATTCGAGCGCCTGGCGCAGGTCACGGCCCGTGGTGCGCACCGTCGTCACCGTCCGGGGCAGGTCCGCGAGGGAGGAGCCGTCGAGGAAGCGGCCCTCGTTGAGGCACACGTCGGGCACCAGACAGACCGCGGACGGGTCGATCGTGTTGAGTGTGCGGGCGAGGTCCGCGCCGGTCAGCAGGCCCGCGACCTTGATGTTGCCGCCGAAGAAGGTGTTGGCCACGGCCACGACCGCGACGTCACTGAATCCGTGATCGTCGAAGAGGCCACGCAGCAGGGGCGCGGCGTACTCGCCCGTCAACACCGTGAGGGGCCCGTCGCCCTCGGAGGGGGCGAGAGATCCGCGCTCGGCGCGGTAGCCCCAGGCCGGGGCGCCGTCGACCGACTGGAAGAATCCGCTGCCGAGCCGCTCGGACTCGACGCCGTCCACGAAGCCGCGGGTGAACTCGGCGACCATGCCCACGCCGTTCTCGGCCTGGTCGAGACTCTCGTAGTGCTCGGGACCGGGCGTCGGGCGACCAGCCGCCAGGTAGAACTCGTCACTGGCGTAGACGGTCGTGCGCCCGAGGAGCTCGCGGGTCAGCGCCCCCACGCTCTCGGCCAGGTCGATCACCGTCGCCGCCTCGGCCGGGGTGTGGGGCCGCATGGTGGACTCCTCGGAGTAGGCGCTGACCCCGACGGGCACGAGCGCCACCGACGCCAGGTTGCGGTACCGCGTGATCACGTCGTCCAGGGTGGCGACCAGCTCGTCGCCGTCGTTGACCCCCGGACAGACCACCACCTGACCGTGCACCTCGATGCCGGCGCGCAACAGCTCGGCCAGCCAGCGCAGGCTGGTCGCCCCCCGAGGGTTGCGCAGCATGCTGGCGCGCAGCTCGGGGTTGGTCGTGTGGATCGAGACGTAGAGCGGCGACAGCCCCTCTTCGATCACGCGCTCCAGGTCGAACTCGGTGAAGCGCGTCAGCGTCGTGTAGTTGCCGTAGAGGAACGACAGTCGAAAATCGTCGTCCTTCACGTACAGCGAACGCCGTAGGCCCTTGGGGAGTTGGTAGATGAAGCAGAAGGAGCAGTGGTTGTCACAGGTGCGCACTCGGTCAAAGACCGCCGAGTCGACGGTCACGCCCAGGGGCTGACCCACGTCCTTGGTCACGACGACCCGGCGGCGCAGGGCCTCGCCGGCGCGCTGGATCAGCAGCGTGACCTGATCGCCGTCGACGAGCTGCTGGTACTCGATGACGTCGGTGGGCGCGCGACCGTTGATCGCCACGACCTCATCACCGACGGCGAGGTCCGCCCCGGCGGCCGGAGAGTTCTCCGAGATGGACGAAATATGGGCTCCCGACACCCCGCCAGCCTAGGGGCGGTCACGTTGACGCCCTTACAGCGTGTGTCCTATTTGGACCCACCGGTTTGCCTTGACCAACTGAGCCAAGTGGCTCAGTTGGTTCTTGCTCACCGTCCGACATCCCAGACGATGGCTCATCTGAGTACTCGGTTCCGACCCAGAGCCCTCATCACATTGCCGTGATGGTTGTGCGGATGACGATCGGCTCTTCCCGCGTGCTTCGCGGTGCAGATCCCTGTGGGATCAGGCTGTGGAGAGAAGCGGAACGCGCGTTGGGTCCAACAGTGTCACTGTTGAAGACTCTTTGGGTTGCCAGCGGGCCAGGTTGATGGCCGCGTTGAGGTCGCGGTCGATGACCAGGCCGCAGGCCGCACACGAGTAGGTCCGCGTCGACAGGTCGAGGTCGTTCCTGACCACGCCGCAGCCCGAGCACGTCTTGGAACTCGGAAAGTACCGGTCCACCACCCGCACCTCGACCCCGTGCCAGCGGGCCTTGTAGAGGAGCTGACGGGACAACTCTCCCATGGCGGCATCCGAGATGGACCTCGCCAGGTGCCGATTCTTGGCCATCCCCGCCACGTTGAGGTCCTCAATCACGAGGACCTGGCATTGGTCCACGAGAGCGTTGGAGGCCCGATGGACCAGGTGTCGTCGGGTGTTGGCGACTCTCCTGTGAGTCTTCGCGAGTCGGCTCCGTGTTCGTTGGCGACCCTTGGACCCCGGGGTGGTTCTGGCCAGGGCCTGGTTGGCCGCCTTGAGCTTGGCTTGCGCTTGCTTCAGTGTTTTCACCCCCTCGAAGCTCTGGGTGAGAACGCCGTTGGCGTCGGCGGCGACGCAGAGGGCGATGATCCCCCGGTCGACTCCGACGGGAACGGCGTGACGGTTGCTGCGACTGCGCTGCGCCTGGTGGAGCTCGGCGGCCACGCCGGTCAGCGACACGGTCCAACGACCAGCCCGCTGGGTCAGCGTGGCCGAGTAGATGTGGAAGCGACCGGCCTCGATCATTCGACGAATCTTGCGGGTGGGGCCGAAGACCTTCACCGGCCCGAACCGGGGCAGGCGCAGGTGCGAGGGATCGGTGAAGCGGATGGGATGGCTCGAAGGCGCCTGGCTTGCCGTCGCGCGGTTGCGCAATCGGAAGCTCGGCGTCACCTTTCCCTTGGCCTGGAAGCGGGGGAACCCGACGGGCGTTCCACTGCGCTCGCCCCGCCTCGACGCAGAGAAGTTCTCGAGGGCCCGGGCCGAGTCCACTGAAGCGCACTCGAAGACGTCGCCGGGTAGTTCGTGGCGCCAGGCCAGGCCTCGAGTCCTATCGTCGTTGGTCGGTGAATCTTCAGACTGCCCGTTCTTCCAGGCGTTGAATTCGTTGATGAAGGAGAAGGCCGACCAGGACAGCGAAGGGGTTGATGGTTCGCACGTGTCACCGCCTGCCGACAGAACTTCTCGCTCGGTCGATCGCACCTCTAGGTTCGCCTTCACCCGGGCCAGGTGGTGGTTCATCGTGAAGCGACGAGCGCCGGCGCATTTGGCGAAGATGACTCGTTGCTCGACGTTCGGGTCAAGGGCAAACTGGAACGTGACGGCCCGCGAGAGCACCTGGCCGGTGTGCGATAGAGGTGCTTGAGGTCCCACACCCTCACAATTGTCGTGAGTTGTGACACGACTGGGGCGATACTGGAAAAATGAAAAATCTGCCGCAGTTCAGAACTTACGAAGAGGTTGATCTTGACGCGGTACTCAACCTCTGCGCCGCTGAAGGCTGGGCAACCTACGTTGAAGATCGTGCGCGGGCTCATCGAGTGTTCACGGCTCCTGGCGTCGTGTCGATCGTGGCAACCGTCGACGACGAAGTGGCGGCTTTTGCCCTCAGTCGAGAAGCGCTACGAGGGTGTGCAGCGCGGTTTCGGCCATGACCTCGTTGGTCTCGACGTAGTAGGGAAGTGCGACGATGGCCTGCGAGAGGGCCCAGCCGCGTCCACGTGTCCACGCGGCTTCATCGACCGCTAGTTCCCGGCGAAAAGTGTCACGAGGACCAGCAGGCAGGAAGTTCCACGCTGGCATCAGGTCCACAGAGAGGTCACCGACGCACAGCCCCTCGCAGTCGATGACGGCGGCCAGGCGGCCATCACGAACCAACAGGTTCCCTGGCATTAGATCTGCGTGTATCCACACATCTCCCTGTCTCTCGTAAGGTGCCGCCAGACAGTCGTCCCACACCGCCTCGACGTGCCGAGCGTCAACGAGTGCGGCGCTGTCGGCAATGCACTTGCGCACCTGGACGTCGCGCTCCACCAACGGCCCCCCACGCGTCAAACCGTTCCATGTGCGACCATCCGTGGGCATTTCTTGCAGTGCTCGAATGAACGCGGCGAGGTCAACGGCGAAGGTGTCGAGGTCGTTAATGCTCGTCTCCCGTACGGTCATGCCAGGGATCCACTCGTAAACGGCCCAGAACCCGGGAAAGTCGTCCTCGGGTTCGCCAACGGCCAGCGGCACAGGGAGTTGGACCGCCACACGGGCCGCCAGACGTGCGACCGCCTTTTGGGCTGCGAGCAGCTCGCCGCGCCAGGCTGGGTCGTTATTCGGAAACAGCAAGAAACGCAAAACGATGTTGTCCCCCAGGCGGAACAGTGTGTTCACCGTCCCGTGAGACACCACCGCGGTGACGGGCAAGCCACGCCATGCGGGGAACTGACGAAATACGAGACGCTCGACCGCTTCGACACCGATGTCCGACTGCCCCTCATGCATGTGCAACACCGTGCCAGTCTGTCAGATCGCCCGCTGCGCCCGTCCGTGCGAAAGCCCAGCCGCGCGGCACGCGAACACTCAGGCGTTCCACAACTTGCGCCTTCACGGGTTCAACACAATTGTCACTCAGCCACGCCGGCGGTCAGCAACGTTTAGGAGTCCTCGTAACAACTCATCCAGACTCAGCAAAGCACCCGAAGGACCTCGCTGATAGAGGCGACGTGCAACCATCCCGTGGCCGAGGTCACGGTGTTCTCGAAACAGCGCGCCAGACGACGGCGGCGCACGAGGTGGCCGTGAGCCACTTCGACCCGCCAGGCGTGACGGATAGGGCGAAAGACCTTGGCGCCATGCTCGTTGCGCGGAGGCTCGTCCCATCCGACCCGACGGACCTCGTAGTTGAACTTCGCCGACAGCCGAGTGGCGGCGGACTGTGCCGTGCCGCGGTCCACGAGCACGAGCTCCAGTCGTTCGTTAGCAGCGCAATGGGCGAGGTCGTCGAGTATCTGTTCGACGGCGCTCGCTTCGGACGTCGCGGCGGGGACGACTCTCACGCAGAGAGGTAGACCGGTGACGTCCACGCAGACGATTCTCTTGGCCCCGTTGGTGCGACCGTAGGGGCCGCCCTGGTTGTGGAAAGTGGCGCCCCCGTTCGAGGCCCCTCTCGCGAGGTGGGTGTCGATGACCACCATCGAAGGCCGCGGGTCCTTTCGGCCGAGAGCCGTGCGCGACGAGGCGTGCAGCGCGGCGAGAACTCGGGCCCACGTTCCGTTTCTCGACCACCGGCGAAACTGGGACCAAACTCGGGTCCACGGTCCGAACGCCTCAGGCAGGAAACGCCATTGGCACCCAGTGTGCGAGATGTAGAGCATCGCGTCGACGACGTGGCGCAGGTCGTCTCCGTGCTTCGGACCTCGTTTGGACGGAGCCAGCAGGAGGGGCTTCAGTATCTTCCATTGGGCATCTGTCAGATCGCTTGAATAGGCCACGACTTCACGGTGCCGGACGTGAATCCTGGCGCACTCGCCAAATAGGACACACGCTCTTAGGCTGGAGACGTGGACGTCGACAAGGTCATCCTGGCTGCGCCGCGCGGATTCTGCGCCGGAGTGGAAAAGGCCATCAAGGCCCTCGACTGGATGACGCGGATCTTCACCCCGCCGGTGTTCTGTTACCACGAGATCGTCCACAACCGATTCGTGGTCGAGTACTTCAGTTCGCTGGGGGTGGTCTTCGTCAACGACATCGCCGACGTCCCGCTGGGTGCGCCCGTAATGCTCAGCGCCCACGGCTCGTCGCCCCAGGTGATCGAAGCCGCCCAGAGCTCGGGCGGCACGGTGGTCGACGCCGTGTGCCCGCTCGTCACCAAGGTCCACCACGAACTGAAGGTCCGCGCGCGCAAGGGCTACACCGTGCTCTACGTGGGCCACGAGGGCCACGAGGAGGCCGTGGGAACGATGGCGGTGGCCCCGGCCTCCGTGGTGCTGATCGAGTCCATCGACGACATCGACGCCGTGGCGCTGGACGCGGGCCCCTTCGCGCTGCTCAGCCAGACCACCCTCAGCTTTGACGAATGGGAGCACCTGCGCGAACACGCCGAAGAGCGCTTCCCCGACATCTGGATGCCGAATCGCAGTGACCTGTGCTTTGCCACCACCAACCGCCAGGCGGCGCTGCGCGCCATCGCGGCCAGCGCCGACGCGGTCGTGGTCATTGGCTCGGGCAACTCGTCCAACACCGTGTCGCTGGCCAAGGTCGCCCTCAGCGCGGGGTGCACGAGGGTCTACCGCGTCAACGGTGTCCACGAGCTGCCCGAGGACCTCACTGGCGTCGTGGCCGTGACCGCGGGCGCGTCCGCACCCGAGTCCCTGGTCAATGAGGTGCTGGAGCACCTGAGCCCGCGCCACGGCGTCGAAGTGCGCTCGGTGACTGTCGAAGACGAGTACTTCCCGCCACCGCCCGAGCTACGCGAGATGCTGCGGACTCTGTCGGCGCTGCTCGACCTGGCGCTCGACACCCCGAGCACGTCGACCTTCGACACGCAGGCCGATCGCGACTACACCGCGGCCGAAGTGCTCTCGGGCTCCACCCGCTGAGACCGGGACGCGCAAGGCCACGGGCTAGACTTCCTCCCCGTGAGTTTCTCCCCCGGACGCGCGTGACGCGCGTTCGACGGGCCGACGGACGCCCGGGCGCTCGGAGGATCACCTCAGTCAATCGGTCCTAAGGAGAGTCATGGCCGCCACCAACCTCGAGAAGTCACGCGCGGCGCGCCTGCGCGCCTACGCCATCGACCAGGCAATGACCCGCTTCAACGCCGACTACCCCGGGTTCAGCCCGCAGCCCATCGTGGCCTCAATCTGCGCCTACGAAGAGGAGGGCAACATCGGCGCCGTCCTGGACAAGATGCCGGCCACGGTGCTCGATCAGGCGTACACCACGCTGGTGGTCGTCGACGGCGGTGACGACAAGACCGCCGAGATCGCTCGGACCTACGCCGGCGTGGTCGTCATCGAGTTCCCGGTCAACCTGGGCCACGGCGTGGCCCTCCAGGTGACCTACCGCTACTGCATCGACCACGGCGTCAACTACATCGTGACTCTCGACGCCGACGGTCAGAACGACCCGGCCGAGATCCCCGACCTCTTGTCACCGCTCGTTCAGGACCGCGCCGACTTCGTGGTCGCCAGCCGTCGCCTGGGCGTCGACCAGACGTCGGACATCATCCGAAAGAGCGGCGTGCGCTTCTTCTCCTTCGTCATGAACCGCATGACCGGCGCGCACCTCACCGACACGTCCACCGGCTACCGGGGACTGCGCGTCACCATGCTCGCCGACGTGATCGACCGCCTCACCCAGGAGCAGTATCAGACCGCCGAGCTGCTCATCACCTGCCTCAAGCGCGGGTGGCGCGCGACCGAGGTGCCCACCGTGTGGCATCCGCGGGCTTCGGGCTCGACCAAAAAGGGCGCCAACTGGCTCTTCGGCTTCCGCTACGCGCGCGTCGTTCTCGGCACCTGGTGGCGCGAGCGCTAACTGATCCCCAGGCTCTGGTGGTAGACCGCCTGCAGCTCGGTTCGTAACTGCTCACTCTTGGCGGTGACCGCCGAGCGCGACACGCGACCCGCACCGATGGGTGGCGCGATCGGCGCGCCCACCACGATGCGCACCTGGACCGGGCGAGGAAATCGCGCGCCCTTGGGTAGGACGCGTTCGGTCCCCCCCACGCCCACCGGCACCACCGCCGCCCCGGTGCGCGCCGCCACGAACATCGCCCCGTCGTGCAGGGGCTCGACCTCGAGACCGTCGCGACGCGTCCCTTCCGGAAAGAGCACGAGCGCGTAGCCGCGCCGCAAGACCTCTTCGGCCAGACGCATGGCCTCGCGGTCCGGCGTCCCGCGGTTGACCGGGAAGGCGCCAAGGTGACGCACCAGCGGGCCCAGCACGGGCACGCGAAAGAGCGAGTCCTTGGCCATGAAGAAGACCTTGCGCTTGGAGATGAACAGCGTGAAGGCGAAGTCCACGTTGGAGCGATGGATGGGTGCGATGAGCACCGGACCGTGCGCCGGAATGTTGGCGCGACCCGTGACGCGCGGCCGGAAGAGCACCCAGGCCAGCGAAGAGAGGATCGCGGCCACCACGCGGTAAACCACGGTCTTGTCGGGGTTCAGCTGGATTGACTCGTCAGGCATTCAATGATCTCCTCGACGACGTCGACGACGTCGCGTCCGGTGGTGTCCACGACCAGGGCGTCGTCGGCCTGGCGCAACGGTGACGCGTCGCGCGAAGTGTCGGCGGCGTCGCGCCGCGCCACGGACTGGGCGCTCTCGTCACCGCGTCGGCGGGCGCGTTCCTCGGCCGAGGCCGTCAGGTACACCTTGACCGGCGCGTTGGGGAACACGACGGTGGTGATGTCGCGACCCTCGACGACGGTGCCGACGGGCTCGTCACGCGCCCACTGGCGCTGGCGGCGCACCATCGACGCGCGCACATCGGCGTTGGCGGCGACCAGGGACACCGCCAGGTTCACACGATCGGTGCGGATCTCGTCCTCGACGTCGCGGCCATCCACCGTTACGCGCGGACGGGTCGTGATCGTCAATGTGTCGGCCAGCGCGGCGACGGCCGCGGTGTCGGCGGGGTCCAGTCCGGCGTCCAGCGCCGCGACCGTGACCGCTCGGTACATGGCACCGGTGTCCATGAAGGCCCAGCCCAAACGCTGCGCGAGGGCTCGGGCCACCGTGGACTTGCCCGATCCCGCCGGGCCGTCGATGGCAATGACCCGGTCGCTCACGTCACGAACGCTAGGTCGTCGAAGAACCGAGGGTAACTCGACGCCACGGTCGCGGCGCCTTCGATTGTCCCTCCGCGGCCCGCGGTCATGGCGACCGTCGCGGCCATGACCATGCGGTGGTCCAGCGAGGCCGGTTGCGTGAACGACGCAAATTTCGACGCGTCGGCGAGTCCTTCGATGTAGAGGTCGTCGCCCTCGCCCCACGCGAGACACCCCAGGGCGCTCGCGAGGGCCAGCGAACCGCCGAAGCGGTCCGACTCCTTGAGTCGTAACTCCCCCACGTCGTGAAAGACGCTCACTCCATGGGCCGCCGCGGCCGCCACCACCAAGATAGGCACCTCGTCGACGGACGGGACCTCACGAGCCCGTACTTCCGTGGCGCTCAAGTTCGTCGAACTCGCGCGCAGCGTCGCTCCGTTGTCGGTGCGCTCCACTTCTATATGGGCTCCCATGCGTGTGAGCACGTCCAGGTAACCCACTCGTTCGGGCGAAAAATCTACCTCTCGAATCTCCACCTGGGCGTCGGGGTGCACCAGGGCCAACACCACGAAGAAGGCCGCCTGGGAGGGATCTCCTGGGACGAGCCACTCACGCGCCTGCGGTCGGCCCGGGGTGACGGTGACCGTGCGCCCATCCCCCGATTCGACGCTGTGCACGGTCACGCCCGCGTGAACGAGCATGTCCTCAGTCGTGGTGCGTGTGCGCACGCCCTCGTGTATCACGGTGTGACCGCCCGCGAAGAGTCCGGCGAGCAACACCGCCGATTTCACCTGGGCACTAGGCACCGGAACGTCGTACTCAACTCCGTGCAGGCTCAGCGGCGCGGTGATAGTGAGCGGCGCGGTGACTCGCTCACCGTGACCAAGCACGCGCGAGCCCATCAGCGCGAGTGGAGCCGCGACCCGGTCCATCGGCCGTCGCGAGAGCGACGCGTCGCCCACCAAGGTATGCGCCCCGGGAATCGCGCTCACTACGCCAGACATCAGACGCATGGTGGTTCCAGAGTTCACGCAGTCCAGCGGTACGCTCGAGACGTGGAGTCCGCCGTCGGGACCCTCGATGCTCACGACGTCCTCGTCGGCCACGACACGCGCACCGAGCTGGGAGACGATTGAGGCCGTCGCACGAACATCCTGGCCGGTGGTCAGTCCATGGATGACGCTGGTTCCCTGGGCCAGTGCGCCCAAGATGAGTGCGCGGTGCGACGTGCTCTTGTCGCCGGGAACGTTCAGAGTCCCGCGAACCCGTTTCGCCCGGACCACCTCGCGTTGATCGTTCATTCGCGCGCCGCCGTGAATCCGAGAGCGCTCAACGCGTCGCGAAAGGTGTCTGCCTGGTGCGCATCGACGGCCAGCAGGAGCGTTCCACCCGCGCCCTCTATGCCGTGGGCGATTTCGATGTCGTAGATGTTGACCGACATTTCCGACGCCGCGGTCGTGACCGCACTCAGCTGACCCGGTTGGTCCGACACCACGACGCGCAGGTAGGCCAAGTTGTCCGCACTGAGCGCACGTCCCGGCAGGTGACGCCGGGACTGGGCGGCCGTGCGCAGACTCGTCTCGACGACCTCGCGCTCGCCCTCGTCGAGTGCTCGACGAAGTGTGCCGAGTCGCATCTCGAGGGACTCCAGCGCCTTACTCACCGCGGAACGATTCTCGAACAGGACGTCGGGCCAGATGGTGGGGTCACCGGCAGCCACGCGCGTCATATCGCGAAACCCGCCCGCCGCCAGTTGCAGCAGGACCGCGTCCTCTTCGGCGGCCCGGGCCGCCTCGTTCATGAGCGCTCCGGCAACCAGGTGCGGCACGTGACTCGCCAGCGCCACCAGGCGGTCGTGGTCCTCGGCGTCGATCGCGACGACGGTGGCGCCGATGTCCCGCAGGATCCCGTGCAGGGTGCTGTAGGCGCGCGCCGAGGTTGACGGCGTGGGGGTGAGAACCCACGTACATCCGCGGAACAGGTCCGCGCGAGCCCCCGCGAGGCCGCGCTGTTCAGATCCGGCCATGGGGTGACCACCGAGGAATCGGGCGTCACCGACCTCCGCGACGATGCTGGACTTGACGCCGGCGACGTCGGTCACGATGAGATCAGGGTTCACGTTGGACTCGAGCACCGAACGTGCGGCGGCGGCCACCGCCCCGGCCGGCGTGGCTACCACGACGAGCGTCACGTCCTCGTCCAAGGCTCCGGGCACGACGACCGAAGACGCCAGGGCGTTCTGCGTGACGGTGTCGTCGAGGTCGGCACCGGTGACGTCCCAGCCCGCTTCACCCAGCGCGCGTGCGATCGAGGCGCCGATGAGTCCCAGCCCCACCACGTGGGCCCGACGTCTAGCCGGGGAGGTCATCGCGAAGCGACTGCGCGTCGCGTAGATAGACGTGCACCAGGGCCGCGCGCTCTCGACGCGAGTACACGTGCAGCAACACGCGGACGCACCGGGGTTTGGCTCCGGGAACGTCGATCTCGGTGGCGCACAGCAGCGGTACGTCGCCGAAGCCCACCCCTCGCGCCGCCGTGGCGGGGAAGGTGGACGTGAGGTCGGGGGTGGCGGTGAAGACGACGCTGACGACGTCATCGTGATCGAGATCGTTGCGCTCCATCAACGCGACGAGGAGCTCCTGGGTGGCCTGCGTGATCTCCTCAACGGTGTCGGCGTCGCACGTCGTGGCGCCGCGAAGGGCCCTCAGCGTCACGTCACTCATGACGGAATGGTAGAGGAGGTCTCCTCGACGAGACCAACCGACTCCATCAGACGACGGACCTCAGCGACCGAGAGCTGGCGTGACGCCCCGGGCGAGAGAGTGGCGTCCTGCAGTGGTCCGATGCGCGTGCGAACCAATCGAGTGACCTCGTGGCCGACGGCCGCGCACATGCGCCGGACCTGGCGATTACGGCCCTCGTGAATGACGATGCGCAGCAGTCCCTCACTCACGCGGCTGACCTGCGCGCGCAGGGTCGGTCCGTCGTCGAGTTCGACACCTTCGCGCAGTCGACGGATTGCCGCGGGCGATGGGTCGCCCTCGACCCGCACGAGGTACTCCTTGGCCACCCCCCCGCTGGGGTGCGTCAACAGGTGCGCGAGACGCCCGTCGTTGGTCAAGATGAGCAGGCCCTCGGTGTTCATGTCGAGTCGACCTACGGGAAAGATCCGCACCGGCGAGTCCACCAGGTCAAGGACCGTCGGTCGACCCTGGGGATCGGTCGCCGTCGTGACCACGCCGTCGGGCTTGTTGAGCAGGTAGTAGACCCGACCGGGCTCGGTGGGGGCGAGGAGGCCGTCGACGTGGATGACCTGCGTCTGGGCGTCGACGCGATTGCCCAGCTCGGCCACGCGGCCGTCGATGGTGACGCGACCCTCCTCGATCAACCGCTCGCAGGCGCGTCGCGATCCGAAGCCCGCCCGGGCCAGGCTCTTCTGCAGGCGTTCCCCTTCGGGCACCTAGGCCCCCTCGAACGCGTCCCCGTCGACCAGCGACAGCTCGTCGGCCAGGTCGCGCGCCGTCTCGAGCGCTGGCATGAACTCCTCAACCGGAGGCAGGTCACGTAGCGACGCCAGACCCAGGCGGTCGAGGAACTGATCGGTGGTGGCGTAGAGGATGGGCAGACCGGGTCCGGGGGCCCGCCCGCACTCGACGATGTAGCCGCGCTGCTCGAGCAGTCGGCACACCCCGTCGACGTTCACGCCGCGCAGGGAGCTGATCTGGGCGCGCGAGATGGGCTGGCGGTAGGCGACGATGGCCAGCGTCTCGAGGGCGGCTGAGCTGAGCCGGTGCGACACGTCGCGGTTGGCGAAGCGCATCACCCACTCGGCGGCGTTGGGCGAGCTGCGCATCTCCCAGCCGCTGGCCAGCTCGACCAGCGCGAATCCCCGACGTTCACTCTGATACTCGGCGCGCAACTCCCTCAGCGTGGTGGTGACGCTGGCGACGTCGACCTCGGCGACGTCGGCCATCTCCTCGGCTGAGATTGGCTCGAGGGCGACGGTCAGCATGGCCTCCAATCGCTGGGCCAGCGAGTTGTCATCCCTCATAGACGTCCACGCGGGTGACGTCGAGCCACGGCGCGTCCTCGCGCCACTCGACCTCCACTTCACCGAAGGTGGTGCCCTGACCCAGCTCCACGTGGCCCAACTTGCACAGTTCGAGCAGCGCGAGGAAGTGCACGATCACCTCGATGCGGGTCTGCAGCGCAGCGGTCAGGTACCGGAAGGTGACCCGGCCCAGCGCGGGCAGGCTGAGGGTCAGCGCGGCCACCGTCTCGGCCACGGTGACCGCGTCTACGGTCACGTGGTGCAGGCGCACGGCGGGCACGGGGCGCTCCTCGACGCCGCGCAGGTAGGCCTCGGCCAGTTGGGCGACCGACACCCCCGCCAGCAGGTCTGGGGGGTCCACCACCAGCCCGTCATCCACGCCGCGCAAGCGCGGCCGCGACTCATTGGCGCGCTCGAAGAGTGACGCCAGCGCGTCGGCCAGGCCCGCGTACGTGCGCAGCTCCAGGAGCCGCGCCAGCAGGACGTCGCGCTCCTCCCACCCCACGAACTCCTCGTCGGGCTCGGTGTCGTCGGCCCCGGGCAGGAGACGACGACTCTTCATCTCCAGCAGGATTGCGGCGATCAGCACGAACTCGGAGAGTTCCTCCACGTCCACGGACCCGTCGTTGAGGCGGGCCAGGAACTCATCCACGATCGGTCCCAGGGGTACGTCGAGGACGTCCATCTCGTGTCGTCCAATGAGTTGCAACAGCAGCTCGACGGGGCCACTGAAGGACGGCGTCGTCACGACGTAGGTCACGCGCACGACTCTACTGGAGCCTGGTGAAACTCCTTCGTCCCTCTACGATGGTGCGATGCGTGTGTTCTCGGGTGTTCAACCATCGGGCACGATGCACCTGGGCAACTACCTTGGCGCCCTCAAGCAGTGGGTCGCGGTCCAGAGCCCCGACGCTTACTACTGCGTCGTCGACCTGCACGCCCTGACCTTGCAGATCGAACCCGAGGTGCTGCGCGAGAAGGTCGCCGACAACGTGGCCACGCTGGTGGCGGTGGGGCTGGACCCGGACCTGTGCACCATCTTCGTCCAGAGCGACGTCGCGTTTCACGCGCAGCTCACCTGGCTCCTCGAATGCGTGGCCTCCTTCGGCGAGCTCAGCCGGATGACTCAGTTCAAGGAGAAGTCCGAGCGCCAGAGGGGGTACCGCGTTGGCCTGCTGACGTACCCGGTACTGATGGCGGCCGACATCTTGCTCTACGAAACGGCCCAGGTGCCCGTCGGCGACGACCAGCGCCAGCACCTCGAGCTGACGCGCGAAGTGGCCGAACGCTTCAACAACCGCTACGGCGTGACCTTCGTGGTCCCCGAGGCGGTCACCCCCCCGGCGGGCGGGCGTGTCATGGACCTCCAAGAACCGACCCGCAAGATGTCCAAGTCGATCTCCTCACCGATGGGCTCGATCTACCTGGGTGACAGTCCCACCGAGGTCGAGCGCAAGATCAAGCGCGCCGTCACCGACACTGACAATGACGTACGGGTGGACTGGGAGACGAAGCCCGGTGTCTCGAACCTGCTCGAGATCTTCGCCTCACTCAGCGGCGAGTCTCCCGCGACGGTCGCCGCACGGTACTCGGGCTACGGAGACCTCAAAGGCGACCTGGCGTCGCTGATCAGCGCGACGCTCGCGCCCCTGGCCGAGCGCTACCGCGAACTGCGCAGCGACACGAAGCGCCTGAGTGAGATCGCGGCTCTCGGCGCCGAAAAGGCGGCGGCCGTCTCAGGACCGGTCTATCGTCGCGCGGCTCAGGCCATCGGGCTCAGCTAGATAATCCGGTTGAACCACCAGTTCTCGAGGTCGGTGAAGACCGTCGCGCGCAGGTGGAAGAAGACCGAGTCCAGAATGATCAACGCGAACACCAGTGGCAGCGCGTACTGGCGGAACCGGTAGTACGAAGGGAGCCTGCGGCTGGGGATGAATCGTTCGATGATCGCCGACCCGTCGAGCGGCGGGATCGGTATCAGGTTGAAGGCCGCCAGGAACAGGTTCACCAGTCCCAGGTACATGCCGGCATTGAACACGCCCTGGGCCAGCGACCCCGTCTTGAGCACGTGGACGGCGAACTCACAGAGCAGGTATGAGAACACGACGAGCACCAGGTTCATGGCCGGTCCGGCCATCGAGACGTAGAGCGACTGACGACGAGGATTACGAAGTCGCGAGAAGTTGACCGGGACCGGCTTGGCGTATCCGATGGCCGGCAGGCCGGAAAACAGAAGCAGGGCGGGCAGCAGGATCGTCCCGAAGGGGTCGATGTGCGCCAGCGGGTTGAGGGTGAGGCGGTGCTGTTCTTTAGCGGTGGGGTCGCCGTAGTGCAGCGCCACCCAGCCGTGGCTGACCTCGTGCAGCACGATCGACGGAATGATCGCGATGAAGAAGTAGATGTTGGAGGACATGGCCTTACTCGTGCGCTCGGGGGTGCGCTTGACGGTACTCGCGTTGGAGAGAGCCCACCGACACCGCGGTGTATATCTGGGTCGTGGCGATCGAGGCGTGGCCGAGGAGTTCCTGAACGACTCGGATATCGGCGCCGTGGGCCAGCATGTGCGTGGCGCAGCTGTGACGAAAGACGTGGGCGCTGATGCGGGCGCGCGGGATCGACACGGCCAAGGCCCGTCGCCGCACGATCAGATCCACCCCTTGGCGAGTCAGTACTCCCCCACGAGAGTTGAGGAAGAGTCGACTGGAGCGGTTCTCGCGAAGCAGTTCGCGCCGGCCGCCGGGCTCGAGGTAGCGCACCAGCGCCGCGCGAAGCCGCGAGCCCATCGGCACCAGGCGCTGGCGCGAGCCCTTACCCGTGACGAGGATGAGCTCCTCATCGAAGTCAAGGTCCTCGAGGCTGAGTCCCACGACCTCCGAGACCCGTGCGCCGGTCCCGTAGAGCAGCTCCAGCAGCGCGCGGTCGCGCCGCGTGATGGGGTCCGCGCCGGACACGGCGTCCAGGAGCCGGGCCATATCGTCTTCAGCGAGCGGTTTGGGCAACGATCGACCGCGCTTGGCCGGCTTGAGGCGTGAGGACGGGTCACGCTCGAGGCGACCCTCGTCGACCAAGAAGCCGAGCCATCCACGCACCGACGACGTCGCGCGCGCGACGGTCCCCGCGGACCGCGAACCGCGCAATTCGTCGAAGTAGCTCTCCAAGTCCTCCGAGTTCACCGTGAGCTCATCCAGTGAGCGTGCGTCCATCCAGGCAATGAGACGCATCAGATCCCGGCGATACGCGTCAATTGTCGAGCGACTTCGGCCCTTCTCCACCGTGAGCCACTGCAGGTACTCCTCCAGCGCGCGGCTAGTCGACGTCAAAGAAACGGCCATAGATACGGTGCAGCGCCACCGCCAGGGTGTAATCGATCAGCTCACTCGCTCGCAGCACGTCACGCAGCTGATCGGGCGAGCACCACATCACGCTCGCTGACGACTCCTCGGGCCCCGCCGGCGCACGCTCGACGAGCGTGAGGTCGCGCGCTTCGAAGATCGTCATCACCTGAGTGCACCAGCCCGGCGAGACCATGAAGCGACCAAGCATGGTCCACGTCGCGGCTTCGCACCCGAGCTCTTCGCGCAACTCACGCTTGATCGCCGCCAGCGGCTCCTCGCCGGCGACGTCCAGAGTCCCGGCAGGTATCTCTAGGACCTCAGTGTCGAACGGTGCGCGGAACTGACGAATCAGTCCGATCTCGCCGGCGTCGTTGATCGCCAGCGCTGACACCGCGCCACGGTGGGTGACAACGTCACGCGTGAAGGTTTGCTCGTCGTCGCTGATCGTGCGCTGTTCGACGCTGAAGACCCGTGACTCCAGGAGCGCAGCGGTGGCGACAACGCGGAGCGGCGCGCTCACCGCGCCGCATCAACCGACGTCGGATCCAGTATGTGCGGTTCTCGACCTTCGGCGCGCGCGGCGGCGGCACGCAGCAGACCGTGAAAGAGGGGGTGGGGACGATCTGGCCGCGACTTGAACTCCGGATGGGCTTGGGTCCCGACGAAGAACGGGTGATCGGCTATCTCGACGAACTCCACCAGTCGGCCGTCAGGCGAGGTGCCCGAGCAGCGCATGCCGGCGGCCTCATAGCGGTCGCGGTAGCGCGCGTTGAACTCGTAGCGGTGGCGGTGGCGCTCGGAGACGACGGTGGCGCCGTAGAGCGTCGCCACGACCGAGCCCTCATCGAGCATCGCCGGACAGGCTCCCAGACGCATGGTTCCACCCAGGTCGGTGATGTTCATCTGCTCGGCCATGAGCGCGATGACCGGGTCCGAGGTGGTGAGGGAGATCTCGGTCGAGTGCGCGTCGGGCAGTCCGAGGCAATGTCGCGCGAACTCCACCACCATCACCTGCATGCCGAGGCATATTCCCAGGTAGGGGATGCCATTTTCGCGCGCGATCCGGGCCACGCCGATCATACCCTCGACCCCACGTTCACCGAAGCCCCCCGGCACGATGATCCCGTCGAGCTGACGGATGCGCTCGGCGTCAATCTCAGTCGGTACGCGTTCGGCCTCCAGCCACTCGATGGTCGTCGCGGCCCCCACGAAGAATCCGGCGTGGCGGATGGCCTCGGCCACCGAAAGATAGGCGTCGGGCATGGTCACGTACTTGCCGATGACGCCGATGCGCAGAGTTTGCGTGGTGTTGTGCACGCGGTGCACGACCTCTTCCCACGCCGTCAGGTCAATCGGGTACTCAGCCAAATCGATGCCCAGGGTGTTGCACACCATGGTGTCCAGGCCCTCGTGGTGCAGCGTGATGGGAATGTCGTAGATGCTTGGGGCGTCCACCGCCGAGATCACCGCGTCAATTGGCACGTCGCACAGCAGTGAGATCTTGCGCTTGAGCCCGTCGGAGATCGGCTGGTCGCTGCGACAGACGATGACGTCGGGCTGGATACCGCGAGAACGCAACTCCGTCACTGAGTGTTGGGTCGGCTTGGTCTTCTGCTCGCCCGAGGGGGCCAGGTACGGAACCAGGGTGAGGTGCACATAGCAGACGTTGTCGCGACCAGCGTCGCGACGGTACTGGCGAATGGACTCGATGAACGGGACGATCTCGATGTCGCCGACCGTGCCTCCGATCTCCACGATCACCACGTCGGCGCCTAGGGTGCCCACGCGACGGATGCGCTCCTTGATCTCGTCGGTCACGTGCGGGATGACTTGGACGGTCTTGCCCAGGTAGTCGCCGCGGCGCTCTTTGGCGATCACGTTCGAATAGATCGAACCGGTGGTGGTGTTGGACATCTTGGAGAGGGACTCGTCGATGAACCGTTCGTAGTGCCCGAGGTCGAGGTCGGTCTCACCTCCGTCGTCGGTCACGAAGACCTCGCCGTGTTCGCCGGGGTTCATGGTGCCCGGGTCCACGTTGAGATACGGGTCCAACTTGCACATGGTGACCTTGAGGCCACGAGATTTGAGGAGTCGGCCGAGCGACGAAGCGGTCAAGCCCTTGCCGAGCGAACTCGACACCCCGCCGGTCACGAAGACGAATTTGGTCACCGGATGCCCGTTACATTCACGGAACACCATCTTAGCGGCGCGGTGTCACGCCTAACCCGAACCAGATTATGAATTCACTGTTTCCAACAGTTGCGTCGCCAGGGCGAGTGACTCGGCCGTGACGTGGTCGCCGGCCAGCATCCGTGCGATCTCGCGAACTCGGTCCTCTCCGGTCACCTCGCGCACCGTGACCGTGGTCGTCTGTCCCTCCACCCGTTTGTCGATCACGACGTGGTGGTCGGCCTTGGCGGCGACGGACGCCAAATGGGTCACCGCGAGAACCTGCTGCTCGTGACCTAGTTCACGAAGGCAGTCGCCGATCTGTTGGGCCACCTGACCACCCACACCGGCGTCGACCTCGTCAAAGACCGCGATGACGTCATCGTGCACCGTCTCGAGGGCTAGCGCCAGCTGCACCCGGCTGAGCTCTCCCCCGCTCGCCAGAGTCGTCAACGGACCCGCCTCGCGACCCGGATTCGGTGCGAAGAGGATCTGGACGTCCGAGCCGTCGTCGCCGTTGACCTCGACGCGCAGGGTCGCGTGAGCCAGCGCCACCCGGGGCAACTGCATCGCCACGGCACGCGTCAAGCGCTCCGCTGCCGCCTCGCGGTCTCTGCGCGCACGCGTCGCAAGTTGACGTTCCGACGCCTCCAGGATGGCAATCTCGCCGTCCAACTGCGCCAACCTTTCGCCGGCATCCTCTAGCGCCGCGCGGTCTCGTCGCATCTCATCCAGAGCGGTCAGGGCGCCATCCAGCGTCCCGCCGTACTTACGCGCGACACCCTGAAGGACACCGACGCGCTCCTCGAGGGACCGGAGTCGCGTGTCGTCGAGACCCGCTTCTCCGGTGAGCGCAGCCAGTTCGCGCACGGTCTCACGCGCCTGGTCCAGCGCTGCGCGCAAGGTCGCTCGAGCCGCGTCGTAGGCCTGACCCGCGGGGAGCGTGGCAATGGCCGTGGCCAGTCGTGCCAACGCCGAGTCCCCGTCGCCGTCGAGGGCTTCGACCGCGGCGTTCAGCGCCGCTTGTCCGTCACGCAGCTCGGTTAGACGCGTCAACTCGTCCAGCGTGCTGGACAGTTCGGTCACTCCGGTGATCTGGGTCGCCTCGATCTCGGCGACCCGAAACTCCAAGTACTCCAGTTCGCGCGCTCGTCGTTCGCTGTCGCCACCCAGCTCCTCGCGGGCCGCGCGAGCCTCGCGCAGTTCACGTCGGGTCGCGACCAACTCCCCAGTCGAGACCGGCCCGCTCCTGTCCAAGAGGCGTTGGGCCTCGCCGCGCTGGCGCAGGGCTAGTGAGTCGTGCTGGCCGTGGACCACGACCAATTCAGTCGCCAGGAGGCGTAACGCCTCGGCAGAACTCACCGTGCCGTCCACCGCGCTGCGCAGGCGTCCCTGTGCCCCGGCCTCGCGCGTGAGCGCAATCTCGGATCCGTCGCGGCGTCGAAAGACCGCCGCGACGCGCGTGGTGGGTCCGAGTGCCTGCCGCGACGTGGCGCCCTCGCCGCCCAGGCACAGTTCGAGCGCGCCCAGGAGCAGGGTCTTGCCGGTCCCGGTCTCACCGGTGATGACGTTGAACCCCGACGTGAACTCGACGCTGGCGTCGTCGATTACCCCCAGTCCCACTGCGGAGAGTTCGAGGAGCTGCGCCTTATGCATGTCCCGCGCGCAGGCTCTCGCGCAGACGGAACCCCAACTCAACTCGCGAGGTCGCCATCACGCGCACCGGCGTGGGGCTTCGTCGGACCTCGACGAAGCCGCCGGGCGGCAACGACCCGATCACGCGACCGTCCGCGACAATCTCCGCGGGCCGTTCGTCGGCGACCAGGCGAACCACCTTGTCGGCGCCAACCACGATTGATCGGTCAATGGTGAAATGAGGGGCTATCGGGGTTATCACTAAGACGTGAAGTGCGGCGTCAACCACCGGACCCCCCGCCGAGAAGCTGTAACCCGTAGATCCGGTCGGAGTGCTCACCAAGACGCCATCGGCGGCGTACGTGAGGAACTCGTCGTCGTCCACGAAGGTCTTGATGCGCACCATATGACCTCCCGAGGTGCGCTCCACGACCACCTCGTTCAGCGCGAACTCGTCCAGTTCCGTGCCCGAGGCCGAAATGCGCAGCGCCAGACGGTCCACCACTTCCCCGCCGCGCTGAGCGGCCTCGACACTCTGGGCCAGCTCGTTGGACGGCACGTTCAGCAGGAACCCCACGCGGCCCAGATCCACCGGAAGCACGCGGGCCCCGAACTGGTGGGCTAAACGCGCGGCCTGCAGGAACGTGCCGTCCCCACCCAGACTGACCACGAGAGAGTCGCTTTCGAACGGCGGCGTCTCGTCGGTGTCCAAGAGGTGGATCCGCACGTCGAGCCCCTCGTGGCTGAGGTGGGTGAGTGCTTCGCGGGCGAGATCGACCGCGTCCGCGCGATGACTGAAAGCCGCAAAGATCACCTGGGACACAACTCACCTCGTGACGCAATCGTAGTTACAACCGGTCGCACGTCAGAGAACTCGCGACGTGGCGCCTTCGCCGACCAACGCTCGCGACTTCTACACGCGGTTGGTGGTTAGTTCGAACTGGGACACTGGGAGCAGCTGGCGACGTTCCACGGGACCGGCGCGGACCGCTACTACGACCTCGATGCGCTGGTGGCGGGAGCCACGCTCATGGGTGACGAGGAACGGGGCGCCGTGGCGCGCGCCACCGGTGACGCCGAAGTGGCCGGTCTCGATGTGTTGCCCCTGCAGTGTCACCTGGGCTGTGACCGATCACCTACGCCCGTGAGGGGGGCGCGCGACGGCCGTGGACTTTTCGCCAACCGCTCTCACACACCTGGACGGGTTGGCCGGGCAGCGCGGCGTTGCGCTGCGCACGCGCCAGTCCGACGCGAGAGACCTCCCACGACCTCGACGAGGGCCTTGACCTGGTGTACGCGACGCATGACCAAGTACGCCCGCGGCGCGGCCGAGGTCGTCATCGCGGCGCACCAGGCCGGTCTCACGTTGACGTATCTCGAAGAGTATCTGTCGATGGGCTTTGACCCTCGAGCGGTGGATCCGTCGATGGCGGCGCCGGACCGAAGGTATGGCCTCCGTCTGGGCACGGGGCGATCGAACCCGCAGGGGCACGAGCCTGCCCTCTCGGCGCCGGCTCTCTCTACGCGGATCGCCACCCGCCGGAACGCCACTGATCAGGGATGATGAAGCTGCTCCCTAGGCCCGGACGCGACTTATACAGTGGTCGTAGTGTCATTAACCAAGTATCGAGACGCAGACCAAATGTCCTTCAGTGACGAAACCCAGCGCGACGTGCGGCGCCGAGCACACGGCGTGTGCGAATGCACGAGAGACGCGTGCCCACATTTCGGCCGATGCCGCTCGGCGGGCGCGGAATTCCATCACAAGAAATCCGTGGAGGCCGGCGGCACGGATGAACCCTCCAACGCGCAGTTCATGTGCAAGAGCTGTCACCAGCGGGTGCACGGCAACAACAGTGCGGTAGGACGGCTCTAGTCCGCGCGGGTAATTTTGCTCGCCAGGGAAATATTATCCTCGACTATCTGTAGTCTTTAGCCCCATCGTCAGGGGAAACGCTCACAGTTTGCGTGATAATTGCGCGAGTGTTGTCGCGTGATTGACGCGTAAAACCTTCGACGCCGTCTACCGTCGGTGACGTGTCGAGAGTGTCGGATCTTCGGACGTTGACGCGTCACGGCGTCGATGAAATCACCTCTATCGGGGGTGCCTGGCGAGCCACGCCCCCTGACTTCACGTCGTACCTGGACCAGCACCCCCACGCCTGGAGCTTGATCCTCGAAGCGCTGCCCGACGGCACGGCTTTGCTGGACGTGCGAGGGGTGATGTGCCAGGTCAACGCCGCGCTCACCCGCCTGTCGGGCTACACCCGCGACGAACTGGTGGGCCAGAACGTCATGCTGCTGGTCCCGCCTCGGCTGAGGGACCTCGGCGACTCCGCCCGTCGCCACAACGCCCGCAACCCGGAGACCCCTCTGATCTGGAGCAATCGGGACCTGGGGATCCTGTGCAAGGACGGTTCCGAGCTGCCAGTCGACTTCGCCCTGTCGACCTTCGAGACTGACGGCCGCTCGTGGTCGGTCGCGGCGGTGCGCGACAACTCCGCGCGCCGGGCCGAGGAGGCGGCGCGAGCCGATGTCGAACTGCGCTTTCGGGTGGCGTTCGAGAACAACATGGCCCCCATGACCTTCACGGACGCGGACGACCTGATCATCGCCGCGAACGACGCCTTCTGTCAGATGGTGGGCTTCAGCCGTGACGAACTGATCGGAAGAGACTCCACCCCTTTTACCTACCCCGAAGACGTCGGCATCACCGAAGAGACGCTGCACCGCGCCATCACGGGTGAGATCGAGCAGGAGCGCTACGTGAAGCGCTACCTGCGAAAGGATGGTCGCGTCATTGACGTGGAGGTCTCGCGTGCGCCGGCTCGCGACGCGGAGGGCACGATCCGGTACTTCGTCTTCTCCGAGCGCGACGTCACCGAAGAGCGCGCACTCACCGCCCAGCTCTCGCACCGCGCCCTGCACGATCCGTTGACGGGGCTCGCCAACCGGGCCCTGTTCGAGGACCGCCTGTCCCAGGCGTACTCTCGCGTCGTGCGCCAAGGTGGCGTCGGCGCGGTCCTGCTGATCGACCTGGACGACTTCAAGGGGGTCAACGACACCCACGGGCACTTCGCCGGTGACCAACTGCTGGTCGCGATGGCCCATCGGCTCGCCCAGGAGACCCGGTCGTCGGACACGTTGTGCCGGTTCGGCGGTGACGAGTTCCTCTACCTGGCCGAGGCCCTGGAGACTCGCGAGGAGGCCGAGAGTCTGGCCGAGCGGCTCCTTGAGGTCATCACCCAACCGTGCACCATCGCTGGATCCATCATCTCGCAGCGAGCCAGCATCGGCATGGTCGTGTGGGACTCCGACGACAGCGACGTCGGCGAGATCATCCAGAACGTCGACGCCGCGCTCTACGAGGCCAAGAGCCGGGGGCGAGGGCACCACGTCGTGTTCACGCCCAGCATGCACCAGCGCGCGGTCAACCGCTTCTCCCTGGTCCAAGAGCTGCACCAGGCGCTCCAGACCGGTGAGATATCGATGCACTACCAGCCCATCGCCGATCTTTCCTCGGGACGGGTGGTGGGTTTCGAAGCCCTCATGCGTTGGTTGCACCCCGCACGCGGTTGGGTGCCCCCGGTCGAGTTCATCCCCCTGGCCGAACAGAGCGACCTCATCCTCGAGCTGGGTCAGTTCGCTCTACGTCACGCGATCACGGAAGCCTGCCGCTGGCGCGCTGAAGCGCCGGAGGAGGTGGGCCCCTACGTCACCGTCAACCTCTCGGCGCGCCAGTTCCTGTCGCCCGGTCTGGTGAACAGCATCACTGGGATGTTGGATGAGGCGCGCCTAGAGCCGAGCCGACTGATCCTCGAGATCACCGAGAGCGTGGCCCTGCTGGACATCGCCGAGACGAAATCGGTCCTGGAGGACCTCAGTCGTCTCGGCGTCGGCATCGCCCTGGACGACTTTGGCACGGGCTACTCGTCACTGTCCTACTTGGCCGACATCAACCCGCGCATCGTCAAGATCGACCAGTCGTTCGTGCGACCCGCTCAGGAGAGTTCCCGCAACGACCTGCTCCTAGAGACCATCATCTCCCTGGGCCAGGGTCTGCACATGACGATGCTCGCCGAGGGCATCGAAACGCAGGTCCAGTTCCAGCGACTTCGTCGCATGGGCTGCGAGTTGGGTCAGGGCTATCTCTTTTCACACGCCGTGCCCACCGAGGAAGCAGCAGCAATGGTCGGGAGCTACCTACCCGCCCAGTGACGGGGTGCGGGTCGCTGAGCGCCGCCCCGACGGTACGCTCGGTTCGTGGAGGTCGTCATCTCCGACGAAGCTCGAGAGTTCGTCAAGTCACGCGGTGGCGCGCTCTTCGTGCGAGCCCGCGAGCTCAAGTGTTGCGGTGGCGCAATGGTGGTGCTGGACGCGACCACCTCTACTCCGCGTGACGCGTTGAACTACGTGGCCTACCCCGCCGATGAGATCGAGCTGTACTACCGAGGCCAGCCTCGAGGTGTTCCACAGCAGTTGGTGGTCGAACTTCGCGGACTGGTGCGACGACACCTCGCCGCCTATAAGAACGGGTGCGTCTTTCCCCTGTGACCGGGGCGACGTCGCGGCGCGCCGGAGCTACCTCATCCCCCATGTGTTACTCGGGTAGGTGACAGCACGCCTCCACGTTGTTGCCGTCTGGGTCGCGCACGAACGAACCGAAGTAGTTCTCGTGGTACTCCGGCCACGAACGTGGGCTGTGCAGCACCTCGGCGCCTGATTTCACGGCCGCGTCGAAGAAATCCTGCACCGCGCGCCGGTTGGGAGCGCTAAAGGCAATATGGGACTCACGGAATCCCGTCCCGGAGTCTTGCGGCCCAATCCAAAAGGACGGCATCGAGTCCGTCCCAAACCCCATCACCTCCCCGAAGTCCATGAGGCGCGACCCCCCGAGAGGCGCGAGCACCGCGTCGTAGAACTCCGCACTGGCCGCAACATCTGAGCACTGCACGGACACGTGATCGAGCATCCGCTCAGCATTCCACAGCCGGGCTCATGTGTCGAGTAACTCGACACATGCCACCCACAAAGGACGAACGCCCCCAACCCCACTGATTCGCAGGGTTGGGGGCGTTACGCCACTGGCTAGTGGTGCGTCTGTGATTTAACTAAGGTCAATTTCGTGCGTCCTCGTTGCACCTTGGCGATGATCTCGTCGGCGGGCTTCTTCCAGATGAACGGCTTGGGATCCTCGTTCCAGCCCTCGGCCCAGATGCCAATCTCATCTTCAAGATGAGCGACCGAATTGAACGCGCCCTTCTTTAGGCGACGATTCGTGAGTTGGCTGAACCAACCCTCCACGAGGTTCAGCCACGACGAACTGGTCGGCGTGAAGTGCAGGTGCCAGCGTGCGCGCTTGGGGTGTGCGAGCCACTTGGCGACCGGCTCGGCCTTGTGGGTCGAGAGGTTGTCGAGCACGACGTGGATGTCGAGATCGCGGGCCACGTGCAGATCGATGAACTTGAAGAAGTCGAGCACCTCTTTGGATGAGTGCCGGGTCTTGGTGTCATAGAGCACGTGGCCGGTCGCCACGTTCATCGCGGCGAACAGGTCGGTGGTGCCGTGGCGCTTGTAGTCGTGGGTCATGGTGGCCCCGCGCCCCTTCTTCATGGGCAGACTCGGCTGGGTGCGGTCGAGCGCCTGGACCTGGGTCTTTTCGTCGAAACTAAAGACAATCGCTCGTTCGGGCGGGTTCATGTAGAGCCCCACCACGTCGACGAGCTTCTCTTCGAAGTGCGGGTCGTTCGAGACCTTGAAGGTGTCGAGCCTCCAGGGCTTCAGACCGTGATCCTTCCAGATGCGCGCCACGGTGTCATGGCTGATGCCCATGTGCTTGGCCATTGACCTGGTGCTCCACTGCGTGGAGCCGTCGTCGGGCAGTTCGTTCATCGTGAGGGCCACGACTTCGGCGACGGTTCCCTCGGGCAACGACGGTTTGCGGCCTCGCCCCGGGGCCACCCGGCCCACACCGTCGATGCCCTCTTCTTCAAATCGTCGACGCCACATGCGCACCGAGTTGGGGTTCACGCCCACCTGCTGAGCGATCTCATTATTGGCCACACCCTGGGCCGCCAAGAGTAGAGCTCGAGCGCGCAACACCGTTCGATGCGCCATCGTTCGCGACTTGGCGAATCGCTCGAGTTGGATATGTTCGTCGTTCGAGAGTGACAGGGGCGGTGCGGCCAGCGCGTGGGTCATGCACCCACTTTAGTCCCCTTAGTTATTTACCTGACGAACCACTAGAGGGTCAATGTCCCGTGGAAGGTGATGTGCAGTGAGCCGCCCTCGGCGCACTGAGTGTTGATAGCTGAAACGGGGGCGTTGCTCCATACAGTAAGGGTGACACCGCTGGCGCCGGCGAACGAACCGCTGGCGACGCTACCGCCCGTGTAGACGATTTTGTAGTACTGCTTGGATCCCACGGTCACTGCCGAGATGGTTCCACCGGTGAGGGCCACGCCAACCGACGGGGCGACCTTGTGCCGCGGTGACCAGGCAATGTTTCCGCCCGACACGTCAGACAACGTCCCGGCAGTCAGCAACGCGCACGTCGCGACTGTGGTGGTGGTCGTCGGCGCCACGGTCGTCGTCGTCGGAGCCACGGTCGTGGTGGTCGTCGTCGTGGCTTCAGTCGTGGTGGTCGTGGTCGTGGCTGCAGTCGTGGTGGTCGTCGGAGCCACGGTCGTGGTGGTCGTTGTCGGTGTGGTCGTCAACGAAGTGCTGAAGTGACCGGTCCTGAGCTTGGTGCCGCCCGTGCTGGTGCACGCCTTGCCCTTCTTGGGGGTGAGGTTGCCGGTGATGGATACGTCGCCGCTGGTACTGACGACGAGACGTCCGTGGAAGTTGCAACTGGTCGTACCGGTTGCTACAACACCGTTGTGCTGATGGCCCTTACCGGAGCCGGGACCGCCGTGAGGGTTTCCACCCTTCGCGCCAGCTACTCCGCTTCCGATCGCAAACACGAGTCCGAACGACAAGGCCATTGCCGCCAGAACTGACAGGTTCTTCTTCATGACATCCTCCGATTAGCCGCAGCTCTTGCAGGTATTAACTTCCACATCACAGTACAGTCGGCCCTTTGCGAGAATGCGGGGCTCACCCTGTGAAAATGGTGTGAATCGACCACTTGGCGTGCAGGACGTTCACATCACCACTCGAGTTGCGCCGCACTTAGTGCAACGTTGTCACCGAATTGCTTTGCTCCGTCCTCGCGCACGCGTCACGAGTCGGTCCCGCCGCGCCCGCTCACTTGCCCGCGACCCATTTTCGGGATCGGTGTCAACAGCTGGAGTGGACGTCGTCCTACTCGGCGGTGCGCGGCCATGTCGTTGAGCCCCTCCAGCCTCAGCGCCGTGGGCCGTCGTACGACTGAAACGGTGGCATGAATCAGCGTCAAATGTTCGTGGCGGACCCCGCTCCCAACGAAGCGCTGGTCTCAAGACTCCGACCCTCGCAACGGGTCGCGTCGACCTCCCCGACTCAAGGGACACTGGTTCCGGTAGAATTCCTGTTCACGGCGTCGTTCGTCCATCGTTGACTCTCGAAAGTGCAGATGAATCAAGGTTCTCCCACGAGCGCGAGTTTGGAGTCCACGAGTAAAGTCGCGCGCTACGCGTTGTCCGCAGTGTGTCGTCGCCGGAGAGTCTGCGTCGAAGAGCAAATCTCATCGTGATCTCCGTTGATGACGTCATCGGCGACCACTATCGCCTGACTCGACTCCTCGGACACGGGGGAATGTCCGACGTCTTTGAAGCCGTGGACGAGACCACTCATCAGTCCGTAGCGGTGAAGGTCGTCCGATCCTCAGATCCGGAACTGGCTCGACGGTTCGCGCAGGAGGTCCGTGCGCTGGCGCTCATGGACCACCCAGGTCTTGTGCGGCTACTCGATAGCGGCCACTCCGACACGCAGGCGTTCCTCGTAATGGAGATGGTCGAAGGGACAACGCTGGCGCAGTTGCTTTCCCAAGGATCGCTTAGTGCATCGCGAACGGCGACCGTCGGCTCGCAACTCGCTCAGGGCCTCGCCTACGCTCATCTCCAAGGAATCGTTCATCGTGATGTGAAACCGTCCAACATCTTGCTGGACGCGAGCGGTGACGCGAAGTTGAGCGACTTTGGAATCGCACGACTTCTCGATGACGCAACAATGACCTTGGCGGGAACCACGTTGGGAACCACCGCGTACATGGCCCCGGAACAGTTGGAGGATCATCAGGTCGGCGTGAGCGCGGATGTGTGGAGCTTGGGCGTGGTTCTGATGGAGTGCCTTGCGGGTCGCCGCGTCTTTGAAGGAACGCCCAGCGAAGTCGTCGCTCGTCGACTGCGCGGTCCCGTTCCCCTGCCGGGTGACCTGCCGGTTCCCTGGAAACTCATTCTGAGCGGCATGCTCGACCATCGTCCGGACCAACGGCTCAGCGCTGCGGAAGTCGCCGAAATGTTGAGAACCGAGCCCTACCACCGCGACTGGACGCCAGTGTCGACCGCCCAGAGCGCCGACACGGTGCCGATCATCCCCTTCGATCTGGCCGGTCTCACTTCTGCGGCGCTAGTGAGCGGACCGCTGATGCACGACGCCACCATGATTGTCGAACCCGCTGCACCCGTCGCGGGAGACGCGACTCAGGTGGCCCGGCCGACGGCGCCACACCCGCCGCGGCATCGGAAGAGGTGGCGCCCGTCTATTCGCGATTACGTCTTCGTCGGGGCGCTGATCGCGGTCTTGTTGTTCGGCCTCCTTCTTCACTCCGTACTCGGGTCCAGTCCGTCACCCTCGGTGACCACGGTGCCGCCGACGACGAGCACGCCGACGACGACGGCTCCACCGGGTTCGGCGAGCGCTCTCACGACACTGACCAATGACACGGCGACCGCCGTTGCGAGCGGGGGGCTCGACCCTGGCGTCGCCCAGTCCATCACCACCCCGGCCGGCCAAGCACTCATTGACGCGGCGACCACCAACCTCTCCAAGGCGGCCACGGACCTTCAACAAGCGGCGAATGCGATCGCCGGCGCTCTCCAGGGAGGCCAGATCACCCCGGCGACGTCCTCGACGCTGCAGAGTGATCTGGCTGCTCTCGCGGCCGCGCTGGGTGTGACCGCCCCCAACACGTCAACCACCGCACCCGGCAACGGTCAAGGTCCCGGCGACGGCAACGGCAAGGGTCACGGCAACCATTGAGCCGTGAGGTGGTTCGAGGTGCGTCGAGGCCGCGTTCATTGTCACTATGTTGTCGACGGCGATCAGATTCAGGAGCGCGCAGAACCCCAGTGATCGAGTTGAGAGTTACGATTTTTTTCATCGAGCAGGTCGTCGACGAAAGAGGTGGGTCGTGAGGGTTCGTCGTTCGGTGACTCGCCGAGGATCCAACGACGGCTTCGCAATGGTGGCGACGCTGATGGTCGTCCTGGTGCTCGGAGTCCTGGCAACCGTTGCCCTCACCGCTCACTTTGGTTCGACACCGACCACCACCGGTCCCTCACTGCCTCCCGCTCAAACGACGACCGTCCCCTCCAATCCCGGCAGCGCCGCGAGAACGGCTGCCGTGAGCGCTTGTGAGGCTGACTTCGCGCTCGTGACCTCTGCGGTTGCGAACTACCGGGCGCTCAACGGCGTCGACCCTCCGACGGGGCGAGCGTGGGCGACGTCCACCTCTCACGGCGGGCCCTTCCTTCAGTCGTGGCCCTCGGACGCGCAGTACTTCTCTCTCTCCTGGAACGGTGCGAGTCTGTCCGTGGTGCCGACCAAGGGCATGGCGTCGCACGGTTCGTTCGGGGTCCGCAGTCCCGCGAGTGGTTGCTTCGCGGCCTGACCTTTCCGCGACACCTTCAAAAAGCCAAGACGCCGGCGCCACCGGTCAGAACTACTTCGAATCAACACCGCGAACCAGATCGAGAGTCGCGGTAGACCTGGATCGTGCCTTGGAACGCTCAATGGACAGCGTCTCTCAGCGCGTCGTTCCTGACGGGTGCCTTGGCGTGCTCGGCGTTGGTCGGTGCGTTCACGGCGACTCCGGTGGCCGCGGTCGCCGACCACTCGCTTCACTCGGTCTCGCGCGAAGTGGCACGGGTCACCACGTCAGGAACCACGCTGCCCGGAACCCACTGCCCAGCGTTTCCCGCTAACAACGTCTGGAACACGCCGATCACGACCTTGCCGGTGAACGCCGACAGCGCCACCTGGCTGTCAACCATGGGATCGAGCACCACGTTTCTCCATCCGGACTACGGTCCCTCCTCGAACCCCCAGAAGCCCTACGGAATCCCTTGGAAGGTCGTCGCGACCGACACCAGGTTCACTCACGTCTCGTTCCTCTACTCCTCCGAGAGTGATCGTCGACCTTATCCGCTCACGGCGTCCACGCCAGTCGAGGGAGGGTCTGATCGTCACGCCTTGATGGTCGATCCCCGGAGGTCGGCCACGTCGGCTCCCTGCACACTCTTTGAGACCTTCGATACGCACTACCGGACCGGCGGTCGCTCCACCGCGGGCTCCGGTGCCGTGTGGAACCTTCGTTCGAACGCGCTGCGTCCAGCGGGGTACACGTCCGCAGATGCGGCGGGGCTGCCCATCCTGCCCGGTCTGGTGAATTTTGACGAAGTCGCTGCGGGAGGGCTCCATCACGCCATCCGCTTCACGGTCGACTGCACCCGGCAGTCCTACATTTGGCCCGCCCGCCACGAGGCCGGCCAAGCCAACGCCAACTGCCCACCCATGGGGGCACGATTCCGGCTGAACGCGTCGTTCAACCTGCCAACATCTGTTTGCAGCGCGTACTGCCAAACCGTGGTGAACACGATGAAGACCTACGGACTGATTCTCGCGGACAACGGCAGCAACTGGTACTTCCAGGGCACGGCCGACCGGCGCTGGACGTACGGTGAGGTCGATCAGCTCAAGCAGATCCCGGCCAATCAATTTGTGGTGATCGACGAGTCGTGCCTCATGGTCAGCCCAAACTCAGGTCAAGCCCTGCAACCGGGCACGTCGTCATATGCCCAGGCCTGCGGATGAACGACCAACGACTCCCGACGAGACAGTCGCCGCGTCGCCGGCGCTTCGTCACTCGAGCCGACCTACCCGCTTTCGCGTCCCCGGGCGCTCACGAAGGCGGGGAGAAGAACTCCAGCGCGATGTTGTCCGGGTCACGGAACGAGAGGCCCGACCCGTAGTGCGCGTCGACGATGCCGCCGTGGGCAATCCCCAGGCTGTCGAGCTGGGTCTGCCACTCCTCAAGTTCTCCACGGTTGGCGCAGGCGAAGGAGAGGTGGTCCAACCCGACATTCCTCTCGTTGAAGCTCGAGTCAGTGGGCTCACCCATGAATTGGTGTAGTCCGACCAACGTCTGACCCCCGACGAGCCACACGGTGTGATGGAACGGGCCCGCGTCCTCGTCGAGGACCGGTGTCGTCTGAAACAGCTGCTGATACCACGGAACGCTTCGACCGAGGTCCTTGACCGTCAGCGCCACGTGGGTGATCGTTGGAAACTCGGGCACACGCACCTCCATCATTGGTGGAGATGAGCATATGACACAACCTCTCGACCGGTCAGCGAAAGGCTCGGGAAAGGCCGGTGTGGCACCGACCTCGTCGCGGCCGTGTCCTCTACGCCGGTTGTGATCCCCCCGGTTCGGTCCTACGATTCTTCGATGTCGGAGATGTCAGCCGTCGCTCCAGCGGCGCCAGTGAGATCTCCGGTGGCGTTGACACGACGGAGAAGGAGTTGACGTGCCCGTAGAAGGTGAGTATGAGCCCAGTCCCTCCGAATGGGTGCGAGAGCAAGTCGAAGAGTACGAGTCCTCAGGTGGTCAGCACGGCAATACGCTTCGCGATACTGGACTTGCGATCATCATCTTCACCACGCGGGGACGAAATAGTGGCAAGGTCCGCAAAGTCCCCGTCATGCGGGTGAAATACGGCGACGAGTACGCGTTGGTGGCCTCCAAGGGGGGTGCGCCAAGCCATCCCGTCTGGTACTACAACCTGCTGGCCCACCCCGATGACGTGGCGTTGCAGGACGGACCTGAGCCCTGTGACGTCGTCGTTCGACAGGTAGAGGGTGAGGAACGCGACCTGTGGTGGCAACGAGCCGTTGACGCCTACCCCCCGTACGGCGACTACCAGTTGCGGACGTCTCGTGAGATTCCAGTGTTTGTGGCGGGCCCCAAACCCGCCTGACGTCGTGGCGCGTAGACAGGAGCCAACACCGACCGCTGCCCCCGACCACGTTTCGCGCGCCTTCGGTGGTCGGGCCAGCGGCGAACCAAGCAGGCACAACGGTTCCTACAGTGAGACCGAGCGAAAAGTCTGGAAACGGCCGAAGGGAGCCCGATGGATGACGCAACGGTTCTACAAAGGATTGAACGACTGGTAGCGCAGGAACTCGAACTCGAAGAGTCCCACGTGGGCACTCCCGCGACGGACGAGCAGCGCAAGAAACTCCAGCACATCGAAGTCGAGCTCGATCAGTGTTGGGACCTGTTGCGCCAGAGACGGGCGCGCCGCGCCGCCGGCCTTGACCCCAACGACGCGGCCGCACGGTCTGAAACGGTGGTCGAGCACTACTTGCAGTAGTGATCTACCGGCCCGCAGAGACCGGTTGAACGACAGTCCCGAGCAGTGGCTGAGATCAGCCCGTGGTGTCCCGGGAACCACCCGGTGGAAAGTTACCCATGTCCGCGCCCACCTTCTTGCCAATATTTGCAATGTGCAGATGGATCTCTTCCAGCAGGTCGGTGTTCTTCTTGACCTGATTCGTGAGTGCAGTGTTCTCGGAAATTAGTGACTTGATGTCATCGGTGTTGTTGGCCGTGTGAAGTGCTACCTCCGAGGAGATGGCGTCGGCCCTCTTTGCGGCGATGAGAAGCGCCGCGGCCTGCACACCGGCCAACATCGACAAGAACAGGTTCAAGAGGATGTAAGGGTATGGGTCGAAGGCCTTGTGGTGCAGAACATGCTCCAGAAAGAGGGTGTTGACGAGCGCCCAAAGGATCATCACCGTGAAGAAGGAGAAGACGAAGGGCCACGAACCCATCATGTTGCGCATGCGATCGGCGGATCGCTCACCCAGCGATAGCTGATCGCCGGATCGCACGCCCGGATGGGCGTGCCAGCGCGATTGCCAGGCGTCCATCGTCACATGGGAAATCGTCGCACAGTCAAGTCCGTAAGAGGCGGACCTCCAGGCCACCGACGTTGACCGGCTTGCGCCGACATGACCGCCAGCCGCTCGTGCTCCCCCGAGAGCGCTAGTGCAGGTGACGCCACCGCAGGTGGTGCAGGTGACGAAGTCCCTTCTCGTGATGCGGACGTTCTTTGACTCCGTCGGCGAAGGCCGCCTTATCAATACGCCGCATCGCCGGCAGACCCGGAAGGACTGCGAGTGTCACTACGGTGCCGATCAACGCCAGGCCGTCTCGCAAGGTCGTCACATTGATCAGCAGCGTCATGACGAGGGACCCCAGTGCCATGCCCCCCACCTCGCCGGCTTCGAGCGCACCAAGTACGCGTCCGAGCTTCTCGTTGGGAACGATGTGTTGTAAGACCGTGATCGCGTTCACGTCAACGACCGAGTTTGCTGCTCCAATCAGCCACATCGCCAAGAGCGCGGCCCCCAAGTTGGGGAACGCCGCGATGATGATCAGCGGGACCGCCCACACCATCACGCCAAATCCGAAGTGAGTTGCGAGCCGTGCGCGTTGCATGAGCATAAGGGCGACGAAGCCGCCGACAAGACCTCCGATGCCCAAAAGCGACTCCATCAGTCCGAGCCCGGACGTCCCAATGTGCAGCAGTCGCAGCGCGATCGCCACGGTGAAGACGGCGGACGCTCCGGCCACGACGCACTGCAATATGTACAAGATCACCAAGGTGAGAACGTCTCGGTCGCCGCGTATTGCCTTGAAGCCTTGCGCGGCGCGAACGAGAAAACTCTGGGCCTTGATCTCAACTGCGTCGGTCTTTCCGGAGTACCGAGCGACGAGTTCAGCGGACCTTTCTTCGGGCGCGGGGGGACGCGCCGACAGAACGAATGCCGCCGACCACGCGAAAGTCGCCGCATCGAACGCGAACGCGATCGAAATGTTGGCGTACGCCAGGAGGAATCCCGCCAGCGCTGGTCCCGCAAAGAAGCCCACGCTTTCGATCGTGCTCGACACGACGTTGGCACCGGCGATCTCATCCGGTTCACGCGCCAATAGCGGCAGGATCGAGGCCTGGGCGGGTCGAAAGGCGGTTCCCGCAAGGCCCACCAGGACAACAAGAAGGTAGATGTACCACTTGGATGCATGAAGTCCGACGAGCACGGCCGCTAAGACCACCAAGACCAAGCGAATGAGATCGGCCGACACCATGACGCGACGCCGGTCGTACTGATCCGCAAACGTCGACGCGAACGGGGCGACCGCCGCAATGGCCACGTAGCGGGCCACCGCCAGAACGCCGACGGCCGTGGGTCCGCCCGTCCGGTACGCGTACACGACGGCGCTGAGGGCGAAGACACCGTCTCCGATGAGAGATCCGCCGAAAGCGAAGAAGATCCGACGAAGGGCCCGGTTGGCAAAGACATTGGACATCGCCTGGCGCGATGACCGCAGCTCCTCGCGAACAAGACTCACCGACGCCCCCCTAGGATCCCCAGTCCCAATCGAAGTTAGACGATTGCTTCGCCATCGATGAGCACGTATTCCGCCCCTGATCGCGTCGGGCGAAACAACGCGAGCCATCGCACTCGCGCAGATTACGGTGCTGTCAGAGCCGCAGGGGTGCCGAGTCGTCGCGTCACGCGCACCGACTATCTATCTGAACCAACCCCTCAGGGTCGCGACTGTCTCAAATCCCTGACTTCAGGATCGAGTGCCCAGAGCCTCAAAGTGCTCGTACAGATGAGCCTCGCCCGAGAGCTTGCGCTCGTACTTGGCACGAGCCTCGACCTGGCGCCACATCCCGCCAATCCAAAAGAGGTCGGACAGCATTTCCCAGTCCAGCACGTTGTGCTTGACCAAGGTGCCTACGGTTTCGCCGAAGTGCAGAACCGTGCGGACCGAATCATTGTCGGTCGAGCCGTCGCCGGCGTTGAAGCTCTCCGCGAAGATTTCCTTCATCGCGCGGTCTAACCCCATTTCCGTACTCCACCGCGACAACTGAACAATAAGCATTGCATCCTCGTGCGTAGCAGCCACTCCCGCCCCTTTCTAATTCACGATCAAACTGACACCTGGCTCAGGCTGGCGTAACACTAACTGAGATATGGCCGTGGCGCCACTGTGCCGCGCCACCACCGTGTGAGGATATGTCTGAGCGCGGTTTACATGACGCGGCTCGAGGTAGATGTCCGCAACCGGTCGTCGAGGGCCGAAGTCCGGCGCGGAAACGCCGAAGACATCGCGATCCCCGGCGGGCCGACAGCCGCCGGCGTTTGGCGGCCACGTCGTCGGTCCGCTCCCCTCCCGAAGCGTACCGAACTCACGAGACCAGCCAAGAAGGCTGGTCGCTACGCTGCACGCCAGTGGGAGTCAGCGTGAGTGATGGACGCAATCGTTGTACATGGTGTGGCGACGATCCCCAGTACGTGGCCTATCACGATGTCGAGTGGGGCGTACCACTACACGGCGACCCTGCCTTGTTTGAGTTGCTCACCCTGGAAGGAGCTCAAGCCGGACTGAGTTGGTTGACCATCCTTCGCCGGCGTGAAGGCTACCGGAGAGTCTTCGCAGACTTTGACCCAATCAAGGTCGCCCGATTCTCCGACAAGAAGATGGAGCGCATCCTCACGGATCCCGGCATCGTGCGAAACCGGCAAAAGGTGGAATCCGTTGTGGGCAATGCGCAGGCCATCCTCCGAATTCAAAAGGAACGCCGCAGCCTGGACGACTTCCTTTGGGGGCTGGGCATCGGCCCGGGCGACGCCCCGACGCGAGCAGGAACGATGAGCAAGCGACTACGTACTGAAGGTTTTCGATTCGTTGGGCCCACCATCTGTCTCTCCTTCATGCAGGCCAGTGGCATGGTGAATGACCACGACAAAAACTGCTTTCGGTACTCGGAGATCGACAATCTCCCGGCTCAACTCCTTCGACCGCCTTCCGTTTGAGTCCATCGGATCACGTCGACTCGGCTCGCCGGCGGAGACTCTCCAGAGTTGCGCGACGCTCCCGATGCTCGAGAGATCAGCGCGAGGAGATCAAGCGTACGACCTACGGCTGTTCAGGCGGGGTTGCAGTCGACGGGCCGCGCCCGTCAATGGCGGTCACACCACCGCCGACCGGACGCGCCGGCGGGATCCGGTCGGCCGAACCGCCCTCCACGACGACGATCTTATTCTCGCCCGTCTTCTTGACGGAGTACATCGCCGCGTCGGCCTGGGCGAGGACCTCATCGGAATGACAGTCGGAGCCCTGGACCACAGCGATTCCCACGCTCATCGTCATAAAGACATCCTCACCGTTCACCTGTACTGGTTCGGTGACGATGGAGTGGAGACGAGCAGCCATCTTCGGAGCCGAATCCAAGGGATCTGCGAGGTCACTGAAAATGGCGACGAATTCGTCGCCCCCGAAACGAGCGACCACGTCCTCCGGCCGCATCTGGGCTACCAAACGTGATGCCAGTTCAACGAGCACTTCGTCACCACAGGCGTGTCCATACGCGTCGTTCACATCCTTGAAGTTGTCCAAGTCCATGAACGCAACGACCAGTCCCCCGGAGCGCCGGGCCAACCGAGCAATCGCTCGATCCAGCCAATCGACGAGGGCCGTTCGGTTCACCAGACCTGTGAGCGAGTCATGGAGAGCAAGATTTGCCAATCTCTCATACAGCGATTTGAACTCGGCGTCAAACTGCTTGGCCATGTTCACGAGTCCCGAATGACAACTCCTCACGACCATGTCGCAAGCTTCTTGGAGTGTCGTCGTGCTGACCTCTAGCCGGGCGGCCTCCTCTGCGAGCACCGTGCACGTCGCATCACTCCACCAGAGGTTGAGCCTGGTGAAGAGGGCGACTGACATCTGCAGGCGAGACTCTCCGGGATTGCCCGGTCCACGATTCCGCCCAGCGTGCGGGAGGTCTCGTGCGCGTGCAGGCAGCTGGGGTTCCTTTCGTCGTCTCGCCGCGGCTTTTCCTAAGGACGCGATCTGCTGACGATCTGCGAGATTTGAGGAGGAGCCACTCTTCAGCCAGTTGACCACCGAATGAACGGCCAGGGTCGTGGTTTCCCAACCGGCGTCTGGCGAGGTCACCTCTTCCCAGGTGGCCCCCGACTGCTTGACCAACTTCGCCTGGCACGACTGGACGATGTCGTCCGTGCGCCGTTCGAGCGCATCTCCGAGCGCGAACCGCTCTCCGTCTCGCTCCGTTAGTTCCATGTACCTCGATGCACTTCCTAGCGACATGGATTCGCCTGACGAATCGACCAATCTGCTCGGCCCAAGACTTGGGGCGAGATCGCCGCTACACCAGTGGGCGTTTGCAAAAGCCCACTGGCTGGAAGGCTACAGCGTCGTCAGACAGCCCCCTCCCACCACAGTTGCGGGCTCATTTCATCGGTCGCCCTGAGCATCTCTCTCACTAAAGTTCGACCGGCGTGGTTTAGATTGACCGACAGCACATGGGGGAAGGAAAACACGTGACGATAGACGACAGGCTGAAGATCACCGTCACCAAAGACGGGCCGTATCAAGTTGAGGGAGCCATTCCCCTGTTTCGACGCACAATGGTGCCGGACGGACAAGGTGGATCGAGCGACTGGCTCGAAGGCGACCAGATCAAATGTGGGGCGACCTACCGGCTGTGCCGATGCGGACAGTCGAGGAACAAGCCCTTTTGTGACGACTCCCATCTGACCAACGGTTTCAAAGGAGACGAGACTGCGAGCCGCGCTCCGTACTCCTCACAGGCCGTCCTCATCCGCGGCCCGCACGTGACTCTCACCGACGCGGAACAGTTCTGCGCATCCGCCCGCTTCTGCCATCCAGGTGGCGGAGTGTGGAACTTGGCCGAGTCCGCTGACGAGGAAGATGCCCAACACGCCATCCGCGAAGCCGGAAACTGCCCCTCGGGACGCCTGGTCGCGCGAGACCCCGCGACGGGCGTCGCATTTGAGCCCGAGTTCGCGCCATCAATTGGAGTCGTCAAGGATCCCGACGCGGGCGTGGCCGGCCCGCTCTGGGCGCGCGGCGGTATTCCTATCGTCGGCGCCGACGGCGAAATGTACGAAGTCCGCAACCGAGTCACGTTGTGTCGATGCGGCAACTCCTCGAACAAGCCGTTCTGCGACGGAACTCACATGGACATCGGTTTTCCGGAATAGCTCGCCGGACTTTCGTCACCCTGGCAGACCTATCGCCGCCTCACGACCGTTTGCGATCACGGTCAGGGGATGGTGGCGCGGTGGTACGTCGGTACGTCGTCATTCGCACATCCGCGGAGGTTTCGAATCCCGACAAGGCCGCTGCCGCGAGGCGGTCTCGAATGTCGTGAGGGGCGTGCCATTGGTACGGGGTCATCGTAAACAGGTCGTCCAGCAGGGCCAGGTCGTGCAGCTCGATGGGGAAACGGATGGCTACCGAACCGACCTCGCCAAACCACTCCGCCACGCCGCGCAACGGGGGCTTCACCTCGTGCGGACGAGGGTCTGCGTAGACGAGGGTGCGCAAGCTCGCCAGGTGCGCAGGTCCCGGGTGGAGCGCCACGACGACGCCATCGCGGCGCACGACGCGGGCCAGTTCTTCGGGCACCACAGGACCGAACACGCTGATGGCCATGTCCGCGGCGGCGTCATCGAGCGGCACGTCAGCGGCGCTCGCAACCGCGTACCACCCCTCGTCGTGGGTACGGGCCGCCATGGCCACCGCCGTCTTGGCCACGTCGACACCCAGCACCAGTGGCGCGTGCAGGTACCCGGTGTGACGGCCCTCACCACAGCCCACGTCCAGGATCAGTTCAGGGCTTTCGAGGGCCACGAACTCGGCAAGGGCCTCGGTGATCGGGTCATAGGCGCCGGTGGCGAGGAAGCGATGGCGTGCCGAGACCATCTCTGCACTGTCGCCCGGCTGATGGCTACGTCGTTGACCAGTCACTAACAGATTGACGTATCCCTCGCGTGCCGCGTCGAAACTGTGACCGCTCTGGCACAGCCACCGGCGTTCTTGCTCGCTGAGACGCAACCGGGTACGGCACACGGGACATGTCCAGGGTGCCACCGCGACGTTCGGTTCGCGGCCCGCCACCGGAGCATTATGGCAGTCCATTCGTGAGGGGTCTGGTCGTCTTCCCCGTGGTGGCGGGCGCCTCGGTGGCGAGTGACAGACTGCACGAGTCACTCCCACTGAGGCACACCGCCACGGAGTGGGCGAAGGGAATTCAAAGATGAAGGAACGCGAGTTGCGAGACGCCGTATGCATCGACATCGCCGCCCCGCCCGAGCGCGTATACGAACTCATCTCGGACATCACACGAATGGGCGAATGGAGCCCCGAGTGTTATCAGTGCGTTTGGTCCCATGGCGCCACCGGCCCCGTGGTGGGTGCGAGATTCAAGGCCAAGAACAAAGGTGGCCGCGGGCCGTCGTGGTCCAACAGTCCGGTGGTGACCTCGGCTGAGCTGGGTCGCGAGTTCGCCTTCAATCGAAAGGGGCCAGCTATCGGGAGTTACACCTGGCGTTACGTCATGGAGCCGACACCGACTGGGACGAAATTGACGGAGTCCTTCAACGCCGAGCGTCGGCTCGGTAGGGCGATGACGTGGTTGACAATGAAGTGGACCGGCAGCGTCGACCGTGACGTTGACCTCCACCAGGGAATGATCACGACTCTGGGACGCATCAAGGCAGCGGCTGAATCGTGAGGTGCCATGCTTGACCAATGCAGGGGCTGAATCTGCCCGAGGGGTCTGGCGTCGATGTCGTCACGGCACAAGAGCGACCCGACCTTTGGCAAGAGGCTCGAGGCTTGTTCGGCGATGTGTGGCCCGAATACAACCTTCACGGCAACGAGACGGCGAGGTACTTTGGCCAGCTCTTCCCGAAGCACGCGCACGTGCAGATTCTCTTCATCGATGCGGCGACGGCGCGGATCGTGGCCCGCGGGCGCACGATCCCGTTTCGATGGGACGGAAGCCTCGAAGACCTGCCCCACGGAATCGACGCCGTGGGACTGCGAGCCGTTGACGACCCGCGGCCGGCGACCGCACTCTCGGCTCTGGCCGCCGAAGTGGCTCTCGGGGAGCAAGGGCGCGGACTCAGTGGGTTCTTGATCCAGGCCATGGCGGAGGCGGCCCGTCGCGCCGGGCTGACGGCGCTCGTGGCGCCCGTGCGTCCGACTTGGAAGGATCGGTACCCCATCACACCGATCGAAACTTACGCGCACTGGAAGAGAAGCGATGGCCTACCCCTGGACCCGTGGATACGGGTGCACGCACGACTCGGAGCCGCGATCCTTCGCACGGAGCCGGAGTCGATGAGGATCGAGAGCAGTGTCGACGAGTGGGAGCGCTGGACCGGCATGTCGTTTCCGGCGGACGGCGACTACGTCTTTCCCATGGGACTTGCGCCGCTGCGCGTTCACGACGGCGTGGGCTCGTACTGGGAGCCGAACGTGTGGATGCACCACGCGCTCTGAAGTGGTTCCCAACGCGGCGGCTTCGGAGAGTGACCAGTGACACCTAGGGATTCGACGCCAGCAGTACCGCAGCAGCACCAGAACGTTGCGGTCGTCGGAGACTTCAACTGGGAGTCGGTCGAAAGAGTCGAGCTAGAGCCTTTTCAACGTGACTTTGTCTCCCCGGTTGGGCACTACCGACGACTTTGTGCGGACCCGAGCACACCGTGGTGCGCGAACGCAGTCAAATGTTCGGGCGACGTGGTCGGCTTCGTGATGACGGCGGTGGAGAAGGACGTCTCGACGTACTGGATTGGCGGCCTCATGATCGACCGAACCAGGCAGAACCGCGGTATCGCTCGACGCGCCGTCGAATCGCTGATCGATCGCGCCAGACGCGATGGCCTATTGCACGTCGCCTTAACGTGCGCCCCTGACAATGTGAGGGGCAATCGACTCTATGCGGGACTTGGGTTCGTTCCCACCGGAGCGATCGATGGCGTCGAACTCGTGCTTGAGCGCGATGTCTGACCAGCGGCTGCTTCAGTTGAGGTCGGAAGTTCGACCATGAACGACCGAGCAGTCGGAGAACTCGTTACCGTAACGTTGCCCAACTATGACGGTGGTCGTCAGGTCACGGTCTACGTGCCCCCCCACTACGCCCACGGAAGTTGTGTTCGCCGGTGATGGTCCGTGGTTGTCATCCTGGGGTCGGATCGTGGAGTCGACTGTTCGTCAGTCCACGATGATCGTGGCCGTTCATGGTTTGTCTGACGAGATGTCACGACTCGGTGAATACTCGCCAGTCGTTGATGCAAATCGGTTCGCGGCGCACGAACAGTTCTTTGTCGAGGACGTGCGCCGGTGGGTCAGATCGAGATTTGGAGTGTCGCTGCCCGCGGGACGCACCGCCGTGTTCGGCTATTCGGCGGGCGGCGAGCTCGCGATCGCGCTGGGACTGCGTCACCCGGACGTTTACGGTGTCGTCCTCGCAGGCTCGCCGGGCGGCGGGTACCGACCGGTTAGCAAACTGCCGAGGCAACTTCCACGCGTGTACTTCTTCGCCGGCACGAGAGAACCGTTCTTTCTCGACAACGCGAGCCGGTGGGCGGTCGCACTTCGTAAGGCCGGTGCTGACGTCACCATGAAGGAACGAAACACGTCACACGGCGCCGACGATTGGCAAGCCGACTTTTCGCACATGTTGACGTGGGCGTTCGGGACGAGCTGAGGGGGAAGTGGTAGAAAATGCGAGGCGGTGGGATGGCTCCGCCGGGAATCGGAGGTTCTGGGATGTCCAAGTACCTGATCTCCTTCGACGCCAACGCCATGGACCACATTCCCGACGACGACTTTCCCGCCGTTGGCAACGCCGCGCACGCGGTTGTCCAAGAGACGGTCAACGCCGGCGTTTTGGTGGTCACCGGCGGGCTGGAAGGACAGATGGCGAGCGTCGTCGCCACCGACGGGACAGTCACCGACGGCCCTTACCCGAAGCCCGTAGGTGGGTTCATGGTCGTTGATGTGCCCACGCGCGATGAGGCACTGGAGTGGGCTGCGAAGATCGCTGTCGCCTGCCGTTGCGCTCAGGAGGTTCGCGAGATTATGCACGACCCCGAAACCGACGCGATGATTCGGGACGTAGAAAGTCGTCGCTAACGCACTCGTAGATTTTTCCCGCCGGAGCGGGTGTTACTTGAGAAGTCGGGACAGGCGGCGGTCGGCCAAGACCCGCCCGCCGGTCTGGCACGAAGGACAGTACGTCATTTCGTAGGACTCGAACGACACCCTCTCCAGCGTGTCGCCGCACGAGGTCGGACACAACTCACCGGCGCGACCGTGAACCGCGAATCGGGCTCCTAGTTTTGCCTCCGAAAGTCCTCCCGTTCTCTTGCGCTCCAGCTCGAGCGCCCCGGTCAGAACGTCGGTGACGGCCGTGATTAGATTGGTTCGCTGGTCCGCGTCGAGTGACCGCAGAGAGACGAAGGGCGACAGACTGGCCCGGTGCAAAATGTCATCACCCCAACCTCGCCCGATGCCTGAAACGAAGTACTGGTCGCGCAGGTCTGTCGTGAGCCAACGTCCTGAGTCGCTCGAGCGGATCCGGTCGGCGAACGCCTTGCTACCCGGCTCGGGCCCGAGGTTGGCGAGCGGACCGTCATCTCCTGGTGCCAAGACCCACCACGCAGCCTTTCGATGGGTTCCGAACTCACGTATGAGCACCCCTACGAGCGCGTGAACGAATCCTTCCGTGGCCTCGCCGAACAAAAACCGTACCGCCGACCCGCGTGGCCTCGTCGCTTTGGGCGGCTGTTCAACGTCGAGACGGCCCGCCTGAGAAAGATGCAGCACGATGCGGGTCGCGTCGTCGAACTCCCACACGAGGTACTTGGCCCGCCGGCCGACCGACTCGAGGCGACGACCCCGCACGGATTCGGGAGTCGGCGCGTAGGTCTTGAGCGAGGAGAATCCAAGAATTTGGGCGTCTCGCAACGCGAGTCCCGAAAGCACCACATCTAGCCGCTCCGATAGGGCCTGCATCTCGGGCATTTCGGGCACGCACCAATGTATCCAGCGGCGTCGGAGTCTTATCGTGCACCCCAACCAACGGGTCGAAATGTACGGTGGTCAATCTCGTGCTTCGCGGTGTAGCGCAGCCGGTCCACAATCTGATCCCGTGTGGAGTGAGACTCTCTTATTTCGCGACTTGCTTCGCTCGAGCAACGGTGAACGTGTCCACTATGCGGAGTTGAAGCGCTCACTCGAAAGAGACAGCGATAGCGTTGACGAGTACGGTGAACTCAAGATGCCATACATTCGAGCAGCGCTGAAGAGGGCGGGAGTGTCGCCCCTGTGACTGTGCCAAGTGTCGGAGGGTCGACGTAACAGATCCGCAACCTCGCATTGGCGTCTCCGTTGGGCCGAGTGGGTTCTGCCCTGCGGGCCGGCGTCCACCTTCCGATCGGTGGGTTCAAAGTTGGCGAAGGCGGTACATCACGAATGCGGTGGCCCTGGAATGCTCGCAGACTAAGCGATAGTTGATTCATGGATCACCTGACTGACGGCCAGGAAACCAACAAGTTCGCCACGAACCGGGCTTGGTGGACGCCAACACTGCTATGGCTTCTCTTGCTGCCCAAGCAGATTCACTCGAGTCAACTCCGGTGGTGGCTGGTTGACGTTGCCGTGCTCTTACTGCTCTTACCGGTCCTCTACGTTCTGACACACCCCACTCTGACCTTCTCGCCGCACTCGCTTGCCCAACGTCGAGGGCCATTTCACGTGAGCATCAACCTGAGCGATCTGCAGTCAGTGCGTGTGATTACTACGGCCCGACGGACAGCGGTAAATGATCCACGGACTGGTGAGAGGCGATCGGTGATTCGCTTCTACGCTAAGTACCCAGATGATTCGGCGGGTAAACCGCCGGTCCAAGGCCTTTACGTTAGAGACGCTGATGGCCATCACCTAACTCTGAGGTTTCTGCGGAGCGGAGCTGATCGCTGGGGGGAGTGTCTCTTGCATGCAATTAGGGAGCAACCCGAAGTGGAGTTAGGCCCACGGGTCATGGAGGCTCTCGCGAGCATTTCACGCTAACGGGCTGACGTGCAGTGCCAGGGCATCACGTTGGCCAATGTCCGCGGACCAATTGCTCAATGGGAGGACGAAGTGGGACCGGACCGTGGTGTCACAGGTCTGGTGTCGGGGGCCCGACGTGATCGATCTGCAACGACGCACTGGCGGCTATCGCCCCACTCGGGATTAATCCAGAATTTTCCGTGAAACATAGGATCGAGGTCGCTCACCGCGCTTGACGAAAAAACGTTCGGCCAGCCGTCACCGATATGCGACGGTGACGATACCCGGTAAGTCAGAGAAGGCGCCGATATCCGCTGTGACGAGAAATCTGTTCGACGACAGGGCTGTTGCGGCGATGATTAGATCGTGTGCGCCTCTAGGACGACCTTGCTGCCGCACCGTCACCAGAAGACGGGCATGGGCTCGAGCGACTTCGAGGTCGTAGTCCACGATCGGGACCGTAGCCACAACTTCGTCGAGAAGTTCCTGACGATTGTGACGGGTCTTTCCTCGCGACAGCTCCACTCCAACTTGAAGCTCCGCCACGGTGATCGCGGCAATCGCTACATCGTCCTCGTCATCGATAACGGCATCTAGATCGTTATTGGACCGTTCGGCGTCGACCAAGAACGTGGTGTCAAGGATCAGTCGGCTCAGAATCGTTCCTCAGTGACCACGAGGTCGCGCGTCTGCCTTAACGACTCCGTCCATTCAATGTCCGCGGGATGCCGCTTAAGGATGGATTTCACATCTGAACCGTGGCCACTCCCAACCGGCTCGATGTAGGCGATGGCCCGGCCACGTCGAACGATCGTGATGCGTTCACCCTTGTGCTCGACGGCGTCCAGCAACTCGGCGAAGTTCCTTGCGGCGTTGGTAGCGCTGATCTCAGTCACTAAATCAGATTATCAGATTATTGGTGTCGGAGGCCCGACGTCTCCAATCTGATACCAATCATTGGCGGCTGGCGAACTGGTCGCGGCCCAGCGACCAATCATGAAGTCCAACGGCCATTATGGACGGAAAGGGCGCGCCAACTCCAAGTGCTACCTCACAACTGAATTGGAAGAACCTCACTGGCTTTCGATCAGGAATGCTCGACAAGTCTCACGGCACAGTGACCGAAAACAACGTGTAGCCGTTCAGTACTCCGGTGCAAGTTGCTTGTTCATATCCGACGTTCCCTATGGCTCCCCCGAGGTATCCCACCGGACAGGTGAAGGTGAAGTCTGAACCGCCCCCCAAGACCGCATCGCCGCTCGTCAGGACAACCTTCATCGAGTCTCCAAGGTTTCCGGCGAGTGCACACGAAGTGGAGTCACTGCAAAGGATCGATCCGGACGTCGTGAGGTCGTCAATCTCAATTGTCGTGAGCACGCCGATGCTGACGGAGACGCCAATGACATTTCCAGTGGGCAAGCAGACAATGGATACGTCCCCGGTTGCACTATCCTGTTTCACCTGCACCGTGGACAATGCGCCGTGAAAATTGCACGGAGAACCCTGCAGAGCGCTGAGGTTCGACGGACCTTCAGGTCCCGGCGGACCTTGTGCTCCGGCCGAACCGGTCTGCCCCTGAGCTCCGGTGAGACCGATCGGACCGGTAGCGCCCGTCAGTCCTTGCAGTCCTGCGGCACCAGTGTTTCCTGTAGGTCCCTTTGAATTCCACGAAATGACCCTTGACCCGGCGGGGCAATGGGGTCGGGTGCGAACAGAAACCCTTGACAACAGCTTGGTTCTCGAACTGAGGCACGCCGAGTATCGAACCGGCTGCGTACTCGGCGTTGTGGCACTCGCGACAACCAACCCACTTCCGATGAGCGGTACCACACTCAATACAACCAACAGGATCTTCCAACTTCGCATGACGTGCCTCCCGGACACCCCAGTGACAACGTCACCGAACGTTTAGTCGTGATACCACACCTTCGCGATGGTTGGTTTCGTTTCCACGTCAGGCCAGAATCTCCCTGATGCCTCTTTTGGACTGGCCGGACAGTTGGCATCTCACCGCGGCACGAGTCTCGGTCTCGACAGCATCTTCACACTTGGTCGCCAAACTCAGCTCCGAGGCCCCGATCCAGTAGGGCACTCATGGAACCTGGCATGCTCGGTCCCTGTGTCGGAGGCCCGAGGTAACAGGTCTCCCACCACTCACGGATTGAAATGTGAACTACTTCGGCAGCAACATTTCAGAGATCTGTGGAAGTATTGGCGCGACCGCTAACATCCCGATCATCATGAGTGAAGTTGAGTCGTTTGAGGTACCCGTCACAGGCGGTGTAATCGTCGGGACTCGAACCGGCGATGGACCACCCCTCGTCCTGCTGCACGGAGGGCCTGGTCTGTCGGACTACATGGGCTCGCTGGTTGATGAGTTGTCTACTGGTTACACCGTCCTCCGTTACCAGCAACGTGGACTCCAACCATCCACGACTTCGGGTCCTTTCACCGTTGAGGCGCACGCCAGCGACGCCCTCGCAGTGTTGCGGGCGGTGGCTCCGGCGGGGGCCGTCGTGATTGGGCACTCGTGGGGAGGATATCTCGCTATGCATTTGGCGACTCTTCGCTCCAATCTCATCGTTGGACTGGTGGTTATCGACCCGCTCGGGGTAATCGGCGACGGTGGAGCGGCCGACATGACTCGGATGATTCATGAGAGGACCCCACCCGAGGCATGGGCCACGGTGCTCGAGTTGGACGAACGGGCGATGTCCGAAAAGGGAACTACCGAGGATGCAGTACAGGGCTTCGCTCTGATTTGGCCCGCTTACTTCGCCGATCCGGCCAGTGCTCCCGCTATGCCGCCAATTTCCATAGCTCTAGATTGCAGTGCCGACACGGTGAAATCAGTGCACGACCAACTCGCGAAGCAAACCGTTGCCGGACTCCTACCACGAGTGACGATTCCCACAATCTTTGTCATGGGGGCAAGCAGCCCAATCCCACCCCGTTATGGCCTGGCCTCGGCAGCACTCATTCCAGGAGCTAGGACTGAGGTGCTCGAGGGCTGTGGACATTTCCCGTGGCTCGAGCGACCCGGTGTCATTAGAAATGCCGTCGATTCCATTCACGCGATCTAAGTTCATCGTTGGCCATCCGCTACAGGACCTTGGCTGCGTGGTTAGCGGTACCTAGTTCGGTTCGCGGCCTAACGTGACAAGGCTGCAACGACCCATCGCGGCTCGAATGAATCGTTCTAGTCCCTGTCGGGGGCCCGACGCAACTGTTCAGGAACCGTGCACTGGCGGCTGTCACCGCAAGTACTGATCCGTCATGGCGGTCGGCTTATTCGTAGACATCGCGACGATGCCCGAGTGCGACCACCACAATCAAGAGAACGCCATCGTCAATGGTGTACAAGACGCGATAGTCCCCTACTCGCAGTCGATAGCCATTACGACCTCGAAGGGGCCGAGAAGCCGGAGGACGGGGGTCTTTGGCCAGCAGAGAAATCGCGCCTTGAATCCGCGGTTGCGTCGGACGATCAATCTTTCGAAGTTCTCGAAGAGCCGCTGGTCGGAACTCAATCCGATAGTCATTCACGACCAGCCGAGATCACTTTTCACTTGCTCCCAAGGAATATTGGCGCCGGTCTCTCCAAGAGCCCGGTCAAAGGCGGCGACGTCTTGTGACTCCTCGAGCGCCTCTAGCATTTCGTCGTACTGCTCCGGGCTGATCAAGACCGCCGCGCGTCGACCGTAGTGCTCGAGTTCGACCGGTTCGGACCGAGACATCTCAACGACCTCGGACAACTTTTCGCGAGCTTTGCTCACGGAGATTTTGACCATGATCTCATTGTACAACACTGGTGACAGGTTCGTACAACTTCGTGTCGGAGGCCCGACGCAACAGATGTGCAACCTTCCACTGGCGACTGGCTGCACTGAAGTCGATCTGACCCTGCTGCTTGGAACGCGTCCTTCGAATGTCACCGCGACACGGTATCCTTACGCAAGGACCTATTGTAAGGAGGATCAATGGACGTCGCGGCGAAGGTGACATCAAAGGGGCAGGTGACCGTCCCGAAGGATGTCCGAGCAGCTCTCGGCATCGAAGAGGGTGACACCGTGATCTTCCACGTTGAAGGTGGCCGGGCGCTGATGGAACGGACCCCCGACTTTCTAAGTCTGGCTGGGTCGCTCAACGTCCCTGCAGCTAAGCGCAACGTGGCTTGGGATGACGTGTTGAGGAAGACTCGGGCTGCCAGGGTGACCAAGCAGCGATGAGTGCCTTCGTCGACACGAACGTTCTCGTCCGTCACCTGGTGGGCGATCCCCCCGCGATGGCCGCTCGGGCAACGGCGTACCTGGGGGCCGAAAACGAGCTCCTCGTCGCTGACCTAGTCGTTGCCGAGACGATCTACGTCCTCGAGTCCTTCTACGAGGTCGACCGCCAGATCATCGCGACCTCAATGCGGTCATTGCTGGCGCTGAACTCGGTCGTCGTTGTCGATGCACCACTCCTTTTGCGCAGCTTCGAGATCTTCGAGCACGACAGGCTCGATTTCGCCGAGGCATATCTAGTGGCGAGTGCCGAGTCATCGGGCGTCAACGCTGTTGCTTCATTCGATCGGAGCATCGACCGAGTTGGCACGGTCCGAAGGATCGAACCCTAGGTCACCCTTCGTCGAGCCCGGTGCGACTCCGAGCCGTGAGCAAAGATCAGGCGTAGATGGCAGCAACGCTACGCAACAAGTGTCGGAGGCCCGACGCCAACGATCTGCAACCACTCATTGGCGGTTAGTTTGACCCGTGGGCTGGGCAGCTCTTTTGATTGAACCGCCTTCTAGCCCGGAAGACGAAAACGATTCAAATTTTTGGACAGTTACAGTGCTACACGCAATGGGAAGTCAAATCGACCCGTGCCACCCTGCTCGTCGAAACGTGGATTGTCAAGTTCCTAGCCGTGAATGGAGCGCTTGAGCGAACTTGGTACGTACCAACAGGCTCCACCCAGGCAATACGTTGTCCTCAATTTCGATAATTTCTCAGCATCAAGTATTCTCTTCACACTGAATTCACAGAAAAGTCAACGCCTCACGACTTCGAATCTGTGAGATCATGGGGCGCAGAGTTGCTGCAGGTGTTTTGAATACTCAAGCGCCGAAAACCGGTGAGAATGTGAATCTTCTTGTCGCGGTCGGGGATTGGAATCGTAACGCAAACTTACCTTAGAGCTGGCAAGGTTAGAAAGTTCGGAGTGGGACTCGGCGCATCGATGCTGTTCGCTTCTCTTTCAATTGTGCCCGGAAGTGCAGCAGTTAAAGCGCAAGCGCCCGCGAGTCCACCACCCATTCCCTGCTGCGGAGGTGGTGGGCCAGTGTGGGGCGTTGATGCCACTACCACCATCGGCTCCAGCTTTTTGACCACGATCAAGAGTCATGTTGGGACACCGGTGATTGTGGGCCAGTATCTCGACACCGGGGCGGGCAACACTTGACTTCTTCACAAGCGACGTACATTCACAACCAAAATATCGGAATCGTGCTGCTATTCTCACCAAACGACGGCATTCTTGCGACCCATTCTTCTCCGCCCTTTGACCATCCGGCGACCGCGCAACAGGTGGCCGACTCCGAGGCCGCGACTGCTGTAAGTGAAGCCGAGGCTGTCGGAGCAAATCCGTATTCGGGAATCGCCCTCTACCGGGATGTCGAAGTAGGCTACTCAATCAGTTCGGTCTACATCGACCAGTGGTACTCGGACGTAACCGCCGCAGGCTACATTCCGGGGTTCTACGAGAACTCAGTCAATGGGCAGTTTGAGGGTGCCTTCTGCGCGGCTGCCTCCACAACAATCTCCGGAACGTACCTTTACGCGACTGAGTCTAAGAAGGGCACGAGCTACAACAGGTCGGCTGCGCCAACCACATACAACCCGTACTACGTCGTGTGCGAGTCCGCAGGTCAAATGTCTGGCTGGCAGTACCTCAACAGCGATGCCCTGCCTGGCGGACCCATTGACGTTGACGAGTTTGCGCAGGTTGGGATATTTTGATGCGCCAAAATCAAGGCGCTCGTATTCGACGGACTCGTTTTCGCGTCATTAAAAGCAGGTCGTACCGAACCGTTTTTGTCGCATTCGTTTTACTCGCGGTGCCTGGAGTTCAAGCAGTCGGGGCTTCAACTCCACGCTGGCCGTCTACACTAGATGGGCATCTTTGGAGTGGGCAAGCTACGAAAAAAGGTCCTCTTGCAATGAATACCCTCGTCAGCCCGTATGTTCTAGGTGCAGAAGGTGGCGCCCAATTGCCGGCATACGAGGGTAATACTGGTTGGGCTACGGCTACGCTCGATCGGTTCTTGTATCCAATCGTTAGTCACGACCACGGGAAGACTTGGCATGTTGGCGGTGTATATTTCGCGGTGCCAGTGGCAAGCTCCGTCTATTACGTGTCGAGCGTCAAGATTTTCACGCCACGAATCGTCGCGATTTATGCTCTACGTTCGGAGACATTTGATTTCACTAGCGATGGCGGACGCCATTGGTACCAAACCTTTTTTCCGGGTCTCATCCAGTCGATAACGAACCTGGGCCTCAAGTCAGCCATTCTCCCTGAAGGCACAATTCAGGTCGAGATTCAATCTGGACCAGATTCCTTGGCGCGGACCGGATTCTACAGATCACGAAATGGCGGGCTGTCTTGGGTTAGGCACCTTCCGCATAGCTAGCTAGAGAAGCAGAAACGTCGGCGACAATCGGAGCGTGATTTATAGAGAGAGCGACCAGTTTGGCTTGTTAATACGTAAAGGCAAGTTCATCACCGAGCTTCTCTTCGTGCGAGCTCGAATGACCAGCCCCAGTGCCCACGGACGGCGGGCGCGAAGCGCCAAGCCGGCCGGTCGGGCACCCTGAGTGATACTCAAAATCGTTGAATTGACTGGGACCTACAGATAGTTCTGGCCTCGTCACGGAGAGTTGTGTCACAAATCGCCGTTTTCGAGTGGCTACTTCTATAGAGGGTGAATATCTCGCTCCTCTGTGAGGAGCACCGTGCAACGGTCAGATTCCGACAGCACGGTGAGTCGTGCGCAGGTCGATCTGACTCGCGACCGTTGGACGTTGGCAGCCACGTGAGTGACGGCCGAGACCTGTCACGGGCAGCGGGCATTCTGATGGCGATCGGCCTGCGAATCGTGCAGGAAGGTCCTGAAGAGGAGAGCGGCAGTGAGCACCAGCGTCGTCTACGTCCGGGTCTCGACCGAGGACCAGGTGGAGTTCTCCCCCGACGCCCAGGCCAAGCGCTGCCGGGACCTCGCCCAACTGAAGGGACTGGGACCGGTGACCGTGCTGGCTGACGAAGGGTGGTCCGGCAAGAACCTCGACCGACCGGCGGTGCGAGAACTGCTCAGCCTGGTCGAGGCCGGTGCCGTCTCCAACCTGGTCATCTGGCGTTGGGACCGCCTCAGCCGCGACCAGGGCGACTTCGCGACCCTGGTGAAGCTCTTCGACCGCCACCACGTAAAGGTCCACTCGGTCAACGAGGGCGAACTGGACCTGGCCAGTGCCTCGGGACGCATGCAGATCGGCGTGCACGGCGTCTTCGCCCAGTACTACCGCGACCAGTTGATTGAGAACACCCGCATGGGCCAGCGCCAGGCCGCCGAGCAGGGTCGCTGGCTCAATCGCGCCCCCACCGGCTACAACATGATCAACGGCGCACTGGTGCCCAACGAGATGGCGCCGCTCGTACAGCGTGCCTTCACGCTTCGCGCCGCCGGCTCCAGCTACCCGGCCATCGAAAGCGAGATCGGCGTCAAGTTCTCGACCGTTCGCCATATGTGTCTCAACCGCGTCTACGTCGGCGAGGTGACGCTGGGCGGAGAGTGGTTCACGGGCCTCCACGAGCCTCTGGTGAGTCTCGAGCTCTTCGCCGCCGCCCAGCGAGCCCACACCACCGGCAAACGCCGCAGCAGGGACCTGCTCTCGGGCTTCGTGCGCTGTGGTCTGTGCGATCGAGTCGCCGGCGTGCACTACAACGAGTGCGGCCAGGCCATCTACCGGTGCCGGCACCGCGGCCAGGGCTGTCACCAGTCGGGACGCTCGGCCCACGGCCTGCACCGCGCCGCTGTGTTGGGACTTCGTGTGCTCTCGAGTGATGTCGACCTGCAACTCGCCATCCGAGATCAGTTGAGCGCTCACAGAGGTCCACAAACCCACCGAGGCCCCTCTGTGGCCTCGGTGGTGGCGTCGCTCAAGACCAAGGAGCGCAAGCTCCTCGACCTCTACTACGCCGACCAGATCAACGCGGAGACGTTCGCTGAGGAGTCGCGGCGTCTGAGCACCCAGATCGCCACGCTTCAAGACGAGATGGCCGACACCGAGCGTGAGAGACAGACGCGTGACCACCTGGCCACCAGGTTCGACCACGTCGCGGATCTCCTCGCCAACATTGACTTCGACCAACTATGGCAGTGCGCCGACCCAAAGGAGCGCCGAACGCTCGTCGAGGATCTGATCGACGCAGTTCGCATCTACCCGGACAAGTTGACGGTTCAGATCGTGGGCGCGCCACCCATCATTGTGGCCCTTGACGAGGTGGGACTGCGCGGAGGTATCAAAACAGTGGTGTCGGAGGCGGGACTTGAACCCGCACGCCCCTAAGGGCACCAGCCCCTCAAGCTGGCGCGTCTGCCTATTCCGCCACTCCGACGCGACTCACCACATTAGTGCTTAGTCAACGACAACTCGCTCAAGTGGTAGCCGGCGGAGCGGTGTTCCATCCCGCAACTTCGTCTAAGAATCCAGGAATGGAGAGGCTGGGGGTGACGCCTTCGAGCAAGTTGCTCCACTCGACGATGGACGGAGCTGTGTAGAGCGGTCGAACCCAAAA
>DATLSF010000002.1:0-25355 GCA_035534335.1 Acidimicrobiales bacterium | reverse complement strand
GTCGACAAGACCGGCTGCGTGACCCTGCGCTACCGCGCCCGGCTCCACCACATCGGGCTCGGACGCGCTCACGCGGGACGTCGTGTCCTCATCTTGATGGCGGACCGCGACGTGAGGGTTATCAATGAAGACGGTGACGTTATTCGACACCTGACACTCGACCCCTCGCGCGACTACCAAGCCCGCGGAGTTAGGCTCTGAGGGTTCGTTTGTCCCAGAAATAATGAGACATCACACGGTGCCCGGAGTGGGACTTGAACCCACACACCCTTTCGAGTAAAGGCTTTTGAGGCCTCCGCGTCTGCCGATTCCGCCATCCGGGCTGAGCCGTCCACGGTAGCAGGGTCCCTAATGTGACCGATGTGAGGCTCACCCTGTGGCGCGACGACGCGACGCTCGCGCACCCGATCGAGGCCGCTAGCGAGCGTCACGCGTTGCGTCCGCGGTTGTACCTGGAGGTCGAGCACGACGAACAGCGAGGCTACGGCGAAGTCGCCGCGCAACCGAGCGCGCTGAACGGAGACCCGTCCGTGGGAGAGGTCGTCGAGACGTTGAGTACACGGCTGTTGCCGCTGGTCGCCGAGGTCACCCATCGGGAGGGTGCGCCGCCCGACTGGGCCCGAATCGCGCGTTGGCGCGGGGCGCACACGTCGAGCCGTTTCGCGGTGGCCCTCATCGAGATGGCGGTGCTCGACTTCGGACTGCGTTCCCAGTCGCGTTCCCTGGCGGAGGAGTGGCCGGCCAACTTCGCCACGCCCGCGCTCGCGACCGTCTCGGTGCTCGACGGGGCTGCGTGGACCGTTAGGTCCGCTGCGGCCCGCCTGCGGGTCAAGACGCGCCCTGGCGCGCTGACCGACGACGCACTCTCGCGTCTGGCCGAACTGAACAAGCCCGTGCTGTTGGACTTCAACGCGTCGGCGCGGATGGCCGAGGAGGTCCTTGAGCAGGTCAAGCGCGTGAGCGCCGTGACACAGGTCGTGGCGGTCGAGCAGCCCTTCGACGTGGGCAACGTGCTCGACCACGCGGCCTTGGCCGCGCGCATGTCCGTGCCCGTGAGCCTCGACGAAGGCGTGCGCACCCGCAGTGACCTCGATCACATTGCGCGTCACCTCACGGGGGCAATGGTCTGCGTGAAGCCCGCGCGCGTCGGGGGACTGGCCATGTCGCTCGCCATGATCGCGCGGGCCAACGAGCTCGGACTGGCTGTCTATCTTGGCGGCTTTTTCGAGTCCGACTTCGCGCGCGCGGTGCACCGACGCCTGGCCCAGCACGCGGTGAGCGAACCGAGCGACATCGCGCCGGTGCCGCGTGGGGATCTCACGGAGCCCGAGGCGATCGAGACGTCCTTCGGACTCGGCGTCACGCCGTCCCAAGCCGTGTTGGACCATGCGCGGCGCGTTGTGACACTGTGAAAGTGACGGTCTTACACTTTCGAACGTGGGATCACGGACCCAGAAGCGGCACCTGGAGGACATTCAGCGCCGACTGAGTGCCGCACGTGAGAGCCTCAAGATCCTCGAAGAGCAGGTCGTGGTGTGGAACGACGCCCTCGATGACGCGCGGATCCGCTCGTTGGTCTCCGAGACCCCGCTCCAGGCGGCAGAATATAGCGAACTGTCCAAGCACGTGATGGCCGCGAACGCCGAATTGCAGCGCCGCGGCGCGGAGGTGCGAGGATTGACCGCCGAGCGTGACGAGCTGCTGCGCGAGTGGACCCCCGAAGGATGACGATGGACAAGCGAGTGGTGATTGCTGACGACGAGTCCATCATTCGTCTCGACCTTAAAGAGATGCTCGAGGGCGACGGCTACCTCGTGGTGGGTGAGGCCGCGCGAGGAGACGACGCGCTCGCACTGATCCAAGAGCACCATCCCGACCTTGCATTGCTGGATATCAAGATGCCCGGGATGGACGGACTCGAAGTGGCCCGCGAGCTCAAAGGTTCGGACACCGTCGTTGTCATCTTGACGGCGTTCAGCCAGCGATCGCTGATCGAGAGCGCCCGCGACGCGGGCGTCGTGGCCTACCTGGTCAAGCCGTTCCGGTCCAGTGAAATCCTGCCCAAGCTGGCCGCGATCCTCGACCCGTCGGTGGCTGAGACCGGCCCGGTGGCCAGTGCGGGCCACGCCGACGACAAGATCGAGACCCGCGAGATCGTCCAGCGCGCCAAGGAGTGGCTGATGGAGAATCGCGGACTCGACGAGCCGACGGCCTTCGAGGTCATCCAGCAGTCGGCGATGCGAGCGCGTACGCGTATGCGCGACGTGGCCCAGCAGGTCCTGAGGGGCGAGTTCGTTGGCTAAGGACACCGACACCCAACGGCCCCTGGTGCTGTTGGACGGGATGTCGCTGGCATTCCGCGCCTTCTTCGCCCTGCCGGTGGAGATCGCGACCTCCGAGGGCGTGGTCACCAACGCCCTGCACGGCTTCGCCGGCATGCTCGACCTACTCATCCGCTCGAACCGACCGCGCGGGGCCGTCGTCGCCTTCGACCTGCCGGGCGGGACCTTCCGCGACGCGATGACCGAGGACTACAAGGGCGGGCGCGCGGAGACGCCGGTGGAGATCGAGCACCAGTTCGACCTGATCCGGGCCATGTGCGAGGTGCTGCATATCCCGGTGATCGGCGTTCCCGGCTTCGAGGCCGACGACGTGCTGGCGACCCTGGCCACGGAGGGGCGCGACGCTCAAGTCCCCGTCATCATCGTCTCGGGGGACCGCGACACGTTCCAGTTGGTCCAGGACCCCTACGTCAAGGTCCTCTACAACCGACGCGGGGTTTCGGACTACTCGCTCTACGACGACGCCGGCATCGTGGAGCGCTGCGGCATCGAGCCGGAGCGCTACCCACTGCTGGCCGCTCTACGCGGTGACCAATCCGACAACCTGCCCGGCGTGCCCGGCGTGGGGGAGAAGACCGCGGCCAAGCTCTTCGCCCAGTACCGCGACATGGACGACCTCTACGCCCATTTGGGCGAACTGACCCCCAAGCTGCGCGAGAACCTCGCCCAGTACGAAGAGCGAGCGCGCAACAACGAGAAGATGATGCGTCTGGTGCGCGACGTTCCCCTCTCGATGACACCCGACGACCTGCAGCTGGGGGGCTGGGACCGCTCCGAGGTGATGGCCTTCTTCGAACGCTTCGAGATGAACTCGATGCGCCTGCGCTTCGACAAGTTGATGAGTGAAGGACTGCTGGGCGCGCCCAGCGCATCCTCGAGCGCCCCGGAACCCGCCGCGCGCCCGGCCGGACCCCGCACGCAGGTGGGCGAGCTCGCATCGGTGCTCGCGTCGTCCGGCGCGGTCCTGGCGCACCGTCACGAGCGTGTCGCCGCCTACGACCCTGCGTCGGGCCACGTGAGCGTGGCCGCAATCGGCGAGGTCGTCGAGGCGCTGGGTGACCTGGCGCCGGCCGGACACGACGTGAAGTCGCTCTACCGCTACGCCGACGCGCACGGGCGAGACCTCCGCGAACCCTCCGACGACACGTCGATCATGGCCTTCCTGGTCGACGCCACCAGTGGGCACTACGAGCTGGCCGACGTCGCCCAGCGATTCCTCGGTGAGACTCCGACGAATGCGAATCCGTCGCTCTTCGACGACGCTGGCGACGACGACGCCCTGGTGGACGACGCTCAGCTGGTGGCGCGGTTGCGCGAGCACCTGCGTACCGAGATCGTGAACTGGGAGCTGGGCTTTGTCTACGAGCAGGTCGAACTGCCATTGGTCAAGGTGCTCGGGCGAATGGAGTCGCGCGGTGTACGCGTCGACGTCGAGTTGCTGCGATCGATCTCGGCGGAGTTCGCCGCCGAGGCCACCCGCCTCGACGCCGAGATCCAGCGCGTCGCGGGCCACCAGTTCAAAGTGAACTCGTCGGCGCAGCTGCGCACCGTGCTCTTCGACGAGCTCGGTCTCAAGCCCGGTAAGAAGGGCAAGACGGGCTACTCGACCGACGCCACCACGCTGGAGTCGCTGGTCGACGAGCACCCGATCGTGGCGCTCATCCTGCGCTACCGCGAGGTGGAGAAGCTGCGCAGCACGTACGGCTCGAATCTCATCGACGCGGTGGCGCCGGACGGACGGATCCACGCGACGTTCCAACAGACCGTCGCGCGCACCGGGCGACTGTCCTCGGACAGTCCCAACCTGCACAACATCCCGGTGCGCACCAGCGAGGGCCGGCGTCTGCGCTACGCGTTCCTACCGTCGGAGGGTTGGCTGCTCGCGGTGGCGGACTACAACCAGATCGAGCTGCGCATTCTGGCCCACCTCTCCCAAGACCCCGGACTGGTGTCGGCGTTCGCGACCGGTGAGGACGTGCACCGCACCATTGCCGCGTCAGTGTTCTCGGTGCCGCCCGCCGAGGTCACCCACGAGCAGCGCGAGCAGGCCAAGGCCGTCTCCTACGGACTCGCCTACGGCATGGAGGCCTTCGGGCTCAGCCAACGCCTCGGCGTGCCGGTGGCGCAGGCCAAGGAGGTCATGGACCGCTACTTCGCCAGTTTCCCCAGCCTGCGCGCCTACATGGACGACACGTTGGCCAAGGTGCGCGCCCAGGGTTATTCGCGCACCGAGTTCGGACGCATCCGTCCGTTCCCCGACCTGGCCACCGCGGTGGGACCGCAGCGCCAGGCCGCCGAGCGCCAGGCCATGAACGCGGGCATCCAAGGTCTCGCGGCTGACGTGTTCAAGTCGGGCTTGGTGCGACTGGACCGGCGCTTGGCCAGTGAGGGCTTGGCCGCACGTCTCATCCTTCAGGTGCACGACGAGGTCCTCGTTGAGGCGCCGCCCGAAGAGCGCGATCAAGTCGAAGGCATCATCGTCGATGCGCTGACGCACGCGGCCGACCTGTCCGTCAACCTCGAGGTATCGCTGGCGTGGGGCGAGAACTGGGCGGCCGCGAAGGGCTGAGCGGACGCAGTGCTAGCATCGAAACCTGGGTTTGCACCGGAAACCCAGTCCCTGTCGCCTAGTTGGCCCCGGTGCGGTCGCCAAGGTAGTAACGAATGTCGGACGGCATCAGCCTCCTTTCCCCCCAGCCCATGGGCACCTTTGATGAGCAGGGCGTGTACATCCCGCGCGTCATCACCGAGGACAACATGGTCGGCACCGACCTCGCCACCCTGGTCGGCGACAGCGTCCTGGAGTTCGAAGATGGTGACCTGGTCACCGGCACCGTTGTCAAGATCGACCACGACGAGGTCCTGCTCGACATCGGCTTCAAGTCCGAGGGCGTGATCCCGGCGCGTGAGCTGTCCATCCGCAACGACGCGGACCCCTCCGACATCGTCTCGCTCGGCGAGCGCGTGGAGTGCCTGGTCCTGCAGAAGGAGGACAAGGAGGGTCGCCTCGTCCTGTCCAAAAAGCGTGCGCAGTACGAGAAGGCCTGGAGCAACATCGAGGACCTCAAGGGTCGCGACGAGGTCGTCAAGGGTGTCGTCATCGAGGTCGTCAAGGGCGGCCTGATCGTCGACATCGGCCTGCGCGGCTTCCTGCCCGCATCGCTGGTCGAGTTGCGCCGGGTGCGCGAGCTCCAGCCGTACATCGGAAAGACCGTCGAGGCCAAGATCATCGAACTCGACCGCAACCGCAACAACGTCGTCCTGTCACGGCGCGCCTGGCTCGAAGAGACCCAGAAGGAGCAGCGCGGCGACTTCCTCTCCAACCTCAAGCCGGGCGAGCGCCGCCACGGGGTCATCTCCTCGGTCGTCAACTTCGGCGCGTTCGTGGACCTGGGCGGGATGGACGGGCTTATCCACGTGTCCGAACTCAGCTGGAAGCACATCGACCACCCCAGCCAAGTGGTCTCGGTGGGCGACGAGGTCGACGTGGAGGTGCTCGACGTCGACTTCGCCAAGGAGCGCATCTCGCTGTCGCTCAAGGCCACGCAGTCGGACCCCTGGCAGATCTTCGCCGACAGCCACGCCGTCGACCAGCTCGTCTACGGTCGCGTCACCAAGCTCGTGCCCTTCGGTGCCTTCATTCAGGTCGGCGACGGGATCGAGGGTCTGGTGCACATCTCGGAGATGGCGGCGCATCACGTGGAGTCGCCCGACCAGGTCGTGACCCCCGGCGAGGAGTTGTGGGTCAAGATCATCGAGCTCGACACCGCGCGCCGCCGCATCAGCCTGTCGATCAAGCAGGCCGCCGAGGGCGGTGAGGTCTCCGAGGAGTACCGCGAGGCCTTCGGCTCGCACGCCTACGACACCGAGGGCAACTACATCGGGGGCCTCGAGTACGGCGAGTTCACGCCCGAGACCGAGTCGCAGGCGGCGTGGGCCGAGTTCGCCGTCGAGACCGGTGGCAAGCCAGCCGACGACGAGTCCGCTACCGACGCCGACGCGACGCCGCAGGTGGTGGACGACGCGGTCGCGGCGGGGCCAGCCGTCGCGGAAGTTGCGGCGCCCGAGACGACGAGTGTCGACGTCGCTCCCGACGACGCGGCCACGGACGACGCTGCCGACGCGTCGTAGTCACACCGCGACGGCACTGGTTGTCGCACGGAGATTTTCGAGTCAGTTACGCGGTCGCGCTTAGCGAGCCGGATCGACGCTGAATCCGCGCGGACAGCCGAGTGCGGTCTGACTCATCGTCACAACCTGCCACCACCCGTGGCCGAGACGTTGCGAGCACTGGCCCGCCGGTAGCGACGCCCTCGTGGCGTGGGCTAGCTGGTACGTGCCCTTCACGGGAAAGAACTCGACCAGCGGCGGTGCCGCCGGCGTACCGCGCGTCACGCAGACGTGGTCGATCGCGCCCACACCGGGCACGTTGGTGACGCCAACCTTGTACCCGAACGGGCAGCCGATTGCGTGCGCCGGGAGGACCGTCGCGAGGTCAGACCGCCAGGCGCCCAGGTGTGCGCTCTCGTCAAAGGAGTGCTGGGGCCGGTGGTGGATGAGTACGACAGCCCCGAGCCCGGTGAGCAGCGCCGCGAGCACGATCCAGCCGCGCCACTGGTCCAACGTCGATCGATCGGCGACGGCCGGGGCGGGGCTGAGGGTCACGAAGCTTCGAGACGCGGCCGAGCCAGCCAGGCGTCGCGCTCGACCGCCCAGGTGCAGTCCACCCCTACGTCGCCGGAGGTCTTGCGCTCGCCGGGCCGCTCGTCGACCAGCGTGAAGCCCAGTCGCTCGGGCACGGCCCGGCTCCGGACGTTGGCCCGGTCGTGACGAATCTCGACGCGATCGATGCCCTCCACGCCGAAGGCGGCGTCGGTCAGCGCGGACGACAGCTCGGTCGCGTAGCCGCGGCGCACGTGGTCGACGTGGATCCAGTAGCCGATCTCGAGGATCCCGGGTCCAGCGCGCCGGTGCAACCCGGTGCCCCCCACCGCCAGGTCGCCGGCGAAGACTCCGTACGTGGCGTCGCCGCCGTCGCGCCACTGGACGCGTCGTTCCTCGATGAACCCCTCGTAGTGCTCGACGTCAGTGTCCGCAGAGGCCCAAGGCATCCACTCGTGCAGGTGCTCGAGGCTCTCGTTGACGGCGCGCGATAGGGCGGGCGCGTCCTCGTGGCGCCACACCCGCATCGTCAGTCGCGCCGATGTCACGGTCTCGGGCAGCACATTCACCGTCCCAGGGTACGGCGCGTGCGTCGAACGATTCAGTCGCGCCGGGAAATGAGGGGGAAGTGACAGGCGACCTGATGACCCGGCGCGATGTCGGAGAGCACGGGCTCTTCGGACGCGCACCGCTCCTGGGCCAAGGGGCAACGCGTGCGGAACCGACACCCGCTCGGCGGATTGATCGGGCTGGGCGGCTCTCCCTGGAGGACCTCGCCGTGCGTCGGGGCGTCGGGGTCGGCTTCGAGCGCCGCGCCCAGCAGGAACTTGGTGTACGGGTGGGCCGGGGCGTCGTAGAGGACGTCGGAGGGCCCGACCTCGCAGATCTTGCCCAGGTACATGACCGCGACGCGATCGCTCACGTTCTTCACCACCGCCAGGTCGTGGGCGATGAAGAGCAGGGTCAGTCCGTACTCGTCCTTGAGGTCGGACAGCAAGTTGAGAATCTGGGCCTGCACCGAGACGTCCAGCGCCGAGACCATCTCGTCGCAGATCAGCATCTTGGGCCGCATGGCCAGGGACCGCGCGATCGAGATGCGCTGACACTGGCCCCCGGAGAACTGACGCGCGAAGCGGTTGCCGTAGACGAAGGGGTCGATACCGACCTCGTTGAGCAGCTTGGAGACGATGGCGGCGCGCTCGTCGCCAGCGACGCTCTTCCAACAGTCGAGGGGTTCGGCGACGATGTCCTTAACGCGCCGCCGCGGATTCAGTGAGCTGATCGGATCCTGGAAGATCATCTGCATGCGGGTTCGCGCGTTGCGCAGGTCCCGGCCCCGCAGCTTCGTGACCTCGACGCCCTCGAGGTCGATCGTGCCGCTGGTCGGTTCGACGATCTTCATGAGCGCTTTGCCGGTGGTGGACTTGCCGCAGCCCGACTCACCGACGAGGCCCAGCGTCTCACCTTCGTAGATGTCGAAGCTGACGCCAGCCACCGCGCTGACGGCGTGGTGGCCCTTGCCGAACGTCACGGTCAGGTCGCGGACCTTGAGCAGGGGAGTTCGTTCGATGGTCACGCGACGCGCTCCGGTCGAATGGGCAGGGGGTTCCAGCAGGCGAAGGCGTGACCCGGGGTGCTGTCGACCTCGAGCTCGGGCCGCTCCTCGTGACAGCGCTGGGTTGCCGAGGCGCACCGCGGCGCGAAGCTGCAACCCGGGGGCAGGTTGACCAAGTTGGGCGGGCGTCCGGGGATGGCGTGCAGTCGCGTGTGTGACGGACTGGTCACCTTCGGCGAGCTCTCCAGCAGTGCTCGGGTGTAGGGCATGCGCATACGGTGGAAGACGTCGCGCGTCGAGCCGGTCTCCACGACGCGCCCGGCGTACATGACGATGATGCGCGAAGTCCGGGTGGCCACCACTCCGAGGTCGTGGGTGATGAGGACGACCGACATGTGGAGCCGCTCCTTGAGCTCGTCGATGAGGTTCAGGATCTGCGCCTGAATCGTCACGTCGAGACCCGTGGTCGGTTCGTCGGCGATCAGCAGCTGAGGCGAGCACGCCAGGGCCGTCGCGATGACCACGCGCTGGCGCATCCCACCGGAGAGCTGTCCGGGATACGCGCGGTAGCGACGTTCGGGCGAGGGGATCCCCACGAGCTCTAGGAGCTCGATGGCGCGCGCCCTGGCGGCGTCCTTGGGCATGTTCATCCTCACCCGCAGGGCCTCGTCGATCTGGCGGCCGACGCGCATCACCGGGTTGAGCGAGGTCATCGGGTCCTGGAAGACCATGGCGACATCGGTGCCCCAGTAGTTGCGCTTCTCGGCCTCACTGACGCCGACCATCTGGTGGCCGTTGAGCAGTACCGACCCGGTGACCTCGACGTTGGTCCGCGGCTGCAGGCCCATGATGGTGCGTGCGAGCACGGTCTTGCCCGATCCGGACTCGCCCACGATGCCGAGCGTCTCGTTCTGGTCCAGCGACAGCGAGATGTGCGAGACGGCCGGGAGCCGCCCGCTCGGGGTGGTGAAGGTCGTCGAGAGGTCCTCGACGACGAGCAGGCGGTCGGTCTCGCTCACAGCTTCGTCTCGGTGACGTCGTAGTGCGAGCGCAAGCGGTCGCCGATGAAGTTGAGGCACAGCAGGAAGAGGCACAGCGCGAGCGACGGGAAGAACACCAGCCACGGGTTCTGCGCCAGGACCGTGCGCGCCTCGTTGATCATGTTGCCCCACGACGGCGTCGGCGGATTCACCGACAGCCCCAGGAAGGCGAGGGCGCCTTCGAGCGTGACCACGGTCGCAACCCCGATGAGGAGGAAGGAGATCCCGATTGGGGCGATGTTTGGCAACAGCTCCTTCATCAAGATGCGCCGGTCGGTCGCCCCTTGCACCTTGGCCGCGATGATGTAGTCCTTGGTTGCCACGGCCATGGTGGCGGTGCGGATCACCCGGTAGACGAGGGGGATCGAAGCGAGGCCAATGACCACGATGATCTTGAACATGGAGCGTGGCGTCCAGAATGACAGCACGGCGATCACCGCCACGATGGCCGGGAAAGCCAACAGGATGTACATGAACGAGGTGAGGATCGAGTCGAATCGGCCGCGCCGATAGGCGGCCAACATGCCCAGGGGCGCGCCGACGCCGAAGCCGATGACCATCGCGCCGGTTCCGACGGCAATCGAGATACGCGACCCGTAGACGATGCGCGAAAAGATGTCACGACCTAGGTCGTCGGTGCCGAGCCAGTACCGCGCGCTGGGGCCCTGGCTGATGGCGTTGTAGTTGCCGAAGAGCGGGTCGTGCAGGGGCAGAATGTTGGCGAAGATCGCTCCAAAGACGTTGAGTCCGAGCCACCCGACGCAAACCCAGAAGAGCGGCCCCAATGGTCCGCGCTTATCGGTTTGCACCTCGGTGAGCACCTCGTCGAGGGCGCTACTCACGACTGATCCTCGGATCGATCAGGTTGACGGTGAAGTCGAAGAGGAAGTTGACAAATACCACGCCCACCGACACCACCAGCACGATGTCCTGGACCAGAAGGTAGTCACTGGAATTGATCGCCGAGATGAGTGTGTAGCCGAGCCCGGGGATCTGCAGGAGGTACTGGACGACGAAGCCGCCGGCGAGCAACCCGCCGATGTTGACCCCCGCCGCTCCGCACAGGGCGACCGACGATGGTCGAAACGCGTGGATCCACATGATGCGCCGCTGGCTCAATCCCTTGGAGCGGGCCATGGTGATGAACTCCTCCTGGAGCGTGGAGATGAGGTCACTGCGCAGCACCCGGTAGTAGACGACGAAGCTGCCGATCGCCAGGGTGAAAGCCGGCAGGGCCAGGCTTTCGAGGTTGGCGATCCAGTTGGTCGACAGTGTCACGTACGACGCCGGGCCGGTGTTAGGGATGCCCAGCTTGATAGAGAGAAGCAACACCAGCAGCACGATGACGATGAACGGGGGCACCGAGAGCAGCGTGAAGCTCCCGGCCCCAAGAATTCGGTCTAGGACGCCGTCGGGCTTGCGCGCCGAGCGCATCGCCGTCGGGATGGCCACGGCGAAGGCCAGGATCTGGCTGAGACCAATCAGCTCCAAGTCGATTGGCAAGGCGGCGCGGATCGTGGACAGGACCGACGTGTGGGTGATGAACGAGTTGCCCAGATGCCCGCTCAGGACGTGGCCGATCCAGATGAAGTACTGCTCGTAGATCGGCTTGTCGAGGCCCAGCTGGTGGTACAGAGCCGCCCGGGCGGCCGGGGTGTTACCCAGCCCCAGGATCACCGACGCGGGGTCACCCGGCAAGAGGTGAAGGAGGTAGAAGCTGCCGATGGAGATGACGAAGGTGATCGCGATCATCATCACCAGACGTCTCGCGACGTACTTGAGCACTCAAATCCCCCAACGGTCTGTAGCGAGATTAGTTGACCCTCTCGTGGCCCTCGGGACACGCTCGCGCGTCGAAGGCCGTGTGACAGGCCCTGACTAGCGTGTTCGAGTGAAACGAATCGCCGTCGTCGGCGGAATTGGTGCCGGTAAGTCGGAGTTGAGCGCGCGTCTGAGCGCTCGGGGCTGGCCCGTGGTCGACGCGGACGTGATCGCGCGGCGCGTGACAATTTCTGGTCAACCCGCGTGGAGTGCGTTGCGTGATGCCTTCGGCGACGCGGTCTTGGACGCCGACGGCGAGATCGACCGGCCGTTCCTGGCCGACGTGGTCTTTCACGACTCCTCGGCGTTGGCCCGGCTGAACCGGATCACGCACGGGCCGATCGGCGAGGAGATAGTACGTGAACTGAACGAACTCGATGGGGCCGCGGCGTTCGTCGTGCTGCCGCTGTTTCGTCCTGAACACCGCTCGCTCCTGTCCTTGGACGCCGTGTGGGCAGTGATGGTCGAGCCCGCGACCGCGCTGGAGCGCCTGTGCACTCTGCGTGGTCTCAGCGAGGCGGACGCGCGGGCGAGGTTGGCCGCTCAGATGACCAACGAACGGCGCGCAGAGATCGTCGATCGGGTGATCTGGAACGAGGGGACACTCGATGAGCTGTACACCGCGATTGACCTCGCGCTACGCGACGAGGGGCTGGCCTATGGATAGGTTCCTCGTCGAATCGCTGTTTCAGCCTTCGGGCGACCAACCGCGCGCCATCGAGACACTGGCCGCCGGAGTACAGGACGGTTTGCGATACCAGACGCTCGAGGGGATCACGGGCAGCGGCAAGACGGCCACGATCGCCTGGCTGGTCGAACGGGTGCAGCGTCCCACGCTCATCCTTGAGCCGAACAAGTCATTGGCCGCACAGCTCGCCTCGGAGCTGAAGGAGATGCTCCCACAGAATCGCGTGGAGTTCTTCGTCTCGTACTACGACTACTACCAACCTGAGGCGTACCTCCCTCGTACCGACACGTTCATCGAGAAGGACAGCTCGGTCAATGAGGAGATCGACCGGTTGCGCCACGCCGCGACGTCGTCGCTGCTCTTGCATCGCGACACGATCGTCGTGGCCTCGGTGTCGTGCATCTACGGCTTGGGCTCGCCGATCGAGTACCGCCAGCGCATGCTGCAGTTGGAGGTCGGCACGACCATGGACCAACGTGGACTGCTGCGCCGCCTGGTCGAGATGCAGTACAGCCGAAACGAGCTGGTGCTCGATCGTGGGCACTTCCGCATGAAGGGTGACACCCTGGAGGTCCAGCCGGCCTACAGCCAGGAGGCGGTGCGGGTCTCGTTCTTCGGCGACGAGATCGAAGAGATTGCTTTCTTTAACCCGATGACCCACGAGGTCCGCGCCAAGGTCAAGGAGTTCACGCTCTTCGCCGCGTCGCACTACGCCACCAGTACCGCGACCCTGCAACGGGCCATTCGCTCGATCGAAGAGGAGTTACAGGTCCAGTTGGCCACGTTCGCGCGCGAGGGCAAGCTCCTCGAGGCCCAGCGGCTGCGCTCGCGCACCGAGCACGACCTGGAGATGCTCGAGCAGACGGGTTTCTGCTCGGGCATCGAGAACTACTCGGCTCACCTCGACGGTCGCAAGCCTGGCGAGCGTCCCTTCACCCTGCTCGACTACTTCCCGGCGGACTTCCTCGTCGTGGTCGACGAGAGCCACGTGGCGGTGCCCCAGGTGCGCGGCCAGTACGCCGGCGACCGTTCGCGCAAGGAGATCCTGGTGGAGCACGGTTTCCGCTTGCCCAGCGCCATGGATAACCGGCCCCTCAACTTCGACGAGTTCATGGAGCTGGTGCCCCAGATGATCTTCGTGTCGGCGACCCCGGGACCCTACGAGCTGGAACACAGCGACCAGGTCGCCGAGCAGGTCATCCGTCCCACGGGGCTGGTGGACCCAATGGTGACCGTGATGCCCACGAAGAACCAGATCGACGACCTACGCGGGCGACTCGACGTCGTGGTGGCGCGGGGCGAACGGTGTCTGATCACCACGCTCACGAAGAAGATGGCCGAGGACCTGACCCAGTTCCTCACCAAGGCCGGGTACCGCGTGCAGTACCTGCACAGCGACATCGACACCATCCAGCGCATCGAGATCCTGCGGTCGCTGCGCCTGGGCGAGTTCGACGTGCTGGTGGGCATCAACCTGCTGCGTGAGGGCCTGGACCTGCCCGAGGTCTCCCTGGTTGCCATCCTGGACGCCGACAAGGAGGGCTTCCTGCGCTCGCGCAGCGCCCTCATCCAGACCATCGGACGCGCCGCGCGCAACGTCAACGGCGAGGCCGTGCTGTACGCCGACCGCGTCACCGACTCGATGCGCGAGGCGATCTCGCTCACCGAACGCCGTCGACGGGTCCAGGTCGCCTACAACCTCGAGAACGGCATCGAGCCGCAGACCATCATGAAGAACGTCGCCGACATCCTGGGTCGATTGCGCAGCGAGTCCGCCCCCGAGCCCAGCAACAAGGTCCACGGGGTCACCTCGCTTGAAGAGCCGCTGTCAGACGACCTGAATCTCGAGATCACCCGGGTGGAGGAGGCCATGTTGGAGGCGGCGCGCGAGCTTCGCTTCGAGGAGGCCGCGACCTTGCGCGACCTGCTCCACAGTCTCCTTCGTCAGGGTCTCGAACAGTCCCTCGACGAACTGCTCAGCGACACCTGACCGGTAGATTCGCCCTATGTCTCAGTCGATTCGCGTCCAGGGCGCCCGGGTTCACAACCTGAAAAACCTATCCGTGGAGCTGCCGCGGGACCGACTGGTGGTCTTTACTGGGCTCTCCGGATCCGGCAAGTCCTCATTGGCTTTCGACACCATCTACGCCGAAGGTCAGCGCCGCTACGTCGAGAGTCTGTCCGCCTACGCGCGCCAGTTCCTGGGCCAGATGGACAAGCCCGACGTCGACTTCATCGAGGGACTCAGCCCGGCGATCTCGATTGACCAGAAGACGGCCTCGCGCAATCCGCGTTCGACCGTCGGGACGATCACTGAGATCCACGACTACCTGCGGCTGCTCTTCGCGCGCATCGGCGTGCCGCACTGTCCCAACTGCGGCAAGCCCGTGACCCGTCAGACGCCCCAACAGATCGTCGACCAGGTCCTGAGTCGACCCTCCGGTCAGAAGTTCATGGTGCTGGCCACGGTCGTGGAGGGTCGAAAGGGTGAGTACTCGACCCTGCTGAGCGACCTGGCCGGACAGGGTTTTTCGCGCGCGCGCGTCGATGGCAACGTGATGGAGTTGGCCGACCGCGAGAACCTGAACCTGGCGCGCTACGAGCAGCACACTATCGACGTGGTCCTGGACCGCTTGACCGTGAAGGCCTCGAACCGCCAGCGCCTGACCGAGTCGGTCGAGAGCGCGCTCAAACTCACCAAGGGTGTGGTCTCGTTCCTCTTCACCGACACCGACGAGCTCGAGCAGTTCTCCGAGAGGTTGGCCTGTGTGGACTGCGGGATCAGCTTCTCCGAGCTGGCCCCGCGTGACTTCTCCTTCAACTCTCCTTACGGCGCGTGTCCGGTGTGCACGGGTTTGGGCACGCGATTCGAGGTCGACCCCGAGCTCGTGGTGCCCGACGCGTCGCTCTCGCTCAGCGAGGGGGCGTTGGCTCCGTGGGCCGGCGCGCGATTCAAGTACTTCGAGCGACTCATCGCCGGAATCGCCGAACTCGGCGACTTCGACCTGGGCAAACCGTGGAAGAAACTGCGCGCCAAGGACCGCAAGCTCGTGCTCTACGGGGTTGAGAAGCGATCGGTGCCGGTGCGCTACCGCAACCGCTACGGGCGCGTGCGCACCTACGAGACGACCTACAACGGGATCGTCGAATGGCTCGAGCGCAAGCGCAGCGAGGCCGACGGTGACTGGTCGCGCGAGCAGGCCGAGCAGTACATGCGCGAGGTGGAGTGCACGACGTGTCGGGGCCAGCGCCTCAAGCCTGAGGTGCTCGCGGTCAGGGTCGGCGACCGCAACATCGCCGACGTGAGCTCGCTCACCATCGACGAGGCGGTCGCTCTCTTTCGAACACTCACCCTCACGGCGCGCGAGGAGACCATCGCGCGCCAGGTGATCAAGGAGATCGGCGAGCGTCTCAACTTCCTGATGGACGTGGGTCTGGACTACCTGACGCTGAGCCGCGCGTCAGCCTCTCTCTCGGGCGGCGAGGCCCAGCGGATCCGACTGGCCAGTCAGATCGGCAGCTACCTGGTCGGCGTGCTGTACGTGCTCGACGAGCCGTCCATCGGTCTGCACCAGCGCGACAACCGTCGTCTCATCGCCACGCTGGAGCGCCTGCGCGACCTGGGCAACTCGGTCATCGTGGTCGAACACGACGAGGAGACGATCCGTCTGGCCGACTTCATCGTCGACATCGGACCGGGCGCCGGTGAGTTCGGGGGTCGCGTCGTGCACGCCGGAACCTACGAGCAGCTCATCGCCAACCCCGAGTCGCTGACCGGCCAGTACCTGTCCGGCCGCCGCTCGATCCCCGTGCCCACGTCGCGTCGCTCGGGCGACGGTCAACGACTGACCGTCAAGGGCGCGCGCGCCAACAACCTCCAGGACGTCACGGTCAGCATCCCCTTGGGCAAGTTCGTCGCGGTGACGGGCGTCTCCGGATCGGGTAAGTCGACCCTGGTCAACGCCATCTTGCTCAACTCGCTCGAGCGCCAGGTCAACGGGGCCAAGTCCGTCGCCGCCGAGCACGACACGATCCTGGGGGTCAACCACGTCGACAAGGTGGTGGCGGTCGACCAGCAGCCCATCGGACGTACGCCGCGCTCGAACCCGGCGACCTATACGGGGGTGTTCGACAAGATCCGCCGGCTCTTCGCCCAGGTCCCCGAGTCCAAGGTCCGCGGGTACCAGCCGGGCCGGTTCTCCTTCAACGTCAAGGGCGGCCGGTGCGAGACCTGCGCTGGTGACGGGACCATCAAGATCGAGATGCACTTCCTGCCCGACGTGTACGTCAACTGCGAGGTGTGCGAAGGCGCGCGCTACAACCGCGAGACGTTGGAGATCCTCTACCGCGGCAAGTCCATCGCCGACGTCTTGGACATGCCGGTCACCGAGGCTCTCGACTTCTTCGACCGCCAGCCGACCATCCTGCGCCACGTGAAGACGCTGGCCGACGTGGGTCTGGGCTACGTGCGACTCGGCCAGCCCGCGCCGACGCTGTCCGGTGGCGAGGCCCAGCGCGTGAAGCTGGCCACCGAGCTGGCGCGCCGGCCCACCGGACACACGTTCTACGTGCTCGACGAACCCACGACGGGGCTGCACTTCGAGGACGTCTCGCGCCTGCTCGAGGTGCTGCACCGCCTGGTCGACCAGGGCAATACGGTGCTCGTCATCGAGCACAACCTGGACGTCGTCAAGACCGCCGACTGGATCATCGACCTAGGCCCCGAGGGTGGTCGGCGCGGGGGCTTGGTGGTGGGTGAGGGGACGCCCGAGACGGTGGCCACGCTGCCCACGGCGACGGGAACGGTGCTGCGCGAGGTGCTCGAGAGGGCCCGCAGGAGCGCGTAGTGCTGGTCAAGCCTTCGGGCATACCGCGTCAGAGCGGCTGTTACCTGTTTCGAAACTCCGCCGGGGCCATCATCTACGTGGGTAAGGCACTGTCGCTGGCGTCGCGCGTGTCCAACTACTTCGCGCGCCCCGAGTCGCTGACGGACAAAACGAGGGCGCTGATGAACGACGCGACGTCGCTCGAGTGGATCGTCACGCCCAACGAGATTGACGCGCTGATCCTGGAGAACGAGCTGATCAAGCAGAATCAGCCGCGTTACAACATGATGCTCAAGGACGACAAGAGCTTCCCGTACGTCGCGCTCGACATGCGCTCGGACTTCCCCGCGCCGTACCTGACGCGCGCGCGCCACGTCAAGGGCGTGCGCTACTTCGGACCGTTCGTGAACGTGCGGGCCCTGCGCGCGACGATGGACGAACTGGTCCAGGCCTTCCCCCTTCGCACCTGCACGCGCCACAAGTTCGACTACCAGCAGCGCATCGGCCGACCGTGCCTGCTCTTTGACATCGGCAAGTGCTCGGGACCCTGCATCGAGGCGGTCACCCGCGAGCAGTACCGCGGGCTGCTCGATTCGTGGGTGCACTTCTTCGAAGGCGACGTGCGACCGCTGCGCCGACTGTTGGACGAGCAGATGACGACCGCGGCCAAGGACCAGAACTACGAGGCCGCCGCGCGCGCCCGTGACGCCCTGGCCGCGCTGGAGCGCGCCGCCAGCGACCAGAGCGTCGTGCTCGACGACCACTCCGACCTCGACGTCATCGCGGTCGGCACCAACGGTGGCCGCGCGGCGATCGTGCGATTCCGGGTGCGCCACGGGCGCGTCATCGGACGCACCGTGCACCTCATCGACCGCTCGATGGACGAGGACGCCGCGCAGATGCTTGAGGCGGTCCTGCCCGACCTCTACCCGGACGCCAGCGACGTTCCGCCGGTGCTCGTCGTGGAGGATCCCGAGGTCGCGACGGCGCTGGCCGTGGACTTCCTGACCGAGCGGCGCGGCCGGCCCGTCCAGGTCCTGGCGCCCCAACGCGGCCGACGCCGCAGGGTGCTCGAGCTCGCGCGCGCCGACGCCCTGGCGGTCATCGGGCGCGACTCTCTTCGCCGCCAGAGCGACCACAACGTGCGCAGCCGAGCCCTGCAGGAGCTCGGGGTGGCTCTGGACCTGCCCCAGCCGCCCTTTCGCGTTGAGTGCTTCGACATGAGCCACCTCCAGGGCACGAACTACGTCGGGTCCATGGTGGTCTTCGAGGACGCGCTGGCCAAGAAGAGCGACTACCGGCACTTCAACGTGCGCGAGGCCCTGGGCAACGACGACGTCGGCGCGATGACCGAGGTGGTGCGCCGGCGTCTGAGCCACTGGAACGAGGAGGGTTCGTCGGTCGCGGCGCGCCGTCCCGACCTGATCATCCTCGACGGGGGACTGCCGCAGCTGCACGCGGCCCAGCGCGCGGCCCAGGAGGCCGAGGTCGGGGGCGTGGAGTTCGCGGCCCTGGCCAAGCGCGAGGAGCTGCTGTACCGCCCCGGCAGCTCCACGCCGATCGCCCTGGAGCGAGGATCCGAAAGTCTCTACCTGGTCCAGCGTATTCGTGACGAGGCGCACCGCTTCGCGGTCACCTTCCATCGCTCCAAGCGTGGTCGCTCGATGGTGGCCTCGACGCTCGAAGGCGTCGACGGACTGGGTCCGGCTCGTCGTGAGCGTCTGCTCGAGACGTTCGGGTCGCTCGACGCACTGCGCCACGCGTCCTTCGAGGAGCTCGACGCGCTGGCCTGGCTGCCTCGTGACGTCGCGGTGAGGCTCTACGATCACTTGCGTGCGCCGGCTCCGGTGGCGCCGCGTAAGGGGAGTGACGATGAGTGAGATCCTGCTCGTGACCGGAATGTCCGGCGCGGGTCGCTCCACCGTCTCGGCCGCGTTGGAGGACCTCGGGTGGTTCGTCATCGACAACCTGCCGGTCGAGCTGCTGGTGCGCGTCAGCGAGCTCGCCTCGGGCGGCTCCCTCGACTACGCGGGCGTCGCCTTCATCGTCGGGCGCTCGGGCAAGATCCAGCCCGACCAGCTGCTGGCGGTGGAGAAGGAACTCTCAACCCTGCACGACAGCGTCAAGATCCTGTTCCTGGACGCGCCCGACGAGGTCCTCATCCACCGCTTCGAGGGAAACCGTCGTCGTCACCCCTTCCCGGGGGCCACGTTGATTGACTCGATTGCGACTGAGCGCGCGCTGTTGGCCTCGATCCGTGACGCGGCCGACCTGATCTTCGACACGGGGCCGCTCAACACCAACCAACTGCGCGCGCGCATCGTCGAGACATTCTCCGCGAGCGACTCGCACGACTCGCTGCGCGTATCACTGGTCTCCTTCGGCTACGCCAACGGCATCCCGCGCGACGTCGACCTGGTCTTTGACTGTCGCTTCCTGCCCAACCCCTACTGGATCGAGGAGCTGCGTCCCCTCTCGGGACTGGACCCGGCCGTCGCCGAGTACGTGCTGGAACAGGAGCCCGCCCAGCACTTCCTGGCCGACGTGGTCTCGCTGCTGGACTGGCAGATCCCGGCGTTCGCCAAGGAGGGCAAGTCCTACCTCTCGGTAGCCGTGGGCTGCACCGGGGGACGACACCGCTCGGTGGCCATCGCCGAGGAGCTGCGTCGGCGTCTCGACCTGACCCACGCCGTCTTCCACCGCGACATCGCTCGATGAGGGCCGTCGCCGTGGGCGGGGGCCACGGGACCGCCGTGTCGCTGCGGGCGCTGGCGCTCGTGTCGAGTGACGTGACCGGCGTTGTCTCCGTGGCCGACGACGGAGGTTCGACCGGGCGCCTGCGCGCGATGTTCGACGTCGCCGCGGTGGGGGACCTGCGCAAGTGCCTGGGGGCGCTGGCCGACCCGGATAACCCATTGACGGCCTCCTTCGAGCACCGCTTCGCGGTGGGCGAGCTGGCTGGTCACGCGGTGGGCAATCTGCTGCTGGTGGGCCTGATCGACGCGACCGGGGACTTGGAGGAGTCAGTTCGCGCCGTTGCCCAGGTCATGGGCGTGCGCGGCACCATCGTGCCGGCCAGCCGCGAGGGGGTGGTGCTGGTGGCGAGCACGCCCGACGGCTCGACCCGGGGTCAGACCGAGATCGCGCGCTCCACGTCGATCCGCCACCTCAGCGTGGAACCGGCGAACGCGGCCGCGCCCACCGTCGCCGTCGAGGCGATCGAGCGCGCCGACCTGATCCTCATCGGACCGGGGTCGCTCTTCACGAGCGTCCTGGCGGCGTGCGTGGTGCCGGGCATCCTCCAGGCCCTCGCCGGCAGCCGCGCCACGACCATCTACGTGGCGAACCTGCGACCCCAGGTTCCCGAGACCGCGGGATTCGACCTGCAGGACCACGTCGACGCGCTGATGCGCCACGGCGTCACGCCCGACGTCGTACTGGTCGACGAAGGCGGCACCTTCGCGAGGAATTCGTGCTCGGTGCCCGTTCGACTCGCCGACCTGGCCGGTGAAAATCACCTGGTGCACGATGTGCAAAAATTGGCGCAGGCCGTCGCCGCGTTGGCGCCGACCTGAGGCCTGACTCGAGGAGAGCGAATGGCGGTACGCGTAGGGATCAACGGTTTCGGGCGGATCGGACGCTGCTACCTTCGCGCGTCACTGTCGGCCGCTGATGTCGAGGTGGTGGCGGTCAACGACCTGACCTCGCCGGAGTTCAACGCCCACCTGCTGAAGTACGACTCGACGCACGGTCGCCTGGACATTCCGGTCTCAGTGGGTGAGGACGGCATGACCGTGGGCACCGAGGTCATCAGGGTCCTGGCCGAACGCGACCCGTCGGCCCTGCCCTGGCGCGAGCTGGGCGTGGACGTGGTCATCGAGTCGACGGGCCGGTTCACCACCCGCGCCGCCGCCGCCGCGCATCTGAGCGCCGGGGCTCAGCGGGTGATCATCTCCGCGCCGGCCGGTGACGCCGACGCCACCATCGTCATGGGGGTCAACGAGCAGACCTACGACCCCGAGAGTCACCAGGTGGTCTCCAACGCCTCGTGCACCACCAACTGCTTCGTGCCGATGGTCAAGGTCCTGGACGACGCCTTCGGGATCGACGCGGGACTCATGACGACCATCCACGCCTACACCAACGACCAGAGCCTGCTGGACCTCGAGCGCCAGGACCTGCGTCGGGCGCGCGCCGCGGCCATCAACATCGTGCCGGCCTCGACGGGCGCGGCGCGGGCCACCAGCGTGGTGTTGTCGTCGATGAAGGGACGCCTGGACGGCTCGGCGCTGCGCGTACCGGTCCCCGACGGATCACTCACTGACTTCACGGCGATCGTGCGCTCGACGACCGTCGCGGAGATCAACGAGGCGTTCCGCGTGGCGGCCGACGGGCCGATGAAGTCGATCATGGTCTACTCCGAGGAGCCCCTCGTCTCTTCGGACATCGTGGGCAGTTCAGCCAGCTGCACGTTCGACTCGGCGCTCACGATGGTCCAGCGCATCGACGACGAAAAGAGCCTGGTCAAGGTCTTCGGCTGGTACGACAACGAGTGGGGTTACGCCTGCCGCCTGGTCGATCTGACGCGCTTCGTCGGACGATCGGGGTGACGGGCCTACCGAACCTCGCTCGCTGGGGCGACCTCACCGGCAGGAGCGTGCTCGTGCGCGTCGACCTGAACACCCCGGTGGCCGAGGTGGACGGTCGACTCGAAGTGACCGACGACTTTCGAATCCGCTCGGTGGAGCCGGTGCTGACGGACCTGCTCGCGCGCGGTGCGCGCGTCGTGGCCGCCACACACTTTGGCCGACCCCACGGCCAGGTCGTCGCCGACTTCAGCGTCGAACCGGTGCGACGCAGGCTGGCGCAACTCTGCCCTGGCGTTGAACTGTTGGAGAACCTGCGCTTTGACCCGGGCGAGGAGGCGAACGACCGCGCGTTCGGCGAGGCCTTGGTTGCGGGCTTCGACTACTACGTCAACGAGGCGTTCAGCGCGTCGCACCGTGCGCACGCGTCGATCATGGTCCCGCCGAGCGTCGTGCCCAGCGCCGCCGGACCCGCGCTCCAGCGTGAGGTCGCCGCGCTGGGCACCCTCCTGGACGCGACGGCGCGGCCCTTCGTGGCCATCGTCGGTGGCGCCAAGGTCGCCGACAAGCTGGGCATCGTGCGAGTGCTCGTCGAACGCGCGGACACGGTCATCGTCGGTGGCGCCATGGCCTACACCTTCCTGGCCGCCCAGGGTCACGGCGTGGGGTCGTCGCTGCTGGACGCGACGCGACTCGATGAGTGTCGCGACCTCCTGGCGTCGGGCCGAGTACTCATTCCGGTCGACGCGCTCGGTCTGCCCGCCGGCTCGACCTTCGGTCGGGGGGGTGCTGATGCCGCCCAACAGTTCGGCGAGGAGATTCCCGACGGCGTCGTGGGACTCGACATCGGCCCCGCGACGATCGACGCCTTCTGCGACGTGATCTCACGAGCCGCGACCATCCTGTGGAACGGGCCGATGGGCGTCTTCGAGGACCCGCGCTTCGCGGCGGGCACCGAAGCCGTGGCGCGGGCGGTGGCCGCTTCGAGCGCGACCTCGGTGGTCGGGGGTGGCGACTCGGTCGCTGCGCTGGAACAGTTCGGGCTCACCGACCAGGTGAGCTTCGTCTCCACCGGGGGCGGTGCCTCACTGGAGTTCGTCGAGTTCGGCGACCTGCCGGGCCTGCGGGCCCTTCGCGAGAGCCCGTTCCCGTGATAAGTCGGTCGGGCCGTCCCCTGGTCATCGGGAACTGGAAGATGAACCACGACCACGTGGCCGCGGTGCACCTCATCCAGCAGCTCGGAGTGCTTCTTCGTGCGACCCCCGCCGAGCACACCGACGTGGTGGTGGCCCCGCCGTTCGTCGACCTGCGCAGCGTGGTCTCGGTCGTCGAGTCCGAACGGATCCCGCTCGCCGTGGGCGCCCAGCACGTGAACGCGCACGACCACGGAGCTCACACCGGCGAGGTCAGCGTGGGCATGCTGTCACGTCTCGGGGTGACGTCGGTCATCGTCGGGCACTCCGAGCGCCGGCAGAACTACGCCATGAGCGATGACATCGTGGCCGCGACCGTGCGCGCCGTGCTGGCCGGCGGACTGCGCGCGGTTCTCTGCGTGGGTGAGGACCTCACGGTGCGCGACGAGGGTCGCCAAGATGAGTTCGTGCGCGCCCAGCTCGACAGCGCACTGGGGGGGCTCGAGCCCACCGCGCTCGAGGCCGTCACCGTGGCCTACGAGCCGATCTGGGCCATCGGGACCGGCGTGAGCGCGACGATCGAACAGGTTCGCGCCACGACCTCGTATCTGCGCGCCACGTTGAGCGCGCGAGGGGCGAGTGACCTGCGCGTGCTCTACGGAGGGTCCGTCAACGCCGAGAACGCGTCCGAACTGGTGACCGGGGGCGGAGTTGACGGATTCTTGGTAGGTGGCGCGAGTCTCACCGCGGATTCGTTCCTCGCCATCGTGCACGCCTGCAACGACTGCTACGCTAAACAGCGCTAATCCGGAGGTTTTTTCGATGTTCACATGGGCGTTTGTAGCCATAGAGGCCGTCTCGGCGGTGGCGCTCATCTTCTTGGTGCTGCTGCACTCGGGACGCGGCGGCGGCATCTCGGACCTCATGGGGGGCAGCCTCGGCGCTACGGCATCGGGCTCGACGGTCGTCGAGCGCAACTTGGACCGGATCACGATCGCGGTGGCCCTGATCTTCACGTTTGCGACCTTGACGCTCGACCTGCGTCTGCAGTAGTCCCGGTGTTCGTTCGCCGGATCCTGCCGGCCATTGGCGTAGTTCTTGGCGTCTGTGCGGCACTGGCCCCGCTGGGGGCCCGGGCGGCGACGGTAGTAGGCGACAACGCGCGAACCCTGACCGTCTCGGTGCCGGGGCCGTTCAACGGCTGCTCGGTGCTGGATCGCGGCGCCACCGCCACCACTGGCGCCGTGCTCGACCTCATTCGACCGTCGGCGTTCCAAACCTCGCCCACCGGCACCCTGGTGGGCGAGGGCGGCGCCATCGCCTCGGCCGAGCTGACCTCGCTCTCGCCCGAGACCGTCGTCTACACCATCGCCGCGCACCAGCTCTGGAGCAACGGCCTCACCTTCAACGGGTCGGACCTCGTGTCGTGGTGGCAGCGTGCGCGTTCCCTGCCCAGCGTGACGAGCGACGGCTATCGCGACATCCAGTCCCTCTCGGTGGGCAGTGACGGCCTGACCGTGACGGCGGTCTTCGCCACCGCGTACGCCGACTGGAACCTGCTGTTTCGCGACGTGGAGGCCCGGGGGACGACCCCGGGATGCGGGCTCGCCAACCTCGTGCGTCGGCCGTCGCTCGGTCCGTACCGAGTGGTCAGCGCCTCGGCGAATCGTGTCGTCCTGGTCATGAATCCTCGATGGCGCCAGAACGCGTCACGCTTCGGCCACGTCATCCTCGTCACGTCGGGGTCAGTGCCGGCGGGTTCGTCGACTCTCTTCGCCAACTACTCGCTGGTCGTGTCGCGGCCCGTACTCGAGACGCTCAGCGCGCGCCCGTCGGTGGCCAGTCGACTCGGGTCCTCGAGCAACATCGAGGTCATCAGCTTCGCGCCCAGTCGACCTCTGACCCGGTCGATCAACATGCGCAAGGCGCTCAGCTGGTCGATCAATCGCCAATCACTGATCAATCGGCTCTGGGGTTCGATCACGTTCTCGCCGTCAGTGGCGGCATCGATCCTGTTCTCCCAGGGCCAGAGTGCCTATCCCGGCGCCCAGGGCGGAGTTCCGACAACGTCGACCACCATCACGTCGACGACCTCCCCGGAGTCCAACGGATTGGCCGACTGCCTCACCTGTGCGTACGCGGAGCTGAACGATCTGGGCTTTCACCGATCGGGTCATCACTGGCTCAACGCTACGAGGAAGAGGCTGACATTGCGGGTGATCACCGGCCCGAGCGAGATCGACCGAACGACGACCGCCGCCGTGGTCAAGCAGTGGGCCGCGGCGGGCATTTCGGCCACCGTGGTGCACGACGCCAGCGACGTGTCGGCGGCGGAGGCGTCGGCGACCAACTACGCCGACGTCGCGATCTTCGCGAAGCCCACGGTAACGACCCCGTCGGTGGCGGCGCGCTCGTGGAGTGGTCCCGCGTTCGCCGACTCCTACCTCAGCGGTTTCCGTTCCGCACCGGTCACCACACTCTTTGACAATGCCATTTCCAACTTCAATTCCGCTGCGGCGACCACCACTTGGCTTCAGATGGATCAAGCGGTGCTCCGCAATTTTTGGGTTCGACCGCTCTACACAGCTCCGTCCATCGTCGAGTGGAGCAACTTGCTCGAAGGCGTCACCCCCAGCCTCTCCATTCCTGGATTCTTAGACGAAGTTGCGGGATGGAACACCGCTCCGCCGGCTACCACTTGA
>DATLSF010000001.1:0-5190 GCA_035534335.1 Acidimicrobiales bacterium | reverse complement strand
CTAAAGAGGTTCGTATAATAGAGTGACAGATTGGTCACAGAGCGAGGCCGCACTGGCGCAGGAACGAATAGCACAGTTCGGTGTCAGAGCCGATCCGCTCGAGACCGACGTCGGCGTGGGCGGCGGCCTCGCCAATCGTGTCGGGACAGAGGTTGGCGAGCTCGCGGGACTTGAGGTTGCCCCACACGGGCTCGACCGGATTGAGGTCGTGGCCGTAGGCGGGCAGGCGTTCGACGACGAGCCAGTGCCGCTGGGTCCTTAGCCAGGCTCGCATCACGTTGGACCGGTGCGCGGGCAGGCCGTCCCAGATCAGAGTCGCCTTGTCGGTGCCCAGGTGCCCGCGTAATTGAGTGAGAAAGTCGATCAGCGCGACGTCGTTGTAGGTGCCGGGGATCATCTGAAAGACCAGCCACGCCTCTCCTCCCCGCGGGTCGTAACCGAGGGCGGCCGACATCGACAGGCGCTTCCAGTTCGAGAGGTGGTGGCGCAGCACCGGGGTGCGTCCGCGTCTCGCCCAGGTCGCTCTCACCGAGGGGAGGAGACTGAACCCGCTCTCGTCTTGGAAGATGATCCACGCCTTGCGGCGTTGGGCGTTTTTTTTACCCGGGTCCACTCGACCTTGGCCCAGTGCTCGATCTGCGCGTCGTCGCGCTCGAGGGCGCGACGAGCCGGACGCTGGCGACTCCAGCCCAGCCTCGTGAGGATCCGCCAGACGTGACCGGGGTGGTAAGAGACGCCGGTCACGCGCTCGATGACCTCGCCCACGCGGGCTAGCGTCCACAGGTCAGTGGGATACCCGTTCGCCGGTGGCCCCTTCAAGAGTTCGCGTTCGACCCTCGTGAGGTCGTGCTGGTTCAGTCGCGGCAGGCGGCCGGCTCGGCCGGCGCCGCGCAACGCGGGCGTGCCCCCCCGGGCCCAGTCGGCGTGCCAGCGACTCGCGCTCTGGCGTGACACCTCGAGCTCTCTCACCACGTCGGCCTGGGACTTGCCCGCGTCGAACATCTTGCCCGCGCGCCTTCGTCGACGTTCCATTGCCTCGAAGTCACGGGGCACGGCTCGGGACCTTGTGCGTGTGCTGACGCGAGGGCGTGTGGTCATGACGTCAGTCTCCCACACTGGGGACTGTTGTGTCACTGTATTACGCGAACCTCTTTAGCTCGCGGCGATGCCCTCGAACGGCGTGGGAAGGCCCCACACCGTCTGCAGTTTGTCGAGCGACCCGTTCTGGTTCACGGCGAACACGTCGAGCGCTCCGCTTCCACCACCTTCGACGTAGAGGAACCGACCGTCGGGCGACGCCGCGGAGTCCGTCGTGCCGGGGTGGGTGTTGGCCGCGACCTGAGCGAGCAGCGAGGGCGCTCCCTGGGGCGAGACCGTGAAGGAGCTGACATTCGCACTAGCGGCGTTGGAGCCGTAGAAGACACCGCGCGCACTGGAGACCCAGCACAGCGCACCCTGTCCGTCGGACACCGAGCCGAGAGCGGTCAGCGACCCGTCGGAGTTGATCGTGTAGGTGCTGATCCAGCTACCCGCAGCTTCTGTCCCGACCAGGTGCCCGACTGTGTCGAAGGTGAAGGCGAACGGGTTAGCGTGCTGGGCGGGCGTCACGGTCGGTGACGCGGACAGCGAGCCGTCCGCACCGACGCCGAACACGTCGTACGCGTTGGCCACGCCCAAGGTGTTGGCGGACTGCTTGGTCGTCAGGACCAGGAAGCGGCCGTTCGGACTGTACCCGATTTCGCCGGGGCTGTGCACGAAGTTGGGTGGCGTCGTGTTGTTGAGACCGAGCGAGCGCACCGAGTTGGGAACTGCCGTCAACGTCCCTCCGCGCAGTGAGAACTCGGCGACGGAGCCCAGACCACCTGCGTTGAGGACCGCGACCAAGTCACCGTGGCTGGTCACCGAGTCGGGGAAGTCGCCGCCCGAGGGCACCCGCTGGATCAGTTGCAGCGTCGCGCCATTCACGGAGAACACCGACACCGTGTCCGATCCGGGGTTGACGGCGAGGAGCTCTCGATTTTGGTCGACGAGGGTGAGTCCACCTTGGCTGGCCAAGGGATCGGCCGCGGCGCCCGCCGCGGACTCTCCAGTGCCGCCCGTCGCGTAGGAGCCAGCGAAGGTGAGCGTGCCGTCGTTGGCGCGTTGGTATGCGAGCACCGTATTGGTTGCTTGGTCGGTCTCGATAAAGACCGCGTGGCCGGTCGAGGCCGGGGCGTTCGTCGCGGCGCCGGCTAGTGAGCCGGTCGTCACGAGGGCAACACCGGCCGTCAGGCTGGTCGCTGCCGCAATCCGCAGTAGTCGGGTTCTCTTCATGGGGGGTTCTCCTTGTCTTGGCGTTGGTGCCGTAGAACGGTCCCGCCGACTCGAGCCGCGTTACAGGCGACCTGGTCGCTACTGTCTCTGCGTGGATGACGCCGAGCTGCTCCAGCGCCTCCGCGGGGGTGACGAGGGAGCCTTCACCGAGCTCGTGCGCCGATATCACCCGGCGCTCGTGCGTCTGGCTCGCTACTACGTCGCTAGCGACGCGAGTGCGGAGGACGTGGCCCAGGAGACGTGGATCGCCGTGATGCGCGGCGTCGATCGATTCGAGGGGCGCAGCTCATTCAAGACGTGGCTCCTGCACATCTGCGCGAACCGGGCGCGCACGATCGGCGTGCGCGAGTCGCGCACGATCCCGGTGGCGGTCGGCGACGCCGGACCCACCGTGATGGCTCAGCGCTTCGACCAGGCAGGCGTCTGGCGAGACCCGCCAGTCCCCTTCACCGACGGCGTCGACTCTCGACTCGACGACGGGAAGCTGTTGGCCACTGTGCGCACCGCGATCACTGACCTAGGCGAGCCCCAGCAGACGGTCGTAACGCTTCGCGACGTCCAAGGACTATCCACTGAGGAGGTGGCGCAACTGACCGGACTCTCCGAGGGCAACGTGCGCGTTGTCCTACACCGGGGACGAGCCAAGGTGAGAGACGCGGTGGAGACGGCAATGAGAGAGGCGACAACATGAGACTGCTGCCCCCACCCCTCGTCTGCCGCCAGGCCGTCGAACTCATGAGCGACTACGTGGACGGTGGCCTGTCGCGGCGCGACCGCCGACGTCTCGAGCGCCACCTGGCCAACTGCGACGCGTGCACCGAGTACTTGGCGCAACTGCGCGCCACCATCGCCGTAAGTGGCCGGGTCGAACTCGAGGACCTCTCCCCCGAGGTGCTCGACGGCCTGGTCGATCTCTACCGGCAGTTCCGCGCCGACGAGGAGACCCCGTGACCGTATCGCCCGATTCTCCGATTGTCGTCTACGGCGCGTCGTGGTGCCCCGACTGCACGCGGGCCAAGCAGTTCCTCACCACGCACCGCGTGCCCTTCACCTGGATCGACCTCGAAGAGCACCCCGAGCAGACCGCGGTCGACGAGGAGAGAAACGACGGCAAGCTGATCATCCCGACCATCGTCTTACCGGACGGCTCGCACCTGGCCGAACCGTCCAACGACGAGCTCGCCGACGCGGTGGGGTTGACGCGAGCCGCGACGCGTTGCGAGTACGACCTGGTCGTCGTCGGAGGTGGCCCGACCGGCCTCACGACCTCGATCTACGGCGCGCGCGAGAACCTCAAGGTCCTGATCGTCGAGCGGTCCGCGCCGGGCGGGCAGGCCGGCGTCACGGAGCGATTCGACAACTACCCTGGTTTCCCCGAAGGCGTCGGCGGCACCGAGCTGGCCGACCGCATGACTCGCCAGGCCGAACGATACGGCGTGGAGATCCTGTCGGCGGTCGCCGTCACGAAGGTGAGTCGCGACGGACCGATGATCCGCGTTGACCTGTCGACCGGTGAGAACGTCAAGGCTCCGGTGGTCCTGGTGGCCACCGGATCGACCTACCGACGAACCGGCGCCAAGGGCGAGGCTGACCTCATCGGCGCCGGAGTGCACTTCTGCGCGACCTGCGACGGGCCCTTCTACCGCGGGGCGGCTGAGCTCACCGTCGTCGGCGGCGGCAACAGCGGACTCGAGGAAGGACTGTTCCTGACACAGTTCGCCGAGCACGTCACGGTCCTCCAAGCGCTCCCCGAGCTGAGCGCGAGCAAGTTACTGCAGGACAAGGTGCTGAGTCACCCGAAGATGTCGGTCTTGTGCAACGCCAAGCTCCTCTCCTTTGACGCCAACGAGGACGGCAAGTTGCAGTCGGTCACGATCGAGCGCGAAGGAAGCACCGAGACGCTGCCCACCAGCGCCGCCTTCGTCTTCGTCGGTCTCGACCCCAACACCGGGTTTCTCAACGGCGCGCTGGAGACCGATGATCGCGGATTCATCCTGACCGACCACGACTTTCGCACGAGTGTGGACGGGATCTTTGCCGCCGGCGACGTTCGAGCGGGCTCGACCAAGCAGATTGCGTCCGCGGTCGGTGAGGGCGCCGCCGTCGCCATCCAGATCCGCTACTACCTCGACGCGTTGTTGGCGGCGGCCGTCTAAAGCACGCCGCCACGTAACCCCGGGCGAGTCCGATCGACCCGTCTGGGCCGCCATCGCCGACCGGTCAGGGACGCCGAGCGTCGAAGAAACTCCGCAAGAGCGCCGCCGACTCGTCGGCCATCACGTCGTACGTGACGTCGACTTCATGCAGAAGCCGTGGGTCACTGAGAAGGTTGTAGCGCGAGCCGACCGCGCCCGCCTTCTCGTCCAACGTCCCGATCACGACGCGGCCCACGCGCGCCGCCAACAAGGCACCCGCGCACATGACACACGGCTCGAGGGTGACGTAGGCGGTGACGCCGTCCATTCGCCACCCCGATCGCGCGGCCGCCGCGCGGCGCAGGGTCACGATCTCGGCGTGCGCCGTCGGGTCGCCGTCGACCTCGCGGCGATTTTCACCCACTGCAATGACTTCGCCGTCGGCGACCAAGACGCAGCCCACCGGCACGTCGTCGTGAGCGGCCGCATCGCGAGCGGCGTCGAGAGCAACGCGCATATGTCCCTCATCGACCTTCGGATCGTCCACGACACCGCCTTCGCAGGAAACTGTACGGGGTGTCTTGACGTGCGACCCTCGACCCGGAGAGTGCAGGAACCTCGCGGTAGACTCGCCGACGGAGGGGTGCGAGAGCGGCCGAATCGGGCAGTCTCGAAAACTGCTGTGTCTACGGGCACCGTGGGTTCAAATCCCACCTCCTCCGCCACGACGAGACGGGTGGCC